>CAZCIW010000007.1:0-38607 GCA_964499135.1 uncultured Muribaculaceae bacterium
AAACGCTTTCACCCTCTGCTCGCTCGTTCAAAATCAAGCAAGGAAGTAAATCTAAGAAGATTCTTATGAGCCAACAAGCTACCAAGTTAAACAATTCGACCAAATAAGTAATCCCGTGATGAATACTTGGAAAAAGTTCTTATGTCAGCGCAATACCTTTCAGCTTTCGTTAAATTAAAAAACAGATAATTAACAAACTCCCATCCCTCTCAAAGTTTCTGTTGTTGGACAGGTATGCCCAACCGACATTTAAAATATTTCCAAGCAAAACGGACTTAAAAATACAGAAGAAAAATTATACTCAAATATAGGTAGACACTAAAAAAGAGCCTTTTCGACTCTTGTTTTAATAAATGGGACCGGAGGGATTCGAACCCACGACCAAGGGATTATGAGTCCCCTGCGCTACCGCTGCGCCACAGTCCCGTGGCATATATTTAGTTTTTTTTTGAGACTGGCTTGCTGTAGCTTTGCGCTACCTTTCCCTCTCCTCGAAAGATATTCAATCTTTCTCGTCGGCAGAGTGCCACAGTCCCGTGGCATATATTTAGTTTTTTTGAGACTGGCTTGCGGTAGCTTTGCGCTACCTTTCCCTCTCCTCGAAAGATATTCAATCTTTCTCGTCGGCAGAGTGCCACAGTCCCATGACCTGTAATCAAGATTATCAAATAATTATTAAAAAATCAAGCTTTATTTTGGAAAATTTATTTATCTCTGGATATGTGTGAAAAAATGCTAGTATATTATCATTTTGAAACCTTTTACCATATATCATTGGCTTCACTTTTTACCAGTTCTATAAAAATTCGTAAAGCCTTTTTGTTACCTTCTTCTTCAGGAAATTTAAATATAATGCTGTTTACCCCTTTTTTCAAATGTTTTGAAATATCTATTCTGCAAACTCTATTCGATTGTAAAAAACCTTTGCAAAGTTCAAATTCAACGGTTTTACCATTTATATCAGCAGAAAGTTTTTCCACTTGAAATTTATTGTCAACAATCAAGTCTCCATGCCTGCCATCTGAGTAAAACTGCTGTGAAACTTCTTTTTGCCCGTCAACACCCGAAATTATCACAGGTTTTGTTCCGAGCGTAATTCCTGTGTAATAGTGCTGAAGAATTCTATCAAATTTGAATTTTAATTCTTCTCCCATAAAGCCTGCACCGAACTGGCTCATGCCGACACCATGTCCGTAGCCGCCGCCGTAAGCTTTTATCGAAACCATTGCGCCGTTGTCGTCAAATTGAGGCTCAAAGACTACATTTGCACTTGGAAGGGCCTTTCCGTCTTTTGTGATAAGTCTTCGGATGACAAGTTCTTTGAAAATTTTGTAAGTCCCGTTTTCTGTTACAATGTCAAGTTCAACAATTTTCCCAGACTCTCCGCGTTTTTTTACGTCAATTGCAATAATTTTGCCAAGGGAGTTTCCTTTTGGGAATGCCGGAACAACAAATCCTGTAGTCGATTGTTTAACAAGGTTCTCTTCAAGTACAGAGCGGAATTCTTCGACCTCCCATTCTCTAGTCCATCTAAAATAGGGAGAACGAATATCATAAGAATCAGGGTTGGATTTATAAAATTCTGCGGCATCATCTTCTTTGTTTAGAGGTTTTTGGCTCAGCATATCAGGTTTTGCAATCAAATATGGCTTGCCTTCTGACGGAAATGCTTTTGTTTTCGGGTCAGAGAATGCATAAGCGTAGCTTTCGCTATATCCGCCGGCGGTTGAAGAATATTGAGCAAGGATTAAATCCCAGCCGTATAATGCGACAATTCCGGTTGTTTGTATAACTGCTTCATCGGAAATAGTGGTTTCGGTATTTGCTCCATAATAAACCTGACTTGCAACAGAATCCACAACATCATAGTTTGGAGAAGATTTTACACGAGGAGAAAGTACATAATTTCTTGCTGCAACACTCTGGGCTTTGAGAGCCTCAAGTCCGAAACGTACAGGCATTTCGTTCGGAACAACCCCTCTAAGGTATTCTTCCACTTCAATTAAGTTTACAAGATTAAATTTGTTGTTATCTTTTTTGGTCAATTGAAAAGTTCCGCGATAAAGTGCAGTTTTTCCTGAGCGTTTTAAGTTTATAACCCCTAAAAGTCCGTCATCACAAGTGATTTTAATATCATCTGTAATTTCTGACAGAATATCATATTCACCGTCATAAATCGCAAATTTCCCATCCGCGTAAGTTACTCTAACCGGATTGTTTGCAGGAAGCGAGGCGACGAAAGCATCGTTTCTGTAGATTTGAATGTCATCGGTTCCGTAGATTTTTATTTCGTTGTAATCGTAGCTTGAAAATCCTGTAGTACTTATTCCTACACGAATCTTTTCTGATGAAATTTTTATTTTCGGGTTTCTTGCTTCGGCTTCACGTGCAATTTGCATTGTTGCTGACGGAATATTTGGAGGAAAAGACTCTGCCGGTATTGAAACGGATAATAAAATTACTGACGATATTAATAAGATTTTTGTAAAATTTTTCATAAAACTCTTATTTTAATTCCCAGCTTGTACCTTCTTTGGAATCTTTAAGAACAATTCCTTCGGCGTCGAATGCGATACGGATTTTGTCTGCGATATCCCAGTTTTTGTCTTCGCGGGCTTTTTTGCGGAATGCAAGAATTTCGTCCATATCGTTAAATTTTTCTCCGAGTTTTTCGGAAATTCGTTCTACGACTTTTTTTAACTCATCGTCTGATAATTTTGCTTTTTCAAAGCTGAAACCAAGAGCGCCGGCAAGTTTAAACAATGTTGTAAACGCGCCTTTTTCATCTTTATTTGCCTTGTTTGCAAGTTCAAAAAGAACCGCAAGTGCACGCGAGGTATTCAAATCATCATCCATTGCTTCTGTGAATTCTTTGTATGCGTCGGTTGATTTTATGTCAAAGCTTTCGTCGATTGGTGTGCGTTTTGCATTAAGCATTCTTTTTACACCGGCAGCTGCTGATGCAAGTGCTTCATCAGAAAATTCAACGGGCATTCTGTAATGGTTTGTAAGAATGAAAAAGCGAATTGTGTTTGCGTCGTATTTTTTCAACAAATCGTCAATCGTCAAGAAGTTTCCTAAAGATTTTGACATTTTTTCTTTGTTAATAGTTACAAATCCATTGTGCAGCCAGTAATTGACAAATTTACAGCCATTTGCACATTCGGATTGTGCAATTTCGTTTTCGTGGTGCGGGAAAATTAAATCCGCGCCGCCTGCGTGAATGTCAATTGTTTTGCCGAGATATTTTCTGCTCATTGCCGAACATTCGATATGCCAGCCCGGACGTCCGACACCCCATGGGCTTTTGTAGCCGAATTTTTCATCTTTTTTCCAGAGTGCAAAATCGAGCGGATCTTCTTTTTTGTCGCCTACTTCTATTCTTGCGCCGCTTTCAAGCTGGTCAATCGGCTGTTTTGAAAGATATCCGTATGCGGGGAATTTTTTTACTCTGAAATATACATCGCCGTCAACTTCATAGGCAAAACCTTTATTTATCAAATCTTTTACAATCGAAATCATTTCTCCAAGTGTTTTTGTGGCAAACGGTTCAATGTCGGGTTTGAGCGTATTTAAAGCTTTCATACTGTCAGAGAAAGCTCTGTACCAGTATCCGGAAACTTCTTCGGGAGTTTTTCCTTCTTTTTCGGCTTTTTTTAAGATTTTATCATCGACATCGGTTACGTTTCTGCAATATGTGACATCATAGCCTTTGAACTTTAAATATCTGTAAAGAACATCCCATGTAATATAACATCTGGCATGTCCGAGGTGCGCAAAATCATATACAGTTGGTCCGCATACATACATCTTAACTTTGTTTTCTTCAATAGTTTTAAAATCTTCGATATTTCCCGTAAAAGAATTGTGTAATTTCATGTTTTCCTCTCTTTTATGTTTTAGTTTACAACAAAAAATGTATATTTAAAAATATTGTTAAAATTTTTTTGTTTCTGTTAGAATTAATTTGCTAATAAAGGAATGAGGGATATATGAGAAAACCAAACATTGCTATTCTCGGAGCAACAGGTGTTGTTGGAAGAGAAATTACTAAAATAGTTGATGAACTAAAAATTGAATTTAGTGAAATAAAATTTTTGTCAAGTGCAAAATCAGCAGGAACAGAACTTGAATTCCAAGGTAAAAAATATATTGTTGAGGAAGCAAAGCCTGAGAGTTTTGATGGGGTAAACATAGTTCTTGCTTCGGCTGGCGGATCAACTTCTCAAAAATTTGCTCCGGAAATCGTAAAAAGAGGCGGTGTTTTAATTGATAATTCCTCGGCTTTCAGAATGGAAAAAGATGTTCCGCTTGTAATTGCTTATGTCAATGATGAAGATTTGAGAAAGCATAAAGGGATTATTGCAAATCCAAATTGTTCAACTTCACAGTTAATGCTTGTTTTAAAACCGCTTCATGAAAGATCAAAAATAAAAAGACTTATTGTTTCAACTTATCAAGCGGTATCGGGTGCAGGTTTGGCAGCTATTAACGAGCTTCGTGCAGATACGGAAGCAAACCTTAACGGTGAAAAATTTGAAAACAAATGTTTCAAAAAACCTATTTCCTTCAACGTAATTCCGCAGATTGATGTTTTCTGCGAAAACGGTTACACAAAAGAAGAAATGAAAGTCGTTAAGGAAACCAAAAAAATCCTTCATCTTGATGAAGATACTCCGATTTCCTGCACAGCTGCAAGAGTTCCTGTTTTCAACGGACACTCGGAGGCTGTTGATATCGAATTTGAAAGTGAAATTTCACCGGATGAAGTTCGTGAAATTCTGACTAACTCTTTCGGAATTGAAGTTATCGACAATCCCGAAAACTTTGAATACCCGACGACTCGTAATGCTTCCGGAGTTGATCCTGTTTTTGTTGGAAGAATAAGAAAAAATCTCGCATTCAACAATGGAATTTCACTATGGTGCGTCGCTGATAACTTAAGAATCGGTGCGGCATTGAATACTGTGAGAATTTGCCAAAAAGTTATAGAAATGGACTTGTTCTAAAAAGGAAAAATAATGATTAAATTTAATACATTTACCCCGCAAGGCAATATTGTCAAAAAAGTGTCTGCTGTTGCAAAAAATTTAAAAGAAGCAAAAAATGCAAATTTGGGAATTAGCGGACTCCCAAAAGAAGAGTCCCTTGATTGCTTCAGAGAAAAACGTCTCGTTCAGATGCTGAGAGATTCTTTTTGCTTTGACAGGGCAAAGGATGCCGTTACGATTGCGACAATTAACAACAAAAAATGAAATATGTGAACAAAATTTATCCCTAAGGAGAAAACCAGTGGAAAAAGAAAAAAATATAATAAAAACAGATAACGAATCAGTTAAAGAAGAAACTGTTGAAAAATTTTCAAATACACTTCCAAGAACTACAATAGAAATGCTTGAGCAAACTCTTCAGATTGCTTAATGTAAAATAATAGTAATTAAATTAGTATATCGAGTGCGACGGAATATTACTTTTTGTTAATAAATCTCTACAACTTGCTTGTTTCTGGTAAAATAAAAAAATAGAACAAGGAGTGGTATGGGACAAATTATAAGAAGAGAAAAAATAGCAGAGTTTGTATCTAATCTTCATAAGAGTGGTAAAACTGTCGTTGCGACTAACGGTTGTTTTGATATACTTCATGTAGGGCATGTAAGATACCTTGAAAAAACAAAGTCGTTTGCAGATTATATGATTGTTCTTTTGAATTCTGACAAATCAGTCCGTTCTATAAAGGGGGAAGGTCGTCCTATAAATAACGAAGCAGACAGAGCAGAGATATTGTGTGCTTTGAGATGTGTTGATTATGTTGTGTTTTTTGATGAAGACAGTCCAAGAGACTTGTTAGATGAAATTAAACCGGACGTATACACAAAAGGTGCAGATTATACTCTCGAAACTCTTCCCGAAGCTGATGTTATGCGCAAAAATGGCATAAGAGTAGAATTTATTGAATTCGTTCAGGGAAAATCTACTACAAATACGATAAATAAAATGAAAAGTAATTAAAAATTTGTTCTGAACTTATTTTAGTGTTTTTTGAAAATGCCAAAATAAGTTCGGTATGAAGATAAAAAAGGAGAAAAAAATGAGAACATTTACGGTTGATGAGATATCACAAATTGTTGGCGGTATGTTGACAAAAACTTCTGATGTAAAAATTGCACAAATTGCACCTCCGCTTTTGGCTGACGAAAATACACTTGCTCTGGCACTTGGAGAAGAAGAGATTGCAAATCTTGCGAACTCAAAAGCTAAGGCTGCACTTGTACCTTTTGGTGTACAAATTGACGGATTTACTACGATTGAAGTTGAGCGCCCGCGTCTTGCAATGATGAAACTTCTCAACCTATTCTACACTGCTCCGGAAGTTAACAAGGGAATTCATCCGACCGCAGTAATCCATGAAACTGCAAAATTAGGCGAAAATGTTCAGATAGGTCCTAATGTTGTTGTGTCTCATGATGCCGTTATCGGTGATAATACTAAAATTCTTGCAAATTCGTATATCGGTGGTGGAGTTAAAATCGGTAAAAACTGTTTCTTCCATGCCGGTGTAAACATTGGAGACAGAGTCAAAATCGGAAATGATGTAATTCTTCACCATGGAGTTTCTCTCGGTGCAGACGGTTTCAGTTTTGTTACGGAAAATCCCGATAACATTGAACAGGCAAGAAAAGACGGTGAAATTAAAGATACAAATGTGGAACATGTAATATTTAAAATCCCATCAATCGGTGCAGTTGAAATCGGAAATAATGTTGAAATCGGTGCAAATACTGCGATTGACAGAGGAACAATTGAAAATACCGTAATTGGTGACAATACAAAAATTGACGATTTGGTAATGATTGGACACAACTGCAAAATCGGCAAAGGCTGTTTTATTGTCTCTCAAGTTGGTATTGCAGGAAGTTGTGTAATTGGTGACAGAGTCACAATTGCAGGTCAAGCAGGGCTTGCTGATCATATTGAAATTGGTTCTGATACAATTATTGCCGCAAAAGCAGGTGTATCAAAATCCTTCCCTGAAAAATCAATTGTTGTTGGAATTCCGGCTATGCCAAGAAAAGATTTTATTAAGCAATTGAAAACTATTAAAGATGCTCAGGAAATATTCTCTAAATTTAGAAAATATGAACCTATGCTTAAAGAATTTGAAGAAAGCGTTAATAAATAAGGACACTAATGACAACAATAAACAAAGAAATTTCAATATCAGGACACGGGCTTATGAAAAATAAGCCCTGTACAGTTAATTTTTTCCCGTCAAAGACCGGCAAAATAAGATATTTTGTTGGTGGTGAAGAGCCGTTTGAAGCTGATGTTAGCAATGTCCTTGCTACAGACCATTGCGTTGTGCTTGGAAATAAAAAAACAAAAGCAATGCTCACTGAACATCTTTCTGCGGCACTTGCATTTTGCGGAATTGACAGTGTTGATATTTGTATGGATGAAACGGAAGTTCCTGCGCTCGATGGAAGTTCAAAAAAATGGGTGGAACTTTTTAGAAAAGCCGGTATTGAAAAACATTTTTTTGAAAAAAAACAATATTATACAGTCAGTGAGCCTGTTTATTATTTGAATGGAAAGACAAGTCTGGTAATACTTCCCTCGAACGAACTTTATATTTCTTATGCCGTAAATTATGACCAGAAGGATTTAACAAGAAAATGGGTTGCATTCAATCCTAAAAATCAAGATGAAATAATTGAAGCAAGAACTTTTGGATTTTATAAAGATTTGAAAAAATATCAGATGCTTGGGTTTGCCCAAGGGGTGAATGTAGAAAATACTCTCGGGTTTTTAGATGATGGTGGATACACTTCACCTCTTAGAAGTGAAGATGAGCCAATCAAACATAAGATTTTGGATTTGATAGGTGATTTATACCTTACCGGAGTGAACCCTCTGGATTTAAAATGCCAGATTTTGGTAAAAGAAGCAGGTCATGCGGTTCATGTAAAGACCGCAAAAATGCTTAAAGAAAAATTAATTGAATGTAAATAAGGAGACAAGAAATGATTGAAGAATTAAAGGAAAATCAGCAGGTATTGACTTTTGATATCATGCAGTTGATGGAAATGCTTCCGCACAGATATCCGTTTTTACTTGTTGACAGAATAACCGAATGTGTTCCGGGAAAATACGCAAAAGGTTATAAAAATATGACTATGAATGAGCAGTTCTTTCAAGGTCATTTTCCGAACAATCCGATTATGCCCGGAGTATTGCAGTTAGAGGCAATGGCTCAGTGTTGTGCGCCAATTCTGATGACAATGCCTGAATATGCAGGAAAGTTGACTTTATATGCTGGAGTTGACGGTGTAAGATTTAAAAATATTGTTCGCCCAGGTGACAAGTTTGAAATGGAAGTTGAACTTGTTAAAGCAAAGGGTCCTGTTTGCAAAGCTCATGGTGTCGGAAGAGTTGACGGAAAGATTTGTGTTGAAGCAGATATGACTTTTGCTTTAAAATAAAATACAGGTAAATAAATGAAGAAAATTTTATCAAATATTTCAGATATTTTCGGCAATAAAAAAAATTTAAAGTTAGAGGGTGACATAATTGAAAATTCAATTATACTTGCCTTGTTTTATGTTTCAAAAAATATAATGTCTTCCGGCCGTTTTGTTTATAGAAATAGTACAAATTTCGACAAAACTTATTCCGGAAAACAATATAGTTCACTCCGACATGCCGGAACTTTATATTCAATGTATCAGTGCGAAAAATATCTGGGCAAAAACGCATTAAAGAAAAAAAGAATTCTTGCCTCTGAGTATTTGATAAAAAATTATATTAAAAAAATCGATTTTAATATGTATGGTCTTGTATCGAAGCCAAACGAAGAAGCTCCGGTTTTTCTTTCTACATCAGGCGGTACGGGACTTGCTCTTTCTGCACTTGTGAATTTATTGGAAGAAGGAAAAGTAAGTATTTCTTTGCTGAGGAAAATGGGAAATTTTTTACTTTTCATGCAAGCAGATAATGGTGATTTTACCTCCAGTTGGGAATTCGGGACAATGAGTAAATCCGAAGAGTTTTCTGCAAGGTATTATCCTGGTGAAGCGTGTCTCGGATTGTTAAATTTATATGAGGCAGACAGGGATGAAAAGTGGCTTTCTGCTGCAAAAAAAGGGCTTTTAAGACTTGCTAAAGTTGTAAGTCTTACTCCGATTGAAAATATTAAGTTTAATCATTGGGGAATGTTGGCACTTCAAAAACTTTTTTCAATAGAAAATAATGGACTTACAAAAGATGAACAAATAATTCTTTCAACGTATGCAGATAAAAATATTAATTATATTCTTTCAAAACAAATAACCGACGAAAAAAATATAAAATACGGCGGGTTTGAAACGACGAAATCACTATGTGGGGTTTCAACTATTCTTGAAGGAATGATTGCGGCTTATGATTGTGTTGAGGCAAATGTTCTTAAAATGCGTATAATAAACGCTGTAAATATTGGACTTGCGTTTGTCTCAAAATATCAGGTTAAAGTTGGAGACATGGAAGGCGGAATTCCAAAATCCCATTTGTGGAACACTTTAAATGCATCTAATGACGACAAAGAAATTCGGATTGACTATGTTCAGCATACGCTTTCAGCCCTCGTAATGTATAAAAATTTACTGAATTTAAATGCCGGCATATAGGAAAATACAAAGAACTAAGAAAAGTATTTATTACTAATTAAAAAAATCTCTTCTTTAATTTTGTTTTAAAAAAATTTTTGCGAATTCAATATCTGTTTGAGTTGTAATTTTTATATTTTTGTAACTACCATCGAGAATACAAACTTTTTTACCCAAAACTTCAAGCATTCCCGCATCATCGGTAAAATTTTTACCTTTAAGTTTTTCATGAGCATCTTTTATAATACTATATTTGAAAGCTTGCGGAGTTTGCGTGTTATATAACTTAGCTCGATCTATTGTTTTTATAATCTTTCCATTCACAACTTCTTTTATTGTATCAATTGTTTTTGTCGCAACAGTCAGAGCATCCATATCCTTAACCATTTCGATACAATTATTCACCATATCGGTCGTAACCATGGGTCGAGCTCCATCGTGAATAATTACATAATCACAATTTGCTTCAAGAAGTCCGTTATACACGGATTCTTGGCGAGTGCTTCCGCCTATTGTAAGTCGAACTTTTTTGTAGTCTTTAAAAAGTTCTTTTAAATGATCCATAATAATAACATGTGAAGAAATTATTATTTCATCAATATTTGATTTTTCAAAAGCGTCAATTGTATATTGAATAACTTCTTTATCATAAATTTTTTCAAGAAGTTTGTTTGAATTTCCAAATCTCGATGAGGTTCCGCCGGCTGTGATTATTGCAACTGTTTTCATTTATTCATTCCTAAAACTATCCCTAGCCATATTGTAACATGAATAAAATACAAAAAGATGCCAAAAGTTATTTACTTTTATTTTTTGTCTCAAAAATAAGTTTTTTTATGGCAATTTCCAAAGCTTCAGTTTCACTCACATTATTTTCTTCGGCATAAGCTTTAATCTTTTGGATAGCTTCTTCACTCAAACGTCTGTTAAACGGAATTTTTTTCCCTTCACACTTTCTGCCTGCCCCCGAACGTTTACCACCCCAGCCTTCTGTCTTTTCATTGCAATGCCCTTCTTCTGTACAATTTCCACTATGTCCGTGGCAGCAACCTTCATGACGGCAATCGCCATCGTGTTTGCATATGTGTTTATTTTTGTTTCCGTCCATAATTGTCTCCTCATTTATTATTATAACTCTTTATCTTGAATTAATCAATACATAATCAAGAATGATTGTTTGGAAATTTGGGGATGGGTTTAAAAATGATGAAGCGAAAATTTTCCGTTCCAATATTTTTTAGATTTTAGGGCTAAAACACTCAGAATGACAGAGATTTGTTCTTACTCCCCAAAAAACCAATTAATTTATATGATGAGTGGTGCCAGATGTACTTACAAAGCATTAAACGCGAAAGATTATTTTAGAATGATTTTATTCGACAACAACTTTAAGACAGTCTTGAGGTTTTTGTTCAAAAAATTCATATGCTTGTGTAATATTTGAAAGTTTGTAGCGTTGTGTGATTAGGAAATCAGTGGAGATTTTCCCCTGAGAAATTAAATTAACAAGTTTTTCACAATGAATTGCGTCTACTCCGCCCGTTTTAAATGTGAGATTTTTACCGTACATTTCGGGAAGTGGAAATATTAAATCTTTTTCATACATCGCAACAATTCCAACAGTGGCATTTGGACGCGCGATTTCCCAACTCATCTTAAAAGTTTCGGGGGTTCCTGCGCACTCAATTACTCCATCTACTCCGCGGTTTTGGGTGAGTGCTTTTATTTCTCTGTTTACGTTCATTTCGTGCGGGTTGAAAACATAATCCGCAAGTTTTTTCTCTTTTGCAATTTTGAGTCTTGTGTTATCAATGTCGATTGCGATAACTTTTTTCGCATTCAAAATTTTTGCACAAATCATTGCGCACAACCCAACCGGTCCTGCACCAATAACGGCAATTATGTCACCAGATTTTATATTACACATTTCTGCACCAAAATATCCGCTTGAGAGAATATCTCCGACAAAAAGAGCGTTTTCGTAACTTACATTTGCAGGAAGTTTTGTAAGTCCGTTATCAGCGTAAGGTACCCGAACATATTCGGCTTGACCGCCGTCAATCTTACATCCGAGTTCCCAACCTCCATGTTCGCAGTTGTTTATAAATCCTCGTTTGCAAAAATAACACTCTCCGCAAAAAGTTTCACAGTTTGCGCATACTCTGTCCCCTTTTGTTAGTTTTTTAACTTCGCTTCCGATTTCGACTATTTCCCCAGTGAATTCATGTCCAAGAACTATTCCGTCTTTTGCGAGCGGAACAAAACCGTTTTTTATGTGCAAATCACTGGTGCAAATTGCTGATAAAGTGACTTTTACAATTGCATCTTTCGGGTCTTTAATTTTTGGAATTTCTTTTTCTACGAATTCAATTCTTTTTTCGGTTTTTGGGTTGTATATAAGCGCTTTCATTTGTTAATCTCCATTTTTATTTGATTATATCAAATTTAAATTTTTTTGTCTGTTTTTCTGCTATAATGTTAGAAAAATTTATGGAGGAATAAGTTTTGAAAAAGATTTTTAGTTTAATTTTGGCTGTTTTAATAATGTCTCCCTGCTGTTTTGCCGCAACTTCAGACAACGATGACGCGTATGTTCCTCCGGAAGGTTACGGCTCTAGTGTGGAAAGTTTTATGTATCAAAATTATAGGCGAGATGAATCAAATTTTAAAGATGAAGATGATGAAGATTATGCAATGCCTCTCCCTAAATTTCTTCAGCGGAAAAAAGAAGAAAATGCAAAAAAAATGGTTCCTCACGAAATAAAGAAAAATTCCGACGGTAAAATGAAACAGGCACCTATGAGTTTTGGGCAATTCCCGCAAAATTACGACAGTAGCCAACAAATGTTTATGATGCAAAACCAAATGCAACAAATGTTCAATATGCCGTTTTAGTTTTTAATATTTCGAATTATTTTTTTACCGGCAGGTAGGATTGCGGGTAGTTGTAGTCTTCTTTGAAGCCAAGGTGTCGGTACATTTTCAGTGCTTGAAAATTGTTTGTTTCAGTAGTTGTGTTAACTTCAAGAATTGGTTTTTCACTCCTATCAACCCAATAAATAAGTTTTTCGACGGATTTTTTCAACATATGTTTAGAAAGTCCTTTCCCTTGGTGCTCTTTTTTTATTGCGACAAGTGGAATGTTTGCAATATGTCCGCCTGTTAAATTCATGAAACAAAATCCGACGGGTACCCCACTACATAAGAGTACGCTTGTTGCTTCGGGAAGAAATTCCGCATACACATTGTTTACTATTTTTTCAATAATATCGCGTGTACCTTCAATTGATGTAAATCGTGGATCAAAAAGTGCATCTGCACTTGTAAAAAAAGCTTCATGAACAATTTCGATTGCTTTTTCGAAATAGGAATCAGACCATTCTGTAAGTGTGTAACATGGATTAAGATCAAGAAGTTCTGTAAGCTTAAGAATTTCACGAGAATTAGTTCCGCTCATCATAAATCTTAAAACCGCAATTCCGACAAAATTAAATCCGAAACGCGCAATATCTCCTATCAAAACCTTTTGTGCTCCAAGCATGGGATAACAAACAATTTTTTCATAGCGTTCAACTTTTGTCTGTCGCAAAAATTCTTCCATCAAATATTTGCTTCTTGTAGTAAAATTTTCCATATTGTACGAATGAATTATGTTAAGTTCTATAGCTTCTGATATTGCAGTTGTATATACCAGAAATGCGCATATCTGATTATCTTCTTTCAAAATAATGCATTCAATTAATTCTTTTTTGACAGCTTCCAGAAAACCTTCATAATCCAGCGGTTCAAGCTCAAATTTATATTCAAGCACCGCCCTGTTTCTAAAGTCTTCGTAAACTTTGGTAAATGATTTATAATCTTCTTCTTCAAGAATTTTTGTTGAGTAAACAATGTTAGTCATGATTTTTCCTCTTCAAAAAAATTAAAACATATGATTCATTTTTTCTTTTTTTGTATTCATATATTTTTCATTGTATGAATTGATTTCCGGAGTCAGTTTTACGACTTCGTTAATTTTTAGTCCGTAACCCTTGAGTGCAACAATTTTTTTGGGGTTGTTTGTGATTAGATTAAAATTGTTAAATCCCAAATCGAGAATTATCTGAGCACCCATTCCGTAATCTCTCAAATCAGGCTTAAATCCAAGCGAAAGATTAGCTTCAACTGTGTCTTGCCCACATTCTTGAAGTTTATATGCTTTTATCTTATTAACAATTCCGATACCTCTGCCCTCATGACCTTTCATATAAATTAGAGCACCTTTCCCGTATTCGTTAATAAGTTTCATTGCGCTGTGAAGTTGATAATTGCAATCGCATTTTAAACTGTGAAAAATGTCGCCCGTCAGACATTCGCTGTGAACTCTGATTAGCGGAATTTTATCACTTTTGTCATCTTTTACCAGAGCAACACTCTCTTGCCCTGTGAGGTGGTTTACGTACCCGTAAATTTCGAATTCACCGAATTGTGTCGGAAGATGTGCTTCCGCTTCTCTGGTTACGATTTTTTCACATTTAAGCCTGTATGCAATGAGTTCTGCAACCGTGATAAATTTAATATCGTGTTTTTGGGCAAAAGCAAAGAGTTCATCTCGTTTTGCCATATGTCCATCTGCACCCATAATTTCGCACATCGGACCGGCAGGAGTGTGCCCGCAAAGTTTTGCCAAATCCACTACAGCTTCTGTATGTCCTGTCCTTTGTAAAACTCCGCCCTTTCTTGCAACACACGGAAATAAGTGCCCCGGACGCCGTAAATCGGATGGACGTGCATCATTTGCAAGCGTGACTTCAATTGTTTTAGCCCTGTCAAAAGCAGAAATTCCGGTCGTAACTCCATATTTTTCGGCAGCATCTATACTTACGGTGAATGCTGTTTTCATACCTTCGGTATTTTGTTCAACCATTTGCGGAAGTTCAAGCTTTTCTGCAATTTCTTGTGATATTGCAAGACAAATCAGACCTTTTGCATTTTCTGCCATAAATTTTATAATCTCGGGTGTTACCATTTGTCCTGAACATATTAAGTCGCCTTCGTTTTCGCGGTCTTCATCATCAGCAACGATAATCATTTTTCCTGCTTTGAAATCTTCCAGTGCTTCTTCAATTGTATTAAATTTGAAATTTTCCATTATAAAAATCCGTTCTCTTTCAAAAAGTTTTCTGTGATATTATTATTTTTCAATGACAAAAATTTTTCAACATAGCGCCCGAGAATATCTGTTTCAATATTTACCTTGTCATTATATTTTAGATTTTTGAGGTTTGTATTATTAAGGGTATGTGGAATAATTGCAACAGAAAAAGAGTTTTTATCCGTTCCACTCACAGTAAGGCTAACACCGTTCACAGTAATTGAACCTTTGTAGATAATATAATTTTCAAGTTCTTTTGGAACTTCAAATTTCATATTGCCCAAATATCGTCCTATACCGTCGATATGCCCTTGAACTATGTGACCACCCATTCGTGTTGAAGGTGTTAATGCGCGCTCAAGATTTACTATCATTCCTGATTTGAATCCCTTTGTGATATTAATGGTTTCCGAACTTACGTCGGCTGAAAAAGTTTGTGAATTTATTTCAACAACAGTCTGACAGCAACCGTCTATTGCAATGCTGTCCCCGATTTGAGTATTTTCAAGTACTTTAGAACATTCTACAACGAGTCTTTTGCCGTCAAAACTTTTTATGAATCCTGTTTCTTCTATAATTCCTGTGAACATGGTTTTATTTTAACACAAATGTGAATAAGTAAAATTTCGCGCTTAAAGAGTTAAATTTATATGAAAAATTACACTTGTTTTAACATATTTGTATTTAGCGGAAACTATTGCGGGATCAAATTTTTGGCATATTTTAATTTTTAAATTTTGCAACAAATTTTTAAGATTTTGTAACGATTTGACAACAGTTTTGCATGTTTTTGTTAGTATAAAATAAGTTGGTGATTATTTACGGTATGTTTACCCTTAATCCTTACACTGAAAAACCGAAAGGAATTAGATTTAATGAACAAATTTTTACTTGTACTTATGACAATTTTATTCAATGTACAACAGGCATGCGCGATGAATGTAGACGAATTTATGGACAAGCATATAGCTCCTATTTCAGATGCAGTTGCGTCATGGATTTTCTTTCCTGTTAAAATCGGTGTTTCCGAAATCCCTTTAATCATTTTTTGGATTTTGGCGGCAGGAATATTTTTTACGATATTTTTCAGAGGAATTTCAATATGGGGGTTAAAGCATGCTGTTGATGTTGTTGCAAAACCGGCGGAAAAACATTCGGATGGAAACGGAGAAGTTTCATCATTTCAGGCTCTTGCGACTGCATTATCCGGAACAATAGGTATCGGAAGTATTGCAGGGGTTGCGATTTCCATTTCTATAGGCGGACCAGGAGCTGCATTTTGGATTTTTGCAGGTGCTCTTTTGGGGATGTCAATTAAGTTTATTGAAGCGTCACTTGCCGTTAAGTACAGAAGATTTAATTTGGATGGAACAGTGTCCGGTGGACCTATGCATTATATTGCCCACGGTTTGACCAGAAAAAAATTGAGATGGTTAGGGCAGCCGTTATCTGTAATTTTTGCAATTCTTTGTATCGGTGGTGGTATTACAGGCGGTAACATGATTCAGATTAATCAAACTGCGCACCAGATTATTTTCATTACTGGTGGTGAAAACAGTATTTTTCATGGATTTGCTTGGGTTTTGGGTACGATAGCTGCTATACTTATCGGGTTGGTTGTAATGGGCGGTATTAAAGGTATTGCAAAAGTTACAACTATTTTGACTCCGACAATGTGTGGATTATATATTATCTCAGGTTTAATTGTTATATTTGCAAACTTTACTAATATCCCAAGTGCATTGGCACTGATTATAAAAGAAGCATTTCATCCGACCGCAGTTGCAGGTGGTGTGTTCGGGGTAATTATTCTTGGATTAAGACGTTCGGTTCAGTCTAACGAAGCAGGTACAGGTGCTGCGGCAATTGTATATGCGGCAGCCCAAACCAAAGAACATATTTCACAAGGGTTTATTGCTTTGTTGGAAACTTTCTTAACAGGTGTGCTTTGCTTGTTTACTTCTTTCGCAATTGTATTTTCAGGAGTATTAGAAACTACTGAAATTGGTAAAATCTCAGGTATTGAACTTGCCTCAAATGCTTTCCAGTCAGTAATTTCATTTTTCCCGATAATCTTATCAATAGTTGCAGTGTTATTCGCGATGTCAACATTGATTTCTTGGGCATATTACGGTCAAAAAGCATGGACATTCTTGCTTGGTGAAGGTAAAAAACGAGTTATGACCTTTAATTTAATTTATTGTTTATTCATCATTATTGGTTCGGCGATGAATGTTCAGTCAATTATTGATATTACCGATGCGATGATGATAGCAATGTGTGTTCCTAATATTATCGCATTATATATCCTTTGTCCGGAAATTAAACAAGATTTGAAACAGTATTGCAAAAAGTACAATGTCGGAAAATTTGTTACAAGAGATTGGGTAAAATCTGTAGCTCCGGCTATGGTTCCGGCAAATGCTGAAACAATTGAAAAAGTAACTGTTGAGGAGGATATTGCATAATGTCTGATCAGCAAATTATAGTAACAGTTTCAGGGGTGGATAAGGTTGGTATAGTTGCTAGAGTTACGGCTGTTCTTGCTGAATATGATGTTAACATTGAAGATATCAAGCAAACTTTAATGCAAGGGCATTTTGTAATGTTTTTACTTGGGAATATTGAAAAATCAAAATTTTCATTCAAGGAAATTAAGGAAGCACTTGTGAAGTCAGGTAAAGAGCTTGGTATGGAAGTTTGGGTTCAGCGAAAAGAAATTGTCGACAATATGCACAATATATAAGACTTTGTTAACGGAAGTGTTTGGGTGTTTTGCAGCTATTGAGTTGCGTGAGAGCCTTGGACTTCCGTTAAGTCTCTTAGTTTCAGTTTTACAGCTTGTATTGTGCTTAAGAATTAAAGAGTATTATTGAATAAAATTTTTTGCAAGTTTAATTTCATCTTCAAGTGTAAGTGAAGGATTTTTAAGTTTTTGGGTTATCAAGAAATCGAAGATTTCTTTATATTTCGGAGAAGGTTTAATTCCTTCAGTTTCTAAAATTTTGCCGTTGGTTTTTATTTTAATTTTTCGTAAATTGTCAAGATAATGACATGCAACTTTTTTATCTTTTAAAACTGCATACAAAATAATACTTTCAACGTCTTTGCCTTCAAAATTCTTATAAATTTCAAAATCATTGTGAAAACTTAAGCTTTCTAATGCACTAAAATCATCAAGAATTTTTTGTTCTTTTCTGGTTAATTCAATTCTTGATAAATCTTTAAGAATTCCTGCATAAATGAGCCAAATATTTTCCGTTTTCGGGGCATAAAGTGAAATTAAATTTTCAATCGAAGTTGACGGAATTTGAACCGAATTTGGTGTTACAAGCTTATAAATTTTACAGTTAATAAATTTGCTAAAAAGCTCATCGCTATTTAAACCAAGTGTTTCAATAAGCTCTTTCTTTATACGTTTATAGCACATATCATAATTGATATTTTTAAGATATTCACACTGAAGTTCGTGAGTCTTTTCCTCTAGTTTAAATCCAAAACGGTGAGAAAATTTAAGCGCACGTAAAATTCTTGTCGGATCATCAACAAAACTTTCATCATGCAAAACTCTAAGTTTCTTTTGTTTTAAATCGTCCAATCCTCCGGTAAAGTCAATTATTTCTCCGGTTGAAATAGATTTATAAAGTGAATTAATCGTAAAATCACGACGCATAACATCTTCCCGTAAAGAACAACCTATTTTATCAACCAGAGGAAGGTGACCTTTTTTAGGATAAATTTCTATACGCGTAGATGCAAAATCAATTTCTTGTCCGTCGATTTTTACTCTAACTGTGCCGAAATCAGGATTTGTACGAACAATTTCTCCGAACTTGGAGCAATCCTTGATTGCATTCCCCTCATAAACAATATCCACATCAAGTGAAGTTTTGCCAAGAAGCTCGTCTCTGACAACACCTCCGACAAAATAAAGCTTAGAAGTATCCTTTAAATTGATGATGTTCATATTGCCGATTTTAGCGTAAAATGAAGGTTAAGACAAGAGGTATATGAATATGTTACAGGAAGCGACAAAAGCAATAAATTCAGCATTTAATAATAGTTTTATAAAGAAAATCAGTCAGTATTTGCACGATTGCGTGAGAGAAGAAGTAAAAAGTTCAACTTTCAGAAACTTAAAAGGTGACAAAGATAACAAATGGATTTTTCTTTCAGGAGATGAAGAACTTTTTACGCAGAATAAAGAATACATTTCTCTTGATGGCAAAGACAGTAAACTCACTGAACTTATGCTTCAGAGCGAACTTGGTTCAAAAGACAAATACCTTATTTACGGATACTTATTTCTAGTTGGAAAAAGTAACAAGTCAAAACGTCAGAATGAATTTTTGACACCTCTTCTATATATGCCGTGCAAGTTGGAACGAAACGGTGTTAATATAAACTGTCTTCCGCTTGATGAAACCCTTTCTCTCAATACCGGAGCACTTGCTGCATTAATGAGAAAAACCGATGATGAGGACGAAGCAGACATTATGCTTGAAGGTTTGCTCGATGTTGTTCCTGACCTCCCGATTACGGAAGAAAAACTGAACATTTTTCTCACAACTCTAAAATCTCTTGTTCCTGAAGTCGAAATTTCATACAACAAATCTGACTATGAAACAGAAGATAATATTTCGAAAACAGTTGAAAAAGAATTTTATAAAGAAAAAATTGACGGAGAAAATGTTGAAGAAATTATTGAAGAAGAACAACAGAAACAACGTGTAAAGTTAGAAAAAATTTCAGTTACATATCAAAGTGCGATTATTTTGACAAAACGTCCTTCAATGACAGCAGGTGTTTTGCACGAACTTACACGAATTGCAGAACAACCGAGCGGAATTTACAGAGAAACTGCACTTGGACTTATCAATGAAGAATTTGCTCAGAGCAAAGAAAAATCAATTCCGATAAAAGATATAAACAGCATAAAAGATTTTTATCCAATAACCCCTTTATCGCTTTCAGATACTCAGCAACAGGTGATCAAAAATATTGACAATAGTAAATTTGTTGCAGTTCAGGGACCTCCCGGAACAGGAAAATCTCAGACAATCGTAAACCTTGTTTCACACCTTGTTGCGAATGGGAAAACAGTTCTTGTCGCCTCCCGTATGGACAAAGCTGTTGATGTCGTTGCAGAAAGGCTTAACGAACTCGGCGCCTCTCATATGGCACTCCGTGCAGGACGATTAAATTATCAGCGTTCACTGAGTAATGAACTTAATGCTCTTATTGCAGAACATTCATCGCTTGATGAAGATGTTGAAGATATTTTGTTCGCGAACGCTGATGATATGAAAAATCATCTTGATATCCTCCGCGATACAGAGGGTAAATGCGAAAAAATAATTAAGCTTGAGAAAAACTGGCATGATAAATCAATTGAAGTTGAAGAGGAAAGTTTACTTCAGCCTGCCCAAGTTTATATTAAGAAAAATCTTAAAAAGCAAGACGTAGAAGCAATTAAAAATACAATCAAAACTCTTCGCGAAAATCTTCAAAAATCAGGAATTTTCAGTAAGTTTACAAACTTTACAACGCTTTCACAGTTAAAGAAAATTCTCGAAATAAAGGAATTTGATGTTAATGCGCAAAATCTTTCAAAACTTGCCGAAGAACTTCAATTCGCTGCAAAAATTTGTGAAATGAATTCAATTGAAGAGCAAATTCAAAATCTTGGCAATCTTCATATTTTGTCAGAACAAATTCGTCAGATGAAAAAGAAACAACCAAAATTAGCGGTGAATATTCTTAAAAACAAACGCCGTGAAGCATTGAGGGGTTTACTTCAAGATGAAAACAAGCGTAGAAGACTAAAAGTCCATGCAAAATCACTGATTTCAAATAAAAAACGTCAACAGACAAATATTATGGAAGAAGAAGACTTTAAACCGCTTTTGGAAGCTTTTCCCTGCTGGTGCGTAACTACTTATGCGGTTTCGGACTCCCTGCCGCTGAAGCCGGGGATGTTTGACGTTGCGATAATTGATGAGGCTTCACAGTGCGATATTGCAAGCTGTTTCCCGATTTTATTCCGCGCAAAAAGAGCCGTAATAGTCGGCGATGACAAGCAGCTTCCGCATCTTTCATTCCTTGAAAAGGCAAAAGAACAATCGTTCCTCAGTCAGTATGGAATTCCGGACAAATACCAGTTAATTTGGCGTTTCAGAACTAATTCCATGTTTGACCTTGCGGATTATTATTCAATCAATTCGGTTATGTTGGATGAACATTTTAGAAGTTTGCCACCGATTATTAATTTTTCAAACCATGAATATTACAACGACAGAATTCGAGTTATGAAAAAAGATAAATCGGACGATTTTGTTCTGGAGCTTGAAGAAGTCAGGGACGGAAAAGTTGACGCCGATGCTACTCGGAATATTCCTGAAGTAGAAGCGGTTGTGAAGCGCGTTTATGATATTGTTATTGAAGACGAACGCAAAAACCCTGACAATCCCGTTTCTATCGGCATTATTTCTCCATTCAGGGCACAAGTGGAACAGTTAAAAGTTTCTCTTTCAAAGGTACTTTCCGATCATATGATAAGAAAGCATCAGATAGAAATTGGGACTGCGCATACGTTTCAGGGTGATGAAAGAGATGTAATCCTTATCAGTTGGGCAATTGCAAATAACAGTTTCCCGCAGAGTCTTATATTCCTTCAAAAACCAAATTTGTTTAATGTTGCGGTCACTCGTGCAAGGTACAAATCAATAAACTTTATATCAAAAGACCCGACAGACCTTCCTGAAGGTACTTTCAGAAATTATATCAATTTTATAAAACATTATCAGAATACACGTCAGGCAATGCTTTCCGGAGAAATAGAGGAAAATAGTTATAAAAATGAACTTGAAAGAGAAATCGCTTCAAAAATAAGAGAACTTGGATATAAAGTTCAGGCAGGAGCAAATATTGCAGGTTTAAGCGCAGATTTACTGGTAGAAGATAAATTTGTCATTGAAGTCGACGGGTTAGAAGATAATCCGCAATCAAATATGCCGAATATGAAAAAACAGGCAATTCTGGAACGCGGTGGTTTTAAAGTTAAACGTATAACTTATCGCGAATGGCATTATTCTCCAAAAGCCTGCCTTGACAGAGTTCTAATAGATATTCAAAAATAGAAAATACATAAAAGAGGAATATATGACAATCTTGAAAATAAAAAAACTTGCGCATAATAAATTTTTACCGGAATACAAAACAGAAGGCGCTGCCGGAATGGATTTATGTGCGGCAATTACTGAACCGATAAAATTAGAGCCGCTTGAAAGAATTTTAATTCCGACAGGAATAAAAATTGAATTGGAACACGGGTTTGAAGCTCAAATAAGACCACGTTCCGGACTCTCTATCAAACATGGAATTACGCTAATAAACTGTGTAGGAACGGTTGATGAAGACTATCGAGGTGAAGTCTGTGTTCCTATTGTGAACCTTTCAACAGAAACCTACACTATTATGCCGGATGAAAGAATTGCACAAATGGTTATCGCGCGCGTTGAACAGGCTAGCATTGAAGTTGCTGTAGAATTAACAGATACCACCCGTGGCGTTGGGGGGTTTGGTTCTACCGGAAAGTAATAAATAAAATTTAATTAAATAAACTCCGGAACTATTTTTTGTGACTGAAAACGGACAGATTTTTAAGGTTTTCAATGTCAAAGTTCGTCTTAATCATATTGTCAAACAAACTAAAGTTTTCGGCAACTTTTTCTTCTTTGTTCTGATTTTTCCAGTAATCACTGTCGAGTTGCGGAGTCCCTTTGTTATTTGTGTAGTCTGAATAAAAATCTGTCATAATTCTTCCTTAAATCTTTTTCAGTTTAACGGTCAAAAATTTAAAAACTTTACTACGTTTGTAATTTGTTTTTACAATTCGTAACAAATTAATCACGTCTCATTGTTAAAAGCATGTCGTTCGGAATAAAGAAGTCTTTTATTCCGTAATTTGCATTAACAAAACAAAACTCCATCATTTCTCCGTTTGAAATATCCAGAAGGTCAAATGGAACGCTTAAATCAATAACATTTGCGTATACAGATTTAATGTCTTTTGTTGATTGAAGTACCCAGAGATTATTAGGTATTGACTTGATGAGCCGTATAAGTTGTATCTTTCCGCCTTGAACAGCAATTTGAATTTCGTTGTGAAATTTTTCTTTTGAGATAGGAAGAATACTTTCTGTTTTATTAATCAAACGAATTGGTGAAAGCGATTGTTTTTTGTCAGTGTTCCTTGTATAGACATAAATTTGAAAAACTTTTTCTATCAAATCAGGATTTTTCTGAATGTAATCATTTACATAAAATCTGAGATATAAATTTTCTTTATCGTAACCAAAACAAATTCTATCAAAGAATTTTGACTCACTCAAAAGCGGACCGTCCGGAATATCAATACAACCTGCATTTAGCCAAGTATCGTCTTTTACGTCAGAACCTGTCATATGCGGAGTAATTTCTCCTTTCGGGTATCTTGAAGGTTTTGTTATTGCCGAAATTAACGGAGTATCAAGATATGAAGGCGGCTCAATTCCGAGATAAAAATAAATATTTTTCAAATGTTCTCTAAAAAGATAGTCAAAAATGTTATCCCGTCCGGAATCATTCGGTTCTCCATACCACCAGAACCAGTCGCTTCCTTCACAAATAAAAAGTTCTCTACGTGCATTTTCAATATTAGAATTCAGAGGATTTTCTTTTACAAACTTTGAAAAATCATCACGAACTTGTTTTAAGTAAGTCCAAGCAAGATTTTTAAGCGGTTCATCAATCCAAAGTTTAAAATTACGATTAATCCACGAACCTGCATGAATTTTTTTTAATGGTTTATGATTTTTTTCGCGTTCCAAATAATCACTGATTAAAACAGTTTCAAGTGTCTTATCTTCTTCAATCAATTTATAAAGTGTTTTGAGAAAAACAAACCCATCTTGAGGATAATTTTCCCAACAATTTTCTCCGTCCATCGCGATTGTAATTAAATGTTCCTGATCAGGAGACGTTAAGAGTTTTCCCTGTGCAACTTTTATTCTGTCATACAGATCATTTGCAGCAATCTGAACATCGTGATTTGGATATTCAAAACTGATTAAATTCGGAATTACTGCATCTCTAAAAATCATTTTTAATCCGTTTTTGTATTCGTAAGTTTTTAAAAGATAATAAGGATCTTCTAAATATCCCTTAAAATCTCTAACGAATTCAAAATCTATACTACTTGATAAAATTCCCTCATCGGAGATTGACCATTCAACCCCTAAGTTATGAAGCATATCAAGCATTTTGGAACTGACACAATGTTCGGAAGGCCAGATTCCTTTTGGGCGTTTGCCAAAAAGTTCTTCAACTCTACTCAAAGCCAATTCTGTTTGAATTTTTGCATCAAGTTCCATTTTAAGTTCAACCGGCAAATCCTGAGTAAATGATTTTTTAATGCCGTTTATATCAAGCAAAATTGGTAAAATTGGGTGATAATACGGACTCGTTGTGATTTCAATTTGATTTTTTTGTACAAATTTTTTGTATGTAGGAATTATTTTTCGTATTAAATCCCGCTGAATTTCAATGATTTTTCGACGATCTTCCGTATTGTAATTTTTTCCTTTTTTTATAAGTTTTTTTAGTTCCGGATATTTATTTTTGTGAGAAGGAGAAAACCAGACAAGATTAAAATATGCCATCAAATCGGAATACTCTTGTTCAGTGAAAATATCAAGTGTACATTCCGGGTTGGAAATTCTTTTTTGATAAAGTTTATTGTATTCTTCATTCGGAAAAATCATTGTTTGATAATTTGCGTCAAAAAAATTATTCAAAATGAATTCTTTATCGTTATTATCTAAATCTACAACATCTTTAATACTTATTCTTGAATGCAGATCATGAAAATCTTTTTCGCCATAAGCAATTAAGGCATCTAGAAGAACGGGTACAAGATTAAAATTCAGCTTGATATTCTTAAATTTTTCAAGCAAAGTAACCATATCAAGATAATCTTTAACTGCATGAAGTCTTACCCACGGCATGAGGAAATCCCCTTCCGGTGTAAGTTGATACACAGGCTGGTGCATATGCCAGTAGAATGCTATTGATAATTTTTTAGTTTGGCTCATCATACTTTTAGGCTAAACTCCAACTCCGATTTTATTATAGCATTGAAAAATTGTTTTGAAAAGAGTGGAAAAGTTTCTCTGTTTAATATGATAATTTTGTGTTTTGTAACAAAATGAATTTCTGGTATAAAGAGTAACAATTCAATTTGAATTGTAAAGATTTTTTTAAATCCTTAAAGTTTTTTTTCAAAAAATCCGATAACAGAAATAACACACTAAAAATTGTGTCTCAAGATACGGTTTAGAAGGTAAAGAAAATGGATTTTAACGACTTTTGGATAAACAATAACGATAAAAAGGAACAGTTAAATAATGCCAAACATGGTGTGCGTAAAGAACAAGTGGACAAGAAATTCCACAATCTTTTTGATGCGTATGATACAAATGGGGACGGAACTCTTGAAACAGAAGAGCTGGAAGGTCTTTTTACGGGTTTAACCAAATTTTCAGGTAGGGATAAAACTTTGGATGTGGCAGAAAATAAACAAGTTGCAAGTCTTTTTGCAAATCAAGTTGGGATTAAAGATGCAGATTTTATGGGTTTTGTAAAGTCTGTTTCAACTGCAGCTCAGGATATTATATCTTCTGAAACGACTCCGACTTCTGACGGCGGAAAAGAGGTCAAAACAACGTATAAAGATGGCACGGTAGAAACGATTTCTTACTATCCTGACGGAGATTATAAATTCAAAAAGTTAGACAAGGAAACTTCTACAACAACTAATTACTATACAATTGGCGACAATCTTGATAAACACTATTCTGAAGAAGAAATAGAAGAAAGAGTTCAAAAATCATACGAGGAATACGTTACACAAATTACGCAAAATGCTAAAAAGAATAAGGCAAATGAAGGTAAAATCGTCACAATTATGCCTAATTACAATGATTTCAAACACAGGTATTTAAAGCATTTTAATATCAATAAATGTTCTTCGACAAATAATTTTGAGCGCCACGATTTTGAGTTATCGGAACGTGGGAAATCAGATGTAGCAGTTAGAGATTTTGTCCTTCGTCATTACATAGAAACTCACAATGCAGTATACGATGCACTTGATACAATGGGGATTTTAGATGATATCGGAGCCGCAATAAATGCCGGTGCCGGAGAGGTTTGGAACTCTATTAAGAATGTTTGGAACGGAACAGATGAAGAATACGAAAATTTTTACGAGTTGGTTAAAATTTTCAAGCCGAATTATGATAACTCCTTGCAAATAAAGGAAACACAAGAATTTGCGCAAAAACATCCTGAAAATTATTTCAGGGGTGAAACAGGTAAAATTGATACTGATAACGGTGCTAAATTCCAACAAACAACTGAACAATATCAAAACGCACAAATTCTTCACCAAAGACTTGATATTCTTAACAAAGCAATGAGAGAAATAAGTATGTATCAGTCTGAACAGGATGCATTAACTCATGCTCCTGCACAAAGTGAAGGGATGAACCCTGCTTCACATATTTTGAATGCAAATAATTTACTTTTGCAATATTTTGATGGTGACAAAGAAGCTGTAAAACTGTTGCTTAACGGGACAATTGGAAATGCACAAGCAACAATAACTGCAATTAAAGGAATTGCCGATGACACGCAAAAGATGTTTGATTCTGTAACCGAATGTAAAAGTTTTGATGAAATAAAAAATGATTACCAGAGTCAATACAAAGAAATTTATGGAACAGATTTTGTACCTGATGAGTTAACTGAAAAAGTTATGGAAGCAAAAGCTACAGGTGGAATGGTAAAACTTGCGGCGATTACAATTGTATCGATTTTGATTACAAAAAGTCCTATTATGGCAGAAATTTCTGCTGCGGCAGGCGGAGCGGAAGTTACAGGTGCAGCAGCTAATATGATTAGAACACTTGTTTCAAGATACGGTGCAACAGCAGTACAACAAGGTATTAAGTTCGCAATGACAAGTGGCACCTTAGCTACAGATGTAGGTTTGACTTTGTTAAACCAAGTAACAAGTGAACGTGGTGTTGACGGTGAAGAACTTTTGGAAAGTACAAAAGGTTCTGCAAAATATATTTATTTCGGTGCTTATGTTGGAGCACCATTGGCGCAAGCTGTTTCAAAACAACTTGGTAAAATCGGAGCTACAGCAAAAATCTTTGAAGGCGGTGTAAAAACTGCAAACGGAGCAATTCAGACAACAAGCATAGCCGGTGATAAATTGGTTCAAAACCTTATGAAAGGCGGAAACAGAGTCTTAACAACAGGCGGAGCTTTCCTTACTGATGTTGCTGCATTTTCGGCCTTGGAAGTTGCAACAGAGGGTATGGACCCAGTCACAGCAGGTAAAGAACAAACAGAAATGCTCGGTAAATTAAAAATTATGAATCATTTTATAGAGTATATGCTCGGTGGAAAAGTTCATGCCGGAATGAACAAAGCTAAAATGGATGCAGTGATTGAACAGTCTGGTGTAAAAAACTGGCAAATAAAAGAAATAAAATCTCCAAATAAAACAGTTTACGAAGTTGAAGTTGGCGAAGGCTTGCCAAAAGTAAGATTTGGAGATAAAAACCAACTAGCTACCGCAATGTTGGAAAAAATTGCAGGAAATTACAAATCAATTGAATCATTCAAGATAAACGATAAACCTGAAAAACAAACAGATAAATCTGACTCAAAATTAGAATTGGAAGGTAAAGTTTATTCGGATGAGCTTACGGAAGTTGCACCTTTTGCAAGATATTTGAGTCCGCATGAAAAAACTGATCCAATACAAATTATTACAGATAACCTTGACATACGCGTAAATAGCGCCAATTTTGATTTATCACGTTATGAAACAACCGGATTACCTTTGAAATATTCCCGTCAAGAATTCACTCAAAATTTAAAAAATCTTGTTAATGAAATGAAGATAGAGGATCAAAATGCAATTCTTAAAAAGTTTAATATACAACTAATTTATACAGTTGAAGGCTTTGAACTAGAAGACATTCCAAAAATTCCTCAAAACAATGAATTAAAAACTCCGCTTGACCGTGCTGTTAAAGCGGAAATAGAGCGCTTTACTCAAGAAAATGAGTTTGTAATTGATAATCCTGAGGTGAAAGTTTTCCTAGATGATTTTATTAAAATAGCACCGGAATTTTTGTTTACAGTTGGTAAAAAACAGCACGGAACTCATGTTTATACTTTGGATGTTCATACCCTAAAAGTTTTGCAAAATGCAATTAAACATTCTGAATACAAAAATCTGTCGTCAGAGGACAAAATGGTTCTCAACACAGCAATTCTTTTGCATGATATCGGTAAACGTTATATAGACGAAAAAACTGCGGATGAAGACCATGCCGGTAGAAGTTATTCTTTTGCAATAGGTTTGCTTGACAGGTTTAATCTTTCGTCTGATATAAAACAAAGAGTAGTTAAATTAATTGAAAATCATGAATTTTATAAACAATATAATGATGCGTACAAGTCCTTCAAAAATGAAGAAGAACTAAACGCTCAAAGTAAACAAGAATGTGAAGAATATGGTTGGTCTTACACTCCGAAAACAGATTATAAAAATAATTTTGACATGCAAGTTCGGTATACAGCCGGAAAATTTGTTAATCGTCAGGATCTAACCTTGGCAAAACTGCTTACGTACGCGGACTTGAAATCTGTTAACCCTGAACAAAAGTTTGTCCAAAACGAGTGGAATAATAAAACAAAAACACGTGATGATATAGAGTATCAAGGCTCTGAAAAGTTGGTAACTCGTACACATTCTGAGACAGAATTCCGTGAATATATTGATGAAAGTTTTTCTTATGTTGATAAAGAACTTTCTAAATACGAAAATGGAAGAATCGACGATGAATTGGTCTATCCGTCGGAATTATTGAAAACGAGTAATAAATTATTTGGATATGAAACTTTCTTTGATAGAGTAAAACGTAATTTTAATAGTTCGTACGGTGTACACAGGAGTGACTATGAAGCTTGTATTGAAATGCGTCAGTTATTGATTGATGCAGGTTTTAAACCAAAAGAAGCTGTTCGTAAACTAAAATGTATGCTTAAATATGACAACAATGACTTTGATTTGCAAAAAACAAGGGAATACGTTCAAGCATATTTAGAAAATCGAGATTTTATTGAAACGCATAATATTCGTGATGATTTTAGAGATGCTAATGAAATGCGTGCTGCAATAGATTTAATTAAGCAAAAAGAAAATCTTGCAGATATATTTGCCGAATTTGGTGTAAAAGATCAATATATGAGAGAAACTTTAAGCAATACTCTCTATATTGATGAGTACCAAAAAGGAACTTTCTTTAATCAGGAAGCCTATGATGCTATGGTTGAACTTTTCCGCACAAAAAAATATACTCCGGAGCAAATCAATAAAATCATATTTAACTCTTTTTCAATAAAAAATCATAGAGGAAATTTTAGAGATAATAGAAATGATAATTCTGAGTTCAATAAACAGATTATGGATACAATTTTAGAGCTTGCAAAAGATGAGCCGTTAGATAACGCAATCAGTGATGCGCATTTGTGCTTTGATAGTGCAACTCCGGAAAGCGGCTGGGTTTTAGTTCCGGAATTTCTTCAAGCTGTAAAAGAATTCAATCAAATTGGAATCAAAAATAAAAGTTTTATTTCATCTCTTTTTGACAAAAATTTTAAAGACGGAGCAAACAAATACGATCCAAATCGGGTTCTTGAAAGTGTTACTAGAAATGAAAAATATGAAAATGCAATTAAGTTTGCAAAGTTAGGCTTTGAGGGGGAAGCGCTAAGTCGAATTATTAATACGTACGAAATCGTTGATGGCAAAGTCATTTATTCTCAGGAAGTTCAGAGCAAAATAGCAGAACTCATCAAACGAGGAGTTTTTGGAATGGATGTTGGCAGCGAATGTATAACCCGTCAACTATTTGATGGCGACAATAAAGAATCTTGGAAATTCAATAATGAAAATTATGACTTTGTAATTCGGATGCTTGATAGCGGAATTAAATCAAAAGATTTAGACTCAATTATATATCAAAGCGGTTCTTCTACTTTTCATGCGAGAGAAGCTGCACCCGACAAAATTTTAGAAAGTGGACGCTTTTCAAAGGCGCAGGTAGAAGCTATGGTAAACTTTTTTAAAGAAATTGGTTTTGACAAAATTCCATGGAATTCTACGAGTGACTCATATCGTGCACTTGCAGAAAGTTTTATGGATGTTGTTGAATTAACTCCTGAAGAAAGTGCAAAAATGGTTGATTTTGACTGCTTTGGTGGTATTCATAAAATTTCAAAAATGAATAATTATATGGCGCCGTTCCGTTATGTTAATCAGGAAAAATATAATCAGGCACTTTCATATTACAAAAAAGGTGTAAATATTAGAGAACTTAAAGAACTTACGGCAATCCCCGAGCTTTATGAAACTCTTAAATCAGAACCGGATTTGTCGTATATAAAAACACCGGCTGATGCAACTCTTGTTGCTAATTTTTTGAAATACAAGGATATCAAATCAATAGAAGAGCTTTCTCCTGCTGAAAGAATGAATTTAATGACTCTTATGATGATTAATAAAACAGCATTTGCAAATAATAATGTTTCAGAAAAAATTCCGCTGCTGCCAACTTCATCAGAAGGTTATGCACAAATGATGTCAAATTTTGCACATTCGTTTGGCTATGATAAAGCTCCATATTCAAACAAACAAGTAAGCAATATTAACAAAAACTTCTTAACTCTTATTGAAAGACTGCAATCCATTAAACCATCTGAGATTACACTTGATAGCGATATTGAACTTATCAAACAAAATATTAACAACATACTACCTGAACTTAAGCTTGATACACGAATTCTGCAAAGAGTTGTAAAATCGCCGGAGTTCAAAAATCTTTCGGATAAAGATAAATCAATTTTGACATTTGCAACACTTTTTTCATGTAATAAAGAGAATTCCCTTGACTCTGCAATAGAAGCAAGTGTTTATGCAAAACGAATGGGAATGAGTGACACTGATGCAATGAAAATCTATGTAATTGTTAAAAATTCACATCTCGTAGAAACTTTTATGTCTCAAGAGAGAAGAGTAAAAGTCAATGATTCCAGAAGTTATGCAACTATCAAAAGTACGTTGTTAAATGAAACTTTTGAAACTGCTGCACTCGAATTGAAAAATTACAACAACTTTCCTATGGCAAAAATGCTTTATACTGCGAATGAAAACTATTTTTCATTAGATATGCTTAAAGAATACGCTCCGGATCTGTATCAGGAATTTTTAAGTATTAGAAAAACGGTTCCAACTGCCCGCGAAGCAATAGAAATTCTGAGCAAAAATCCCGCACATTCTGATCGTATTGAAGAAATTAAACTTAAAGCTGCTGATAAATACGCACCAAGCAGACACTTAAATAAAATGCTTAAAGACGAAATTCATCATATAAAAGCATCTGATGTGCTTCTTCCGCAAACTGATATGCAAAATTTCATCAAAACTCAATCTTCAGAATGGATTAGAGAACATACAAAAAAGGTAAACGGTAGAGAAGTTTTGGTCATAAGTTCTGATGAAATTCCGGATTTCTTCCACTTGTCACACACGACACAAGCTTTTGAGATAACCGGAAAAGCAGATGTTACAACTAATATAAGTAATTTTGAAGCTTTTGCAATGTTGTTTGATAATAAAACAGTTTGTTTAAGTTATAGTGCAACCGGAAAAACTGCGGTTGTTGGTACAACAGGACTTTTAATCCGAACTGATAATACTTCACAATATTTGGCGCGTGGTACTGACATATCTTCTATATCGAAGGATATTCCTTCGATGGTTTCTGAATATATTTCACGACGTGCGTTAATAGATCAAGGTAGCTTCCAGTCAAAACGTACGAAAGATTACGACAGACAGTATTTTGCCTCAATGATTAAAGAAGAAATGCAACCTGGTTATAGAGCGTTATTAGACAAAAAATTATCGCTTGAAGAAGAAATTCGAAATGGTAATGATGACTTAAAAACAGAACTTAAAGAAGTTAATGATAAAATGCGAAATACGGATGATATTTATATTCAAAAACTTGATAAGTTGATTAAAAAAGCAAATGGGGAAACAATAGATATTCAATTTATTCGGGAAAACGATGCAGAATTAGGCGCAGCTTACGACAGAGTTTTATCATATATTAATACAGAACATCGTGGAAACGATGGATTGATGAGGACAATGTACCATAACGAGGTTCTTGCAAGTAATACTGTACCTGTCGGTATTTTTGTAACATCCGAAAAAACTTTATTTGAACTTACTGATGATTATTTACAATATGCTCAAGATAAAAATTTGCCTATAGTAATATTAAAATAAAAACCTTGTGCAAATTATTCAATATAGTAACCTGTAGTTGTTAACTTTCAAACAAAATGATACTTTGCAATTATTATGTTTTTGACGTTGTGAGAAAAGTTTGAACATAAGGTGAGTATTTCTGATACTTTAATCAGGATTTGACTTATATAAAGATTTTTACATGAAACTAATTGATTACTTCCAGTTTCCTTTTAAAAATTCAACTATCGCGTTTTTTTTCTTTCTGAACGCTTCAACTTGTTTAATATCTCCATTCCAGCAAGCATCAATAAGTTTGTCCATTAGGAAAGGTTCTTTGAGTCTGTTCATACGAAAAATTATCTCATTCGGCAGGATAGTTTTTGGATTTAGCGAATCAACAACAAGTTCCGTCATCTCTTCTGCAATCATTTCAGTTGGACAGGTTGCACCATAATTACTGGTCTCTTTTTTTATCACAGCAATTGTGTTTTTGTTTGTAAATTCTCTTTGTAATTTGTGCATAACGTCAATGCCATCTTTTCCGTATCTTTGTTGAAGATTTAAAAAATGCACATTATGCATGAATTCATGTATAAAGACGTCAAGAAAATGCCCGGTGGATGAATGATTGCTACGTTTTGCACGCAACATATATTCCTGAATGGAAGACCAGTCTGTACTTGCATTTATTATAACAGTTCTAAGTGGAAAACTTGTCCCAAATTTTCTTGCCAAATCGCAATCGTAATAATCTGAGCAAAAAAGTCCGAGAGCATCTGAGTACCAAGTACCACTCAGGTCTTTAAGAACAACATTGCTAGGCAAATCGTATCCGAGTTTGCGGAAAATATTTACGGTTAATGCGCTGAATGCAGCTACAAACGGATTATTTCCAAAGTCAGTACCAATATTGAATTTGTCAGCCATTTCTCTTGCAATTTTATCAGGATTCAATTTTTCTGCACCGCGGTAAACCGCATTGAAGCCTTTGCAAGAATTCAAAAGCTTCAAGGATTCTGTTGTATTTTGTTTTTTTAAATCTAAAAGAACTTTTTCGGAAATTAGCCCTTTAAATGAAGTTTTTTGAATATTAGTATAATTATTATTTTTAATAGTATCTATTTTCATATTAAATCCTTATTTAAATATAGTCTGAAAAATTACCCATCCAGAAATCATCCATCATTTTCATCAAATATTTATCTTCTGTAAAATATTTGAATGCAAAAGGATGCTTTTTAGGCAGGAGCGTTTTGTAATCAAGAGTATCTGCTATCATTTGTGCACATTTGTCAGCAAACATCTCAACAGGGCGAGTTGCACCATATTTGGAAACATTTTCATAAATATATCTTGAAGCATTACCATTTTTAAAGAAAGTTCCGCCATCGTTTATCATTCTTGCCTTATAATCAATAGTGCCAAAAGTCTGTTTTAGCCACCCTCCAAGATTTGCAATACGTTGCTGCTTTTCTGCTGCGAGTTTATGCAAATTTACAAGGTGGACACTATGCATAAATTCATGTATAGGCGTCCTGAGGAAATGCCCTGAAGAAACAAGATTATTCATTCGTTCCAGAATTTGTTCTTCTTGCGTGTCTGACCAGTCCATTAATGAATTAAAAGTTACAACTCTGTCAGATGTAGAACAGCTTGCTCTAACATGGGGTTCAAGCGGAGCTTTTTTCAGCCCTGTAGGTAACGGAAGCTTCAGTTTTTTAAAGATATTAAGAGTAATAGCACTCAAACTTGCAAGATATTTATCATTTTCAAAATGTGCAGGAATACCCATCCTTTTATAAATCTGATTTTCAACGTTAACAGGATTTACACTTCGCGCTCCTTTTAAGAAGGCATTGTATGAACTGATGCTGTTTCTCATTGTAACTATATCTGTTTTTTTTAGATAAGGATTTACTTTTCTGTAATAGTCGAGCAATTTTTCGAATTGTCTTAATTTTTCAGCATCGTAATATCCACTAAATGAAGTTTTTGGTGCCGATGTTCCTGAAGAAATTTTCATTAATTTTCACCTTCCTGTTTTGAAAAATTCTGCGAGGCTTCTAAAAATTCAAGTCTTTTGCTCTGCATCGGATTTATCATTTCAAGTTCTTTCAAATCTTTTAAAAGAACGAATTCTTCCTGCTCATCAATATCTCTATATGTTTTGCCCATTGAATCAATTTCCTTTTTGTATTCTTCAACTTTTTCAGGAGTTATTCGATACTGTGCACTTGAAAGCATCATTGGCAGTTGCAGATTTATATAAGATTCAGGGTTGTCAATGTAGTTTGTAACTGCCTGTTTAATTGCTGCTTCAATGCCTGCTCCGCCAATAGCACCTTTGTTTCTGTCAGGTTTTGTTATTGATGCATAAGCATCAAACGGAATCTGGTTTAAGTCGATAGTTTCAAGACTTTTCCCTTTTGAAATATTTTCTTTTATGCGTTCATTTTCTTTATTAAGATAAAATTTCATAATATCTACAATATCGTTGTCCTGTGGGAGGGAAACAGGCATACGTATACATTTCCCATTTCTCAAAGAAATTTCCGAATCCACCTTTGTCGGGAAATTGGTTGTAAAAATTATTGTCATACCGGCAGCATCAAAAGAATATTCCCCATCAGCCTTTTCACTGCAGTGGTCCAGTACACCCTTTAAAAGTGTTTTATTCATATCAGCACGCAAGAATGCTTCTTCTGATGATGATGCAGGACTTAAATATTTATCAACTTCATTAATAATGTAGATTGTTCTTGGGGATTTTTGTTGAACAAGTTTTTCTGCTTTTTCTTTGTTTGAAAGATTTTTATAAGCGTAGGAATTTTGAAAATCATTATTTTTTTGATTTTGAGCGATATAATATTTTCTTGCCCGTGACAAAGCGCTGGAAACTTCATACTCAAACTGTAAAGGAGTGGTTGTTGGCGGCATAATTTCGACTCTGCATCCGGCTTCTTCACCAAGAGCCTTAGCAAGCTCTGATTTTCCGCACCCTATTGGTCCATACAGCAATATTGACGGAGGAATTTTCTCATTTGTTTTCATTGCTGTTTCTCTTTGAATAGGATCAATCAAAAGTTTTTGCAAATTTTGTTTAAGTTCTCCATATCCTGCAATTTTGTTATCTATTGCATTTGAATTAAATTTAAGAAGATTTTTTATTTCTTCATAAATTTCAATGTCGTTTGTGTCCATCAAACTCTTATAATAAGCTTCACTTGCCATTACTTTATTGTATTCTGCGCGTTCTCTCACAAAATCTTGATATTTTTTTTCGTAAAGATTCTTTCTTTCAACGGTGTTGACTTTTCCGAGTTTCTTTTTTCCGGTCCAGAATGTGTAATAGCTTCTTTCTTCTTCTAATCTACTTATCTCTTTCCAATAATCTTCTTGATACTTTGTACTGCCTTCTTTGTAATCTTCAGATTTAGTCTTGTAGTACAGATACTTGTTTATCAGCCTTTGTCTTTCTTCTTCTTTCATATTTTCGACAGAACCAAAAGAAACGTATGATTTTGGGATACCGCACAAATTATTATCAGATTGAGATATCGGAGATGATGATAATTTGGTGTTGTTTGCTCTAGCAGCTTGTTGTCGATTAAAATTGTATGTATTTATTGAATGTATTTTCATTTCAAAAATCCTTTTTGCCTAATTATTGTTTAGTTCATCTAATTCAGCTCTTAGAGCGTGTAATTCTTCTTTTTGTTTTGGAGTGAGGAACTCTTCTGGAACGATTGTTAAATTTTTAATTTTTTTCTCGACAATTTCTTTTCTTGAGTTATTGTCGTAGTCAATTTTTTCGACTTTAATTGTATCCAAAAGTCCCAGACGTGAAAGTTCATCCTGATAAGTTTTGAGTTTTTCTGGTCGGATATCTTTGATGGCATATTTGAATTCTCTCAAGAGATAGATATTGAAATCAAAGGATGGATTGTCGATATAAGCTTCAACTGCTTTTATAACCATTGAGCCTATTGCGTCGTTGCTAAAGGCGCCATCTGTTTCGGATGGACCGAATTTTTGGACGAATTTTTTCAGATTAATATTTTTTACATCTATTTCTTGTAGGTTTTTGTCAACTTGTTTTCGGTAATCATACATTAACATGTTGCCTTTTTTCATATAATGGCGGATAACATCTTCCATATCCTCGCCGGCTGGCGGAAGCACTGCATAGGGAGTGAGTTTGTTGATATTTATATCTTCTCCGACGGGTATTCTCTTGGGATAGTTGGTAGTGCAGATGAATGTGACAGCTGCAGCGTTGGAGTTTTCTTCTTTGGGAAACTCAGCGCATCCGTCAAACATTGTCTTTACAGCATCAACATTTTCTTTGATAGTTTCAGGTTTAACAGAAATAGGATTAAAATATCTGTCAAATTCATCTATAATAATAACAGTTCTGGGTGAACCAAGCTCTTTGAGCTTTTTATCACGCTGTTCTTCACTCATACTCTTAAATTCCGGACTTTTTCTAAAGTCTTGTATTTCTTTTTGTTTTTCTATATATCTTTGTTTGGCTTCTCCGATTTTACCACGTAGAACCCATCTAAAATCATTTGGATCTGTATTTGTTTTAATCCTGTCGACGAAGCAATAAGTCTCGTTGGCAATGGCTTCGGCGGCGACGGTTTTTCCGCAGCCGGTCGGGCCTGCGAGAAGAATTGCGTTTTTAACCTTTTTTTCGCCGCCATCAAGCACCTCTTGAGTTACGGGCAGGATAAAGACTTCTTTCATGTCGTTTTTCAATGCCGAATAACCTGCGATTTTTGAATCAATTGAGCCTTTGGTATTTCTTAGAACTTCTGATGCAGTTTTGACCCTTGTTTTTATTCTTTCTTTTAGCAGGCGTTCGCAGTATTCTACATTTTCCGGCTTCATCATTTTGTCATACAATTTTTTCTCATCATCGTAATACCCATTGTACTTATTTTTTACTGCCTGTATGGTACTTTTCTTTAAATAGAACAATGCCCCAGCATCTCTGCGAGCAATTTCATTTTTTATTTTTTCGTCATATTCTACTCTGGCGCGATCAGCATCCCAACTTTTTGCCCAGAGATAATCGTTAATCTTTTGCTGCTCTTTAATTTCCCTTGCATAAGCGTCTTCTTCCGCAAGAGAGGCTTTAAAAGTATGAGTCATTTTTATATAAGATTTTGGAAAATCAGAAATTTTCTGCCCGAAACTATTTTGATACCCAAAATCCGATTTTTGATTTTCAATTTTATCCGGTTGTTTCAATGTTCTTTTTAAATATCCTGCTGAGGATATGCTTTCTATTTTCATTTAACCTTCTCCATACACTTTCCTTGTGACTGGTTTAAAATATGTGAAAAATTTATTTTGCCAGTTTTTTGTAAAATATTAAGAAATATTTCATTCTTGCCCCTTTGCCCCTTTACCCCTTTGCCCTTTCAGCCTTAATAAAACACTTCAAGCTCATTTTTTGACATATTTTGAGCTTTTGTTAAGAAATGTGTTTAGGGTTGTATTCAGGGTTGTCTGCTTCGACTCTGCGCATTATCGCTTTTGCATTTTCACAGATTACCGGATTGTTTTCGAATTTTTGGGCAAACATTTCAAAGTCTTTATATTTTGGATATCCATAATTTGAAAAATAATATTCTGGTGGATTTTTTGTTATTTCTTTATCTACCAATAGTTTTTTTAGTGTTTTCATTATTTCTTCAATAGTCTTTTCACTATATATTTCCAATGATTCCTCATTTATATCAGCAAGCAAATACTTGTTATCATCGATTTCGCCGACTTTACCTACAAATTTTGCATATTCACGTATTATGTCGTCATCTTTGCTTGTATCGTAGAAATTTTTTTCTAAGGTCTTCAAATCTTCCCTGCTGCCGTATTTTTGCAGCGCTTTTAGCCCCATCAGGCACTTTTCTTTGTTCTTTTTCGGGTCAATGTCTATGTATTCCTTCTCTATGCTCTTTATATATGCCGAGTGCTCTTTCGCCAGTTGTTCCGGGTTTTCTTTTCCTACAGTGAAATGAGGCTCAGGCGGTTTGGAGTTTTGAGCCGGAGTTTGTTTTAGTTGTTTTTCTTCTTTTTGGAAGAGATTTTTTAGAAATTTTGTGATTGCTTTTCTTTTGTATACCGCAAATCCAAGCAACAACAGGCTACTCCCGCCGATTACCGCGGATTTGACGGGCTCTGTTTTTATATAATTTTCGGTTTTTTCTTTCATCGTTGCGGGATGAGTTATTTCCCCGAATTTTGGATAATACGAATTATTTTGAATACTGTTTACTTGCATTTTTTGCCCCTTCAGCCTTATTAAAACACTTCAAGCTCTTTTTTTGACATATTTTGAGCTTTTGTTAAGAAATGTGTTTAGGGTTGTATTCAGG
>CAZCIW010000007.1:38707-56554 GCA_964499135.1 uncultured Muribaculaceae bacterium
GGTCAATGTCTATGTATTCCTTCTCTATGCTCTTTATATATGCCGAGTGCTCTTTTGCTTGGAGATCTTTGACCGATTTTATCCAACCTTCTCGGTCACTATTTATCATTCTCGACACAGTCGTATAATAATTATCACTCATCTTCGCTGACGGATCAAAATTAGGCAGGGTGCTGAGAATCTCTTTGTTATCCTTAACCCACTGCGCATCAACTTTAGTCGGTTTCTTGAGTTCTGCAATCATTCCTTCGTAGTTAATCATAAACTTGGGTCTGGGAACAATAGGTCCTTTGCTCTTTGCAGCTGTGGCTGTCGCCGCCGGCTTCGGCTCATATACGCTCTTGCTTCGTCTCTTTACCGGTTCTGATTCAAAGTTGTCAAATAATTCATAGTAGACTTTATTGATACCATTCTTTATTTTTTCTACAAACTTTTCCGCTTTTTTACAAAATCCTTCCGCTGCTTCGCCTAATCGGCTTTCAAATGGTACTGAATATGCCAAGTTTCGATAATTCGGATTCGAATTATGCGTTTTTTCGGAACTTTGGTATTTGTTCTGATACGTAAATGTGGTAATTTGATTGATTTTCATGTCTAACCTCTTTATATTTTTTTTTATCTAAATTTCTAACTTGAAGGTAAGGTCGCGCTGATTCTTTTCTAAATTCGATGCCTTATTCACCGCAACAATTGTACTGATGCTCGCTGCCAAGACCGCTACCACAGTCATTGTTGCAGGATCAGCAATGACTCCGAGCTTAGAAAGCCAACCCACACCGGCAGTACCTGAACCAACATCCGTTATAGCTTCAACAGGCGATAAATCCGGCATTTGGTGGTTCGCCAGACCATGTTGGAACAAATGTTTGCCAACTTTCTTTGAAGAATGTATTCCCTCCCAAATGCATCTTGAAATAAGCATATTCTTAAGAAACTCAAAAGTTTTGTTTGTAGAGTTTCTCCGTGAAGAAATGTTCGACAAAGTATTAAGCTGTGCGTTCACTTCGGAATCTTTTTGCCCCTCGCTGAGCGCTTTGACCAACGCTGGAATAGCTTTTGATATATTTTCATCAATAACTGCTTGCTGTTGCGGGGTTGCATTTTGGTACTGCCTTTCCATTTCTGCAATTTGCGAAGAAAGCTTTGCGTTCGAATTTTTATTAACCGCCGATGACAGAATTGTTCGGTTTTCCAGAACATCTTTCAATGTATATGCGGCATCGCTTGTAATGATTTTTATCTCCTCAAGATTGAGATTGATTTTCTTTAATTCCTCATACATCCCAAGGAAAACACTCGTTGCCTTAGCCTGTCGGCTTATCTCATCTAAAATCGCATATTTTTCATCTTTTAAATACCATTCTTTTTTTATTTCTTCATTCAAAATCGAGATTTCGTCTCGGGTAAGAGTTGAAAGATATTTTAATTTTTCATCTTCCGAGCATTTCTTAAATAGATCAATTTTCCCGAGTTTTTCAAGGTATAAATCGGCAAATGAAAGTTTGTCGTTAGGTGTTTGTACTTCTCTTTGCGGTAAATCTACAGTCGAATCTTCTTTTTTGGCAAGAATTAAGTCGTAAAAATTGTCCAGTTGACGGAAGTAGACATTTTTGTTCTCATTAAGTGTAATGCCTATCCCTCGGATTACTTCCAATGGAGTTTTTGTGTTATGCCGGTCGTTTATTATCTGCAACAGATAGTCCATATTGTCGTAATCATAGATGTTGTTTACAAGATAGCGTGCATTGTAATATCGCGCAACAAAATATTTTGAATCGGTATCAAAGTTTGGATAATTTTGAAAATAATGGAGTTTTTTATTTTCTTTTTCTTCTTTTTTTGTAAAAATTTCTTTTTCCAATTTCGCATTTATTGCGTTTTTGAAATTATCCTTTTCCCATTTTTGAAATGCAAGATTGTGGAGTGCTTTTATTGCTGAATTGGCAAAGACAAAAGATTCTTTTTCTTTTGCATAATTAAAAGATTTTTTTACTGCAAAAAGGGTTTCAAAATCTTTTTTTAAGTCCTCTCCTTTGTCTTCAAGTAGCTTTTTCTCAACATACTCCATCAAAATCTTGAAACCGTTCAGTTTCTGTTCATCTGAAGTAGCATATGATAAAATCTTTTCCTTTGTATTGTTGTTAAAATCTTTAAAAAGTGCGACTTTTTCATTCATTACAAAGGTATTGGCATAAGTTTGATTTGTAAGGTTGGCGAGAGTTGTAATATTCTCGTTTATTTCATTATCGGTTTTTTCTTTTGAAATACTCTCAACTGCTGATTCAAACCATGTTTTTATTAACTGATTTTTAATCTTTTTAAAGCTTTTTTCATCTGATTGTTTTACGATTTTATTTATTCTGTCGTAGGGTGCGTCTGCTGCTGCACGTATAATATTTGCGGTGAATTTATCTCCGATTTTGCTGTTTCTTTCCCAATAGTCGCTGTAATGTTTTCTCGAATATCTTACATCATCCAAAGAATTCAATATAATTCTGTCAAAATCTTCAAAATTCTGCTCTATTCGATTAAAAATCTCAGGTGTTTGCGTAATTTTTGAATATAGATTTTCATCCTCTTGAACTGTTTTTAATGCCGAAACAAAGCTGTTTTCGGTAGTGTTGGAAAATTTGTTATACAATTCTTCTTTCACATTATTTACAGAATAATCAAGAAGATTTTCCATTTCCTCAATCAAACGGGCATCCTCACTATATCCCTTAAAACTTACAAAATATGCAGCAGGGACTTCGCGTAAGCCGTAATTCTCCGTCGTATTTTTAGGCGGCAATGTCCTTTTTGTGTTTTGTTGGAAAAAATTTGATTTATTCACTGAGTATTGGTTGAAAATTGGTGTTATTCGCATATACTTAACTCTTTGTTGTAACATTTAAATTTATCTATAATCGTAGACTTATCTGTTAAGCCCAGAAATTTTCCGAAAGAACCCCAAGTGAATCCATAATATTTTTTATGGAATTCTTCTTCCTCTCTGGTAATCGGGTTGTTCGGATATTTTTGCCGCAATATTTGTAGGGATTTTTCATGCATATCTTTAGAACTGTCTTTGCTTTTCCAGCCTGTTAAAATAGCGATTCTTGCAAGACCTGCATATGAATTTGCAAGGTGAATATCCCTATCTTTGAGAGTCTCTCGGATATCAACGGCATTAACAAAATAATCCCTTGCATCTGTAAAATTTTTGTTTTTTAGGTTAATTAACCCTAAAGTTTCATAAGCAGATGCAATTTTGCGTTTTTCTGTATCGTTAAAATCTTTTAAAATCCCGTCACATTCCAGCATTTTTTTTGCTGTTGATGGTGAAACATTTTTTTTGCCGGTGAGTATTCCCAGATATTTTAATGCGTATTTTTCAGCATCGTAATAGCGTGCTGCTTTGTAATTATACAGTGTCGTATAAATTTGCTGCCTCATCTTTTTTTTGTCATTATACTCATTCTCATCAAAATAAGAGGTAGATTTATTTATTGCGTCAGCTGCGTAATAATATCGCATAGAATTATACAAAAGAATCGCTTTATGCTGAAATAAATTGAAAAGGGCTTTTTTAATGTCTTTATCTTCAGGATTTTTTCTATATGCGGCTTCCAGCTTGTTTAGATTATCGTTCAGTATTGCCAAATTCGTTTTCATATCTTTGCCGATTGAAATATTTGTCAGACCGATATAAGCTCCTGCAATTTTTTTGTTTATATTATCGGATTTATCAGAATTTATGACTTTTTGTGCACCTTTTTGAAGATTATCGTACTGTTTATTGAAATATGTGTCATAAAATGTTTTTACCAAATTTTTTCTGCTGTATAAATCAACAACATTAAGCTCTGCAATTTCTTTATCAATCCATTCTGCATCTTTTGCCGGAGAAACGAGCTTTAGCTTTTCGTAGGTCTTAAAAAGCATATTTTTATTGCTTTCAGACTTTTTAAGAAGGTCGATTGCCGCTGTATAATGTGTTTTTGCACTATTAGCATTTTGTTTGCCAAAAGCATCACCTAGCATGATATTCAATGAGATTTTCTGTTTTTCATCCGATGTATTATTTAATGCTTTTTCTGCGCTGCTTATAAACTCTTCGCTGCCGGTTACAAATAAGATTTTCGCATAAGCATAATCCGCAATCTCTTTTGCAGGAATGTTATTGATGATTTCTGCTATTTGTGATGCATTTTTAAAAATGCCGAGAGCATCAGATTTGTTATCAATCGAGGCATTTTTTTTATAACTGTTAATTCCGAGTAAAATTAAGTCATTCAAAAATTCATTTGTGTAAACAAGATTTTCATTCCTAAGTTTGTCCATACGCTCTGTGAGTATAGCATCGCTCTCATCATACAGACCTGTTTCTGACAGGCTCATAGCCTGTTGGAAAATAATAGATTCATCTTCATATCCTTTTTCTTTCATAATTTTGTATGAAATATCTATCTCATTTTGGGAAACAGAGTTGTTTCCGTCTTGTTTTTCATAAAGTGAATGCAAATATAAAAAAATCATGTTACTCAATAAATTATCAACTTTAGCCAGCGGCTCAAAACTGTCTATTACATTTTTATCAAGTAAGAATGCGGTTTCTCCAATATTCTTTAGCGCGTTCAACTTTTCCAGTCCATTTCCCGGAATTTGTTTCAAAGCTTTGCTGTAATAGTAATTTGAGTTTTGAATATCACCGATATTTTTATTAAGAGAACCAAGTTCCATGTTCAGAGAATAATCGTCTTCTAGATCGGTTCTTTTTCTCAAATCATCAGCAATTATTTTCGCAGATTTATATTTCCCAACCGAATTCAAAGCAAATACTGAATTGTATAAAACATCAATCAAATTATCTTCATTTTTCTGATGGTCTTGCTTTAAATTATTTATTTTTTCGTCATATTCTTGAACCTGCTCAAGTCCGGAAAGTTTGTTGATATTTGTGTTTTGTCTGAATGGGAGTTTATATCCTGAGTTATTAATTTGAAGAATTTTCATCTAGACCTCCCAATATTTTTCGGATTTAGCCGCATTTTTCTCACTAACTCTCCTGATATCAAATTCTAAAGCCTCTGTTTCTTTTTTGCTGAGGTTAGGAGATGTTTTTAATTTTTCATAAAAGTTTTTTGCAACTTCAAAAGCGCCGGCTTTTTCAAAAATTCTTCCCACAGAGAATAATACGTCGTTTTTATCAATGTTTGAGCCATCTTTCTGTAATTCATCCGCAATATTTTCAATTATTGTGGTTTCTTCAGGAATACTGGTGTTTTTTATAAAATCAGATTGTGCGTAAATATTATTTTTAAAATTAAGCTTGTAAAAAGCTGGATTTCTGTTAAAAGCAATATACATAAGAATTATACCCTAGTATTTATTAAATTTAGCAATCGCCACAAATGCCATCAAAGTTGCTGTAATCAACACCTTCTCCGCCCTGATAACCGAATTCTTGAGTTTCTGAAATTTCCGGATGTGTATGATGTTCAAGGTACTCAGGATTTGCAGGATGCTCGGATGCTGAACCGCCAAGTTGTGAAAACTCATCACTTTCATGAGAGTCAGGAATATGTTCACCGTGAGAACCGTTACTGTTAGCAACGAACTCGTCCATTTCTTCTTTGTGGACATTTTCTGATTTTATATTGTCATTTGGATTTTCTTTAGGAAATTTTTCTCTATAATGCGTTTTAATTTCAGAAATACTGTCAATGGACTTATTCGCAAAATCTTTAGTACTATCAAGTAGACCGGAAACCTTATTCATCGCACTCTGAGCAACATCAGGAAAGACTTCAACACCGGCAACAAAAGTTCCTGCGTTCTTTAAAAATTTGCCTCCAAGTTTTTTGGGTACTTTTTGGGCTCCGCTGGCGACATTCGGTTCCTGCAAACCCGGCTGCGAAGTTGAAGACGTAAAAGTATCTTCTTCTTCAAATAAAATAGGTACATAAATCATATCCTTATCTTTGGCGCCGTAATCTACAAGTTGCGAAAACGACGGATTGACCACTCTTTTAGGGTGAAGGCTTGATGAAATCTGAAAAATCTTCATTTTTTTATCTCCCAGTTTGTAACAAAACTCTTGATTGTATAATATACAAGAAATATTTTTTTTGTTACTTTTTTCGGGAATTTTAATAAAAATTAACATAAATTATCTTTGTCTGGCTCATTTTTACAAAAAAATAAGTAACAAAGAGCACAAATTTTTCAACAAATATCATAGAAAAATAAAAGATAATTTTTTAATGGATCTTGACTTTGGGTTAACTTCAAGTCATACCATGTCTTGCTCAACAGAATTAAATAGGTCTAACATTGTAAAATAAAACATAAAGTGTTATTTTTAAAGCTTGCAAATCCGCAAAAAAAGACCCGACATTTCTGTCAGGACTTGCATATCAAACGTGAAAACCATTGATATCAATAAATTGTAACTGTAATTGTACATAGATTAAAAGATGTAACTTATATGAGAATTTGGTATAGTTCTAAGGAATAAGCTTGCCATATTTTAAACCAAACCGCGTTTAAGAAAAACTCTTGTCGCAACCCCGAAAAAGTGCCTGGATATAACAAGCTTACTTTCTTATGATAACCTTTTTAGCAAAACTTTTCACCACTCTTAAGAATGGATTTTTGAAATTTGAACTAATTCTTAAGGATTAGTTTTTTATTAGTAGTTAACTTATATTTTGTAAAATGAAATTTATTTCTCAATCAGAGTTTCTTCCGGGGTGATGCTGACAAAATTATTCTTTTTAGTACAGAACAAACCTTTATCTGTAATTTTTAATTCAGGAATTACCGGTAATGCAAGAAATCCCATTGTCATAAATGCATCATCTAAATTACAACCAAGAGTTTTTGCTGCAATATTCAATTCTTCACAGTGTTTTAGTACATAATCAAAATTTTTATCGGAAATTAAGCCGGCAACAGGAAGCGGTAATTTTGCAAGTATATTTCCTTTATTAACAACAACCTTTCCGCCTTGCATTTTAACAAGCTCAACAGCAGCTGTGTACATGTCAAAATCATTCGTACCGATTATTATCATGTTATGCGAATCATGCGCAACTGTCGAAGCAATTGCACCGGATTTTAGATTAAAACCTTTAACAAACCCTTTACCAATGTTTCCGGTAGCTCTGTGGCGCTCCATAACAATAATTTTTAAAGTATCAGTATCGGTGTTACTGTTAAGAAATCCCTTTTCAAATTTAGTTTCACTTATTGAAGCTTTGGTTACAAGCTGATTTGGAATAATCTCAATTGTATTGACGAATTTTGATTTTCCCTTAATTTCAAAATCTTTTTCTTCAATCCAATGAACATTGATTGAACTTCTAACTGAGGGCTGTTCATATTTGTCTAAACAATTAATTAGTTTTCCGTTCTGTGCGACAACAATTCCATCTTTAATGACAATGTCAGGCTTAAATGTTTTTAAATTTGGAAGGATAAGCAGGTCGGCTTTATAGCCCGGAGCAATCGCACCCAGGTTATTCAGTCCAAAGTATTCTGCAGTATTTAAGCTTCCCGTCTGAATAGCTTTGATTACGTCAACACCTCCTTCTACTGCACGTCTGACCATATCGTTAATATGATTTTTCAAATCTTTCGGGTGTCTGTCATCTGTGACAAACATACATTTTCTCGTATTTTTTTCTTTAAGTACGGGGATTAGCGCATCCAAATTTTTTGCAGCAGTACCTTCTCTTATCATAACGTACATTCCGAGACGAATTTTTTCAATTGCTTCGTTGAAATTTGTGCATTCATGATCTGACTTAATTCCACTGGAGACGTACGCACATAAATCTTTTCCACTTAAAAGAGGTGCATGACCGTCTATTCTTTTGCCTTTTGATTTCGCGAGATCAAGTTTTGCAAGTACGGTTTTGTCAAGATTCAAAAGCCCTGGATAATTCATCATTTCTGCGATTCCGAGAACCCACGGATTATCAAGTATAAGTGCAAGATCATAGCTGTTGAGATCAAATCCCGATGTTTCATATGGAGTCGCCGGAACACACGAAGGAAGCATTGTGTAAACATCCATGGGGAGACCTTTTACTGCCTCGTGCATAAAACTTATACCATGAAGTCCTAAGACATTAGATATTTCATGCGGGTCAATAATAACAGTTGTGGTTCCTTGCGGAACTACGGCTTTAGCGAATTCACATGGTAAAACCATAGAGCTCTCAAGATGTACATGACCGTCGATAAAAGCTGGTGAGACATAGGCTTCTTTGACATCTATTTCTTTTTCTCCGTGATAATTATCACCAATTCCCGCAATTATTCCATCACAAATTGCAATATCATTTTTGTGAATTTCTTCGGATAATACATTTATTATATTTGCATTTTTTATTACAATATCTGCTTTTTTTAGTCCGCGTGCAACTTTTATTATTTTTTCCTGATTTGTCATAAATTGTCCTTTTTGGTTAGCGGAACAATAAATTTTTAAGTTCCAATGCTGTTTTTGTTGTTGCCAACCCTGCTTGTGAACTTTCTTTAAGCATCGGCGACATTAATTGACCAGTTTGAGCCAGAGCATCAATAACTTCATCAAGCGGAATTTTTGTTTTTACATCGGCAAGAGCAAGTTCTGATGCTGTTACTGCGTGGATAGCAAGAAAAGGATTTCTTTTCACACAAGGGATTTCAACCAGTCCGCATACCGGATCACAGGTCAAGCCCAGAAGATTTTTCATTGCAAGAGCTACCGCATTAAAAATTTGGTCAATGTTTCCACCACGCATTTGAGTTAAAGCGCCGGCACTCATCGCAGAGGCTACTCCGCATTCAGCCTGACAACCCGCAACAGCGCCTGCTAATGCAACTTTATTTGAAATAATTCTTCCGATAGATCCTGCGGTTATTAGAGCATTAATCTGTTCTTCTTCGGTTACGAGCAAATCTTCTCCAACTCCAACAAGAACCGATGGAACGATTGCACAAGAGCCTGCAGTCGGACATGCAACAATTTTACCCATACGCAAATTCTCTTCTATAGTTGCAAGTGCGTATGTGGTTATTTTCTCAAAAGTTTTTCCAAGAAGAGCGTGCTCCGATAAAAAACGTTTTTGAAGTCTGTCGCAATCATCTCCGCACATTCCGCTTATGGACATTTCTTTGCTTTTTAAGCCTGACTTAATTGCCTCTTTCATAGCATCAAGAGATTTTTTCACTATAATCCGAACCTCTTTTTCAGAAGTTTCAGCAAGCTCCGCTTCATAGCTAAGTGTTACTTCCCAGATTTTCTTTCCGCTTTTTTTACATGCGTCTTTTAATTCCTTAAATGTATTTAAACTTTTTACCATATTAACTTTCCAATTTCTTAATATAACTAATCATATAAATATCTTCAATCAAACTTATAAAATCTATGACCTTTTGATTTATTTCACCATCAAGACAAATGCACATTGAGGCATCCTGTCCTTTTGCAGATCTGTCGCAATGAAAAGAAGCTATGTTTACGCTAATAGAGTTTGTAACCCTTGAAATCATATTTGGAACATCTTTATATATCAAAAGAAGCGTATTGTACTTTCCTGTTAAATTTACTTGAAAATCATTAATGTTTGTAATTTCAATTTCACCTGCACCCACCGAGTTGCCGGAAATCAACATATTTCTATCTCCTTCAAATATGAAATCAACAGCATTTGGATGTCGGTTAAAATCTTCCAGATATTCAAATTCATATTTTATATTCTTTGAAATTTCAGACTCAAAAATATTTTTTATTCTGATATCGTCAACTCCAAGCCCCAAAACTCCGGCAAGCAGACCTTTATCAGTGCCGTGACCTTTGCCTGTCTGGGCATATGAATTGTAAAGTTTGAAGATTACTTTTTGGGGAACTCCGTTATATATATTTCTTGCCAAAAGTCCCAACCGAACAGCTCCTGCCGTATGCGAACTTGATGGCCCGACCATCACCGGAGAAATTATATCTATTATTGAAGATTGTTTCATTTGCTTTCCTCTTTTTTATATAAAATTATACACAAAACATATAGACATTAACATATGTAAATCTTTGCTAAAATTAAAACAAATTTTTTCTGTTTTATGTTTTTATATATATGTAAGTGTTAGTATGTGTTATTTTATTCTGAAACAAATAGTGTGAAAAAGGAGTTATAATGTTCAGTCCTGAATTTATGAAATTTTTAATTAATTATCAGAAAGCAGATTTTACCCCCCAGAAAACAAGAAAAGAAATTCCACTCAAAATTAACAAACGCGGCAAATTAGCATGGGTTAATGTTTTAGCCGGCAGATAACCCGCTTAAGGAAATCCGATTTTATAATATAACTTATCCGGCAGATGTTTTTGCAGTAGATTAAGCACGGTGTTTTTCCGGATATCGCGCAGGGGCTGGCGGATTAAAAATTTGCCGTGCCGCGGTTAATAAGGTCAAAAAATTCTTTTGAGGTATAACCATCTTTTTCTTTTAACTGACATCCCGTTGAAGGTTTAAGCATATTATAAGAATCTGATATTTTACCTCTTTCAAATTGAAATGCAAAAAGATCATGCCCCCATTTGTTCGGTCGTTTTTTACCGTTAACATCAACCCAAAATACCGGAGCATTACCTTGGGCATATAGGATTACGTGAAACCCTCCCTGTAAGACATAAACATGATCGTCATTCTTAATATTTTCAGAGGAAAAGTGAGTACAATCTCGCATAAAGTATTCTTTCGAGGTATCCGGATCACGATTAGGATAAGCTTCAGCAAAAACATCCTCCGGAGCTTTATAAAATTCCGGAGGCAGGCAACCTTTTTTGAAAGCGAAACGTTTACAGCTTTTAATAGTGTTCATTTCTTTGAAAAGTTCCTGAAAAAAAAGCCTGCAATCATCCCAGGAATCGGCGGTACCGCCGGTACCGCCGGTACCGTAAAAACACTTTACATTTTCGCCCATATCAAACTGAACTTTCTCCGCGGCAACCGAAACCGCCGCATAAGCCTTTTTAAACTGCTGCATAAGCACGAAAGTTCTGTATCTGTTAATCAATGATGGTATTGTCATCGCCGCAACTATTCCGATTATCCCGATTGTCACAAGAACTTCGGCTAAAGTGAACGCGCTCAAGTGACTTTTCCGTGTTCCGGCGCAATCATTGCCGAAATTAGTACATGCGGTCTGGCGACAATTCGGAATGTCTGCATGCGTAGCAACCCCCTGAGTTAATGCTAAATTTCTATCTCTGCATTTTTTCATAAATTATCATTTCCTTATATTTCAAATCAATATCATATACTTTATGTCTTATTATTGAATTTTAGTATATCGATTAAGTTTTGTCAATCAGATAAAATAAAAAAATGGATAAAACAGATTTTCTAAAACTCGGGCACAAGATAAAATTTGAGAGAAGCAAACGAAACATCTCTCAGCTTGATTTAGCCTTAAAAACAGGTTTAACGACACGTTCTTTATCCAGACTTGAATGCGGCGTGATTGATCCTAAATATTCAACTTTAATGAGAATTGCAGAAGCTTTTGAGATGGATATTTGTGAACTTTTGAATTTCAGGTTGTAAAAACAAAAAATCGGTGAAACAGCTTCACCGATTGAAAAATTATATAAAATTTTAACGAATTATCACATCCATTCACAGACATCATTGCTGCACAGAACTTTGTCCAAATCCGTCATCACTTCTTCTTTCGTCATCTGATATGTTACCGGTGTGATTGAAATTTTATTATTTCTGACAGCTGCAATGTCTGAATTTGAATCATTCGGTTCGTTTGTTAATTCTCCTGCCATCCAGTAATAAACTTTACCTCTCGGATCAATACGTTTTTCGTAAGTATTCGTGAACATTCTCTCTCCGAGTTCTGTAATGGCTACTCCGGAGATATCTTCTGGTTCTAATAAAGGAACATTTACGTTAAGGAGTGTTTTCTTAGGAAAATTGAAACTTTTTAATCGTTTAAGCATTCCTCTTACGAACTGCGCTGGAAATCTAAAATCTTCATAATCCGCCTGCATACTGGCAAGAGATACTGCAATACTGGGAATTCCCATCATTGCGCCTTCCATTGCACAACTTACCGTTCCTGAGTATAAAATATCTGATCCGAGGTTTGGACCATGATTTATCCCCGAAATCACAACATCAGGCTGCTCTTCGGCAGATAATATCGCATTAATTCCCATTTTAACGCAATCTCCCGGAGTCCCTGTTGTTACCCAAGTCCTTTTTGCGCCGTTTATGGTTTCCAACTCTTCAACTCTTAAAGGTGTATGAAGCGTCAATGAATGTCCAGCTGCACTGCGCTCTCTATCCGGTGCTATTACATAAACATCATGATCTTTTGATAATTCCTCTGCCAGCACCCTTATTCCGTTAGCTGCAATTCCATCGTCATTAGATATTAATATCTTCATTTTTCCCTCTCTATATACTCTACTACATTCTAATATATTTCAAATTCCTCTTTTGGACAACTTCTTAATATACTCCTATACAAGTGCTATTCAATTTTTAAAAAACATATTAAGATTTGTAACGAAATATAAAAATAATAGAAAGAATATAGCAATTTTATATAACAAAATTTTTTTATATATATGAACACGAGGAACGCTTAAAATCGAGAAATCGAACAGATTTTATTTTAAGCACACACTACACTTCACACTATTTGAGGAATGAATCAAAAGTTTATTCCAAGAGCTCCTTAAAAAGAGCTCTTTTTTTTATGTATTAATCAGATGTTAAGGACAAAATTTAAATAATTATCGAATTTAAAAAGAATTAAGTCTTAAAATTGTGAACTTTTGTTAACTTAACCAAGAAAAACAGAGTGTTTGTAACATGATTTGTGAATAAAATTTTTAAATAAGGAGATATTATTAATATTTTATTTTGTTTTTATAGAAAATTGTCAATTTTATAACATTTTCAAATAATTTTTTAATTATTAGTCATATGCCCAATATTTTTAAATATATAAAAAAGATATTATAATCATATGAATTTGGAATATGAAAAAAGTTTTTGGGAGAATACACCTGAAAACACTTACAATTTAACAATTAGAGAGGCTGAGTATTTAGTACTTGTAGCAATGGGTTTTAAGAATAGTGAAATTGCCAGAATTTTTATTGTCAGCAAGAGTACTGTTAAGAAAACTTTAGAAAACATTTTTCTCAAACTTTATGCAAAAGATAGGGCAAATGCAGTAGCGCTGGCATTTTTGTATGGAATTTTAAATGACAGTGTAATAATTGAAACTTTAGAAAAATATCGTTTGGAAAAGTTAATCGTGCAAAAATATGAAAGGTATTAAAGTTTCATAAAGTTATTTTCTTGAAATTTTACTAAGACCTCTTTATGTAAATACTTAATATATTAGTATCTTCCTGCTTACTAAAATACTAAATTACTCACCTACCAGATTATTATTTATTTTGCGGCAATATTGGAATGAGCAATAATTGCAGGCGAAACAAATTCCAATGGCGGATTTTGTTTGAGTGTTAACGAGTTAATCAGCTTCGGATTGAACTGTACGATTATTAGCGAATGAAGTACTCTCAAAGATGATATGCCTTAGATATCAATAAATGTTTAGCTTTTTGTAAAATGTTACTGACATGTTAATGCAAAACCAAAACTAACCGTTCTTAAACGTAACACCTTTATTACCGGCAGGGTATTCCCATTCAAGACACTTTTGTGTGCACGCAATTCGGCAGGCGCCGCATTCAAGACAGTTTTCAAAATTTACTGTAAGCTTTTCTTCTTTGTTATTCCATTCGTAAACTTTAGCGGGGCATATTATTGTACAGACTCTATTTGCGCAAAGTTTGCATTTCTCATTATTCGGTTTGAGATGAGATATTTCATCAGGTTTATATTTAATTGTAAAAAGTTTGTCATCAATTGTCATTTTATTAGAATACTCCATAATAATTTTATTCCACTTACGGCATCTTTGAATAATTCGGTGATTTTTCGTTTTGCAATAAAATCAATGATAAATTTCCTGAATTTTTGTCGTTTTGGAATGCTGTCAACTGTAGTAAACATATTGAAAAATTCATTTATTTCATTCATATAATATCCCATGAAAGATTCACTTCTTTTGTGAGCTTCATTCATAAGGTTTCTGTAAGTCTTTAAATCTTTCATCACGAAAGTTTTTTCTAAGTTTTCTTGATATTTTACAAGAGTTTTTTCTGAAAAGTCTCCGCGATTGAGAGCAGTGAGAGCTGTTTCTCCTGCAATTTTTCCGCTAATCATTGCAAGATTTGTGCCTTCCCAGTGCATATTGTTAACCATCATTGCAGCGTCCCCTGCAATCATTACCCCAGCACCAAAAAGAGTCGGAAGTTTTTTATATCCGCCTTCAGGGATAAGGTGAGCCGAATATTCAAGAAGTTCCCCTCCCTTAATCAATGGTGCAATTGTCGGATGTTCTTTTAATTTGTCCAGAACTTCATAAGGTTTCAAGCTTTTTTCGCAAAGTGCGTCAAGTCCTATTCCTAAACCGATGCTTACGGAATTTTTGTTTGTATAAATAAATCCTAACCCGAGCATTCCTAACATAGGTCCGCCAAAAATTTCGTAAATACAACCTTCGTTATTCGTGAGGTTAAATCTTTCGTTAATGACTTCTTCGGGAAGTTTAATGACTTCTTTAACGCTTAGAGCAACATCTTTAGGTTCGATGTCATCTCTAAATACTATTTGTTTTGCGAGAAGAGAATTCACACCGTCAGCAAGAATTACGATATCTGCATAATAATTTTCAAGTTCTGTTTTAACACCGACAACGGCTTCATTTTCAACAAGGAGTTCTTTAACAACAGTTTCTTCGACAAGAATGACACCTTCTTTTTTTGCTTCTTCTGCCATCCACCGGTCAAATTTTCCGCGAATAACCGAATAGCTTACGTTATCTTTAGCTTTGTGTCTGTATGATATAACTGTAGACTCTTCTTCTGTAAGAATTGCATATTTATGTTCAATATTAAGACGTTCAAGTGGAGCTGTTTCTTCAAAGTTTGGGAATATTTCGCGTGTGGGCTGAGCATAAATTGCCCCACCGAAAACATTTTTACTTCCAGCAAAACTTCCGCGCTCAATCAAAATAACTTCATGTCCTTTTCTTGCTATGGTTACTGCCGCTGAAATTCCGGCAGGACCCCCACCGACAACTATAACTTCGGTTTTGTTTTTGCAAATATCTGTCATAAAGCTCCCTTTTTAAATACAAATTTCTGTTAATTATTATTAAAATTATACATCAAAATTTGTTCGTTGTAAAATGTACATATGAATATTACTGCCGGTATATTTAAAGGTCAAAAAATATCTGCACCTGATGAAAAAATTACACGCCCAACTTTGTCAAAAGTTAGGATGAGTGTTTTTAATACTTTGCAGGCTATGATGGATTTTAGCGGATGTTCTTTTCTTGATATGTATGCAGGCTCCGGAATTATTGGATTGGAAGCTTTGTCAAGAGGCTTTTCCTACGCTGCTGCGATAGAAAAACACCCCAAAATTTTTTCCGTCATAAAAAGTAATTACAAAAAATTTAGTTCTCATCCGGATTTATTTTGTGGAGATGCTTTAAAAACTGTCGAGAAAATTAATAAAACTTTTGATGTAATTTTTATTGATCCGCCTTATTTTTCAGGAATTTATGAGAGTAGTCTGGAAGCAGTGAAACCTTATGCCGCTGGAATTGTGGTTCTGGAACATGTGGTGGAATTTGAAATTAATGGTTATGATATTATTAAGCAAAAAAAATACGGTGAAAAATATGTTACGTTTTTAAAAGTACAAGTTTTGTAAATAACATGTTCGTGGTACTATCAGATAAAATTGTAAATTACAAAACCTAAAGTAAGGAGAATGAAAATTATGAGCGAAAAACGCGTATGGTTATTCAGGGAAGGTAACGCAGATATGCGTAATTTACTTGGTGGCAAAGGTGCTAATTTGGCTGAAATGACCAATTTAGGGCTTCCGGTGCCTCCGGGATTGACTATTACAACCGAAACCTGTATGGATTACATTAACAACGGAAACAAAATGCCCGCAGGCTTGATGGATGAAGTTAAGGCAGCATTGAAAGAAGTTGAAGCTCAAAAAGGTCAAAAATTTGGAGATGCAACAAATCCGTTGTTAGTCTCTGTTCGTTCCGGAGCAAGAGTTTCTATGCCAGGTATGATGGAAACTATTCTTAACCTCGGTTTGAATGACCAAACTGTTGAAGCTATGATTAAACTAACTAATAATCCTCGTTTCTGCTATGATTCTTATAGAAGATTTTTGACAATGTTTGGATCTGTTGCTTGGGAAATGGACAGACAAAAATATTTTGAATCCGAATTGGAAAAAGTTAAAGAGCGTGAAGGTGTTAAGCAGGATACGGAAATTTCGGCAGAAGGTTTGAAATCATTGATTCCTGTTTATAAAAAGCTTATCAAAGAAGTTACAGGAAAAGAATTCCCGCAAGATCCTTATGTTCAACTTCAGGAAGCTATTGAGGCTGTATTCAGAAGCTGGAATATTCCTCGTGCCGTTGCTTACAGAAATATGAACAAAATCGACCACAACTTCGGTACTGCGGTTAACGTTCACAAGAAACCCTGCAACAGGTGAAAATAAATTTTACGGTGAATATCTAACAAATGCTCAAGGTGAAGATGTTGTAGCAGGTATTAGAACTCCTAAACCAATTGCTGAACTTGAAACCGAAATGCCTGACTTATACAAACAATATGTTGATATCGCAAAAAAACTTGAACTTGGCTATAAAGATGTTCAAGATATGGAATTTACTATTGAAAGAGGTAAATTATACATTCTTCAAACTCGTAACGGTAAAAGAACTGCTGCGGCTGCTGTAAAAATTGCGGTTGATATGTGCGAAGAAGGAATTATCACTAAAGAAAGAGCAATTCAATTAGTTGATCCGTATACTGTAAATCAAATTCTTTTACCATGCTTTGATTCAAAAGCAATGGCTGAAGCCAAGAAAATTGCAACCGGAGTAAACGCATCTCCGGGAGCTGCTGTTGGTAAAATTGTGTTTGATACAGAAGAAGCTGCTCAACGAGGCGAAGCCGGTGAAAAAGTTATCTTGGTTCGTGTAGAAACATGTCCTGATGACATTCACGGAATGGCAGTTTCTCAAGGTGTTTTGACACTCAGAGGTGGTGCAACTTCTCACGCAGCAGTTGTTGCAAAAGGTATGGGTAAACCTTGTGTTTCCGGCTGTGAAGATATTAAAATTGATCTTGCAAATGAAACATTAACCGGTGCTGACGGAACTGTTTACCACAAAGATGATATTATTTCTCTTGACGGTGGCAAAGGTATCGTTATGGCAGGAGCTGTTAAACTTGTTGAAGCTCAGATTGATGATAACTGGAATAAATTCTTTGGCTGGGTTGATGAAATCAGAACTATGAAAGTTGAAGCAAATGCTGATACTCCGAAAGATATCGCTAATTCTTTAAAATTTGGTGCAGAAGGTGTTGGGCTTTGCAGAACTGAACATATGTTTATGGATCCTGAGAGACTTCCTTGGGTTCAAAAAATGATTATTGCAGGAACTCCTGAAGCAAGAAAAGAAGCATTGGCAAAACTTCTTCCTATGCAGTATTCGGATTTCTATGCTATGTTTAAAGCTCTTGGAGACAAACCTCTTACCGTAAGACTTCTTGATCCGCCGCTTCACGAATTTTTACCTTCAAAAGAAGATTTAATTGCAGAAGTTGCAACATTGAAAGCTCAAGGTAAAGATGCAAAAGAAAAAGAAGAACTTCTTCATATTGTT
>CAZCIW010000008.1:0-54545 GCA_964499135.1 uncultured Muribaculaceae bacterium
CAAAAAGCGCCTTTTGTTAAATCGTTCCGATGTGTAGGAGCACACTACGTGTGCAGGAAGTCAAAAATTCTGTCATTATAACGATTATCAACTGCGCTGAATGGTAAAACAATTCCGCCAAGTTGTTTTTCAACATTTTTAATTACGTTCAATGTTTTTGATTTTGGAACATAGTCCATTTTTGTTAAAACGGTTATTATTGGTAAATTGTATGCCATAACCCATTCACGCATTTGTAAATCATTTTTCTGAACATCATGACGGGCATCAATTAATTGAATTAGTGATTTAATTTGCTTTCTTTCCAGAAGATATTCTTCCAAATATTTTTGCCAGCGGTTTTGGGCTTCTTTGGAGACTTTTGCATAACCATATCCTGGCAAATCTGCTATCGTAAATTTATTCGAAAAGTTGAAAAAATTTATAAGACGAGTTTTACCTGGAGTGTTAGATGTTTTTGCAAGTTTTTTATTATTTGCAAGTCCGTTTATAAACGAGCTCTTTCCGACATTTGAACGTCCAAGTAAAGGATATTCCGGTAAAATATATGCCGGACATTGGCTCAATTTTTCTGCGCTTATTAAAAATTCTGCTTGTAAATATTTCATAAAATCCTTTTCTATTTTTACGACGGCCTTTGTATGTCAGAGTTCATCAGCTTGTCTGTTTGCCTTGTCCCTTGTATACTTCCACAGAGGCATTACTTGCTATCCCAAAAATTAACATAAATTCTAAAAAAAGATGAGCGGTTAATTGTTTTACTTTCCTGTGCGCGAAGTTGCATGCGGTAGAATTTGAAAATAGTAGCAGTTACTTTGTTAATAGAGCTTTTTCTTGTTGTTCTTTTAACCGACGTTTGAATAAAACTGTCTGGAAAAGATTATACATTTTTTCATTATTGACAACAGTAACTTGTGTTTTATTATCAACAAAGTCTATGTTTACGGATTTTTCGTTAAAAATATTTGATTCAAGATGAACAATCTGAAAAAGACCCACCTTTAATATACTGAGGGGTTCTTTTAAAAATATTTCAAATGACTTTCTGATATCAAATTTTTTTGCCATAATTCAGCTTTTTTAAATCCGGTTAAAATCTCTTTTACTTTGTTTTTGTAAATACGGGTTTCTTAAAATATTTTAAGAAACCCGTAAATAAATTATTTAATCTTATTTACCGCCTTGGAATTTGCTAAGTTTCTTTTGAATTAATTCTCTATCGCTTGCATTCGGACTGTATGTCAGATATTGATTGTAATATTTAATGGCACCTTGATAGTTACCTTCTGCTTCGTAAGCCATTGCTTTCAATTTAGCTATTGCCGGTCCGTTGTGGTAGAAATCAATAGCACGGTTGCAATATTCAATCGTTGATGCGAAGTTTCCTTCTTTATACTGTCTTTGTGCAACATCGAAAAATTCGTTTGCTTTTGTTTCGCAAAGGTCAATATATGCAAGTCCGTTTTTAGCTCTTACGTTTTCAGGATCTTGCATTAAAGCTTTTTTCAATGCTACGCGTGCTGTGCGGAACTGTTTGTTGTGAACAAGAATTTCTGACAAGTACAACTGGTCTTCTACACTGTCTGCAAAATTAACAGCATTTTCGAATGTATAAACAGCATCTTTTTCTCTGCCAAGTGCAAGATATGCTTCAGCTTTGATAACACTGTCCATCAAGCTGTTTGAAGCAGCTTGTACAATGTAGTTTAAACTGTCTTTTGTCATTGGCAATTGGTGAGTTATTTTTGCAAGTTTAATTTTTGCTAAGTGAAGTTCCAAATCATCAGGAGTTCTTTCAATTGCCTTGTTTATATATTCGTAAGCAAGATAAACTTCCTTGTTTGTTGTCATTGTATCACTGTCTGCGCGGTCTTTTGACATTTCGTAATATGTTTTTGCCAGCCCGATAATGGCTCTATCGCCATATTTTGAGTCATCAAGAAGTCTTGAATAATAATCAAGAGCTTGTTCATATTTTCTCGTATGCAATGACATATCTGCAACTCTCATTATACCATCGATATAATTCGGATTGATGGTAAGAACAGTTTTGAGTTGTTCCATTGCGAATTCTTCATCAAGACGGCTTTCGTAGATATTGGCAAGGTTAACGTAAGGACGTGAATTTTCAGGTTTTACGGTAATTGCCTTTTTAAATGAATTGATTGCTGCAGCTTGGTTGCCCTGAATTAAATAGCATTCACCTTGCAATGTCAAAGCAGGAGATGACATCGGGTGCATGTGTATTGAGTGGTTCAACCAAGTAAGAGCTTTGTTATAATCACGTTGACGAACAGCAACTTGTCCCAAATGGTACATTGCAGTCGGATTGTGTGAATTAAGTTTTAAAGATTTGTTAAAGTAATTTTCAGCTTCTGTAAGATTTCCTTCAATTAATTCAAGATTACCCATATTGTCATATGCAACTGCGTAATCAGGGTTAATTTGGAGTGCTGCTTTAAAGAGTTCTCTTGCGTCTTTTCTGTTTCCAAGTCTTAATGTTGCAACACCCATAGCGTTATATGCTTGGTAGTAATTGCTGTCAACATTTACTGCTGCGACGAATTCTTTAATTGCGTTTTCAATCAAATTTCTTGTATCTTTAATATATGTAACATCCGATGAGGTTGTTCTCATAAGGTAAACCATACCCTGAGCATAATGTAACTGAGCATTGTTTGGATATTTAGCGGTTAATCTGTCTAACTCTTCCTGTGCCGGAGCCAGTTTATGTTGTTTTGCTCGGGAAATACATCTGAGAGCAAGCGCTTCCAAATCGTCAGGATTTTTGTTTAAAACCTCTTTAATCTTTTGATCAGCTTCTTCATAATGATTATATTCAATCAATTTTTCAATGTTTGTATAGCTTTTGTCTGCTTTCGCTACTTTTGCTTGTAATTCTTGAGCGTATATTTCGGATGCACAAAGGAAATTTGCGAAAATCAATGAAGCTATTAAAATCTTTTTACAATTCATGTTTTCTCCTGCTTTTCAGTTTTTTATTTATTAATCTTACCTTAACTATTCAAAAACTTTTAATCTTATTGTATAATATCTTTTATAAAAAAGCAATAAGGTAAATGATGGGTTTAAATTTACATTCAAAACAGGATTTAGAAGATTTTAAATCATATATAATCGTAGAGAGAAATTTTTCTAAGCATACCGCAAAGGCTTACTGTGCCGATATTTTAGATTTTTTAATCTGGATGGGAGAGCAATCCTGTGAGGACGTAAACTTTTCTAAGGTAAGAGAATACCTGCACTTTATACAAAAATTTAATTACAAAAAAAACACAATTGCAAGAAAAATTGCGTCAATTCGTACATTTTACAAATTTTTGTATCGAGAAAGGCGGGTAGATACTAATCCGGCAATGAATTTAAATTCCCCCAAACGACCTAAATCATTACCAAAATTCCTCTCAACGTATGAGGTGGAAGAGATTTTAAACAATGTAAAAATTGATACTCCGGCAGGTTACAGAAATCGTGCAATACTGGAACTTCTTTGGGCAAGCGGAATGCGAGTTTCAGAGCTTAGCGGATTGAATTTTGGGGATTTAAATCTTGAAAACAATGAGATAAGAGTTTTTGGTAAAGGTGCTAAAGAACGTATAATTCTTGTTTCCGAACGAGCTAAAACTTATCTTGAAAGATATATTAAAACAGCACGTCCGTTAATTCCGAAGGGTTTTCCGCTTGAAGACATAACTGAAAATTCACCTGTTTTTATAAATAATACGGGTTATAGGCTTCAAACTAAAACCATCAGAAATGTAATAAATGATGTTGTTGAGAAAATTTCTTTACCTAAAAAAGTTACACCGCACATGTTTCGTCATAGTTTTGCAACGCATTTGATAGAAAATGGTGCGGATTTAAGGGTTGTACAAGAGCTTTTGGGGCACGCAAGCATTTCTAACACGCAAATTTATACTCACGTTTCAACTCAGCACCTTAAAGATGTTTATAATGAAGCACATCCCCGCGCATGATTGATTAACGTGTCACGTATAGGAGGTCCTGATTCAATATATGTTAGACTAGAGGTTATTTTTTTTAGGAAACAAGAGAAAGAAAGGAGTCTAATATAATACAAGTAGAACGCGCCAATGGTTTAAACTTAGGCTATTATCCACATAATCTAAGCGAAAAAGCCATATATAGGTGATAGTATAATAAAGTACAAGAAATTACGAGAAAAAATTTTAGCGAAAAAGAAGCTTTGCAATTTCTCGGAGTTCGGCATAATTGTTTTATTCGGCAGAGTGCAAAATCGGATTATATTCCGAGTTCGGAGAGGTCGTCTTCCAAAAGAGATTTTTGAAAATATTCGCAATCTTCCGCCAATTCATGTATCTGGGCATATTTTGAATTGTGAAGAACTTTTTCCAAAGCCACAGAACCATGAATTTCTATTTGATAATATTCTTTCTTTTTATCAATTATTTTTATAAATCCAACTTCTTCAAACAATTCAAACATTAATTCAATAAGTTTTAAAGATTTGCCGAGATGGCTTGCGCAGCGCAAAAGTTCAACCTTTCCGCCATTATTGTTTGAAGCAAATTTTAACATTCCTGTAAAAGTCTTCAAAAAGTCTGTTTCCTCAAAATATTTGATTTCATAATTCATCATATGAAGATATTTTGGTGAAGTTTCTTCCAATATTTTATCAAAAGTTTCCTTGTCTGCGGGGTAATCAAAAATCATTAATGTATCGCACGGATGAAGGTTTTCGCGGGAAACGCAGCGTTCTGAAAGTGCCTCATAAATTTTTAATTCACTGCAAATCGCTCTACTTTCTGCAAAAATAAGAATATTTTGTTTTGAATTTTTTACATAATCATTTACTTGAGGTAAAATCCCTGTCTTTTTGCGGTGATCGTAAATCTTCAATCCGGATTCTACTTCTTCATCTTCTTCCTTCAAATATGGCGAATGAATATCCTCGACAATCAATTGTACTGAAGTTTTTCCCATGAATTCATTGATTTGAGGATGAAATGCAATATCAAAAACATCTCCATTTTTAAGTGAAATATCACCTTGTGACCAACGAATACAAGGAAATTCCGAAGCTCCGCAAATTCCTGTAATTTTTAAATGATCCTTATTTTCGCCCATAAGTTTTTTGTCTTTTACCGCAAGATTTTTCATTGCAAACAATGGTGGCGGATTTGAGGCTCCGAAAGGTTCAAGGTGAGAAATTTGTTTTACCAAATCAATTGTAATATCTTCCGGATTTAAAACCAAATCAATGTTGATAAACGGATTTAAGTTCTTTCCGTTTGACATTTCTTTGATTGTTTGATTAAGATTTTCTTTTACAAGTTTGAAAGGTGTTTTTTCCGGTGAAAACGAAAGTCCGGCTGCCATTGCATGCCCGCCAAATCCGTCAAGAAGACTCCCTATTTGACTTATAACATCATATAGGTGAACACCTTCAATGCTTCTTGCTGAGCAACGAATTTGTTTAGTTTCTTCATAATATGTCATCAAAAATGTTGGTTTATAGTATTTTTCAACAAGTTTTGAGGCTACAATCCCGATAATTCCAACTTTCCACTCAGGGTTAAAAAGAATTATTGCAGGATTTTTATTTCCTTCTTTTTTAAGCATTTCATCAGCCTGCGCAAAAGTTTCCTGACAGAGTGTTTGGCGGATTTTGTTAAATTCGTTCAGAGATTGAACGGCCATCTCTATTTCTTGCGGGTTGTCAGAAAGCATTACTTTCAGCGCATCTTCGACCGTATCAAGCCTTCCCGAAGCATTAATTCTTGGAGCAATTCCAAATGCTATATTTTCGGATGTTACACCCTGATCAACTTTATATCCGGCACTTTCAAGAAGTCTTTTTAAACCTTTATGTTTTCCTTGAGAAATTAAATCAAGTCCTTTTAGTACAATATGACGATTTTCCCCAATCAATGGAACTATATCTGCAATTGTTCCGACAGCTACGAATGGAAGAATTTCTGAAATAAATTCAGGTTTTTCATAATATGACAGAAGAGCTTGTGCGACTTTAAACGCAACACCGACACCTGCGAGTGATGTTAGGCTTTCAATCTCTTTTGTTGTAAGATTTTTGTCCAATGCGTTCGGGGCTTTGGGGTTAATTATTGCTAAGGCTTCTGGAAGTTCTTCGGGGGCTTCATGGTGGTCTGTTATAATAACATCAATTTTAAAACTGTTCAAAAACTTAACAGCTTCAATATTGCTAATTCCGCAATCAACTGTAATGACAATCTTCGGCTTAACTGTTGTCATAATTTTAACGAGAGCCTTTGTGTCCAGCCCGTGACCTTCTTTTTCTCTATCGGGAATAAAATAGTTTACGTCTGCGCCAAGATGTGAAAAAGTTCTATATAAAAGTGATGTTGAAGTTACACCGTCAGCGTCGAAATCTCCGTAAATGATAATTTTTTCCTTATTATCAATTGCTTTAGAAAGTCTTTCGACACACTTTTCCATATCAGTAAAAACATTTGGAGAAGAAAGTTTTGTTTGGAGTGGATTTAAAAATTCTTCAATATCTTCATCTTTTATAATTCCGCGTGAACCTAACAGTCTTTTTATTAAAGAACTGTCGTTGTTTTCACTGCTTTTTATTTTCCATTCTTTGTGCATACATTAAGATAATATCATGAAAAAATAATATGTTTATCTATAACTTCTATTATATAATCAAATCTTTCTTTGTTATTTTTATACCACCAACCGATTAAAGTTTCAAATGCAGTTGCCTGACGGTATTCGGTTTGGTTAGAACGGCGTCCTATCGGGATTGGAAGGTTTCTTGCTCTGCGCGATATCTCTTTTTCTTCTTCTGTCAAAATGCTTTCCATTTTTTGCAATAAATCTGCTTGAAAACTTCCTTTAACCATTGAGGTTGTAATTCTATGAAGCTTTTGGGCATTATTGGTTTGAAGAACTGTTTTATTTCTTATGAAAAGTTCCCATACTGCGTCCCCAAGGTATGCGTAATTTCTTAAATTCATTTCTTCCATGAATTTAGTTTACTACAAAAATTGATAAGTTAAAACTGATACGTTCTCATTTCGTCTACATATTCCGCTCGCGTGACTCAGGGTGACAGGTATTTACGAAAATCTGTCATTCAGAAGAGGCAACGCAACTGAATAATCTTGATCAATTTATAATGTTCATTTCTTTCTTTTTGTAGCGATGCAAAAAGAAAGAAATGTAACCAAAGAAAGAAAAACCCGCTAACCAAAAAGCAGCCCTAATGTTCAACCTAAAGCTCGCAGACTCGCTTCGCTCAGACAGTGCTCGCTTTGTTATTGTTTTACTAAGGGCTGCTAATTACCTTGTAGACTTTTTATTCTGATATTTTTCACTAATGTTGCTCACATTAAATTGATATGTCTGCATTTCGTTTACATTTTCTGCTCGTGTGACTCAGGACGGCTAACAAACTATTGTTTAGTATTCATAAATCACAACTTTTGAACCCATATTCATATATTTTTCACAATCATCAACTTCACAAACATAGTGAAAGCCACATTTTGCGAGGACTAATCCTGAATTAGGGTTTTTGATATGATGGCATGCCCAAAGATGTTCAAAGCCAACTTCATTAACAAGAAAATCTTTTATATGTGATAAAGCTTCAGATGTAATGCCGTGGTTCCACCATTTTCTACTGAGGCAGTAACCTATCTTGCCTTTTTTGAATTCTTCATCTATTTCCATAACATCAATATTGCCAATGGCTTCGCCATTATATTCAATGCACCATTGGTAAAAATTTGGGTTCTTATAACCATTCGTCCACTCTGTTAAAATCTCTTTTGTTACTTCAATTGATCCATGAGAATTCCAAGGAACATATCTGGTAACATCATCATCATTTGCCCAATTAAGAAACATCATCTCTGCATCCTCCATTGTAAAAGGGCGCAAAGTCAATCTCTTTGTACGTGTCTTTATTGTTCCTAAATGTTTCATGCTGAAATTGTATCATGAAAAGTAAATTTGTCATTGAATTATGAAATGAGATAAAACTAATATTACCATTAACTTAACATTTTAGGTGTTGCTTTAAGAACAATTATTTTTAATCTTAGGTAAAATTCAGCTTGACGAGTGCGAAAAACAAAAAATGTTAATTACATCTTCTCGAACTTTTTAGTGGACGGTCGAAACATACGCTACGACTACAAAAACCCTTTGACTTATTCGCCAAAGGACTATCTTGTTCATTAAAATGGGCGTTAAGCTACGAAACTCGAACTTTTTAGAATGGGTTAAAACCTTTGTTACATCTATGATTAAGGATGATGGCATAGAACTTTTGGAAACAATTTATTTATTCTGCCAAGAACATCTTGCAACTCAAACTTAAAATTTTATTTTATGACTTTTAAAAAATTTTCATTAAGATTTTTTCATGCGAAGAAAAAAAGAAATCGGTCTAAAAATTCAATTTGATGAAAAAGAATATTCCGAAGAAGAAATGATTTTTTTATACAAACATTTCTTCGAATTTTTATTTGTAGCAAATAACGAGGAAATAAATTGGGAAATTCTTGAAAAAATGAGCAAAGCATTGGTTATAGAAATACGCAAAAGAGGTTAAAGGACTCGAACTACCTCAAAGCCATACCTATAAAGGGTTAGAGGCAAATTTTGTTTTTTTGAGATTTTAAAGAAAAATAGTACTCGAACGCAGGCAGACACTAAAAAAGAGCCTTTTCGGCTCTTGTTTTAATAAATGGGCCGCAGTGGACTCGAACCACCGACCTCACCCTTATCAGGGGTGCGCTCTAACCACCTGAGCTAGCAGCCCATATACTCGTATTCTGTTGTAAAAATTTCTTATTTATTTTCGGGTTGAGACTCTCATTAGGCTCATCCCTCAATAACACTCAGTTGTCGCGTTCGGTACAGCGCTCTAACCACCTGAGCATAGTTTGCGGTTAACTGTTTCGCAAGATTTAATGTACTATAAACAATTTTTAAAATCAACCCCTTTGATATAATTCATTTGTTAATAAGTGTTACAAATTTTTAAATTATTGAATTTTTATCAAAATATAACCGTTAATATATATGGAGAGTTATATCCAAAAACAAGGATTTATATGATTGTACTGGAGACAGATTTAAACACGCTTTTAAATAAATTAAACATCTCTCGTACCAAAATGGTCGAGATGTATTCAATGATGTCTGTTGATGATATCGTTGAAGCCGAAGCTGCTCAAGGTAATCAGGCTGCTGTTGAATACGCAACCGAACTCTTTACAAATGTTGAAACTTTGGTTGAAATTTTTAAACTTGCAGATCCAAATAATAAGTTCTTGATACTTTCCACTATGAATGCAGAAAAACTCCAAGAATTTCTTCCGCTGATGGAAGAAAACGATATTTTACAGGGGTTTTATTTCTTTACGGAAGATAAACTCCTTGCGATGATGAAAGATTTACCGCCGGAACAACTTGTTCAAACTGTATTCCAGATGTTTTCGGAAGAGGAAGTTATTCAGTTAATGCCTAACGATGAACTCGACAAATTCCTGACAAGCACTGATGTTGCAAAAGAAAATGTTCTAAAACATCTCCAATCTATTCCGCCGGAATATTTGGCTCAGATGATAGAAAGTGTTACCGGAAATGAATGCAAAGAAATGGACAATATTGAAATGGTTAAACAGATAGGAAACTTTAACCCTTTGCAATATAAGGATGCACTAACGTCAATGCAGCCTGCCCAAAAGCAACAGTTAACCCTTAATCTTGCACATGAACATCAGGAATTGTATCAATTGTTTAGTCCTGATGCTTATACGAATATGATTCATAGTCAGAAGCAAAAACCTGAAATGATAAAAGCTTTGGATGTTATTGAACCGGAAGAAAAGCTTAAAATGATTGAACAACTTCCAAATGACTTGCTTTCAATCGTGATAACTCAACTGGATGCAAAAGATTTTGCAGACACTCTGATTAACAAATTCCCTGAAGTTCTGGCAGAAATAATTGCAGGTTAAACATGCTTGCTTATTGTTTTTAGTACTAATTTAATAGCTTTTTCACTAAAAAGAAATTTCATGATTTTTCGCGGGAGAAAATATGGCAAAACATGTTTTTCAACGATCGTTTTTCCTTTAAATCGGCATGAAATATAAATTAATCCTACAGGTTTTTCTTTGCCTCCACCGGTTGGACCTGCAATTCCGGTTGTGCAAAGTGCAATATCACACTCGGAAAGCTTTTCCAGTCCTTCAGCCATAGCGTATGCACATTCTTCACTTACTGCACCAAAAGAGTTGAGAATTTCTTTACTTACGTTTAAGTATTTGTGTTTTGCAGAATTTGCGTAAACGACATGACTTTCGTTTAAATATGACGAACTTCCGGAAACGTCGGTAAGACGTGAAGCAAGAAGTCCTCCGGTACAACTTTCGGCAGTTGAAATTGTAAAATTCTTTTCAAGTAAAATTTTTGCAAGTTTTTTTAAATTTTTATCAAACATAATATCTTAATTTAATCACAATTTTGTTATACCTGCAAATATTTAGTTTTGTAAATTTTATGTCAGATAACCTAAAGTTTTTTAATTAAACATATAAAATTGATATTTCCATTTGTTTAGAATTTATTTGAAAAACAAGACAGTTTACAATTTTGATTTGTGACAAAGTTTTAAAAGATCTTGTTGATATAGAGCATCCAGAATTCTAAAGTTTAATAAATTTCTGTAATCGAACATTGCCGGGGTGAACCATGACATAACTTTAGGGTTTCCGTATTCTTTGATTATGTCTTTCGCTTTTTTTACATCTTTTATCATACCCGTTTTAAATCGGTCAGGTCTATATACGGTCCATGCGCCGTGAGGGTAATAGGTAGAACGGCATTCATTGGTGTTTTCATTCATTAGCATGTCACAAAACATTGGATAAGACTTTATATTATAAAATTCTTGTTTGATATTGTTGTTATATTTTCGTAATTTTGGTGGCATAAACACTGTTGGTTCGGAAATTGAATCAGCATAAGGGTAAAGGTGTTCCATGTAATCCATAGAACCTATCGCAACTATTTGGATAGATTTTGAAAATTCTTCCAAAATACCTTTGTCATCGGCATAGTTAGCCATAATGTCAAGGAAGGATGTCATACCTTTTCCTGTAGACACAAAATCGGTGATGACTGTTTTTTGACCTGTTTTCTTGTAATTTTCTACGATAGTTGTGGGATCTACAGATTGATCTTTCAGATATTTGCGATATTTTGTAATTTCTTTTTCTGTTGGCATCTTTGATTCAAGCTTACGGACTCCTTCCGCGTAATCAGGCCAAAACCAAAATCCGGAAAATGCAACAAATTTGTAATCATCAATTCCGTCTTTCATCCACAAAGCTGCGTTTAAAAACCATTTAGGACTTCTGCCAAGACATATGATAGGCTGGTTTTTATATTTTTTATAAATTTTTGCTGTTTCAATAAACGAGTTCATGCTTTTTTCATCGTTCAAAGGCATTTTATCCTGTTTTGGATTTGCCATTTCTAATTTTTTCATTTTTTGACTGTAAGTATTATACATTCTCCGAAATCTTTGTTTAGTACTTGGTGTCATTGCCATGTATTCTTCGTAATCAATGTGTGGAACTTTTCTGTTTGGGTCAAAAAATTCTCCGAAATGTATATTCGCTCCATAACGAAATCCAACAGGAATTTTTGCATAATTTTGTGTTGAAAATTCCGGAGTATTTGTATTATATTGTTGAGAAACGTTATAAGAATATTTCGGAAGATAATTGATTTGGATTTTAGGTACTTGCATGGCTGTTCCTTAAATTTTAATACTTTGTATTTAATATAAAAAACGTAAAAAAATTTTTTGCTAACGGACTTAAAAAAAATATTATGCAAGTTATTAATATTAAAAAAGGGGCTTAATGCCCCTTTTAAATTACAATGAAAAATCTGGTTCTGCCGGTAATATCTTTGGAATTTCATTAATCCATTTTTTTGCATCTTCATTAGCCTTTGTCCAGTTCATAGAGATCAAACCTCTTTGCACCCAAAGTAGTTCTTTAAAGAATTCATTTTGAGAGTTTAATGCTTCAATTTTAGCTTTTGTATACATTTGTTGAGCATCAACAAGCTGGTTAATTGGAGATTCCCCTCTCAAATATCTTTCTTTAACCAATTGGTAATTTTCACCTTCGGCAAACATTGCTTTGTAAGATTTTTCAATCATAAAGTATTTTGCAATTGCTCTGTTTACAACGCTTCTTACATTCATTTCAAGTTCAGTATTAACTTGATCCAAATACATATTAAGTTCGTTTAATTCAGCTTTACATCTTGCAATTTCAGCAACTTTTGTACCGCCTTCGATTGGTTTCCATTGTGCCGCAATGAATACTCTACCGTAGTTTTTATCTAAAGTATTGCCAAAATAACTGCGAGCATAACCGTATTGTAACTGACTCATTGCCCCTTTGTTATATGTTTCATACGGTAAATGTCTGTCAAACTGTGTTCCGTATTCAACTGAAAGTTTAGCATTCGGCATTACAAATTTCTGTGCATAGTTTGAAATTTCTGCTTTTTTCATTGCAATAGCAGCTTTTAATTTAACAGTTTCCGGTGACAGATAAATAACTTCATCAATCAACATATCCGTAAATTTATTCAATTTTTCCGGAGTTCTTACGTGGTCAATGATGTGAATATCTGAGGTGAAAAATGCCGGATTTTCGGCAGTCAAAGGTGCCAAGTCAAAGTTTTCTTTTTGGTCTTTGTAAAGAATTTTGTTTATATGAACTTTGATATTTTTATAATCAGCTTTCATATTCAACAATTTCTTTTCCGCACTGCTGACTTCACCAGCCCAGCGCAAAACTTCTTCCGTTCCGCACTTGCCGGTTTGTTGGCGAACTTTTGCAATAGCAAGATTTTCTCTTGCTTCTTGCAAATATTCTTCTTGCACTTTGATAATATTTTCAAAATTCAAAGCGTCAATGTAAAGATTTCCTATCTCATGCCCCATTGAGGCTTGGGTTAGAGCAGCTTCGGCTTTGTCAAATTTTAATTTTTTATGCTTGATTATAATATTTGTTACCAAATCAGGTGCATAAATCATTTGATCCATACCAACAATGAACTGTCCTGCTCTTGTCGGAACGTCTGAATATGAATATGCGTAATCTTTGTTAAAAGTTTGGTAGCCTAAATCAAGTCTTAGTGTCGGTAAATATTTTAAATATGCGCCGGTTGTCGCTCTGCGAGCTGCGTTAATTAATTGTTTCTTTCTTGCGATATCTAAGTTGTTTTCGTCCAAAGTATTCATTATATAAACCAAATCATACTTTGCGACAGGTTTGTGTGAAATGATTTCACAGTTGTTTAACAATCTTAAAGGTGCCATATATCCGAGCAATTCGCCTGTATCAGAATTATAGAAAATAATTTCGTCATCAAAGAAGGCTATTTTTTCAGTTTTTACCTGTTTTCCGTGCAAAACACCGTGAATGTTAAAAGATGTTGCTTCTGCAAGTTTTTTGTCCAAATCTCTTGTAGAGGTTCCTAGCAATGCGCCAAGGTTAACATCTTCACGCCCAATTCCTGAAAAAGATGGTAATTTCTTCTCATTGATATATGTATAAAGCTCTTTTCGTTGTTCTACCGATAAGTTAAATAACGGAGTTACAAAAACAGAGTCAACATCCTTTGGCATTTTTGCCAAAGATGCTTTTACATCTGAATTGATAGGAATGACTACAAAATTGATATCACAACCTTTTTCTTTCAATTTTTTATCAATCATTGCGTGCCAATTTTTTTGCGTAGCATAAAATTTTTCGTTCATTAATATTGCAGTTTTGTGCATGCTCGGAACGAGTTTTTTGAATAATACAAAATCTTTTACGTACTGTTGGATTGGGTTAAAGAAATCCCCGCCCAAATCTCTGAGTCCGTATTGATCAATTGTTACAACAAATTTGTTCGGTGTTTTTCTGTTGGAATAGTAGTTACTGGACATATATCCCATGGAAATAACCATTGTTGCTCTTGAAGCGAGTGCTTTTTCCGATGCTGACGCTACACCTTTTTCTGTCCAATCTCCGGTAAAAATTAAATCATTCGGAAAAGACGCTTTGTAATCCGGTAGAAGAGATTTTGTAATAGTAGCTTGGAATGTTTTTAAAACTTCCGTATTTTTGTCTGACGGACCGTCAAAAACAAATGCTAAATTAATTGTTCTTGCGTTTGGTGCTGCTTTTACCGGTGTAGCAACTTTCGTATCCTGAATTGCTATTGCCGTACCGATATTCATGCTTAACATGAGAAAAGTCAGCACGAAAACCATAAATTTTTTCATTTTTTATACTCCATAAATTCCCAAATTCTCTGTGAACTTAATCTAAGTTAACAAAAAGGTGGTAAATTGTCAAAAAAAGATGACAAATTTTACAAATTTTTTTATCAAATATTTACAAAATATATTAATCGAGTAGAATGGAATTGTAGGATGATGTGTAACATAGTTTATATGTTAGTGAGGAAATAATATGGGATTAAGAAGTAAAGACGTTTTATCATTATTGGAAGACAAAACTTGCGATTACGAAAATCGTGTTGCTTTAGGTACGAAAGATAATTTCGGATGGAAAGAGTTTACCTACAAAGGTTTGGGGCAATTGTCAAGAAAGGTTGCCAAATTTGTTATTGAAGAATTGGATGTTGCTAAAGGTGAGAGGGTGGCAATATTATCTGAATCAAAACCGGAGTATGGGGCGGCTGTTTTTGCGACTGTTTTGTCAGGAATGGTGATTGTGCCTTTGGATATCAAATTAACCAGACATGAATTGAAATCTATTTTAGACGATGCCCAGCCGTCTATAATTTTTACTTCTCAACATTACTTAGATACTGCAATTGCTTTGAAAAAAGAAATTCCTAGTATTAAGTATATACTTGTTCTTGACCAGTATTCGAAGAGTGAAGAGGCAATAAATATTTATGATTTACCGGATAAATTCAATGCAAAATGGCGTAGAAGAAGTTCAAAATCCACAGCCATGATTATTTATACATCAGGTACAACCGGCAAACCTAAAGGTGTTGAAATTTCTTATCGCAACATGACAAGTCAGTTGGAAGATTTAGGGTATGCCCTAAAAGAGATTTTGAACAATAGACAAGTTACAGTACTCTCTATTTTGCCAATGAATCATTTGTTTGAAATGACTGTTGGGTTCAGCACATTCTTAAATTATGGCTTCACTGTATATTATACTCAGAGTTTAAAACCAAAAGATATTTTGGGAATAATGACCGAAAAGAAAATTGAATTTATGATTGTTGTTCCGGCATTTTTAAAACTTTTGAAAGCCGGTATTGAATCTGAGCTTAAAAATGCTCCGAAAACTACCCAGTTAGCGTTTAAAGCAATGTATCATTTCGCAAAATTTATTCCGTTTTATAGTGTTAAAAAAGTTTTGTTCAAAAAAATTCATGACAAATTTGGCGGACATTTTATCGGATGTATTTCCGGCGGTGCACCGTTAGATGTAAATGTCGGAAGATTTTTTGAAAGAATTGGTATAAAAGTTTATCAAGGTTACGGTCTATCCGAAACAAGTCCGGTTGTTTCCGTTAATACAGACAAGCGTTCAGTTCTTGCATCTGTCGGCAGACCGCTAAAATCTTACGAAACACGTATTGATAGACAAACCGGAGAACTTTTGTTGAGAGGTCCTTCAGTTATGAAAGGTTATCACAATCAGCCGGAGTTAACAGCAGAAGTTCTTGATGAAGATGGTTGGCTTCACACCGGCGATATCGCGAAAATTGACAAAGACGGACACATTTATATTACAGGAAGAATTAAGAATATGATTGTACTTGCCGGTGGTAAAAAAGTTTTTCCTGAGGAAGTTGAATCTGTTTTGGAACACAGCGAATATTTGGCAGAAACATGCGTAATGGGTGTTCACAGATCATTTGGTGCAAAAGATGGTACCGAGGAAGTTGTTGCAATTGTTGTTCCTAAAGATGATCTTTACAGAAAATATTCTGAAGAAGAAGTGGAAAAATTAGTAAGAGATGATGTAAAATTATTGTCACTTCGTTTGACACAATACAAGCGTCCGAATTCCGTAATAATTAAGAGAGAACCGTTGCCAAGGACAACAACCAGAAAAGTTAAGCGTAATGAAGTTAAAAAATTAATAACTGTGTAATTCTTGAAGAGGCTGTTTTTTTAAAACAGTCTCTAAATTTATTTTAGAAAATTTTCCTGTAGCAACAGAATTTTCATCATTAATAATTTTTATTATAAATTAAAATGCATCGGTTTTAATTGGGTTTTTGAACTTAGTAATATTACCTTGGAATAATAATTTAACTGTTCCAACGGATCCATTTCTGTGTTTTGCGATTATAATTTCAGATTCACCTTTATTTGCTGCTTTGACGACTTCTTCCTCTTCTCCGTCGGCTTTTCGATAATATTCGTCACGATAAATAAACATTACAATATCTGCATCCTGCTCAATTGAACCGGATTCTCTCAAATCTGAAAGCATTGGACGTTTGTCTGTTCGGGATTCTACTGCACGTGATAGCTGCGATAGGGCAATTACCGGAACATCAAGCTCTTTTGCAAGAATTTTTAATCCTCTTGAAATTGCTGATATCTGTTGCATTCGGTCTTCTTTTCCCGAACTTTCCATCAGTTGTAAATAGTCAATCAGAATTAAACCAAGATTTTTTTCTGCCATTTTTAAACGGCGGCATTTTGCCCTGATGTCAGTGATTGTACATCCTGATGTATCATCTATATAAATTGGTGCCTGTGCAAATGCGTTCATTGCATCGGCAAGTTTTTCCCAATCTTTGCTTTGCATATTACCTGTTTTTACCCTCTGGGAATCTATCTCTGCCTCTGAGCATAACATACGTTGAACAAGTTGGTCTTTTGACATTTCAAGTGAGAATATTGCAACAGGAACTTTTGCCCTTAACGCAACATTTTGCGCAATGTTTAGTGCAAATGCGGTTTTTCCCATTGCAGGACGTGCTGCAAGTATTATTAAATCTGATTTTTGCAAACCGTTTAACATAGCGTCTAACTCATAAAAGTCTGTAGGTGTTCCGGATAATTCGTCTTTATGTTCATACCTGTATTCAATCTTTTCATATGTGTTTAAGACTAAATCTTTTACGTGCACAAGATCCGTAGTTGCTTTTTTGGAAGCAATATCAAAAATCAATTTTTCTGCTTGATCCAATGACTGATCAATCGGATTTACATCGTATCCAAATGATACAATTTCACTACCGGCATTAATTAAGGCTCTTTTTATTGCTTTTTCCTGAATAATTTTTGAATAGTATTCAATGTTTGCTGTAGAAATTGCATTGAGCGCCAAATCGTTAATAAAAGCTCTTCCGCCGACAGTTTCAAGTTTTTGGCTGTAATCCAGAACATTTGAAACAGAAACTATATCAATTCTTTCATTTGAGTTAAATAGTTGAAGCATAGCTTCATAGATATGTTTGTGTGCCGGTTTATAGAAACAGTCAGGCTTTAAGCCTTCTACAACCTTTGTAAGTACTACAGGGTTAACCAGAATTGCACCGAGAACTGCTTCTTCTGCGTCAGTATTCTGGGGAATCAGGTGTAAGTCTTTGTTTGCTGTGTTTTTTTCTCTTAATTGTGCCATGCTTTTTTACCGTCCTTTTTTATATAATATTACAGGCAAAGCGTAAATTGAAACAGATAATAAAATTTATTAAGCAAATTTTTGTAATTTAACAGAGATTTTTGCAATGAAATAAGTTTGAAATTTTAAGGGATTTACTTATAAACTTGTTAAGAATATAATTAACATTATGAAAAAGGTTTTATTAATCAAACTTTCTGCATTGGGAGATGTTATTTTTACAATTCCGCTTGCAAATAATTTAAAATCCAACGGTTGGGAAGTTCATTGGCTAACAACCGAAAAAGGATTTGATATTTTAAAAGGCAATCCTTGTGCTGATAAAGTGCATTTTTTGCCAATGTATACATGGCGAAAAAATAAATTTAATTTGAAATATTTTTTTCAAATGATTAAGGTACTTTTTGATTTGAGAAAAGAAAAGTTTGATGTGGCATTTGATTGTCAAAGAAGAATAAAAAGCCTTCCTTTTATGCGATTTTGTGGTGCTAAAAGAAGAATAATTTCAAAACATTCAACTGAAGGTGCAAAGTTTGGCGCAAACGAAATTTTACCTTATGAGACAGACAATCCTCATATGGTGATGTGGAATTTGGATTATGCAAAGTATCTCGGATATAGTGTTGATGGAATAAAAATGTCCTTACCGGAACAATCTCAGGAAGTAAAAATTAAAATTGATAATTTACTTAAAGATGTTGATTTTTCAAAGCCGCTAGTAATATTTGCGCCTGAAACAACTTGGGAACCAAAACATTGGGCAATAGAAAATTGGGTAAAAGTGGCTGAAGGATTAAAAGACAAATGCAATATTGTTTTAACGGGAGTCAATCTTAAGACAGAAATTTTTCCTGAAAATTGCATAAATTTAATTGGGAAAACAAATCTAAAGGATTTAATTGAATTATTTTCGCGTGCTAATCTTGTAATTTCGCCTGATTCAGGCAGTGCACACATTGCGTGGGCATCGGCAAAACCGGCGGTCATAGAGATTTTTTGTTGTACTTGGCCGGAATTTTTCGGATGTTTTGGTGATGATACAAAATATTTTAGGATGAGTGGAAACCTTTCTTGTCAGCATTGTGGACAACGTACCTGTAAAAAAGAAGAAAATAAATGTGAGTGTACAAAATTGCCATTTGCCGAGGATGTTGTTAAAAAGGCGCTGGAAATTTTGGAATAGAAGTTACTGTTTTTTAGATTTTTAAATAACGTAAGTTTAAATATTCTGTAAAGGTATTAAAATATTAGCATTTTGACCAATGAAAAATAAAAAAATATCTTTTACGATATAGATGGTTGGATATTTTTGAAAGGTTGGTTAATATGAAAAAAATATTTATGATTATGATGGTTTTTGCGATGGCAATTCCGGCAATAGCAAGTTGTCCGATAAGCGGGGACGAAAGTTGCAGTTTTTCAATAATTAATCCGTCAACTTTACAAGAAAGACATTTGCCAAACAATATAGAAACAATAAAACACTCAAACAGACTTGAACAAAATTCTCAAAGAATAAATTCTACAGAAACGCTAAATGTTGAAACTGGCGCTGCGTCAAATATTCAAGATGAAAAAGGATACAATTCAAATTGTCAATTCGGGGTATGTCTTCCGGGTGGAATGTCGGCAGATGAAGAATAGCTAAGTTAAAAACGGTCATTTTAAGAGCGCCTTTTTGAACAAAAACTTAAAAAAATCGGACAAATTAAAAAAAGTTGGTTTTAAGGGTTTTGTTCATTCATTCAAGGCGCTTTTTATTTAGAAAAAATTTTCAAAAATGAATAAACCTGTCATTGACACAAGGGTCGGTTAAGATGTAAAATAATCCATGTAATACTGGTCGCGAGTGTCATAAAAAAAGGAGAGAAACATGTCAACATTTATTGAAGATATTGTAGCCCGTCAAATTCTTGATTCCCGAGGAAATCCGACGGTAGAGGTAGATGTAAAACTTTCTGGTGGTGTAATAGGGCGTGCGGCAGTACCTTCGGGTGCTTCGACAGGGATATTTGAGGCACTTGAACTTCGTGATGGTGATACACACTATTACGGCGGAAAGAGTGTTCTTAAGGCTGTTAACAATATTAATAATATTATTGCACCTGAACTTATTGGTGAAAAAGCTACACATCAAAAAGAAATTGATACATTTATGATTGATATGGATGGCACGGAAAATAAATCGAAGCTTGGTGCTAATGCTATTTTAGGGGTTTCTCTTGCGTGCGCTAAAGCGGCATCTATGGCATATGAAATGTCTTTGTACAGATATCTTGGCGGAATTAATGCACTTACACTGCCTGTACCTATGATGAATATAATAAATGGTGGTGCTCATGCAGATAACAATATTGATTTTCAGGAATTTATGATTGCACCGGTTGGGGCTGAGAACTTCCACCATTCGCTTCAAATGGGGGCTGAGGTTTTTCATTCTTTGAAATCAATTTTAAAATCAAGAAATTTGGCAACATCAGTCGGTGATGAGGGTGGTTTTGCACCTAATCTTCAATCAAATTCGGAAGGTGTTGAGGTAATTATTGACGCAATTCAAAAAGCCGGATATACGACTGAACAAGTAAAAATTTGTCTTGATGTGGCTTCAAGTGAATTTTTTGAAAATGGAATTTACCGTTTGAAGGGTGAAAATAAAGAATTTAACAGTGAAGATATGGCAGGATTTTTGAAAGAGTGGGTTGAAAAATATCCGATTATTTCGATTGAAGATGGTATGTCGGAAGAAGATTGGGACGGATGGAAACTTCTCACATGTGAAGTTGGCTCAAAATGTCAGCTTGTCGGAGACGACCTTTTTGTAACAAACACAAGAAGACTTGCCGAAGGTATTCGCCGCAAAGTTGCAAATTCAATTCTTATAAAAGTTAATCAGATAGGTACATTATCGGAAACGCTTGACGCAATTTCAATGGCGCATTCAGCAGGATATACCGCAATAATCTCTCACCGTTCAGGTGAAACTGAGGATTCGTTTATCGCTGATCTTTCGGTTGCAGTAAATAGCGGACAAATTAAAACCGGTTCAATGTCTCGTTCTGACAGGATTGCTAAGTATAATCAACTGTTGAGAATTGAAGAAAAACTTGGTTCAGCAGCAAAATTCCTCGGACTGAAAGCCTTCAATGGCGCAGGAAAATAAATTAACATCTGCGGGTCTGATAAATTTGTCAGACCCGTTTATTTATTGTTTATTTTTTTCTTTCGATAAGTTTGTTACATTAATTGTACACTTTCTGTTTATGTTTCGTTTGGGCTGAGGATTTTTACAAAAGTTGTTTATATGACAGGACTTTAGGTCATGAGCTTAATGCGTTTTTAGTTCCTAATACCGAGAATAAGCGCCCTTTTGTTAAATCGTTCCAAAGAGTAGGAGCACACTTCGTGTGCAAAAAATTGCTTCCTTTGGGCGAATTGCTTTTTTCGTCAGAGGACATAAATCTTTCCAAGCGCCTCTTTTGAATGCCCGCACTTTAGTTCCTAATTCCGAGAATAAGCGCCCTTTTGTTAAATCGTTCCGATGTGTAGGAGCACACTACGTGTGCAAAAAAAACCGCTTTTGACAAGCGGCAGGGAAATAGTTACGAAAATAGGGGAAATAATTTAGGGAAATCTTTTATGAGAACGCATTAAATGTTTTTTCTACGTTCTTGTCAATGACACTTTTTACGGTATCATATTCTGTTTGAAGCGCATTATGTTCGGTATCAAGTTGTCTTAGCTGCATATCAAAGATGTTATCTTTTCTTTCTGCTTCAGCCATGTCAATTTTGTACTGTTGTTCAACAAGTGCAATTTCACGGTCATCGTCGACTTCTTGAATATTTGCGTCTTCGTCAATTGAAGTTGAAATAAATTTCTTGTCAGTTGCTGAGTAATACTCAAGCAAAAGTTCACCTTTTCTTAATTGTTCTTCAAACCAAGCATTATCTTTTAACGTTTTAGCTTCATCAGTTTCTGTATAATAACCGGTTTGCTGAATTCTCTGAAAAATATTTTTCAAATATTGGATATATTCGGTATTTTCAGGATTTGCTGCAGTTTTTAAAGTATTCGCGGAATCAGAATCTCCGTAATATGCTTCTGTCAATGCCATTGCATAATCATATTTTTCACGTTGTTCCTGCGTTGTACCGCTATAGTTTAGAGGGTATGTCTCTCCTTCATATGTATAAGTTGCAAATCCGTTGAATGCACCCGTTCCAAGAGTTGTATAACCAAATTCAAGCCCGTGTTCTTCATCTTCAAATTCTAATCCGACAGAAGTCAAATATTCATCCCAAGCATCATGAATTTTCTGCTTGGTAAGAAGTTTGTCAACATCTTCATCTTCCGCACCTGTCGTATTTTTGGTAATATCAATGTTTGCCTGAGAATATCCGAGTGCTGCTAAGAACTTGTTTAAATCACCGTTTCCGGATTCATAAGCTTCAGCCATTTTCTTAGAAATTAAAACTTTACCGTCTTTATCTGTTACAACGTATTGCTTACCAGCAGCAACAGTCTGAAAACCCGTCATAAGGTTATATGAAATATCAGTGTAAACTTCATCGGAATTGTTAAACCCTGTTAGAACTGTTAATTTTGTAGCATCAAGAGCCGCAAGATAATCCTTGTTTAACTGATCCATTTTATCAGTTAATTGAATTTTTGCAGAGGAAATGTTCTGTCCGGTATTTTCATTATCGGTCATACGAGCTGTAATACTCAGCAATCTGGCTTGTGAAGCTGCCATTCCCATATGCGTTCAGTCCTTTCGTTTGTCGTAACTTATATTACCTTTTACGGCTAACTTTTGACTGAACTTTAATATTTTGTGGATTTTATTAATATTTTGTTACAAATATTTTACAATTAAACTATACAATCTCATCAGGCTCAATAATTGAAATAGCTTCAAGTCCTTCAAGTTTTTCAAAATCTTTATAAATATTTTTAATTGTTTTTTTAAGCAGTATATCTGCGGTAAAAGAAACATTAGTACAATTTCCGAATTTGGTACTTTGTTTTTTGTTGATTTCAACTATACACGGGAAATTATCAATAATATAATCATAAATAGCATCGGCATTTTCACTTACGCAAGAAAGTTTAACCTTGATACGTTTTTTATTTTTGGTACTTCCTCGGAGGACAGTTCTTTCAAACATCCTTGCCATAACAAGAACAATAATAGTTAAAACAGTTGATAAAATCGCAAGTGGATACATACCTGTTCCGCAAGCCATTCCGATGGCTGCGGAAACCCACAAAGTTGCGGCTGTGGTAAGCCCGAAAACATTCGCGCCGTGTCTCAAAACAGTTCCGCCACCGATAAAACCGATACCTGTTACAACTTGAGCGGCAACGCGTGCAGTATCGCGTGTTCCGAGTTCGTCTCCCGATACTGAGACTTCCGGAAAGCCATAAATGGAAATTATAGTAAAAATACAGGCGCCAACGCATACGAGAATATTTGTTCTTAATCCTGCGTATTTATTTGTCATTTCACGTTCAAGACCTATTGCAGAGCCAAGAAGAATTGCCGCAAACACCCTGATGATAATATTAAATTCAAAAATTTGACTGATAACTTCCATTATCTCACCTTATTTTTCGGATCTAAAACATCTCTTATTGTATCACCTATAAGGTTAAATGCCAACACCGCAACAAAAATTAAGAAACCGGGTGTCAAAAGCCATGGACGGGAAATAATATTTGTGAATTCCTGTGCCTCTTTAAGCATATTTCCCCAACTTGCATCCGGTTGTTGAATTCCAAGACCCAAAAAGCTCAAACCGGATTCTGAGAGAATATAAGAAGGTACGGATAAAGTCATTGCAACAATTACAAAGCTAGTTGTTTGTGGCAGAATGTGTTTTACAATAATTCCGAGTCTTGACTGTCCGATAGAACGCGCTGCCTGAACGAATTCCTGATTTTTGACAGATAAGACCATGCCCCTTACAACGCGTGCAAATCCTGCCCATCCGACAAGTGCTAGGATAATGACAATCAAAATAAACCGCTGAATGCTTGTCATTCCGGAAGGCAAAACGGAGGCAAGAATTATTAAGAGATAAAAACTTGGGATTGACATAACCGCTTCTGCAAATCTCATCATAATTGTGTCGATTTTTCCGCCAAAGTAGCCTGAAATTCCTCCATACAAAAGCCCTATTGGGAAAAGTACAAAAAGCGCCAAAAATCCTATTGTCATGGAAATTCTTCCACCAAAAAGCAGTCGTGAAAACACATCGCGTCCGTTAATATCTGCTCCGAGCAAAAATAACCTTCCATCCCTGTCTGTTGTTATAAGATGGTGTTTTGCGGGGATTAAGCCTAAAAATTTATAGGGTTCACCTTTAGAGAAAAACTTCAAATAATGTTTTTGGCTTCTGTCGAGTGAATAAACGATTTTTAAGTTTTCTCCGTCAAAATCGCGTCTGTAATTGTAGGTGTAAGGTTTTGAGAGTTTTCCGTTTTCGTCAATCACAAAAATTTTTGATGGCGGAACGTAAGCCATTGTTCTGTCTGAAAAATCTTTTGTGTAAGGTGCGATAAAGTCGGCGAAAAACAGTGCAAGATACATTAATCCGAGAATAATCAGGGCAATGCGTGCAAATTTATCTTTCCAGAGGGATTTTAGAATATCTTTAAACATTACGATGCCCCTCCTTTAACCCTTATTCTCGGGTCTGTGATTATAAGGAGAATGTCGGCGATTAAGTTGCCTAAAATCAGCATTATTGCGCCCATCATTAGAGATGCCATAACGAGGTTTATATCAGATCTTAGGACTGCTTCTAAAATCAAACGTCCCAGTCCCGGGTATTGAAAAACGTATTCTGTTAGCGCTGCCCCGCTTAACAGCCCAGCAAATTCAAATCCCAGAAGAGTAATCATTGGATTAATGGCATTTCTGAGTGCATGTTTGTAGATAACCTTGAATTCGGATAAACCTTTTGCTTTTGCAAATTTTATGTAGTCGCTGTCCAGAACGTCAAGTAAATTTGCCCTCATTTGTCTTTGCAAGCCTGCAAGTGAAATTGTAAATAACACTGTTACAGGTAAAATAAGGTGGTGGGCAAGGTCAAGAATTTTTCTCCCTGTACTCATTTCTATAAAATTTGACGAGGTTAAACCCCCAACCGGAAACCAACCGGTTTTGACTGCAAAAAGAAGAAGCAATACTGCGAAGAAAAATGACGGAATTGCCATTCCGACACTCGTTAAAATTGTTAGAATTCTGTCAAACGGAGATTTCCATTTTAATGCAGCCGCAACCCCTAACGGCACACCGACAATCCATGTTAAAAAGATTACGATAACTGCAAGGAGTAATGTATTTGGAATTCTTTCCATCAATTTAGTGCTTACTTTTTCTCCGTTTGATGTTATGCCCAAATCACCCTTAACAAAAGATTTTGCCCATTTCCCGTACTGAACTATAATCGGCTTATCAAGCCCTAAACGTTCGGTTTCTTTTTGTAAGGTTTCTTTAGAAACGGATGGGTTAAGTTTTAATTCTGCAAGCGGATCAACCGGTGAAAGTCTTATTATAAAAAAACTTATCAACGAAACGATTATCAACAGCGGTATTGATTGAAGTATTCTTTTTAATATATATATTAAAATTTGCATTTTGTCTCCGGATTAAATTTTTTATGTTCATTTCTTTCTTTTTGTTGCTATGCAAAAAGAAAGAAATTGAACCAAAGAAAGAAAAACAAGCGACCACATACAGTCACTAAACTCAAGCCATTGCTCGCAAACTCGCTATTTATTTTTTTGATTGTGTTGTTATTCATAAATTTTGCCGCTCAGACAATGCGAGCTTTGTCCTCCTTTCGTTAAGTGACTGTAATTGTTTTTATTTTACATAAATAGGTATATTCAATTTCCTTGATTTTCGTCAATATAGATTTCCTCCAAATTGTATGTAATTCCCGAGAGTGCTGACGGGTAGATATTTTTGAATTTTGTGCGAATTGCCGTGATAATTACTGGCGAATAAATATATATAAAAGGTTTTTGCTCGTAAGCGATTTTCTGATATTTGTCATAGTACTTTTTACGCGCATCAAAATCAGTTTCCAGAGCACCTTTTATATAAACTTCGTCTATCTTTTTTTCCCAGTCAAGACGCGGACTGTCTGCATCTTTTTCTAATCGCTGGTTAAACATGTGAAGCGTTCCGTCCGAAAGCCAGACATTTTTGCCACCGTTAGGTTCAAGCGGGCTTCCTGTAAGTCCCATTATTACCATGTCCCAGTCAAGGGTATTTACAAGTTTGTTTACAAGCGTGTTAAATTCCACGGGTTTGAAATTAACCTTCATCCCTAAATCTTCGAGATCTTGTTTTACCATAACCCCGATTGCTTCACGTTCTGTGTTGCCTGCATTTGTGTAAAGGTCAAATTCAACTCTGTTATTGTCTTTGTCAAAAAGATTTCCTTTTTTGTCACGGTAAAAACCTGACTTTTTGAGCAATTCTTTCGCTTTTTCAATGTTTCTGTCATAAGGTTTTAAATCTTTATTTAGAAAAATGGAGTTTAAGCTTTCTGCCGTATAGAGTGGTTCACCAAGCCCATTTGCGATGTTTAAAACAATATTTTTTCTGTCAACAGCATAATCGCAGGCAAGTCTGAAATTTAAATCCCTGAACCATTTTTGCTTTATAGGATTTACGTAAAATTTTCCATCGTCATTTTTTCTGTCATTAAGATTCATTGTCAAAAACATAGTTCCGGTATTTGGACCAAGATTGTACATTTTATAGTCCGAATGCGGTTCGCGTTCTTTAAAACGGGCAACATTCGCGCCTTGAAGGGTTATTACATCAATCTCATTGCCTTCAAACTTTAAAACTTCATTGTTTAAATCTCCGACAATTAGGTATACATATTTGTCAAGATATGGAAGTTTTTCGTTGTTTTTATTTATCATGTAATAATTCGGGTTTCTTTCAAATACGACTCTTTGCGCCGGAACGTATTCTTTCACCCTGTAAGCGCCCGATGTAACAAAGGTTTTCGGGTCAGTGTTAGTTGAAAGAAATGTATAAAAGTAATCTCTTCCTTTTTTCACAGCTGACTCAAAAACATGTTTTGGAGCAATCGGGGTCGAAAGCATTCTTACAAATGGTGCAAAAGGCTTGACAAGGGTGAATTTTACAGTGTATTTGTCGATTTTTCTAACAGTTGGAAGTTTTCCGTCAATAATTAACGAATCTCTGGTTGAAGTGTTTCCGAAACCGTCAAAAATTATATTTTGCCATGTAAAAACGACGTCATCTGCTGTAATTTCTTTCCCGTCAGACCATTTCACACCGTGGCGGAGATGAATAATATAGTCAAGACCGTCTATTTCAAAGGATTTTGCGAGTTTTGAGATAGGTTCGCCGTTTTCAGGGCAAGTAGTCAAAAGCCCGTCGTACATAATTTCTGACATAATAGACGAAATATTATCCTTTGAGTTAAAAGGATTGAAAGTTTTTGGACCCTCGCCGATAGTGGATGTTCTCATTTCTCCGCCGAACTTTCCAACAGGTGCCTGTGATTGAAGATAATCCACCCCGTCGATTGTGACTGTTTTTGCGTGAAGCGGAAATTCAACGCTTTCAACATCATTATGGATAGTGCTTTGAATGTTTTCGACAGGCTGAATATCCCTGTGCACGCAGGCTTTTAAAAAAAGTGCGCAAGTCAACAAAACCAAGATTACATAAACCCATTTTTTCATATTCACAGAATATCATAAAAATAAAATTTGTTTATAGCAATAATGGCTATTAAAATATATGTATATGTTCCTTTTTTTAGAAAAGAGATGTGAGAAGCGGCGCGGGGAAATTTTTCCCCGCGCCGCTTAATTATATTTGCCGATGTCTTATTGAACCGCTATATTATGTCCGTTTGTCATCTGGTGTAAAACTTGAATTGCTTTTTCAAGCTGAACATCTTTTTTGTTTTTTATGTCCTCTTCTTTTAATTCTACTACAATGTCAGGAGTGATACCTTTTTTATTAATATCTGTTCCGTTTGGAGTAAGATATTTTTGGATTGTAATATTTACACCCGCGTCATAAGGAAGTTTATTTATTTCCTGAACAAGTCCTTTTCCGAAAGATTGTTCGCCGATAATGATTGCTCTCTGATTGTCCTTCATTGCGCCTGAAAAGATTTCGCTTGCTGACGCTGAACCTTTGTTAATTAATACAACAACCGGTTTTTTGGTAATAACACCGCGGCTTGCACGGGAGGTTTCTTTGTATCCGTCACGGTCAACAGTTGAAACAATCGTTCCACCGTCTAAAAACATATCTGAAATGTAAATGGCATTGCTCAAAAGTCCTCCCGGGTTTGAACGAAGGTCTACTATAAAACCTTTTTTGTTTTGTCCTTGTTCAAGAATTGTTCTGAACTCAGAAGCTGCGTTACGACTGATAAAAGAACTTAAACGAATATATGAGATGTCATCCGGAACTTTTGCATCAAAAGGTGTTTTTTGCGAAATTGATTTAACTTCAATTTCAGCACGTGTGATGGTGTATTTTTTAGGTTCCATATCCTTACGTTTAATAAGAAGTGTTACCTGAGTACCTTCTTTTCCACGAATTTTGTCTGCGGCTTTGTCTACAGTAATTCCCTTTGTTGAAACTCCGTCAATTTCAAGAATTTCGTCATCTGCAAGAAGTCCTGCTTTTTCTGCCGGAGTATCTTCAATAGGAGCAATTACCATTAATTTGCCGTCTTTAACACCGATTTGAATACCTATACCTTTCAGTGAACCTTTTATTGAACTTGTTTCTTCAGCAAATTCTTTCGGGTCAAGAAATTTTGTATAAGGATCATTTAAGCTTGCAATCATTGTGTTAATTGCAACATAAGCATCTTCATTTGTTTTGATTTGTTTGTCATATTTGTGGCGCCATTTATTCCAGTTTTGGTGGTTGTTTGTTTGATCAACAAATTTTATGTTAACCAGACGCCATACATTATCATACAATTCTACCGGTGTGTATGCAAAGACATTTTCCTTTATTACGCAACCAAAAAGCAGTAAAAATACTCCCAAAAATATAAAGCTTTTCTTCATAAGTTTTCTCATTCTTTAATTATTTCCTCCAATAACTTACTCTTTATCCCTGTTGCACAACTTTAATCTTTTAAGACGTAACCTCTCTAATTTTGTTGCACAAAAGTTGGAAATTTGTAAGCTTAAATATATTATATCATAATAAGCTTCAAAATGGAATTAGTGTTTTTATATTGTGAATTTTTCAATAATTTCGTTTTCAAAAAATTTATATTCTTTAACTTCTCCGCATTCTGTAGGAAGTATGAAAACAATCCCGTCAACATCTGCCTTTTTATCCAATTTCATCGCTTGGGTAATTTTTTTTATGTTAAAATTCTGTACGGTTTTGAAATCATACTTTTTTATTAAATCGTGCGCAATAAATCTGTAACTTTCGACAATAAGTCCAAGTTTTTCGGCGAAATCAAAAACGAATTCAATCCCTTTTACTACAGCTTCTCCGTGAGTGTATTTTTTGTATTTTGTAAGGTATTCAACTGCATGTGCATATGTGTGTCCGAAGTTTAAAATTTTTCTCAACCCGCCTTCTTTTTCATCCTTTTCTACAACGGAAATTTTCAATTTGATACAAATTTTAATTATTTCTTCAAGAATATTGTTTTCGCGGTTTAGTATTTTTTCAGAATTTAGAGAAAGAAAATTTATTAGATTGAATTCTTCCTCCGCATTGCAACTTTTTTCAATAAAAGCATATTTTATAACCTCTCCGAGTCCTGTCTTAAATTGACGCTCATTAAGTGTTTTTAGAAAATTTGTGTTGATTAAAACCGCATTTGGCTGATAAAACGTTCCTACTAAATTTTTGCCGTATGTTGTATCAATTCCTGTTTTGCCACCGACAGAACTGTCTACACAGGCAAGAAGAGTTGTCGGGATTTGAATAAGATTTATTCCGCGCATGTAGGTTGATGCTGCAAATCCTGTAATATCACCGCAGACGCCACCGCCTATTGCTATAAAGAAATCTTTTCTTGTGAGTTTTAATTTCAGCGCTTTTTCAAGAATTTTTTTATAATTTTTGAAATTTTTTTCTTTTTCACCATCTTTTAAAATAAAAATGTTATCTGTTGGAAATTTTAATTGTTTTCCATAGAGTTTGAAAACTTTTTCGCTTATTATGACAAGGTAATTATATTTGCCGATAATTTCGAATATTTCTTCGCGCAAATTTTCTATTCCGTTATTTCTGATTGATATCGGATAAAATTTTTCGGATGCGTTGATTTTTACAACAATGTTATGCATTAATTACTCCAAGAATTTCTTCAACGATATTATAGGGAGACTTACTGTTTGTGTCAATTGTGTAGTGGGCTTTTGAATAATTTTTTTCACGAAGTTCCAGTATATGAGAGATTTTTTCGATTGAAAAATTCTTTTTTAAAAGTGGCCTGTGAGTTTCTGATTTAATTCTTTCAAATATGGTTTCGGGGGAAGCTTTCAAGAAAAATACGGTTGAATTTTCAAGAAAAAGCTTTCTGTTATCAGGATTTTCAAATGCACCGCCGCCCGCTGAAATTATTTGGTTATTGAATTTTGCATAGAGTTTTATTTTTGCACTTTCAAGTTCTCTAAAATGAGCTTCTCCATATTTAAGAAAAATTTCGGAGATTTTTTTCCCTGAACTTTTTTCGATTTCTTCATCAATGTCAACGAGCTTAAAATCAGGCAAAACTTTAGCAAGTTCTCTTGCCGCTGTTGTCTTTCCGCATCCCATCATTCCAATTAAAGAAATATTTCTTATCATAAATAAATTTTACAATAAAAATAAAATATTTAACTATACAAATAAGCGGAAAATTTTTTGAGTTTTATTTATCTGACCTAACATAAAACTAACATTATTTCTTTATTCTTAAAATGTAAAGTTTTAAGGATAGTATATGAAAAAAAATATTATTTTCTACATAGTTCTTACAATAATTTTGTTTTGCGGATATTTTTTATTCTTAGGTTCTTATCCGCTTCTTGATGTCGATGAGACCAGATATGTTGAGATGGCACGCTCAATGTTTAATTCACATGATTATATGACACTTTATTTAAATCAAGATTATTTTTTTGAAAAACCTCCGATGTTTTTTTGGATTGAATGTATCGGATTTAAAATATTTGGCGGAGTAAATGAATTTAGTGCAAGACTTCCGATTGTTTTGCTCTCTCTTTTGCCGCTTGGGTTGATATTTGGGCTCTGCAAGAAAATTAAAAATACTGTGTTTGCATTTATTGTGAGTGCTGTTTTATTAACATCGCTTGAATATATTTTGCTTACCAAAATAGCGATTTTGGACAGTGTTTTGACAAGTTTTGTGTCAAGTGCAATTTTATGTTATTTTTACACTTTTTTTGTAAAAGAAAATTCAAAAAAATATTTTTGGATGCTAAGTTATATTTTTACGGGGTTTGCGCTTCTTGCAAAAGGTATTCCCGGTTTTGTAATTCCTTTAATGACAATTGCTGTCTCTACTTTTGTTTTTAAAACATACAAAGAAACTTTTAAATATGCTTTTTCAGGTATGCTTATAATTTTTGCAATTGCTCTTCCGTGGCATGTTGTAATGCTAAAAACTTATCCTGAATTATTTTTTGATGAATATATTTACAAACACCATATTTTAAGATTTTTGGGCTCAGATGTTATAAATAAAAATCAACCGTGGTATTTTTATTTTTTAACCTTAATTTGGGGATTATTTCCGCATATATTTATTGTATTGTCAAAACTTTTCGAGTTTTTCAAAAAAAGTTTTTTAGTGAAAAATTTCAAATTCAATATTAATATAGCCGATAATTACAAAAAATTTCTTATATTAAACACAATTGTTTGTGGATGTATTTTATTGTTTTTTAGTGTTTCAGGTGCAAAACTTGTGACGTATATTTTGCCGATTTATCCGTTTACAGCGGTATTAATTGCAAATCTGTGGATGAATTATATTAAAAAAGACGATATTGTTATTAAAAATTCTATACTTGCGTTAAATTGGATTTTTATCATAGCAGTAATTATTACACCTTTTTTGACAGCAATTATGCCATTTGAAATCGGTGGAATGTTTTATCATATACAAATGCTTGCTATGATTATTATTTTGCCATTTGCGTGGTCGATTCTCAACCAAATTTTTTCAAATAAAAGATTAAAAGTTTTCATTTTGCAGACATTATTTTTTACATTTCTTATTGGAGTAATGACACCTCCTGCTTATAATCTTGATTATAATTTCGGACAGGCAGATTTAATAAAGTTTGCAAAATTTGCGAAAGAAAATAATTACAATATTTCAACTTACAAAATCGGGAAAAAATACAGTCTTTTATACTATTCAAATTTACCATTTGTAGAGTTTCAAACTGAAGATGATTTGGACTGGCTTGGTCGCAAGTTAAAAGAAAAAAATACTTTGCTAGTTATGAAAAATAAAGATATTGAAAAATTTTCGCTTAGTGTAAAAATGAAAGGGCGCAAATATTCCATCATAGAGGAGAAATTAAATGAGAAATAACAAATTAATAATTATTACTCCTTGTTATAATGAAGAAGAAATTATTGAATATTCAATAGGACAGTTATCTTCTCTTCTTGAGAAGATGGTGGCAGATGGGCTTATAAGTAGGGACAGTAAAGTTTGTTTTGTAAACGACGGAAGTCACGACAGAACTTCAGATTTAATAAAGCAGCATTGTCAAACAAACAAAAATATTGCCCTGATTAACTTGACAAGAAATTACGGACAGCAATCAGCTCTTCTGGCAGGATTAAATATAGTTGATGCAGATATGGTTGTAACTATTGACGTGGATTTGCAAGATAACCCTCTTGTCATAAAAGATATGGTAAAAAAATATCAGGAAGGTTATGAAGTAGTTTATGGTTGTCGAAAAAAACGTGATACAGATTCTTTTTTGAAAAAAAATACGGCTCTTTTGTTTTATAAATTTATGAATTTAATCGGAATTGATATTGTCCAAAATCATTCTGAATTCAGACTTTTAAGTCGTGTTGCGATAGAAAAACTTAAAGAATACAAAGAAAAAACGATATTTTTAAGAGGGATTGTCAGTTATCTGGGTTTGAAGTCTACAAAAGTTTATTATGACAGGTTGGAAAGAATTGCAGGACAGACAAAATATTCATATTTCAAATTGATTGAACTTGCTTGGACTGCAATAACAAGTTTTTCTATGCTTCCGTTGAGGTTAATAACTATTACAGGCATGACAATTTCTTTTATTGGTATTTTATTATTATTTTATTGGGTAACTAGCTATATAAAACATTATCCTGCCTTTGGTTTGGTATCCATAGCAATGATGATTGTATTTTTCTCGGGCTTAATATTAATGTCTTTAGGTATTATTGGCGAATATTTGAGTAAAATTCTTTTGGAAGTTAAAAATCGACCGCTGTATCAGATTGATGAAATTTTAAATTTGTAGCTGTTGACATGGTAAGTTTTCTCAAAATTTATTCAAAATATTCTCTTGTCATAATAATATTTCCATCCTCGTCGTAGCCGTTGTTTTTAATCCAGTGCGCGATAAGTTTTCCGGAAGGTGTGTAAATGAATGTTTCGGATTTTGAAACACGAAGCCCCATATTCACAAGATGTTTAGTTATATTATATTTGTAAGATTTGTAAGGATAATTAATCCTGCTTTTGACTTCATAATGTGTTAAATCACCGGTAGGTGAGTAATACCATACATGGAGTTCGTCATTTTTATACATAATTGCATATGAATTATCGGAAAATTTCGCAAGAATTCTATCTGTTAAATCTACATTCCCTTTTAAAATTGCATGAATATTTTCCGAATAATTATCATCTTTCAGTCTAATCAATAAGAGTTTAGAATCAACTTTTTGAGGAGAATATTTTATGAGTTCTTCTTTTGCAGAATTTACGCTATAATCTATTTCACCCGTCAAAATCATTTCGGCATCTACCGGTAACGCAAGATACGTTATAAACAATATTAATAACAAAATTTTCATAAATATTGTTTAATTATTTTTTTAGTCTTGTCAATTTTTATATTTTATACATCTTTATTTTCGGAACAAATTATTTCTCTTACAATATTTTCACGGGTTCTATCCATGAGAATAAAAAGAACATCACATGCTTCAATAACAGTACTTCCGGTAGGAATAATGTATTCACCTTTTTTGTAAATTAAACTTACAAGAGTTCCTTTTGGGAGATTGAGTTCGTAAATTTGTTTGCCGACGGCTTTTGATTTGTCCGCAACAGTGAACTCAATCATCTGATTGTTAGGATCCTTATCACCATATTCAATTATGGAATCATGTTGAACCTCAAGAGGGGCATCAATCCCTAAAATTTTTGCGATATAAGGTATTGTTGTTCCTTGCAAAAGTACTGAGATAATAACAACAAAAAATACAATATTAAATATTTCAGTAGCATGAGGAATTCCTGCGGTGAGAGGAAAAGTTGCAAGTACAATCGGAGCAGCACCTCTTAAGCCAACCCAGCTGATCATAAGTTTTTCTTTTACACTTCGATTGAAACCAATATCGCATAAAAATACAGCAATTGGTCTTGCAACAAAAGTGATAATTAGTGCAACGATAAGAGCTTCTTTTGTATGAACAAATCCTTCTTTAAAATTCACAAGAAGTCCAAGAATTAAAAACATTATAATTTGCATTAACCATGCAACAGCATCATGGAATTTTATTAAAGTTTTTTTATTCACAAATTTTTCACCTGCCATTGCAAGTCCGCACACATAAACTCCAATAAATCCGTTACCTCCGATTATTGAAATAAACGAGTATGTGAAAATCACGCAGGCAAGAGTAATTACAACGTATAAACTATCATATTCCAATTTGATTTTATTAATTATTTTTGCGGTTAATTTTGCAATTATAAAACCTAAAGTGATTCCTAAAATCATTTGTTTAAAAAAGTCAAAAACGAGTTCTGTCGGATTTAATTGATTAAGTATTAATCCAATAACACCAAGAGTTAAAAATACAGCCATCGGATCGTTGCTTCCAGATTCAAATTCAAGCAAAGGTTTCAAGTTATTTGCAAGGCTTATGCTTTTTGAACGCAGAACTCCAAAAACTGCCGCAGCGTCTGTAGACGATATAATTGCGCCGAGTAAAAAACATTCCAAAATCGAAAGATTTAGCAAGTAATAACTGCAAATTCCCACAATAATTGCGGTTACAAAAACTCCTGCCGTTGCAAGTATAATGCCTTCTTTTATGACAGGTTTTATTTCATCAATATTTACACTCAATCCGCCCATGAAAAGTATGTACGAAATTGCAACAATACCAACATTTTGTGCAAGTGAAAAATCTTCAAATTGAATTCCAAGAATTCCATCAGTGCCGGCTAAAATTCCGACCAAAATGAAAAGTAATAATGAAGGAACTCCGAATTTTCCTCCAACTTTATTAAAGATAATTGCGGACATTAATAAAACTGATGCGATTAATAAAATTTCGTTAAATATCATGAATATTTTTCCTATCTTTTTTGTGAAAATGTGTACAATTTTGAGTGTTTTTTGAGTGAAAATTCCGTTTAATTTTTCAAGTAAATAAATTTCTGAAAATGTTAATATATCTGTTTCTCAAGTGTATCATATTTTCAAATAAAATACAAAAATTTAACATTTAAATATTAACTTTTTTTAAAATTTTTTCCAATTAAATTTTTAGTGTTAGATTATTCTTATCAGTGTGAAAATTTTTGTAAAAATTATATAAATTTTTTTCATTGATATAACAATTTAAAATAAAAAACATATATATAGAGGATGTTCAAAGTTTAAACTTAAATTATATTGTACGTAACTACTAAACAAGGAGGTATTTTAAAAATGAAAAAAGATTATGAACAAATCATTAGCAACTATAACGGTGGGGACTTAGATCTTTCCGGTTGCACAATTAAAAATTTAGAACTCGGTAATATTGAAGGTAACTTGAATCTTTCAAAATGTGTTATTGAAAAATTATCAATTGGCTGGGTTAGCCGTGAATTAAATCTTGCTGGAGCAGAAATTAAAACTTTTGTTAGTCCTATTGACGCTGATAGTGTTAATATGACAGGAACTAAAGTTAAAAAACTTCCTTCACATATCTATACAGGAAGTTTAATTATGGAAAAATCAAATGTTGAAAAATTGAGCACAGATATCAGAACTAATGTTTTAAATATTGTTGGTACTAAAATTGAACAAATGCCAAGAAACTTCAGTGTAAAGACTCTTGTTGTTGACTCAAAAATTGCTAAAAATTTACCTTTAGTAACAATGAGACAATGTGAAGAATTAATCATTGACGGATATAGATATTTCGGTCAAAATTCAGTTAACAACTTCAACTTCTGTAGCGTAAATGAAGAAGTTAAAGAATGCGCATGTGTTTAATTCCTGAATTTAAAAAATTATTTGAGAACTAATTATTTAAAAAGGCTCGTAAAAACTTTTGCGAGCCTTTTTATCATATTATCTTGATGAATAAATTAGTAAAAAATTTCTTAAAAAATTTATTCAATTGTCCTATTTTTTATTCCAATTGAAACGTTTTATTTTTTGTAGGAGTCCCATTTTTTTGCGATTCTTTTTGACAGAAATGATTTTATAAGTGTCAGGTTGAGTTGCGCGCGGATAGGTTACATCAGCAGGACCAAAAAGCATTGCATATCCGACTTTGTAATTTTCTGGAATTTCTATATATTCACATAATTCAGGAAACATTCGGAACATCTTATAAGCAAGTCCGCACCATACTGTACCGACTCCCAAACTTTGTGCATAGAGTTCAAAGTAAGATAATGCAATTACGGGATCAATATCTGCGCATGGAGCATTAATAGGTGAGGATACTATGAGCATGTGCGGTGCACCTCTGAAAAATATATCATCCCCGCGCATAAACGAATTTCTGTAGCGGTCAAATTTTGTTTTAGTGTTTTTTACAAATGGTGAATTTAAAAAGTTTATCATTTTCCCGTTCGCATAATCTCTGAAATCATTCATCACTTCAATGTCATCGATGAATGCAAAATGAAGTCCGTGATTATTTACACCCGTAGGAATCCAGTTTAGCATGTTTTTTAGTTTTTGCATTGTTTCTGTATCAAGATTTTCTTTTTTATAATGTCTAAAACTTCTTCTTGTTTTAATTAAATTCAGAAGTTTTTCAGGTTCAGGGTGATTATTTGACAATTCAGAATTTTCAGGATTTTTTCCATCAATTGAAAGTGCTCCGACCGGACAAATTGCAAGACAGTGTTGACATTTAATACATCTTTTTTCGTCGAAAATGATGTTTTTATTTTCATCAAACTTTAAAGCTTTTGACATACAGTCAGATATACATTTTCCACATTTGATACATTTTTCATCTACATTAAAATCCATATATTTCTCCTTCAAATTTGTTTTTTCATTCTATCGCAAAATGAATTTATTTAAAGTATACAGAAAAACAAAAAACAACAAATTTTTACAATTTGATTGTCCTATTCAAAAGTTTTTATTAATTATTTTATAATAATACCTGTGTTCCGAGAAGAATTCTGTGAGAGTTTGGTTGGTTATTGTTTTGACAGAAGACATAATTTAAAATCAATTTCATTGCCTGACCTTTTATAAAATAATTCAAACCGGCTGTATATTCTCTTTTTTTATTGTTGGCAATATCTCTGTTTGGGTCAAGTTCGTCATATCGTGCAAGAATTTGAAGTTTTGGCGTAATTTTGTATGCCAAAGTTGTGTAAAAACCACTTGCCTTGTTTGTGCTAAACCCTCCGGCTCCATTGTAACCATCAGCTTGTGCCCATTCAAAACAAGTTGAGAATTTTTTATATTCGTAACCTGCATATGCACCGGCTACAAAGAAATCGGAATGTCTCCTACCTGCTGCAATTCCGCCACCTGTAACGAGTTTTCCGTATTTACCTTTTGTTTTGGCAAGCGGTTTGAAATTAACCCAGCCGTTAAATTCTGTTCCGGGCAAAAATGATGAAAAATATGTTCCGGAACTTAATGCTCCCAAATCATAATCTACAAAATCATAATTTCCGACAACTCTCACTCCGAACTTTCTCACAGTACCAAAAGTTCTTGAAATTTGAGAACGGTTTATAAATGGCAAAGTATAAGGACTTTGTGCACCTTCTATACCGACTGCGGGTCGGGTATTACCGATAAATATTTTGTGATGAGGAATTCTGCTTGTTGAAACATATGCGTCTTGAAAAAAATTCTGCATAAAAGGTCGCTGACTTTGAGGTGTCGGATCAAGCATTAATCTGAACTCTTCTTTTCCACCTTTAAAAGTTCCATCAAGATTTATATTAATGAGTCCTACTTTATAGAAAAAATCGTTATCTGAGTTTTCTGGTAAATCCATTCTTGCATGACTTTGGACTGCTACCCAAGGGTGAAAACTTTCAAGTGGACCTTTTTCAAACTTTTTCGTCGTTACTTCTGTAAATAATGCGTAAGGAACATCGGTTCTTTCAATCTCAAGGTTGTAAACTTCTTTTAATCTTTCGGCGAGAGTTTTTTCTTGAGTAGGTTCCTTTTCATTTAGAATATTTTCTTCAACTTTTTCTTCTGCACCAGAATTTGATTTTATTCCTGTTTCAAGAATAATTTCAGGTTCTTCTTCGACAAGAACATCATCCGCTGCATAGACAGCGGATGAAATTATTGTTAATAGAAATAATATTCCAAAAAATTTTTTCACTTTTTACTACTTCCCAAAAAGGTTACTTGATTTCGTTTTTAGTATGATCATCTCTTAAGTAAGCTGTCCAGAATAATAATACAACAAAAACAAAAGCTCCGACCATATTTCCGAGAGTTACTGGAATAAGGTTTCCGAACAGGCATGATTGCCAGTTAAGCGATGAAAGCTGTTCAGATGTTAAACCTGAAGCTGCAACAACTGCCGGAGTATTTTTTAGGAAAAGTCCGTTTGTTAAGAAATACATATTTGCAATACTGTGTTCATAACCTGAGGCAACGAATGTCATTATTGGGAAGAATATTGCAAAAATTTTACCGATAACGTGTCTTGAAGATGATGCCATCCAGATTGCAAGACATACTAACCAGTTACAAAGAATACCTCTTGTGAAAGCTTCGGCAATCGGGAGAGTTGCTTTGGTGTATGCAGTAGTAAGTCCCATTACACCAAGTGCTTCGTGCGAATTGTGCGAACATCCAGAAAAGTAAATCAATGTTGCCAGAATGATTGAACCTACAAAGTTTCCAAGATAAACCAGAGACCAGTTTCTCAAGAGTTTAGCAAAACTTGTTTTTTTCTCGATAACGGAAAATGTCATCATCACGTTACCGGTAAAAAGTTCTGCACCTGTAAGAACGACCATCATCAAGCCGGTTGCAAAAGTCATTGCTCCAACGAGTTTTGCAATTCCCCAGCTAACTTGCTCTGTTCCGGTCATAACTGTTAATGAAACTTGTGCACCAAATGCAATCAGAGCACCGGCAGCAATCGCAAGAACAAAAGTTTTACTTTTTCTGTAATTAGCTTTTGCTGGCATGACTGATTCACTGAGTTCGTGCGCTACGTCAGTAGGGGTAACACAGTCTTTTGTGTCAGGTATAAATGTAGTTGTCATTTTTTTCTCCTCTTTACTTTTTTCTATTTTTTCCAAACCAAAAAATTTCAATTTATGTATAAAATTGAATTGATTGTCGGCTATAATGTCGGCGTAAATGTTTAATTGTAAAATCACAATGACTTCACTAGAAGTCTGCCGAAAAAATTTTACATCGGGAAAAATTTTTTTCAAGTGTTTAATATAAAAAATTTTTTAAAATTTTACATAATAAATATTATTTGTTATGTGCATTTATTTTTTTGCAAAAAGGTAAAAATAATATTAAATATAAAGTCCTCCGGACAGGGGAACTTTTGGCACCAAAAGTTCCACAAAAGTGGCGACACGCTTCATTCGCTAATAATATGTACGGCTCAACCAGAGGCTGATTAACTCGCTAACGCTCAGACAAAATCAGCCTTTGAAATTTGTTTCGCCTACAATTATTGTTCATTCCGCTATTGTCGCATTAAAATTTAAGAATTGTTTTTATTAGGTACTACTTAATAAACAGTATATAATCTATTAGCAGCCCTCAGTGAAACGATAACAAAACGAGCATTGTTTGAGCGAAGCGAGTCTGCGAGTTTCAGGTTGAACCTTAGGGCTGCTTTTTGGTTAGCGAGTCTTTCTTTGGTTACTTTTCTTTCTTTTTGCTTCGCTACAAAAAGAAAGAAATGAACATAATATTTTGATTAGCAAACAGAGCATTATACATTGAAATATTTATTTTGCGTTTGACTTTGCATCACAACAAAGAGAAAGAATGCACATATTAAATAATATTTATTATGTAAAACTTAATTTTAAAATTTTCTTGACTTTTATTTTTGTTAGATTTAAAACGGGAAGGTACGTGAAAAAGTTTATTGTATTACACTAATTTTGGATATGAATATGGAAATTTTTTATTATGCTTTATTAGCCCCGATTGTAGGTGGTGTGCTGTCTTTGGCAGTTTGTGAAAAACTAAAATTAAAGATAATTTCTATTTTTAATTTTATCGCAATGATACTTTGTTTTATCCCTGCATTAGATGTATTAACCAGCGGTGAAACAATATCTTCGACCCTTGAAATTTTTAACGGAATGTTTGGTGCTGTAAAGTTTGTCATTGACCCGCTTTCAGCATTTTTCATTATCGTAATTTCCGTTATGAGTTTTCTTGGAACAGTCTATGCAAATGGTTATATGAAACCTTATTTTGATAAAAAAATGAATGTTTCATCTCATTGTTTATTTTTGACAATGCTTATTTCTTCAATGCTTGGTGTTGTGACTATTCAGAACGTTATCTTCTTTCTGATTGCGTGGGAAATTATGTCACTTTCGTCATTTTTCCTTGTGATTTTTGAAGATAACAAAAAAGAAGTATTAAATGCAGGTATCAAGTACTTAGTTTACATGCATGTGTCGGTCATTTTTATAATTCTGGCATTTGCGCTAATGTCAATTAAATCCGGAAGTTATGACTTTGCTTCTTTTGCGAATGTCCTTCAGGAAAATGCGATGTTTGCAAATTTAATTTTTATATTTGCGTTTATCGGTTTTGGAATAAAATCAGGTTTTGTTCCTTTTCACAATTGGCTTCCGTCTGCTCATCCGGCAGCACCTAGCCATGTTTCCGGGATTATGTCAGGAGTGATGATTAAGACTGGTATTTACGGAATTTTGAGAGTACTTTCTTTAATTGCTTTACCTTCAATTGGAATTTCATATTTCGTTTTGATAGTTTCTGTGATTTCCGCGCTTTATGGAGTGCTTTATGCAATTACGCAGCACGATATAAAAAGACTTCTTGCTTATCACAGTATTGAAAATATTGGTATAATAGGTATCGGTATAGGAGTTGGTATGTTAGGATTGGCATATAATTGTACTCCTGTTGCGGTTTTGGGATTTGCAGGAGGCATTTTGCACATTCTAAACCACTCTATATTTAAGGAATTACTTTTCCTCGCTGCAGGCGCTGTTTATAATAAAGCCCATACAAAGGATATTGAAATTCTTGGTGGTTTATCAAAAGTTATGCCATATACAGCGTTAATGTTTTTGATAGGTTCGGTTGCAATTTGCGGATTGCCGCCATTCAACGGATTTATAAGCGAATTCTTGATTTATTTCGGTATGTTGAAAGGAACGCTTGTTAACAATCTCGGAATGCTTGTTCTTTTAATCCTTTCAATCGCAGGGCTTGCGCTTATTGGAACTATGGCAATTCTTTGTTTTACAAAAGCTTTCAGTATTATTTTTCTTGGAATGCCGAGAAGTGAAAATGCTGAACATGTTAAAGATGATGTTGAATTATCAATGATTATTCCGATGGGATGTCTAGCAGTTTTCACGATAGTTATTGGGGTATTACCGCAATATGTTTTGAAATTGCTTGAAAATCCTGTACTTGTTTTTGTTGATAATATTACTGTTGAATTGCCTCAACTTATATCAGTTATGCAAAATATTTCGATTTTGTTGTTTGCATTTTTAGTATTTATTGCGATACTTTTTGTTGTCAGAAAGATTGTTGGCAGAGGTGCTCAAACTCATTGCACATGGGGTTGCGGATATGACAAACCGAATAATCATATTCAATATACGGCATCGTCTTTTGCAAGTCCGTTTTTGTCAATGTTGACTCCGTTGTTTAAGAAAGTTTTTGACATTAAAAAACCGAAAGACCTTTTCCCGAAAGATGCTCACTTTAGTTTGCATATTGAGGACGTCGAAGAGGCTTATATTATAAAACCGTTTATTAAAGATGTTGAAAAATTCTTTATACTTTTTGAGAGAATTCAGAACGGTAATATTCAGCAGTATATTTTGTACGGTTTGATATTTTTGATTTTGGCACTGATTGCACTGGTAATTTTAGGATAAGAAAAGATGATTATTACAGCATTAATTAATTTAATAATTTTATTATTTGCACCGTTTTTTGTAATAGGTGTGATAAAGAAAACAAAAGCTTTTTGGGCAGGGAGAAAAGGTGTTTCTATATTCCAGCCGTGGAGAGATTTTGTAAGATTAATGAAGAAAGATTCTGTCATAAGTGATACTACAACATGGATTTTCAAATTTACACCTGTTCTGATTTTTGGAACAACGCTTTTTGCAGGACTTTTTGTTCCGATGATAGGTGGGAATTCTGTTGTAAATATGCAAGGCGGGTTTATTTTGTTTTCGTATTTGCTTGGATTGGGAAAATTTTTCTCAATAATTTCGGCGATGGATACGGGAAGCAGTTTTGAAGGAATGGGAGCGAGCAGAGAAGCTTGTTTTACAACAATAGTTGAGCCGGCATTTTTTATAATTATGGCATCTCTCATTGCGCTCAGCGGAAATTATACATTTGACAGTTTGTTTATGATACTGGAAAATGCGGGTGTTATGGGAATTTTGATAACGATACTTGCGGTTCTTGCGTTAATTGTAATGTTGCTCACAGAATGTTGCAGGGTTCCTGTTGATGATCCGACAACACACCTTGAGTTGACTATGATTCATGAAGTTATGATTTTGGATAACAGTGGTCAGGATTTGGGATTAATCACATGGGCTGCGGGAATGAAGATGGTTATTCTGGAATCTTTGATTGCGGCATTGTTAATTCCTGTCCATCTTTTGGGTGCAGGTTATTCGGCATTATGTTATATTGCTGCGCTGTTTGTGATTGCGGTTTTTGTTGGAACTTTAGAATCTGCGATTGCAAGGCTCAGAATGTCGCATGTTTTTGAATTTGTTTTTGCAATGTCGTCTTTTGCATTAATAATTCTTTCTTTGACAGCTATAAAAATTTACGGAAATTAGGTGAAAAAATGGAAAATGCACTAATAATTTTATTTGGATTAACGATGTTATATATGGCGGCAACAAGTCGTTTGATGGCACATATAAGAATTCTTGTTTTGCAAGGAATTCTGTTGTTTTTAATCTGTTATTTCGGGATGGAACGCGGAGATGTTTTGACGTTTTTGTTTTTGACGTTTGAAACATTGATTGTTAAGGCAATTGTCATTCCGTGGTTTTTGAACAGAATTGTAAAGCGAACTCATGAGTATAGAGATATGGAAGCAAACATTCCGCATTTTTATTGTCTTGTAATTTCAAGCGTAATTCTTTTTGCGGGATTTTTGATTTCGGATTTCCATTTTCCGGCAATAAAAATGATTAATCCGATATATTTTGGAGTTTCAATTGCGGTGATTATTATAAGTCTTATTTTGATCACCATTAAACATAAAATTCTGACAAACGTTATTGAATTTATAACAATGGAAAATGGTATATTTTTATTATCACTTTCTGTTGCGAAAGAGATGCCTGTAATTGTAAATCTCGGAGTTTTGTTGGATGTATTTATTGCGGTATTTATTTTGGGACTTCTTGTTAACCGTATCAACAAAGAGTTTGATGGTTTAGAAGTTGCGCAGTTATCTGATTTGAAGGATTGTGAATATGATGATTAATTTACTTTTAATTTTCCCTATTTTAGCGTGTTTAATTATGTTCATTTTCAAAGCAAAATGGATGAATAATTTTATGATAAATGTTTATGCGCTTTTGCATTTGATTGTATCAATTACGTGTGCTATGAATTTACCATGTATTTCGAGTAAATATTTTTGCATAGATTCATCAAACATTATATTTTTACTGTTGCTCTCGATTGTTTTTATGGCAGTTGCGATTTACAACAATGGATACATAAAACATGAAACCGACGATGTAAGAAGATTAAGACATTATTCATATATGGTTTTAATTTTTGTACTTTCAATGACGGGTGCGATCGCGAGTACAAACCTCGGACTTGCGTGGGTATTTATTGAAGCAACAACTCTTGCGAGCGCATATTTGATTTATTTTAACAAAACAAAAACAGCGATTGAAGCTGCATGGAAATATGTTTATATATGTTCAATTGGGATTGCGCTTGCGTTTGTTGGAATTATTCTTTTGACGATTGCAACCGGAAGTATGAATTCACTATCATATAGTGATTTGTTTGCAAACGCGAAAGTTTTCAATCCGTTCTGGTTAAAGTTATCGTTTGTATTTATTCTTTTCGGTATAGGAACAAAGATGGGTCTTGCGCCTGTTCACTTCTGGCTTCCGGACGCGCACTCAGAGTCTCCTTCTCCGATATCGGGGTTGTTGTCGGCTGCGCTTTTAAATTCGGCTTTTCTTGTGATTTTGAACGTTTATAAAATAACTTACCTTGCAGGATGTGCGGATTTTGGTAAAGGAATGATGCTTGTGATGGGATTTTTATCACTTTTCATCACTGCGGTTTTTGTTTTCCGCATAAACAATTATAAAAGAATGCTTGCTTACTCATCAGTTGAAAATATGGGGATTTTGATAATAGGATGTGCAATTGGCGGAATTGCGATGTATGCCGCAATTTTGCATATGATTGGTCATTCATTGATTAAAGCTTCTTTCTTTTTAACTTCCGGAAATGTTTTGGAAATTTATAAGACAAAAAAAATTAAATCAGTAACCGGAATTCTCAAAACAGACAAGAAAACAGGTTGGTTATGGATTGCGTCATTATTAGGTATCGTTGCTTTTCCTCCGTCTGTTTTGTTCATAAGCGAATTTTTAATGATAAAAGCGATGATTACAGAAAAACATTATATTCTTTGTGCACTGTTTGTAATTCTTCTTACAATCATTCTTTATGGACTTGCAAAAGCCGTTATTAAGATGAGTTTCGGAGATGCACCGGAAAGTAAAAATTATGGCCAAAACGTCAAAGAAATAAGCTTTGGAATGTATTTTCCGCAGGTTGTACTTCTTATTATGGCATTTGCTTTAGGGATTTATATTCCGAAATTTTTAAATGCCTTAATCAATGGGACAATTACAGGATTAATCGGGTAACAGGAGTAATTTGAAATGAATTGGATAATAACTGAAAATAATAAACCTGTAAATTTAAACGAAATACCTTGTTTAAATATTAATGATTTAAGAAAAGAAATTTTTGAAATAAAAAAACGAGTTGTCGGGTTTTTCGGACAAAAATCAGGTAATGGAGTAAAGCTTTTTGTAGTTATGGCGGATGATGAATGTGGAAAACTATATATTTCATCTGCATATTTTAGCGAAGATGAAAAATCTTACGACTCAATAACAAAAGATATTCCTTCATTCCATATGTTTGAGCGTGAATTTTACGAAGAATTTGGGATTGAGCCTGTCGGGCATCCATGGTTGAAGCCCGTTAGAGACCATAAAAAAGAATATCCGTTCTTTGAAATTCAAGGTGAAGAAATTCACCAAGTTGGTGTTGGACCTATTCATGCTGGTGTAATTGAGCCGGGACATTTCAGATTTATGTGTAACGGAGAAAAGGTTTATGACCTCGAAATTCGTCTTGGTTATCAAAGTCGTGGGGTGGAAGATTTGTTTCTTCAAAATCCGACAAACCAGTTAGCCGAATCCGTTTGCGGAGACAGTGTAATTGCTTATAACTTGGCTTATTCAAGAATTATGGAAGCTCTTACAAATACAGAAATTTCAAATCGCGCACAGTTAATCAGACTTATCGCTCTAGAAATGGAAAGAGCTGCAATTCACATTGGCGATTTGGGTGCGATTGCGGGCGATACGGCTTATCAAATGGGAAATGCGATTTTTGGAGCAACAAGAACGCTCGTTATTAATTCAATGCTTGAGATTTGTGGAAGCCGTTTTGGTAGAGGCTTGGTAAAAACAGGTGGTGTCAATTTTGATATTAGTGAAGAACTTGCAGAAAAAATCTTAAAGACTTTTGAAAAAGTTGCTGCTGATGTTAAACGAACTATGACAACGATGTTTAAGTCTCCTTCGGTTATTTCAAGGCTTGAAAAAACCGGTGTTGTCAGTTTTGATAATGCAAAAGCCCTTGGACTTGTCGGAATGGCAGGAAGAGCATCCGGTGTTGAACTTGATTCAAGATTTGATTTCCCTGACAAATGGTTTGTGGACAAAGATGACAAAAAATTCAATGCAACCGGTGATGTTTACTCAAGAACGAGACTTAGATATAAAGAAATTATGCAGTCACTTTCTTTAATTCGGAAGTTTATGAAAATACTTCCCGAATATAAGAATGAACCGCTTTGCAATGTTGCAAACAATGGTTTGAGTGGGGAAAAATTTGTTGTTTCTATAGTTGAAGGCTGGAGAGGTGAAGTTGTTCATTGTGCTATTACAAATTCACTAGGAAAGCTTTCTCGTTACAAAATCAAAGACCCGTCATTCAATAATTGGTATGGGCTTGCGATGGCTGTAAGAAACAATGGAATTTCAGATTTTCCACTTTGCAATAAAAGTTTCAACCTCTCATACTGCGGAAATGATTTGTAGTGGCAAAAGAGTGAACAGGAGAAGTAGAATAAAGTTGATAAATATTTATTTTTAACGACTTTGTGGTTTGATTTTATAAATTAAAAAGGATTAAAAAATGTTAGAAACTTTAAAATTAAGAATATATCAGGGTGAACAATTCATAAAAGATATTGAAAATGCACCGATGAGAACCCAGTTTAGAGGTTTTCCGAAATTTAATTGCGGGGTAGATATTTCACCATGTAAAGGTGTATGTCCGACAGGCGCTTTGGATTGTGAAAATCTGTCGATAGATATGGGAAAATGTACTTTTTGCGGTGCTTGCGCAAATTCATGTAAGGCTGTGGAATTTACTAATAATTACAAACTTGCATCTACAAAGCGTGAAAATTTAATCGTGACATCTGACGAGACATTTGAAGAATTCAGAAAAACTGCGATTGACGTAAAAAAAGAAATCCAAAAAGTTTTTGGAAAATCTTTGAAGCTCCGTCAGGTTTCGGCTGCTGGCTGTAACGGATGTGAAATGGAATTAAATGCTTGTTCAAATGTAAACTTTGATATGGGGCGTTTTGGTATTGATTTTGTGGCTTCTCCGCGTCATGCAGACGGGCTTGTAATAACCGGACCAATTTCTGAAAATATGGCTTATGCACTTGAAGATTGTTACAAATCAACACCGGATCCGAAGATTGTAATTCTTTGCGGTACTTGCGCAATAAGTGGTGGAGTATTCCAAAATTCAACAAAATTAAATCGTGAATTCCTTGAAAAATATCCAATAGATTTATATATCCCCGGTTGTCCTGTTCATCCGCTGACATTTATAAATGCTGTTTTGGATTTTATAAAAAATTGATAGGACAAGTTTACGAACTTTTTTCTTATTAAGTTAGTAAGAAATATGTTACTTCACTTGTGATATGTCATTCTGAGGTTTTAGCTGAAGACTCTCTATTAATTTGTTGTGTTCATTTCTTTCTTTTTGTAGCGAAGCAAATAACATTTTTTCGACAACATTTTTCACAGAGTTGAAAAGTTTTGAAAAAAGTGTTAAGATAGGAATGTGATAGATAAAAAGATGAAAGAGGTAAAAAGCATGAAAAAGCGCGCTATGACTGCATTTGCGGGGGGGGGTACACTCTAAAAGGTCTCGTAGACAGGGTTTTGGGGGTATCGCTATGATAAAACCCAATAAAAATGCCCATTTGCTCTCGGATTTATTAAAAAAAGTCGACGAGATGAAACCCAATAACGAAGCCGGTTTTCAGGTCAGTTTATCCTCTTGTTTTAAAAAGAAATTTGAAGCTTTCTTCAAGCCGATTAGGGGCGCGAGCGATAGCTGGAGACGAACAATCACAAACGGAAACGACGCTTCCCGTTTAAGTCGTGAGCGGTGTCGTTTTGGGCGAGATGTAGCATTTACGCTTGCAGAGGTATTAGTTACTCTCGGCATCATCGGTGTGGTTGCGGCGATGACGTTGCCGTCTGTGATATCAAATTACAAAAAAAATGTGGCAGAAACGCGTTTAAAACATGCATATTCACTCATTACTCAGGCAATTCAAATCGCTGAATATGAGAATGAAATAGGGTTTCCTTTTGAGATAGGTGAAGCTGTAAATCCTGATGTTAATGGTTATTCTTGGGAAAATAGTCAAAAGTTATATGAACTTTATTTTAAGAAACACATTGTTGCTCAAAAAACATATCCAAAATCATATAAACCGGCTTACAATCACTACACATATGGATTAAAAGAAAGATATCCTGTGGATAACTTTTCGTATTATGCTGAACTCGGAAATGGAGTGCTGTTGGGACTTGTCAGAAATTCTTCAAAAAGTTTTTCGTGGTATATAATTTTGGATAAAAATGCCAAACAATTAGTCAGGGGGAAAAATTATTTTTATATTATATTCACTTTGACTAAAAACGGATATGTAAATGAATGGTATAAAAAGTTTTCTACAGAACAATTATATGAACATTGTGGAAGTAATACAAATAATCTGTTAGCATTTGTACGACAACAGGGTTCGTGTATGGAAATTATCCGTAGAAATAGTTTTAATATTCCGAAAGATTATCCAATTCCGTTTTAGAATTCAAGCAAAACTTTGAGAGTTCCTTTTTCTTTGTTTTTTTCAAAAGCTTCTATCGCATCATCCGCTTTATAACGCGCAGAAATGAGTGGAGTAAAATCTATTTTTTCTGATTTTAAAAGTCTTAACGCTGCACCAAATTGACCGCAACGTGAGCCAAGAACTGTAATTTCATCAATTACGATTGGCGCAAGGTTGAATTCTTTTGACGCTGCAACTGTGCTTTTCAAAACCAGAGTTCCTCGTGGTTTTGTAAGTGATAATGCTGTTTCAAAACCGGATATTGAACCGGTTGCTTCAACCACAACATCATAAATTTTTTCAACTTTTAAATCCTGTAAAAGTTTTGTTGTTACCCCTTGAGAATGTGCAATGTCAAGTTTGTTTTGGTGTTTGCCGACTAAAACTACGTCGATATTTTGTGCGTTTAGAGTTAAAGCTGTTATGAGTCCGAGTTTGCCGTCACCTAATACAATAACTTTTTCAAATGGTTTTATGTGAAGTTGTTCTGTTATCTCGCAAGCTGCGGCAAGTGGTTCTACAAATACTGCCTGTTCGTCCGTAACATTTTCGGGAACTTCAAAGAGAACTTCTGTTGGCATTGTAAAATATTCAGCAAAACATCCGTCTTTTCTCCAAATTCCTAGTGTATGACGTTCAGGACAATGACGGTAAAGTTTTTCTGCGCAGTATGGGCATTCAGGGTCTTTGCAGCCGTAACTTATTTCAGAAACTACGCGTTTCCCGACTAAAGATTTATTATCTCCGTTAACCTCTTCAACTATGCCGACAGCTTCGTGTCCAAGAATTCCTTTGTATCCCATGTAACCTTTTGTTATTTCGTAATCGGTATTGCAAATTCCGGCTAATGTCACTTTGACTAGTGCTTCACCTTTTTTCGGAACCGGTTTTTCGTAATTATTGACGAGTTTTAACTCTTTATCAAATACAATTGCTTTCATTATTCAAATCTCTCCTACTGCTAAATATTATCATAAATAATTGTTACATAATGTAAATATGTAGTTTTAAAATTAACAAAAAATTTTCAAATTCGGTTTTAATGTGTTACGAGGGTAATATAAAGGAGTTTGTTAATATGATTTGTCCTGTGAGTACGTATAAAGCTAATTGCAGAATCGGTTTTACATCTTCAAATAAATGTAACAAAAAGCCTGAGAAAGAGAAAAGTGTAATTGACAAATATTTAACAAACAAAAATATTATGTTAGGATTGAGTGCAATCGGATTTATCACTCTTGGTGTTGTTGGGTATAAAAACGGTTGGTTTGGAAAAGGAACCAAAAAAGTTGCGGATGAAATTAAAAATTCACAAAATATAATTTGTGCAAATCCACAAAATATAAAAGTTAAAAATAAAGTTGAATATCGTGACGATGGTAAAACTATCAAATCTATCATCGAGTATGAGGCTGATACCGAAAAAATTTTAAAGTCAACGGATTATCAAAGTGATGGTAAAACTATAGCCTGTGTTAAAGAGTTTAATCCAAAAACTAAAAAATTATTAAAAGATATTATTTATCAAAATGATGGTAAAACTATTAGTTTTATCGCGGAGTATGATTTTAAAACCGGGAATTCATTGAAAAAAACTCAATATTATTGGAATAGTGACACTATTAGTCATATTGAGGAATATGATCCTAAAACCGGAAATTTATTGAGAAAAATCAATTATCAAGGAGATGACAAAACTATCAAATCTATTGCAGAGTATGATCTTGAGACTGGGAATTTATTTAAAGAAATTGAATATAATTGTGGTGGTAAAATTGACAATATTATGGAATATGATCCAAAGACTGATAGGAGATTAAGATCTATCGAGTATCGGAGTGATGGCAAAACTGTAGAATGTGTTACCAAATATAATTTAAAGACAGACAGAATTGCTGAGGAAATATATTATCAAAAAGATGGTAAAACCATAGAAAGCATAACAACATATCACCCTAAAACGGGAGATTTTTTATGCACAACTTACTCTTAGGTTTACTATAAAATAGGCAAAACTTATATTAAGATTTTGCAATAACTTCGGCAACAAGTTCACCATAGCTGTTGAAATGTCCGTCAGTTTCTTCAACTACGTAATTTAAACCTTCTTTGCCTTCAATTGCTTTTTCTGCTGCGTCCATCGCTTCATCGTAATCAGTGTAATCACCAATTAAAGTTCTTGTTATTTCAGAATAATTTTTTTCAGTATAAACGTGATACATAACTTTTCTCCTTCAATTTTATTTTGTACCAAAACCTTTATAATATTCAATACTCATTTTAAGAATTTTCAATTTTTTCTTTCAATTCTTGAACTTCATATTTTAGTCGGTTTAATTCGCATTTAACCGGATCAGGAATTCTGTTGTGAAGAAGAACCCCGTTTTCATCTCGAAATTTTCTGTGCACAATTCTTCCGGGAACACCGACAACAGTTGAATATTCGGGAACATTTTCAACTACAACCGAGCCGGCGCCAACTCTTACGTAATCTCCAAGAGTAATGTTTCCGAGAATTTTCGCTCCGGCTCCTATGATTACGTTGTTGCCGAGTGTCGGATGTCGTTTCCCTTGTTCTTTCCCTGTTCCGCCCAAAGTTACCTGCTGGTAAATAAGAACGTCATCTCCGATTACTGTTGTTGCTCCTATTACTACACCTTCTCCGTGGTCAATGAAAAACCTTCTTCCTATTTTTGCCGCAGGATGAATTTCAATCCCTGTTATAATTCTTGTAAGATACGAAATTATTCTTGGAATGAGTGGGATGTTCCATTTGTATAATTTATGTGCGAACCGATATGCAATGAGTGCATGCAAGCCCGGATAACACAAAATTATTTCAAAAATATTATTTGCCGCAGGATCCTTGTCTTTTATGACCTGTATGTCTTCTTTAACTTTTGAAATCCCACGTTTTATTGTTTCAAGCATTTTTCTGTTCCTTCATGAATAATATTTAGAACATGTTTTTTGTTCAGGACAAAATATTATAAATATGTTATTTTGAGCCTATTAATTGAATTTTCCGATTTATACTACGGAATTACGGATAAGATAAAGAATTTTTATTTCACAAGTTTTGCATATTTGCGTTTTCCTGCTTGTAATATTACCTCTTCCGCAAAGTTTACAGTATAAGCCGTGTCGGCAATTTTTTTGCCGTCGAGCTTTACGCCGCCCCCCTGAATTAAACGTTTTGCTTCACCCTTACTTTGTACAAAATTCAATTCAACAAGAACATCAAGAATATTTTTCCCTTGTTCAATTTTTATTTCAGGAATATCTGAGGGGAGCCCTTTGTTTGAAACTACATTAATGAATTCGGCTTGAGCCTTTTCAGCTCCTTCTTTTCCGTGATATTCTTCCGTGATTGTATAAGCAAGTTTGAGTTTTAAATCACGCGGATTAACTTCCGGATTTTTTAGTGAAGTTTCAAAATCTTTCAATTCTTCTTCCGAAACATCTGTGAGAAGTGTAAAGTATTTAATGATTAAAGTGTCAGGAATACTCATTAATTTCCCAAACATATCATTTGCGCTGTCAGTTAATGAAATACAATGTTCAGGATATGTTTTGGACATTTTTACAATACCGTCGGTTCCTTCGATTAGTGGAAGTAGCATAACCATTTGCGGATATTTTTTGCCATATGCTTCTTGAATTTGTCTTCCAAGAAGCGTGTTAAATCTTTGGTCGGTTCCGCCAAGTTCTATGTCGGCATCTATCTCAACGGAATCATAAGCCTGCATTAGAGGGTAGAAAAATTCGTGAACGGAAATCGGTTTGCCTTCTGCGTATCTTTTTGCAAAATCATCGCGGGTCATCATTTGCGCAACAGTCATTTGAGCTGCAAGTTTTAAAAGTTCTGTAAAGCTCATTGAGTGAAGCCAGTCAGCATTGTTTGTAACTTCGGCTTTTTCAACATCTACGACTTTTGACATTTGTTCAAAATATGATTTTGCATTTTCTTCAACTTGTTCTTTTGTAAGTGAAGGACGGGTTTCTGATTTTCCGGAAGGATCACCCACCATTGCGGTTGCACCACCAACGATTAAAACTACTTTATGTCCGAGTTTTTGAAATTCTCTGAGTTTTCTCATTACAACAGTATGTCCGAGATGTAAATCTGGACGGGTTGGATCCATTCCAAGTTTTACTCTGAGTGGAGTATTTGTGTCTTTTGCATGTTGAAGTTTTACTGCAAGTTCTTCAATTCCACCGGGTAAAACTTCTGCTCCGCGAGCAAGTCTTTTTGCTTGTTCTATAAATTCTTTTCTGATATCTACCATAAATTTCTCTCCTTATGTTTTTAATTGTAGCAAAAACAAACTTGAATTGTTTGACACGTGAAGAAATGTTATTTAAAAAAGCCGGCATTAGCCGGCTAAGTGTGTGTTTCAACCAATTTTTTAATATTTTAAATTTTTTCATCAGTATCTTTAACAGTTTCACCGTTTGCTTTTTTGAATATGCAATCGAGTTGAACCGGAGTTACATTCGTCTGTGCTGCCATTGAATCTAAAAGCGGATTTGAACGTTCCAGTTCAACGCATAAATCCCATTCCAATTGAGCATTTTCGTTTGTTGCGATTAATTCTTTGAGTGCCGTATATGTAATTCCAAAATCTTGAAGAGCCAATGCAAATTCACGTTTCGTAATCTTGAGTGCATTAATTCTCTCTCTTTCTCTTTTAGCTAATTCTTCCGCATAATTTGGATTAATAATCGGTTTTTCATTCTGAAGAATTTCATTAGCTTCAAGCGCAAATAGCGCTGTTTCGGTTTCTTCGATGGTTCTTTCGTGATTGTGATTATGTTCAACAACAAAATCGGCGTACTGTTCGTCTGTGTATGGTTTTTCTAGTTTATAACTCATAATTGTTTTCTCCTTTAAATTTTTAAAAATTGTCATACTTAGGGTTGACAAATGGAGAAAAATAGTAAATAATTTAGGTACAGGGTGGCACCTTGAGAAAGTGCCGATGGCTCTGTAGAGTTCTAAATGGTTCTTATTCTTTTGGATGAGAGCCATTTATTATTATGAATAAAATCAAAAATAGCATTATTAATGTTAAATTTAAGTTTTCCATAATGACCTCTTTCTAGTCGGGAAACCAACCCGAGTTCTAAAATAATGCGTTGGTTGGTTCCATTTCGAAAAGAGCTATCTTTTACCCTGCATGAATTATATTACAATAAATTCTCCTATTTGTCTATTTCAATGCACGGTATTTCTACGCAAAAACCGCTATCATACTAGGGTTGACAAATGGAGAAAAATAGTAAATAATATAATCACAGGGTGGCACCTTGAGAAAGTGCCGATAGCCCTCAGAGGTTGAACGGTTCTTACATTTTATTGTGAGAGCCGTTTTTTAATACAAATAAAATCATAAAGATTAGCAATAAACTAATATTGAATTTATCCATATCAGCCCCCTTTCTAGTCGGGAACCAACCCGAGGTTTCAACAATGTTGCGGTTGTTCCTTTTCAAAAAGAGCTATCTTGACCCTGCATGATTTATATTACAATAAATCTCCATATTTGTCTATTTCAATGTACGGTATTTCTACGCAAAATCCGCTTCTTGGATTATTGCTTCACTCGGACAAGCCGCTCACTTCA
>CAZCIW010000009.1:0-45607 GCA_964499135.1 uncultured Muribaculaceae bacterium
GAGTAAATGTTGCAAAAATCTTTTGAGCTTTTTTAGCTCTTTCGATAAGCAATTCCAATTGTTCAGCGCTGTCAACCAGATTAGATTTGTTTAAAACCTTTTCCAGTGTTTCAACGTTCTTTTTGCTTTTTGTTGTCATATTTTACCTTCTCCTATATGTGCGGAAAACATTCCGCTTATTGTAAATAAAATTCGCTATCTTTAATTTGTTCTACGCTACAAAGGTTCTGACTATCTGTCCTATAGGACATTGCCATCCTTGCTGTTCCGTTTTCCGGACTCGCCTAACTCTTGTCCGTCCGCAAAATCCGCATTCGTGAATTATTTCACAATTACATTATATGACAAACATTTTCATTAATCAAGTGTATTTTTTACAATCTTTATACAAATTTAATATTAGGCTTATTTGTTCTTTGCCTTTCACAAAGCTACATAAGCTGCCCATTCTGCATCATTCTGTTGTTTATTTTTGGCAGCCAATTCTGGATCAACCTATCCGTAACCTGATTCATTAGCGGGAGGTCGCTGTGAACAGCTTGAAGTTTGTGGACCAGAGCTCCGATTTGATCCATTGCTCACTTGCTTATTATTTGATGAAGCATTATTCTTATTAGATTTATTTGACGAGACATTCGTTACAGTTTGCAACAAATCAACTACACGGATGAAAACTTTTTCAAAAATATATTTTATACTTTTCAGTATGAATATTCTGAAAAAATTTATTTATCTAATCTTATCAATGCAAGAAAAACGGCTTTCGAATAAGCTTAGCAAGCATTTTAAAACATCTGCATCAAACAAAACTTCCAAAACTGTGTTGGGTGAAAATGTTACAATGACGTTTACTTCAGAAACAGAAAAAAACAAAGAACTCGTCTTGAAATCCGTTACAGAAATAGTTTCAGGCGCAAAAAACAACCCCGCACTTCTTCTTGAATATATAAAAGCCCACAAAACGCGCGTCGTAAGACTTCCAAAAGCCAATAAAATTCTCGGGCTGATTAAGGAAGAAGAAGGGCTTATTTGCGAACTCAAAGGGCTTGAAGCTTTATACATAAACCTTTTAACCGACGGAGGTTTTTCTTTTCATTCAAAACCTATATTTATAATTAGGGATGGCGAAATTGAACCTTACGGAATAATTCGAGGGTTTTATAAGTGGTTTTCACTCTTTCAGGGACTTCCGGGATTTGATTATAAATCACAAAAACTTTTCAAAAAATACCTCAACCTCCCTGACAGCGTAAGCTTCGATAATTTATCGCTTGACGAAATGACCGGACTGAAAGAAGCAATCTCACGGGACCGAGAAGCCACAGAATTTACAATCAATTTTGCAAATTCAATCGACGGTAGTAAAAATGTTTTAAACAAAATTCAAAATACCGGTAAAGCTGATATTTAAACAAAGATTTAGCTAAATGAACAATAAGCTGCAAATAATTATCTTTAAAATCCCTACCCTAACTCTCCCCGAGGTGGGGAAGGAATAAAACTTACTTACTGACTTACAGAAGTCTTGTCCATTTTACGACGATGGCAGAATATGCAATAATTGTAGACGAAACAAATTTCAAAGACGGATCTTGCTTGAGTGCATGTACATAAAAACCCTGAAATAAGTTCAAGGTGATACTGGAAGAGAGTTGATCAGACCTTTATTCGCGCACCGGTTAACAGTGTAACTTGAAATTAAAAATTTTTGTAATATAATACCAGTATAAATTCAATTCTTGGAGGTTATGTTCCTGAAAAAATAAGGAGAGAAAAGTAACTTTCGGGAGTTTTCAATTTACAACCAGAGGATTACATTTTGAAAAAACTATTATTATTTGCTTTGATGCTGTTTTGTATCGTTGGCATGCCTGCGTATGCTTCAGATATAAACACTGTCAAAACCAGTATCGTAAAACATTCCCTTGAGCTTGGTGTCGATCCTGCTATTGCTATGGCTATTGCCAGAACAGAATCCGGTTTCAGACATGAAGCAAAAAGTTCTCACGGTGCAGTAGGAGTATTTCAATTAATGCCTTCCACTGCCAAAAGAATGGGGTTAAATCCGTACGTACTTAATGACAACATTAAAGGTGGAATTATGTACTACAAAATGATGTACAAAATGTTCGGTTCCATGGAACTTGCACTTGCTGCATACAATGCAGGTCCGGGAAATGTAAAAAAATACAACGCGGTACCACCTTATGCAGAAACTAAACGTTTCGTTAACAAAATAATGACTGATTACCACAATTACAAGAAAAATCCTGATCCGATAATGGTTAACGCAACAAAACCTGTTAGTCCATCAAAATCTTCAGGATTTGTCCCTCCGGCACCTACGGTTGAAAGCCAAAAGGTTAATCAGATGAAAGTTCAAGTTGTAGAAGAATTGCCAATTGAATTGGAAATTGAAGCGACAACTATAGCTATTTAGAATTTCAATTTTACAATAAAAGAGATTTTTCAAACTAATTTGCCTTTTTAATTGGTGTAGTTATGAAAAATCTCTTTTTAGTAATTAATTTTCAAAATTATCTTAAATTATCTAATAAGCGGATAATTTATTTTGAATTACGTTTTACTATAATAATATGTTCAAATCTGCTTGGTATTACAATTTAATTAAACCGTTATTCAGCCCGCCAAACTGGATTTTCGCCCCAATGTGGATATTTTTATATTTTACAATATTTGCAGCTTTATCCTTTTATATTTTCAAATCTGACCAAAATAAAAAATCCGGCTATATCTACTTCTTTCTGCAAATTATACTTAATTTACTTTGGACACCTGCATTTTTTAGTTTAAAAAATATACCATTAGCTTTCATAATAATTCTGCTGCTTGATATTTTTGTCATTTTAACTATAAAATCATTCTATAAAATTTCAAAAATATCCGGCTTAATACTGATCCCTTATTTACTTTGGATATTATTTGCCACATATTTGAATTTCGGATATTTATTACTGAATATTTAAATCATCAGTAATAATAACTAATTCTTAACAAACTTTATAAAAGACCTAATTTTAAACGATTAAGCATTGCAAGTTGCGCACTACCTTCTCCGTTATCTACAACCGCCGGATCTTCGGCAATCTCACGAGTATTCTTATTTTCTTTTTTGGAATTTGTAATACCCGAATTTTGCGTTTCTTGAGAGGCTTCAATCTTTTGAAGCTTAATTTTATCTGTAGCTTTGTCTCCTGTCGGCTCTACCCCATACGCCCTTAATGCCCGCATTATCCGTTGATGCTCTTGATCCTGCGACATTGTGCAAGACGAAATAGCTGATGACATTGACAAAATGTTCATTGACATTTTTGCTCTTCTCCAATTACTTACTTATATACTCTTTATATACCCATATATATATTAATATAATCTTTTCATTAAGATTTATTACATTAAATTAAAAGACCGATTAATAAAATCGGTCTTATCAAAAAATTCCATCCTATCCTTACGTTTTCCTTATCCTGTTTTATAATTTTCAACAACTGTTTATCCAGTTACCTTGTTTTATGCCAAAGGCTAGGCGATAAAATTTGTTCCGTATCTGCTTGCACCGTGAAAAAATGACTGCTTCATCATCTCAACAAGTGTTTTGCGGACAACCTGTCTGGTATCAAGATTTACTTCTCTCAATGCCTTTGAAGTTTCTTTATATTTTTCTGCAACATCAGTGAATAACAATGTTCGCGCCATCTTTAAAAGCCTCTCTTTTTCTTTATTTATCTCTCGTACTTATATAAAAAATTTCAATAGAAAAATATTGACTTTTTATATTCATTTTATAGATTTTTTGTTACATAACTTCATAATACAGGTTGGATTAAGATTTGTAAAATGGCATAAAAACCAAATAAATAAAGAGATTTAAGCAAATATAAAAAATATTATTTAAAGTTTTTCATAAAAATTCCGACATACCAGTCAAATATAAAAAACAACCATTACAAAATAAGGAGAAAAAACATGGCAAACAGTTATGATGTATCCAAACCATTTATGATGAGGACACAAGAAATAGTAAACTGGGGTTCTTGCACTGCCGAAGAGATTCTTGATTACGAAGAACAAGGACAAGAAGTTCCGGAAGAGTATTTAAATTGGGCTGAAGAAATGGCAGCATCTATGAATGCACAGGATGACATTACGTATGAAATGGCAATGGCAGAAGAAGGCGGAGGAGGAAACAGTGCCGAAGATTTCCGAACAGAACTGTCAGAAAACGGTATAAGCCTGAAACAGCAGGGTAAAATATTTATTGAAGAAAGTAAAACAAAAGAAGAGTCAACACTTCAATATATTTCACAAATGGCACCGTTACTTAACGTTGCACAGGAAGTTGAAAAGGAAGCCGGAGAAATTGCTAACGAAACAACAACTCAACTTGAAGCTTTAAAAACTCAAATTCAGTCTATGGTTGACGAAAAAAATAGTAAGCCGATATTATTCCAATCCCGTGCCGACCGTGGAGAAGCAGCCGGACTTGAAGCGGTAGCAAAAGCCTTAGGCGCTCAAGCAGAAGGTCAATTGGAAGGTCTTAATGCAGAACTTGAAGAAATTGATACAATTGTTAACCGAGGTTTTGCATCTTCGGAATTATCGGTAGATTACGGAACCGAAACCGTTGAAATAGGTGCAGAACTTGTAGGTAAGAAAAATTCTGCAGGGGCAATTATCGGCGGGACTTTAGGTTTCGTAGGCGGAGGAGTTATAGGTGGTGTACTTGGCGGTCTCCTAGGCGGACTATTCGGCGGAGGAAAGAAGAAAGTCGGTAAAGAAGCCATCGAACAAGGAACTCAGACTATAACCGTCGGACAACAAGGTCAGGAAGTTGCCCAACAGGCTGCAGACGCTCACGGAGTTACAATAAAATCAGTAGAAAACTCTGCAAATGATGTAAAATCCGAAACTCAAGGTAATACAACCGGAGATAACCAGTCTTCAGAAACAACAGATACAACGGATACAACTGCTCAAGAACCCCCCGAGCAGTCATCTCAAGACATTATATCCCAAGATCCGTCAGTTGTAATTACAGATCCGAACGAAATTTTGAAACGTAAAGAACGCAGAGGGTTAGTATAAAGGCTCACGTAGAGAGTCAATAGCTGACTTCATATTTGCGGAATTAAATATATAACTTCCTGCAACTAAAGAGTTTGCGCCGTTAATAGCGCAAACTTTTGCGGTTTGAGCATTAATTCCACCATCAACTTGAAGATAAATCCCTTCCGGCGCATTTTTCTTTAATATTTGTAATTTTTCAGCACAATCTGCCATGAACTTTTGTCCGCCAAATCCCGGCTCAACAGTCATTACAAGAATCAAATCAAAATATTCCAAATATTCAAAAATATCTTCCGGTGGGGTTTTTGGTTTTATAGAAAGACCGGCTTTCAACCCAAAACTTTTTATATACTTAGCAAGCTCAGTAATTCTATCCCGTGCAACAGCTTCATAATGAAAGGTTATTATATCAGCACCCGCATCTTTAAAATCTTTTATATACTTCTCGGGATTTTCAATCATCAAATGTACATCAAAAATTTTATCCGTAACCTTCCTTATAGACTTTACAACGGGAACACCTATTGTAATATTCGGCACAAAATGCCCATCCATAACATCTATATGAATCCAATCGGCGCCACAATCTGCTACTTTTTTTACATCCCTGCCCAAATTTGCAAAATCGGCAGAAAGAATTGATGGCGAAACTATTATTCTTGACATTCAAAAACTCCTAACCTACGGCACGCTTCATATGCACATTTTTGCTCAGCATCCTTTTTAGATTTTCCCGAACCTTCTGCAATAACTTCACCACGGTATGAAACCTCTACGGTAAAAGTTTTATTGTGCGCAGGACCGGACTCTGCTATAAGTTTATATTTAGGTATTTCCTTATTTAATCCTTGCGTGTATTCTTGCAACAAAGCTTTAGCATTGTATTTTTCCATATTATTACTAATCTCGTCAATGTACGGAATAAAAATTTCTTTCAACTTTTCTTCTAACTCATTAAATTTTCCATCCAAAAAATAAGCTCCAAGTACGGCTTCAAATGCACATGCAGTCACAGATTCAAGATTTTTAAGACCTTGTTTCCCGTCATGAACAGATGTTATAATCAGTTCAGACAATCCGATTTTTTTTGAAATTGTTGAAAGGATATTATCAGAAACCGCAATCGCGCGAATTTTGGACATTTCACCCTCATGCGCATTTGGAAATTTTTTATAGAGTATTTCAGACATGACAAGCTTCAAAACAGCATCACCAAGAAATTCCATCCGCTCATAACACTCCACATAATCAAAATTATTTTCCTGAGTATATGAAGGATGAGTCAAGGCGGCTTTGAAATAATCACTGTTGCTAATTTCTATGCCAAAAATTTCATCAACTGTTTTCATCTAAAAAATTCCTTTTATATAATTTCCGAAATCAACCAGAAACTGATTTGAAAATATAAAATATTTACAGAAATAATACATTACCGGAATTGTAAAAATAAAACTGTCCGCTCTGTCTAAAAACCCGCCATGTCCCGGAAGAGTATCACCACTATCTTTCACTCCTGCATCACGTTTTATCAAAGATTCGCACAAATCACCAATCTGAGCAAATACAGTGCACAAAAGTCCGGCTATCAATGAATAATACCATTCCAAACCAATAAAATAACCAACAACAGACGCACCCAAAACCGCAGCAATCGCTCCACCAATAGATCCTTCAATAGTTTTGTTGGGGCTTACAATAGGCGCAAGCTTGTGTTTACCGAGATGTCTTCCCGCATAATATGCCCCGATGTCTGTTAACAAAATTGAGACAAACATCATAACAACAAACCCGAGTCCGTCATTAAATCTTTCCGATGAAAGTTCCCTCAAAAAGAGTAACTGTAAAGGAAACCATCCACAATATATAAACCCGAGAACAGTTGTTGCGGCATTGGCTATGTAAGGCTGGCGACCTTTGAACAAAACCCACATAAAAGATCCGATAGAAAAAGCCGTAAGCGCTAATGCCGTCAAATCATACCTTTGCGAGTATGCAATAAGTCCGAACACGAATTCCGCCAGCCATATAACCTTTAAACTGGGGTAAAAACCTTTATGCTCAAGGATTTTTACATATTCTCTCGACGCAACAAAAACAAAAACGTATACCAAAACAAGGAGCCATATACCACTTGCAATGATAGCCGACATCGCAATTGTGCCAAGAACAAAGCCAATTAACATTCTGGTTGCATTTTTGTTTAACCCGCCGATTACATCCATTATACAGTCATAACCTCTTTTTCTTTTTCAGAAACTGCACTATCAATAATTCCGGTGTATTTATCAGTTAATTTCTGGATTTTATCCTGATTATCCTTAACTGCATCTTCCGGAAGATTTTCGGATTTTTCAAGTTTTTTCAAATCATCTGTCATATCGCGACGAGCATTTCTAACCGCAACTTTTGCTTCTTCACCCATTTTTTTAACGTCTTTAACGATTTCTCTGCGACGTTCTTCCGTCAACGGAGGGAAAGGAAGTCTGATACAAATACCGTCACTATTCGGTGTAATCCCGATTTCAGCCTTAATAATTGCTTTTTCTATTTCTTTAAGAATCGACTTGTCATAAGGCGAAATAACAAGAGTTGTACCGTCTTGAACACTTACCTGAGACATTTGTCTTAAAGGTGTGGGGGCTCCGTAGTAATCAACCGTAACTTTATCTAAAATCAGCGGATTTGCACGACCGGAACGAACTGACGCAAATTCTCTTTTTAAAGATGTAATTGCTTTTTCCATCTTTTCTTCGCCAAACAAAAATAATTCATCTAAGCTTTCTGACATATTCTAACCTCTTTCAATTAATATTAATTATTACTATAAACCTATGTAAGTTCCGACTTCATCATTGCCAAGAACTCTCAGAATTCCATCCTTGAGTAGAAAATCAAATACAACAATCGGAATATTATTCTGCTTACACAACGCGCAAGCTGCTGTATCCATTACTTTTAATCCATTTTTAATAATATCGTCATAAGATATTTTATCAAGTTTTTTAGCCTTGGGATTAAGCTTCGGATCATCCGTATAAACACCGTCAACACCATTTTTCGCCATGAGCATGGCTTGGGCATTAATTTCAGATGCCCTCAATGCCGCTGCTGTATCAGTTGTAAAGAAAGGATTTCCGGTACCTGCCGCAAAAATTACAACCCTACCTTTTTCAAGGTGTCTGATTGCTCTGTGCCTTATATAAGGTTCAGCAACCTTGTTAATCTCAAGCGCCGACTGAACTCTGCAAGGTACATCCATCTGAATTAAAGCGCTCTGTAGAGCTATAGCATTCATCACAGTAGCAAGCATTCCGACATAATCGCCTGATGCCTGATCCATTCCGAGTTTTGAACTGTTTTTCATCCCGCGGAAAATATTTCCACCACCTACAACCACAGCAACTTCGACTCCTGCCTCTACAGCTTTTTTTATTTCAGCTGCTATCATTTTAACAGGATTCGGGTCTATCCCGAACTGCTGTTCTCCTAAAAGTGCTTCTCCGCTTATCTTTAACAAAATTCTCTTATACTTTAGACCGTTTTTTTCCATATTTCCCCTCTTTTATTTCATATTAACTTAAACCAAAATCGATGTAAAGCGATTTATTTGATAAAATAGAACTTTATTATTAAGTTTTGTAAACCTAAATATATACCTCTAATCCCACTAATAGCTTGATTTTAAAAATTAGTATATATTTTTTATTTAAAAAATAGCAATTTTTTATATCAAGAATTGTTTATAATAGTATAAGAGGACATTACAAAACAGCAAAGGAGAATATATGGCACGGGTACTGATTTCAATGCCGGAAGAATTTCTGAACAAGATTGATCAGGTAGCAGACGGCGAAAATCGTTCAAGAAGCGAACTGATTAGAGAAGCTCTGAGGACGTACATTTACAAACAAAAGGTGCGGGAATCGACAACAGCCGCAAGGAATGCAGAAATTCTTGACTCCTTATTAGAATAGATTTTAATAGCGTAACGCTATTCAGAGGGTTCGCCCTCCGCGGTTTTTAAAAACCGCCGGGATGCAAAGCATCTCTGTCCAGAAAATTGGACCGCCATAATGGCAGAATATAAAAACGGTTACCGGACTTGGTTTTAAAAGCGGAAATTTTACATAAGTAAAATTTCCGCTTTCTGATTTTATAAAGACGCGGCGCCGGAAGAATTCCGGCGCCGCGTTAATTTATAATTAATCAAAACGTTCCATTATATATTTCGACTCACCTAAAATTTGTTCTTGTAATTCTTTATAAGATAAGGCAATGGAATTTCTTTCCTGTTCATTTGTAGCTCTAGCAAACTTGTCGCTTAAAATTTTCAGCCTATTTTTCATCCCATCCACCACTTTTAGCATACGTTCTTTTTCAGCAGATTTAATTGCTTTATCATTACCGGCAAGATATTTTTCAATATCGGAAATACATGTACCAGCCTTAGTTTCGACCTTTTCTGCCGCAGCTTTAGCAACCTGCGATTTCTCTACGGCTTTTGCCGGAGACTTAAACAAGTTAATCCTTTCCATTGCAGAAGCACAAGATTTGCGAATATTTTCAAAACCTTTCTTCAAAACGTCTCGTCCATACTGCAATTTACTATTCGGTCCTGCACCTGCGAAGTTCAAAATTTCTTCAGCGGCAGCTTTATCAAGAACTATATCCGCATTCAAAGCATCTGATTTTGCTGCAACTGAAATAATTCCTTTTTTCTTAGCAAGGATTAGCTCATCCATATTTTCTAAATCAATTGCTCTTGATGTATCCATTTGAACATTTGCCCTCAAAGCATCGCCGGCACCCGTATTCTTTTTCACAAAACCGCGGGCTTGAAGCACAGGCTCTGAACCCCTGTAATCAATTCTTCCTGCAGCAGCCGCAACCGGCTCTTTTTCACCTTTTGCAAAAACCTTGATTCCGTACATCGAACCTTCCGCACCGCGTCCGTTCACCCCGAGATGAACAACAGGTCTATCAATGTTGTTGATTAACGGTTTCAACTGCACAGGCAGCGCCTCAAGCTGTTTGCCTTTCAATACCATTCTGCACTTTGCTCCATTTGTGAGCAAATTTTTTCCGATTGAGATAAATGACATTTTCTTTTTTCCTTTCTGTTTTTAATAAAAATTACCCCTATACTTTTTATAAAAACAGATTAGAAATTTATTTTACACCGCACCCACCTATCATATCATATCATATCATATAGGGGATTATAACTGAGTTTAAGGCATTTTTAAATTCATATTTACATTTCGTAACATTTGCAAAATAATGTAATTTTTGTTGACATCAACCTATGGAAATCTGTATAAAAAATTTAATTTTTACACAACCCTGTTTTGTTCAATTCCGTTTTCAAACGCAAAAATATTCGACATTGTAAGGGTCAAAATTCTCTCTATTGCCTCCTTTGAATCGTATGCAATATGCGGTGTGATTATTACGTTATCTAGTTTCATAAGACTATTATTTAGAACCGTTTTTTGAAGCGAATTAACATTCATTCTGCCAACATCAACAAGATAATCAGAATCAGTCAAAGTTTCTTCACTTTCCAAAACATCAAGCCCCGCACCACTGATTTTTCCCGTAACAAGTGCGTTATACAAAGCCTGAGTATCAATAATTTCTCCACGTCCCGTATTAATAATTACAGCACCATCCTTCATCCTGTCAAATGTTTCCGCATTGAACATATGATAATTATCTTTTGTTAAAGGTGTATGAATTGAAATAAAATCGGACTTTTCAAGCAAAGTGTCAAAATTAACGTAACTCACCGCATACTTTTCACTCAAAATATCTCTCTTTTTTAAATCGTAACCCAGAACCTTCAATCCGAACCCGTACGACAATCTTGCCATCTCGGCACCGATTGCCCCGAGCCCAACAATACCTATTGTTTTTCCGAAAAGCTCCGTTCCGATTGTATGCTTCGCCTCTACTATTCCGTTTTTTAAATCATTTGCAGCAAGTGAAACTTTTCTTGTAACATTAAGCAAAAGTGCAAATGCAAACTCCGCAACTGTCATATTTCCGTAATTCGGTGTATTAGCAACCGCAATACCATGTTCTTCACAATATTCAATATTAATATGATTAAATCCAACAGATCTAAGTGCCAGAAGTTTTAAATTTGGAAACTTTTTTAAAACCTCTTCCTCTACCCTTGATGTCGTAAAACAAGATATCACTTCTGCGCCCATACAACAATCTTCATCTATCTCACACAACCCGTCTAAAGAGTCTTTAACAAGCCTGTAATCAAACTTGCCGTCACATTCCCTCTTTAAAAAATCAACCTCATAATCCTGAACATCAAAAAATACAACTTTTAACATGAAAAAGCTCCCGTCATTTACATCACTCTAATGATAAACAACGGGAACTTTTAATACATTACCCTCCTCGGGAATTCAAATTAGTGCAAAAATCTTAACCAGATATAAACTGAGCTGAATATTAATGAAATAGCAACAACAATAACACCATATTTCATAAAGCTCATAAATCTGATAGGATATCCGTTATGTGCTGATGTTTCAGATACAATAACGTTAGCAGCAGCACCGATAATAGTGAGGTTTCCACCTAAGCAAGCACCAAGAGATAAACACCACCACAAAGGCAATGTGTAATCTGCACCCATCACATTTCTTATTTCAAGAAGCATTGGTGCCATAGTCGCTGTGTAAGGAATATTATCAATAATACCGGAAATTAAACCGGATGCCCACAGAATTAACATTGCTGCAGCATTTTGAGATCCATCCGTAACATTCAAAATCCATTTAGCCATCAGTGCAATACCACCCGAAGCTTCAACACCACCGATGATTATAAATAATCCAATAAAGAAGAAAATTGTATTCCATTCAACGTCATTCAAAATTTCTTTCGGTTTTTCAAATAAAAGAAGGAAACTTGCACCAATCATTGCTGTTACACATGTTTCAATATGAGTTATATCATGAAGAACAAAACCCAAAATTACAAGTCCCAAAACTATTGCGCTTCTGAGCATTAAAGGGAAATCGGTAATTGTTTTAGAGTTGTCAAGATTTGCAATAGCCGCCATTTTTTCAGGAGTTGTATGCAAATCTTTTCTGAAAAACAATAACAAAACTATCAAAACTGCAACAAAAATAATCGCAATAATAGGTGTCAATTCAAAAATAAAGTCCATAAATGATAATCCGGCAGCACTTCCAATAATAATATTCGGAGGATCACCAATCAATGTAGCAGTTCCACCAATATTGGACGCAAAGATTTCTGTTATTAGATATGGAACAGGATTTATATCCAATTTCTTTGCAATAAAGAATGTTACAGGCATAATCAGAATAACCGTTGTAACGTTATCTAAAAATGCTGACGCAACAGCCGTAAATAAACCAAGTGCAAACAAAACACCCACAGGACGCCCTTTTGTAAGTTTCAAAAGTTCGTTTGCAACCCAGTTAAACATGCCGCTTCTTGTCGCAATGCTGACAATAATCATCATAGAAACAAGAAGGAATATAACGTTGAAATCAACAAAGTTGATAAAATAATGCGGATCCAGCCCGCCGTCAATACTTTTTGTCTGATTTACCAGACCCAAAAGAATAGTAATTGCAGCTCCCAAAAGCGCAATTGTAACTTTTGGAATTTTTTCCAATGCGATAAAAACGTAAGCAATCAAAAGAATGCCCGCAGAAATCGCTACATTGTGCCCCTGCACAAATGTATGTAAGAATTCCATCTTAATACCTCCATTAATTTTTACAAATATACAAACCAATCTTATTATAAAAAGATTAAATTGCAAATTTTAACTAAACTCTAAATGTAAACTTATCTTCACTAAATAGCAAAATTCACCCTTGATGTTTTTTTATAAATAGTGTATCATTAAAAAAAATGAAAGTGTGTGTATGCTAAAAAAAGATTTAAGACGAATTTCAATAAATGAAATTACAACAGCTCTTCCTGATTTAAAAAACAGCAATGAAGCCAAAGCTGTTACAATTGCAAAATGGATTATGAACTGGATTGATAAAGATTTAAATTCCGGAAAAATTGAATATGAAAACCTTTTACCATCCAAGGCAGAATTTGCATTTTTACTCAGTGTCAGTATCGGAACAATCCAAAACGCACTCAGACTGGTAGAAAACTCAGGTTACACGGAAGCTAAACAATGTATAGGAACTATCATCAAAAATAAAAACGACTCCCCAAAAATCAGAAAACTGACTTCTAAACGAGAAATTACCGCAGAAAAACTTAAAAAATTTATCAAAACAAAGCATTTCAAAATCGGAGAAATACTTCCATCATCAAGAATTATTTCAAAAGAGATTGAAAGTTCACCAAACACAACAAGAATTGCGCTTGAAAATCTTCACAGCGACGGTATTATCGAACGAAAAACTGACGCCGAAAACAACACATTCTGGATTTTAAAAACATTGAACTTTAGTTCATCGTCTTCAACTACTCAAAAAACTCTCGTTGACAAAATTGAACAAGATTTAAAAAATTATATAACAGAAAACCTCTCCATAGGCTGCAAAATGCCACCTCATGGAGAACTTGCTACCAAATTCAATGTAAGTATCAAAACAATTCATGACGGTTTAAAAAAACTGACAGATGACGGTATTTTAATGCCGCGCCGAGGACGCTACGGGACATCTGTCATAAAAATGCCGTCTGACAACAATATTGATACAGAACGCGAAACTTCAATATTTGCCTCAGCAAAAGAAACCGCATTCTACTACTACGAAAGAACCCAAAATTTGATAAAAAAAATTATAATAGAAAATTATTCAATAGGAGACAGACTTCCGTCAATCATGGAACTTTCAAAAGAAATGGACTTAAGTCCGAACACAATAAGAAAAGCTTTTCAAAATCTTGCAAAAGAAGGTTATTTAACATTTTTCAGAGGTCGCTATGGAGGAACCTTTGTAACAGATATTCCGCGAACCGAAACTCAGAGCTTCAAATGGCTTGCGGTTAATCCGAATTATGCTAAAAATTATAACTAATTTTAAAATCCCGCCTAATATGACGGGATTTTTATAAATCATTATCAATGCTATTTTCTACCCAAATAACAATCAATTCCGTATCAGGCTTAAATGGATTATGTATGGAAAAATCCAGTTTTAAACTTCTAACCAGACGGTCATAGTAATTAATTTTTTCGGCTAATTTTTTTGTATATGATAACAAGTCCATAAAATTCTCCATTAAGATACCTAACTGTATTATGGAATATTTTTTTGTGCATAAAATCCGAAAAAAGTATTATCTTAACATTCTTTATACTGCCAATTTGTATGGGTTAACTTACTAATATGAATTTTTCATATTAACAATTACACTTTTTAAGTCACAGGAGGATAAAAATATGAAATCAAAATTAAGAGGAACTAAAACCGAAGAATGCTTGATTAATGCTTATGCCGGAGAATCAATGGCAAGAAACAGGTATACATTTTATGCTAAAAAGGCTAAAGAAGAAGGATATGAACAAATCTCTGAAATATTCTTAATGACCGCGGAAAATGAAAAAGAACACGCAAAACATTTTTACGAATATGTAGGAGACTCAATGGGTACAGTTACCGGAAGTTTCCCGTTTAACCTTGGAACAACTGAAGAAAACTTAAAAACTGCAATAGAAGGAGAACATGACGAACATACGAGACTTTACCTTGAAGGTGAAAGAATTGCAAAAGAAGAAGGTTTTGATGAAATTTCAGATACCTTCAAATACGTAAGACGCGCAGAAGAACATCATGAAGCAAGATTTCGCAAATTACTGGAAAATATTGTAAACGATACCGTTTTTAAAAAAGATTACGATACCGACTGGATGTGCAGAAAATGCGGGTATGTAATGTACGGGAAGGAAGCTCCAAATAAATGTCCTAACTGCCATCACCCGAGAGCATACTTTCAAATAAAATGTGAAAATTACTAGTTGTAAAAAAATAGCACAAATGAGATATTTATCGTATAATACTGTTCAGGGATATGGGTAGAAAATCAAAACTTTTAATAAGCTTACTTACCGGAACAGTATTATTGTATTGCGGGTATTATTGGGGTGCGCCGGCAATTTTAAACAGCCAGAAATGTCTTGAGTTTATTAAAAATTCAACCCAAAAAGAAACCGGCTTTAACATTGAATTTAAAAACCCAAACTTTAATACTGGAATAATTCCGTCAATTTTATTTTCCGCAGACGAATTTCGAATTATCAATTCTGATTCATCGACGGCTCTAAAAGTGGAAAAATTTAATTCCCAGATAAAACTTTTTCCACTGATTACAAGAAAAGTTAATATAGAAAAATTTAATGCACAAAGACTTGATATAAATGTTGTTTTGGATAAAAACTTTAAATTAAAACTTGGCAGCTACTCAATACCGGAAACCCAAAATTCAAAACTAAAACTCAATAAAGCAGCAATCAATTTAAAGAATTATAACATCACATTAAACGACGAAAGCGTTAGAAAAACGATTTTGTTGAACGGCAAAAATTTTATGCTGTCGGATTTTACAAACGGAAAAAGAATCAAATTTACAACAGAAAATGAACTTTTTACAGGCAAAGAAAAATCGACCATCAATGCCGATATTGACATTAAACTGCCTTTAACAAATATCGCCGAAAACAAATTGACAATAAACGGGAAGATAGAAAATCTCAATCTTTCCGACTTTTCAACTTATGCAACAATAATTTCTAACAATAAAATTCAAAAACTTTCAGGAATAATAAATTTTGATTTAAAAACAACTTCAGATAAAAACGGACATAAAAAGATTAAAGGAAATCTGACCGCAAACAATTTCGGACTTTTTCAGAAGGAACTTTCGTCTTCAATTTACAGTCCGAACGATTTAAAAATAAACACAACGATTTCACTATCCAAAAACAGCGTAAATATTGAAGATTTTGCAGCAAAAGCAAAAGGAATTGATACAAAACTATTTGGAACTGTTACGAAATTAAACACCAAATATCCAATAACAGATCTAAAACTTGCGATTAATCCGTCAAGAGTTGAAGCATTTTTGCCTCTTTTACCCGGAGACGAAAACTTTCAGGACACATTTAATCTATATTTATTAAAAAAACATAAGTACTATGGAGACATAATCGGAAATCTCGAAATAAAAGGGGACTACCTCAAACCTTCAATAACCGGAAACATCCTTTCATCAAACGGATATCTGGAAAGACCAATTTCTAACAGTACTCCAAAAGCAACAGTCAAATTACAATTTAACGGTTACAAAACATATATGGATGCCTTTGTTCCGGCAAGCAAGACTGAATCAGTTTCAGTAAAAGGCGATATTGAATTATACGATAACAAGAATGCAGATTTAATAATTACAAGTTCAAAAAATGTTGACTTAAAAACCGCGCAAAATGTATTAAACCCGCTTCACGGAATTCTCAAATTTGACCTTGGACCGGTGCCAATTATGGATATCAAAGGCAAAGGAAATATTAACCTTCACGTTGTCGGAAATACAAAAGATCCGCATGCCTGGGGTGTTTTTAATTTTACAGAAACAACAGCCTCTTTCCTTGACATCCACAACATGACTATTACAAACGGACAAGGGTCTCTTTCTTTTGATAATCAAAATTCTCATTTCAAAACTCAACATGCAGAACTTTACGGAAAACCTGTATCAATAGACGGTACATGCACTTTACAGGGTGTTTTGGATTTTAAAGTTAAAACCAATAACCAAAATAGTGCAAACCTCATAAAAATAATACAAACTTCTCCAATGCTAAAAGATATTCAAAAAATTGCGTCTCCGATTAACTCTGCAAAAGGTCTTATAAACTTAGATTTTAATCTCACAGGGACAGTTCTTGACATCTATGATATTGTTTTCAACAAAAATATTTTTGCTAAAGGACACGCAAAACTTTCTGGTAATGAAATAAAACTTACAAATGTTCAACTCCCCATAAAAAATCTTTCCGGAGAAGTTAATTTTGAAAATTTTGATGCAGATTTTAATTTATCCTCAAGTCTTGGAAGTTCATCAATTAGAACAAACGGTAAAATTAAAGATAATAGTCTCCAAACCACTGTGTACTCGGACAAATTTACTCTCGGAGATGCAATAAGACTGGCTACACCGGAGAATAAAAACATTCTGTTTGAAAAAGATTTAGCCACCATAAGCACAAGTTTTATCGCAAACTACAAAGGACAAATTTCACCGTTAAATATAAACGCTCTTCAAATTAAAGGAAAAGTTTATCCAAATAAGGGAAGTAAAAGTGTAATTCTGACAAACGGAGGCAATTTTGAACTTTTAAATTCAAACTTAAAGATTTCTCCAATTCAAGGAACCTTCAAAAAAAACCCCTACATCTTAACCGCAGATATTTCAAATATATTGACGCCCAAACAGGTTGTAAACGGGTATTTTTCAATGTCAAAGTTTAATCTTGAAAACATATCTACTCTTAAAAATCTGGATATATTTTCTTCAAATTTCAATCCGGAAGATATAAGAGACATGAAAGGAATTCTGGATTTAACCGCAAGAATTCGCAGAAACAATTTGTCATTTTTCACAAAACTTAACGACACCGAATTTTTATACAGCCCCAAAAATGTAAAAGTAAAATTCAACAGCGGTAACATTTTAATACGTAACGACCTGCTAACTCTTGGAAAAATAAATGCTCAAATAGGAGAAATGCCAATTTTAGTGGACGGAAATATATATAAATTTCTACAAAAACCCGACATGAATTTATATATAAATACAAAGCCAACTCAAGAATTTTTTGATCAATTTTTCAACAAAGACACACTTTATCCGATAAAAGTCAAGGGTGATATCTTTGCAACCTCAAAAATTTCAGGAACACCTGAGCGAATTGAAGCAAAGACAGAAATTCAAATAGAAGAAAATTCATATCTCTACTATATGGGAGCAACAATCGGAGATGCCGCCAATCAGGTTAAACTTTACCTCGACAACATCCATACCCCCAAATGGGCAAAAGTAAATAATTTCAAATACGATAAAATTATTCCATCTCAAAATAATAAAAAATTCGTAAAAACGCAACTTACTTCAAACGGTATAGTAGAATTTTTACCTAACAATAACATCTCATTTAAAAATTTCAAAGTCAAAACAGAAAATCCAACAGATGCAAGAATTTTTAATATAATATTCAGAAAACCGTTCATGAAACAGGGTATATTCACATCAGACCTGACCATAAACGGAAGCTCACAAATGCCCAAAATTCTCGGAACACTTGATATTACAAGCATTGATATTCCATTTATTAATTCGACAATAAATGATGTAAATTTACGATTTAACCCAGACAAAATACTTGTAAAATCCAAGGGAGTTATACTTTCAAACAATGTTGATTTAAGTGCAGCAATAAAAAACGATACCAAACCGCCATACGTTATAGAAAATCTTGATTTAAAACTAAAAGATTTAAACATAAACAGTTTTACAGATGCACTCAAAGATTTTGAGAGCGATTTATACCGTTCGAAAACGTCAACTCCAAGTACCGAAGATATTGACATTTCGCAAATTATTATAAAAAAAGCGAATATAAATGCAGACACGATACAAATCAAAAATATTAATGCGCAAGAGTTTTCATCTACATTCAGTCTTAATGAGAAAAAGCAACTTGACGTAAAAGATTTCACATTTAAACTGGCAGAAGGTTTCGTTAACGGCTCAGTAAAATACGATTTTCCAACGCAAAACGCAAAACTTCTCATAAGCATGAAAGACTCAAATGCTCAGATAATGGCAGAAACTTTATTTAACCTTCACAACCAAATTTATGGCGCAGTCACTGGAGATGTTGAACTGAATTGTAATGCGAAATCGCAGGAAAGCTGTACTAAAACTCTCGACGGCAACGGATATTTCATAGTAAAAGACGGAAAAATGCCCAAACTCGGTTCTTTAGAATATCTTTTAAAAGCAGGAAACCTTATCAAAGGAGGGATTACCGGTCTTTCTATCAACAGTATCATTGATATTATAACACCGCTAAAAACCGGAGAATTTGAAAGTATAAGCGGGAACTTGAACTTTAAAGACGGAGTTGCTCAAAGCATTAATATATACTCAAACGGAAAAGATTTGAATATGTACCTTAACGGTTCTTACAATTTTTCAACATCACTTGCCCAGATGAACGTATACGGGACGCTTTCAAATAATATTACAAACGTATTCGGGAAAGTTAAAAACGCATCATTAAACACCCTGTTAAACACAATTCCATTGATAAATAAAAACGAATTAAATCCCGAAATCATGGCTGAAATAAACAAAATTCCGAACTTGGAGACAAAAAATATTTACAGGATTTTCAATGCAGAAATCAATGGCGACATCAACGGAAACGATTACGTCAGAACATTCAAATGGATAAAATAATAATGGACAGAAAAAATTCTTTGCTAAAAAAAATCGCATTATTTTTAATCAGCATATATCAAAAATTTTCAAAATACACACCGGCAGTATGCAGATTTTATCCGACCTGTTCTGAATACACGCGACAAGCAATAGAGAAATACGGGTTTTTAAAAGGGAGCTGGCTTGGAATAAAAAGAATATCGAAATGCCACCCGTGGCACGAGGGCGGATACGACCCGCTAAAGTAGTAATTACAACCGCCAAAGAACATTAGTCTAACCCAGCGGCTCTTTGGTTAATCGGACTTTATATTCTATTCACGAGAAAAAGCGCAACCTACAATTACAGATCCAATGTATAGATGTGCCTCAGAAAAACAAGTCGTCAAATAGTAATTACAACCGCAAAAGAACATTAGTCTAACCCAGCGGCTCTTTGGTTAATCGGACTTTATATTCTATTCACGAGAAAAAGCGCAACCTACAATTACAGATCCAATGTATAGATGTGCCTCAGAAAAACAAATCGTCGGATAGTAATTACAACCGCCAAAGAACATTAGTCTAACCCAGCGGCCCTTTGGTTAATCGGACTTTATATTCTATTTCCGAAAAAAAGCGCAACCTACAATTACAGATCCAATGTATAGATGTGCCTCAGAAAAACAAATCGTCGGATAGTAATTACAACCGCCAAAGAACATTAGTCTAACCCAGCGGCCCTTTGGTTAATCGGACTTTATATTCTATTTCCGAAAAAAAGCGCAACCTACAATTACAGATCCAATGTATAGATGTGCCTCAGGCACCACTACATTGCGTAGCTTTCACCAATAGTATCAACAGCTTCAACTTTAATATCAGTAATCAATTCCGAATAAGAAATTACGACAACAGACGGGATGTGACGTTCAAGAAGCTGATACAGCGGTAATCTTATACGCGGAGAACAAAGGATAACTGGATTTCTTCCACAAGCTTGATGAGCGCGCATCAGAGTTGATGCTGTCGTTTCAATTAGTTCCTGAACTTGCATCGGATTTAGCAAAAACATAGTACCAAGCTCAGTCCTTTGACAACTATCATCAAGAATTTTTTCCCACTCAGGAGAAAGGGTAAGCGCATAAAGAACTTTGTCTTCTTCAATATTAGCAAGACAAATTTGACGACCCAATGCAGCCCTCAAACGTTCGGAGAGTATATCAGGTTCTTTTGAAAATCTTGCATAATCACAAAGTCTTTCAAATACAAATATAATATCTTTGATAGAAACTTTTTCACGAATCAAGTTAACAAATATTTTTCTCAAATCACTTGTCGAAATAATCGTCGGAACAAGGTCATTTACAAGAGTAGGATCTTGAGAACGAACAAGTTCCATGAGTTTAAGCACATCAGTTTTTGTCATAACTTCATCAACATGCTTACGCACGCACTCCTGCAAATGCGTAACAATAACATCCGTAGAATCGAAAGCACTTACAGAACGAGCAGTTTTAGCATCATCAGGAGTAATCCAATATGCTTGAGTCTGATATGTAGGGTCGATACCTATAATAGCATCCTGCGGGACTTCTTTCTTCATAGAATCCCACTGATCTGCAACAACCATTAATCTTCCCGGGTAAACGTAACCCGTGTCAACAGTGTTTCCGCGAATTTGAATCATATATTCATTAGCATCCAAGGCTGATGAATCCATAATACGAATATTCGGCAAAATATAACCGAGTTCATCAGTAACCCTTTGACGGAGAGCAGCAATTTTTGCGAGCAATTGACCTTCCTGATCGGGATCAGCAATGACAAGAAGATTAGAGCCAACCTGCAAACTCAAAATATCTACCCCTAAACGCTCATACATACGATTCGGGTTAACCAAGTCTTGCATATTCTGTCGAACACTTTCCAATTGTCCAAGTTGAGATTGAACATCTGCATTAATTAAAGTTGAAAATCCGCCAAGCCCTAAACCTATAGCAAAAAGTGTAAACGGGAGCCACGGCAAACCGGTCCATCCACTTGTAGCGGCAAGCAACAGTAAGAATCCGGCAGAAAGGAATAACGCATTCGGCTTACTCAAAATTTGTTTTGTAACATCAGAACCCAAAGAGTTTGCAGCGGAAGAACGAGTCATAAAAATACCGGCAGCTATTGACATCAATAATGACGGAACTTGAGAAGCAAGACCATCACCAATAGTTAATACGGTATATTTTGAAACAGCATCAGCAACAGGCATTTGATTCATAAGACATCCGATACACAAACCGCCGATAATGTTAATCAAAGTAATAATGATACCGGCAATGGTATCCCCTTTTACGAACTTCATCGCACCATCCATGCTACCGAAAAGATTTGATTCTCTCTGCAAATCTTCACGTTTTTGAGTTGCTTCTTCCGGAGAAATTAATCCGGCATTAAAATCCGCATCAATAGTCATCTGTTTACCTGGCATTGCATCCAATGCAAAACGTGCGGCAACTTCGGCAATACGTTCAGCACCTTTTGTAATTACCATAAACTGTACAACGGTGATAATCAAAAAGATAACTCCACCGACAATCATATTTCCGCCGGTTACAAATGTACCAAAAGCATGGATAACTTCACCTGCCTCACCTTTCGCCAAAATACATCTGGTAGATGCGATAGAAAGCACCAAACGGAACATCGTTCCGATTAGAATAATTGATGGAAAGGATGCGAGTTCAAGAGTTTTCTTAACATACAGTGCAATCATCATTAACACAATACCAAGAGTAATATTCAAACAGATTGATATATTAATAACCCAGTTCGGAAGTTCACACAACAAAAGAATAATCAGCAACAAAACGAATATCGCCATTGCGATTTCGCTTAAATTTGAATTTTGAGCTGCGCCCCCTCCTTGTGCCATTATATTTCTTTCAATGCCTCCTTAACTATCGCAAGCTGACTTTCAATCGTAGCATCTATAACACCGTTATTTGTCGTAACCACACAACCGCCTTCCGTAACAGTTTCATCTGGCAAAACAACTACTTTTGTTTCAAGTCCTGCTGCCGCCATGACATCCGGCATTCCATCTTTTGCAATACTAACTTGCATTGGATTCACTCTTATTGTAACTTTTGGTTCTTCTTTTGACAATGTCTTTAGAATTTCAATTATTTTATCTAAAACGACCTGTGGATTTTGAGTTATTTCTGTTTTAATAATTTTTTGTGCAATATCAAGACTTATTTGCAAAATATCCGGTGCAATATATTCAAAAACTTCCTGAGGAGTTGACAAAAAAGTTGTCAATGTTTCACGCATTTGCGCAATATCGTCCCTAGCATTCTGAAGCCCATATTCGTAACCCTCTTTGCTTGCAGCTTCTCTGATATTGTCAGCTTCTTCCCTTGCGCGCGAAATAAGATTTCTGTCATCCCCTCGTCTAAAACCTCTTCTCCTATCACCACGTCGACGTTCCTGTCTCTGTTTAAAGTCAATATTGTCGAGTTTAAAGAGATCAATTTCTTCCGGTTCCTGAGATTTTAATGGGGTTATATTGACAGGTTCTTCAATTTGAATTTCATCATCACCTGCAACAAAATTTTCAACAGATGAAGCCTCCTGTTCAACGAATACAACTTCATCCGTCGGAACCTGTTCATATGGAACTGATTCTGAAAGAGATACATCATTTTCCCTAGTATTTTGAAGTTGTTTGTTCTTTCTTTTTATAATCATGATTTAACATTATTATACACTATGCTCGAGGTGTGAGGCAACAACCGCAGCAACTCTCGGGGGCATTTTGTAAAATTCACCCTCCAAAGCATTGAAAACCAATCTTCTAACATTCGGTCTTTCCCGTTGTACAAATGATTCCAGCCTATTTCTATCCATCATTTCCGCAGCCGCTTTGATTCTGTCAACGAGAATATTTGTGTTAACTTCTGTTGCAGAAGGAAGATTTCTTCCAATATCTTCAAGCACTCTCATTGTAACAGTCGGATCAACCTTTTCCTCAAGATTGTCCACATACATGTAACGAAGAACTGTTCCGGCATCATCTTGTTCAAAATGGTTAAGAATTGTCTGTACCCTGTCATCTGTCACACGCTTTAACAACAAGGCAACTGCAACAAGTTTAAGAAGTTTAGGTGGTTTGTAAGGTTCCATCGGCTTAGACATATCAACAGGCACGGTAGAAGCGTTGCTGGCAGAAGAAATCGGAGCTTGCTGAGGACGCTGTGGAGCCGGCATGTTCTGGACGGATTGAGGTACAGGTTGGGGTGCAGGTTGGGGAACTTCTTGATTTTCCTGCATTTCTTGCATCATTGAGTCAATATTTGACTGACTTGCAGCTTTTTCCATTAAGGCTTTATCAATCAAATTCTTTTCGTTCAGTTCATGTATTGCCTCATCATAAGCTTTTTTTACGTGGTGTTCTATCAAGGAAAGAATTTGATCTTGAGGAAGTCCTTGCTTAAATGTTTGTTTTGCAACTTCGTAAATTGTCCAAGCAATCTTTTGCATAATTGGATCCCAAAACTGCTGTGGAATTCCGGACTTTATTAAATCAACAGACTTGTGGAATGACCATTCTGCGATAATTTGAGTTATCATCACTGCCTGATCTGCGTTGAAATTCAATTCTTTATCATTCGACAAAGACTCTCCGGCAACTCTTGAAAAATTATATAAAGTATTTACAACATATTGCTTTTGAATATCATTAAACTCGGCAGGTACAATTTCCTGCGCCTGCGTCGCTAAGTTCTTTGCAAATTCTTCGTAATTAAAACCCTGTATTGCCATCAAAATTTTCCTTTTTCCAGTCTAATCTTTGCCCTGCCTTCTAAAACTTGGACTCGCACCGACTTACGTTTCTTCAATCCAACTTTTAATCTTATCTGCTGCAATTTCTTCATCTGCTTCTGATATATTTGCAGACATATTTGCAAGCGTATTTACAAGATCATCGGTTGTATGAAGAGCCAGATATTCACGCTGCTGAGCTTCCAATAACCCTTGAGCCAATTCTGACTGTCTCTGGGTTAATTGTGCCGCTCTTGCATTCATATCCTGAATCATTTGATCCTGTTCCATCTCTTTTTGACGCAATGCCTGAACTTCTTTTTCGTGTTCTTCTTGTGCTTTGCGCAATTTGGAATGAACCATTTTTGTTACAGTAATCAAACCTATTATACAAAGTGCAATTGTAATCCACCACGGATTACCGCTTTCATCAGGCTTCGGAAGATTTGCCTGTCTGTCTCCGGCAAGATTCACGTCTGATGCATCCGAGAATGCAATTGTGACATTATTTGCAGAAGCTTTCGGACTTGCTGCACGCGCTATCAATTCCTGAAGTTCCGGAACTGTTGTCTCTGCCGGAAGTGCGCTTTTTTCCAATGTTACCGCAATTGAAATTTCTTCAATTACTCCGGGTCTTATATATTCCGTCGTTTGTGTTTTGGAAACTCCATATTGAGTTTCGGTTGCTGTACGGTTATAGCTTCTGTCCTGACTTGAATCCTGTCCACCTGCAACAATTCCGTTTGGAATATACACACTGACTGCATTTGGATTTTTATTACTGTCACGGGTTTGATCCCCCAAACCTTCTGAGAAAGATTGTTCTGAAACTGCAGTTTTTGAACTCGGATCATACTCTATTTTTGTTCTTTCCATCGGAGCTTGACGAAGGAAGGTACTAACTGTCGCAGTATAATTTCCAGCCCCAAGGAGTCTATCTAATTGTCTGCTAACCTTTTGTTGCATATACTTGTCGTTTTCTTGTAATTTTGCAAGCATCTGGTCATCTGCATCCATCATATTTGCATAAACATTACCGTTTGTATCCGTTATTGAAATATGTTCCGCATCCAACTCATTAACAGCTCCTAACAAAAGGTTTGTAATTGCTTTAACCTGCAAAGGAGGCAGTTTCTCTCCGACAGGAATTGAAACCTGAACTGTAGCAGTTACGGGTTTTTTCATCGTTGTAAACATTGATTCTTCCGGAATTGAAATAAACACGGAAGCATTTTCAACAGAATCAAGTTTTCTGATTAATCTTGAAAGTTCACCGTTAACCGCACGAGTGAGACGAATTTTCTTATCTTGTTTTGTTGATGTAAAATCGCCTTTGTCGAAAATTTCCAACCCAACATTCTGGTCAACAAGACCGCTTTTTACAATTGTCATTAATGCTCTGTCTCGCTGATCCATAGTATAAGACTTTAAATAAATTATGGATTTCGTACCATCAAGTTTTCGGCTTGCAACAATACCTTCTCTTGCAAGTACTGACTGGATTTCCAGAGCTTTCCCCAAATTATCTGTCGTCAGCAGATCAAGTTGCTCTTTTATAACTTTTTCACTAACTGGTTTGGCAGCTCCGTTTCCACCCTTGGATGAATTTACCGCAATGCAAATAGATACAATTATCGCGATTACGATAACCACTCCGCCAATACTACCAAATAATAATGCTTTGTTTTCGAGTAATTTGTTAAAATCCATATTTTCCCCGGTCCGATTTTACCCATCTTTAGTTTATTTTGATAATCTTGCAACTCATTATCTGCAAAACTTTCAAATAAATTTTACACCTGAATTTGCATTACTTTATCATATGCCTGAATGACTTTACCAGTAATTTGTGTTGCAACGTTAATGCTAATTTCAGATTTTGCCATAGCTGTCATAACATCGTGAATATCTACGTTGTTATTTCCGCTCATCACATCTTTCAAAAGGTTATCGGGAGCATTCAATTCTGCATTTAAATTTTCTACAAGCCCTGAAAATACAGTTTTAAAATCCGGTGTTGAAGGTTTTTCCATCCTATCAAGTCTTGCTGATGGCATTCCGTACATTCCGCTATCCAATTTTGTGTGCTGTATTCTTGCTTCTAAATCATATTTTGGCATCCAGCCTGCATTATATTGCATTGTTCCCCGCCTTTCTTTCTTATATTAACGTATTTTAACCCTTTTTGTTAAGTGTATTTTTAATAAATCATCCTTTTGATGTAGGGAATTTATCGAATTTCGTATATATTATTTAATGATTTAACCAAAAAAGTCATGGCACATGTCGAGTGCTCTTGTACATTAAATATTTCTAAGAGTAGAGTTCAAAAAGAGGTTTGTAAATCTTTTGATGAACAAGAATTACATCCATTTCTTCCAGTACTTCTGTAATTTCTATATCGACATCTGTTTTTTCACCGGCTAAAGAGGAACTGCTGCCGGAAAAACCATATTTATTATCTACATAACTATATGTATCTCCAAATAAGTTTATACTATCAAAATATTTATAAAGATCATCCCAATCAAGTCTTATAATATCATTACTGTCCCAGGGGTTTGAAACTTCAACATACTGCCCCGCGACACCGCCTTTTACCGCATAAGCATGATTATAAAATATTCCTAATTGCTGATTTTCTTCAAGACCGCTGTCTGCATCAGGTGTACCTAACACTATGTTAGATATGTTTCCGGACATATATTGATTAAACAAATTTTCAAAAAAATCAGGAATAGCGGCCTGTTCCAATCCAACACAGGCTGCATCTTCATTACCAAAGAAATATTTTGAAATCAAAAAATTATTAATTGATTCACCGAGCATATAATTATCATGAGACGGATCATTAGTGGAATCATTATCCATGTTATAGCCTTCAGCTTCAATTGCCTTTCTAAAAGCAATTTCAACCAATACTAAATCAATATCGCCATTTGAATTTTTGACCGAACTTAAATCTGTAGAGGTGACGGTTTGTGAGGCTCCGTTTTTCAGGAATTTTACAATATAATTACTGCCGCTTTTTGTAATCTTTACATAATTGCTTAATGGTTTATTTAAGGAATTAAGAAACGACAAAAATTTACAATCCCCATACGATCCTTGAAAACCGCCGCTGATCTTGTTATCACTTTCTCCGCTGTATTGACGGTTTGAATATATATATTCAAACCCACTGGAATTGGCTAGCAGAGTATTTCCGTAGGTGTCGTCACTATCAAAACCTAACAAGGTTAATTTATCAGCACCGCCGCCGGCATCAATTGTGTTTGTATAACCAAAACTTACAACATAATCGTCACCGGTACCCGTACGAATTTCATTACCTTCTGATTGTGCCTCTTTCGCATAAGACGAATCAACAGTAGCACCTATTCTAACAATATCATTACCTGAATTTACATCCAAACAACAATTATTGCCTATTAAAATAATATCATCATCCTGTTCTTTTGTTGCAACAACTTTTAACCCGTCGCCGCAAATCACAAATCTGCCATTATCCCAATATTCTAAATCTGCAGTTACATTTGACCCTGTATTAGATGAAATTGTATAATAATAAGTTTTTCCATCCACTGCATTTTCTAATTTTACAGTAACACCTTCAGAACCAATATTACTTATTGTTTTGGTATTATTACTACCGTCTTTTCTTACTAATGTGTAATCAATCTCATCTGGCACATCCAATCCTTCAGAATCTGAGTCTGTAGAATCGGACGGATCGGTAGAATCAGACGGATCTGTCGAGTCTGTAGAATCTGTCGAATCGGAAGATTTTTGATGCAAAAGCCAGATTATATACTTAATTCTGCTTATTTCTGTAGACGACAAATCCTTATAACTTGTAGTCATCGTTACAGTAGTTGTTACTGTTGTTGAGGAGGTATCACTATTATAATTAAGCAATTTCTCCTCCGGAACATTTCCGAACATATCAACTTCACAACCGCCAAGAATAACTTTATCTGCAGAATAAGTTTCACCCCCGAGAGCTGAAATTGAAGCTTTTACATTTGCATCAATTACAGCATCGGAAACCGGCTGAACTTCCGGCAAATTTTTTTTAATTGTATATGACAGCAAGTTAATCTTATTTAAATCCACGAAATTTTCCTTTCAGAAATATTCAATGTTTTCTATAACGGAAATTTCACGTATTATCTTTAAGATTTTTATGCAATTGTTAACATTAAGTTACATTTTATAAATAAAGGAATACTTCGCAAACCCGCCGATAGCGGTTTTGTATTCAGTATGAAATGAATTAAAAATTTATAAGAAAGCAAGCCATTCTGAGCAGATTGCAGAGAAAAAGCTCATTTTGTGACTTATGCTAAAGCTTCAGAATGACAGAATTTGATAAGACTTCAATTGCTATCTTACATCTTCAAGTTCTTTGCGGATATCTTCAACCGTTACATGAACAATTTCAGAGTTGTCATCTTTTTTCAGGTAAACATCTTTTATGCCCGATTGAACAATAAATCTTTTACAGAGAATACAGATAAAATTATGTCCCCAGATGTACATTGTGGCATCTTTACATCTATCCTGACCGGCTTGAATAATGGCATTTTGCTCAGCATGGATTGAACGGCAAGTTTCATATCGCGTACCTGACGGAATATTATTTTTTATACGATAACATTCGCCTCTTTCATAACAGGATTCTACTTTTGAAGGAGTTCCGTTATAACCGGTTGCTTTAATCTTTTTATCTTCACCTACAATTACAGCACCTACCTGTGCTCTTAAACAATTTGAGCGGCTTGCGCATGTCTTTGCCAGATCTAAAAAATAATCGTTCCAAGCTTTTATTTCCATTACTTTTATCCTTCTCTTAATAACCTTCATTACAATATTAGTATAAAATCTTAATCTTGCAACCTCAAAATTTGACAATAGACGGCTATCATTTTAAAATTAACCCGACAGGGGGAATTTATGCAAATTTTAGAAAAATTGAAATACAGAGACGGAATAAACTTAAAACTTTTCGGATTCAAACTTTCTTTATCAAAAAACATGGATAAAGAAGATATTCCAAAACTTTTAAAAAAATGGTACAAAAAGCGTACAGGACAAGAACTTAATCTTGAAAACCCGAAAAAATTTAACGAAAAAATCCAGTGGTTAAAACTTTACGACAATTCACCTCTGAAAACCAGACTTGCGGACAAATATCTTGTCAGAGGATGGATTAAGGAAAAAATCGGCGAAGAATATTTAATTCCGCTTTTAGGCGTCTGGAATAATTTTGACGAAATTGATTTTGACAAACTTCCGGACAAATTTGTTCTAAAAGCAAACCACGGATGTGCTTGGAATATTATCGTCAAAGACAAAAATACTTTTGACAGAAAAAAAGCAAAGAAAAAATTCGATAAATGGATGAAGAGAAATTACGCGCTCAAAGCAGGATTTGAAATGCAATACAAAGACATTCCGCCTAAAATTATTGCAGAAGCTTTTATGGCTGATTCCAAAGGCGAACTTAACGATTACAAAGTTCTCTGCTTTAACGGGGAGCCCAAATTTATCTGGATTGATCAGGGAAGATTTTCAAACCGCACAGAAAATATCTACGACACGAACTGGAACCTTCAGCCGTTTTTATTGACTTACGAGAATTCAAAAGAGGAAGTTCCATCACCCAAAAATCTTGAAAAAATGATTGAATTTGCAAGAATTCTTTCTCAGGATTTCGCGCTCGTAAGGGTTGATTTCTATAACCTTGACGGAAAAATTTACTTTGGCGAAATGACATTCACCTCTGCGAGCGGAGTTGATGTATTTAAACCCGAAGAATACAATCTGAAGCTTGGCGAAATGCTTACACTGCCTGAGAAAAAGGAGCTTGAGATTTAATGAAATTATTCCAGAAAGAAAAAATCGGAAGCAAAAGGATTATCCGCATTCTAGGATTGAAATTTGAATACAGCACGGCTAAAAAATACACCTTCACTCCTGTCACGGAATTCGGGCTCACAAAAACTCCGCGCGATAAAAAACTAATCATCTCGCTGACTTCATTTCCTGCAAGAATTCCGACGATTCACATTACACTCTCGTCACTTTTACAGCAGACCGTAAAACCGGATATGCTTATTCTCTGGCTTGCAAAAGAACAGTTTCCAAATGGGGAAGCGGATTTGCCGGAAGAGGTTCTGCGGCTGAAAGAATTCGGACTTACAATAAAATGGTGGCACGACATAAGACCGTATAAAAAACTTATTCCCGCAATAACAAATTATCCTGATGATATTATTATCACAACGGATGATGATGTTGTTTATGACAGAACAATGGTGGAAAAGCTTTATAATTCCTATCAGGAAGCGCCCGAACACATCCATTGCCACAGAATTACAAAAATCTCATTAAAAAACGGCAGCTTCAAAGCCCGCTGCAAACAATGTTATAAAAACCCGTCGTTTGCGAACAAACTTGTTGGAATAGGCGGAGTGCTTTATCCGCCACATAGCCTTTACAGAGATATTACAAACGAAAATCTTTTCACGGAACTTGCGCCGACAAACGACGATATCTGGTTCTGGCTTATGGCAGTGATGAACGGCACAAAAATCGTTCAGGTTAAAAACAATCAGGACGATCCGCCCGAAATTGAAGAAACTCTAACGGGTCCGTGTCTCTGCCATGTCAATGATTCGGGAGAAAACCTTTTCTACGTCCAGCTTGAAAAAGTTCTAAATCATTATGAAGGTTTGAGAGAAAAAATTATTGCGGATATGAAATAGATATAAGGCGCGACGGCAAATTTGTCGTCGCGCAGGTTATGTATGGGAAATTACCCAATTGGCTAATTGGCAAAAGATATGATTTTATGTTTAATACAATCATAAAATCTTTTTCATACTTCCAGCTATTCTTAATTCCTCGGAGTCATTTGACTCCGTTTTTATTTTTACAAAAAAATAACTTACGGACAAATACTTTCCCAATCAGGTTCCTCATCATCTTCCCCCGGCTCTTTTATAGGTTCCCCACTCTCAAGCATTATCATCAACATTAATTTTAACTGTTTCTTATAATTTTCGCGCGCCTTCTCAATTGTTCTTGCACAAAAACAGAAACTAGGTATCTCCTCTATCATAATATAATGAAAGACGTCACCTTCAAATCCGGTGTCTTCGCCCTCAATTAACGTCCAGTTCAAATTTAAATAATATTCTAAATCTTTTTTCATAACTAATCTAATGAAGTTTCACTCAAAGGCTGGGTTATCATAATTCCATCGCCGCCTATTACATCAGCCTGCTTTCCGTCAATAAATAGATATACAGGCTTATCGGTATTTCGTTTTGCGGTTTTTATAAGTTGGAAAAGTCTTTTGTATACACTTTCAGTTCCCCCTCCTGCAGCATATGCCGAAGACAGATTAATAATAACTTTATCAGGTTTTTCATTTACACCTATAAGTTCAGTCTGTGCCGGAATTTCGGTATATACACCTTTTGTTTTTTCAGAAGATTTAGGACCTTTTACAAGACAATCAATAGCATAACCTATTTTTGTGCCATCAACATCCTTATCGTAAGAACGCTTCACAGCACGATAAACTTCTTCATTATTACCATTTTTACCAATGAAAAAGACATTTACAAATTCTTGATTGTTAGGATTTTGAACAGGTGACTTTTGTGAAGGGTCAGGTTCTTCCAATGGTTCTTGAACAGGCGGATTGTCAGGAATTTCAGTCAAACCTCTGTTCGGCGTAAGCTTCTGAAGCCCGTAATAAACCCCGAAGCCAACTAAACCGGTTAACACCACGCAGATTATAAAAACAACCAGTCCGCCTAAAAAATTATCTTCATCATCTTTTTTACGTCTTCCCATTAATTAATCCTTATGTTGAGTTAGTACATCTTTGGGAATATTAATTATTCCCGAAATATTTATTTTGTTATTAACTATATTCACGTTTCTTACTTTTAAATCCGCGTTTTTATTCTCCAAAACATTCAAAGAATACTCAAACGGATTTAAGTAATCAAAAGCTTTTGTTAGTTTTCTCAAATCAAGTTTGAAATAATTACCGTCAAGCTCCGGATTTGCCATAGTAACCTTACCATCCTTGACCGTCAAATCAGAAATAAGCACTATTGTATACTTTGGTTGCGAAGCCATCAGCGGAACCGTTGCCTCCAATCCGTAAATAAATTTGTTATCTTTTATCCTTGAAGTCGTCGAAACAATCTCAAACAAGGAAAAACTTTTACCAAAATTATTCAATTTCCTAATCAAATTTTCATAGCCGGCAGCCTTCATCGTCTTGTTTAAGTCGTCTTCACTCAAAGTTACCGCAAAACTTACAGGAAAATCTTCCTTGAAAACAGTAGTTGATTTTTTGGAGTCATAAACAATGTAATTGAAGTCACAGAGAGTTTTTATATCTAAAGAAGAAAAATAAACACCTTCCGCAACAACATTTTTCCCTTGAATTTCAAAGCCTCTAAAACGCCCGTTTTTTAAATCCGGCACACTATAAGAATCAACAGATGCCTTAAATTTACCATCAAGTTCTTTAGTAACCTGAGATTTCAAAATCTTTCCAGCAATAGAAGAAGCAAGCCAATTTATACCGGTAATTCTTGAAATTGTTCCTGAGACACCGGACATATCATACGGCGCAACACAACTGTAGTCCGAAACCGCGGCAGAAACAGGATTACATGCAAAAAATAGTCCACTCATAATAATAGAAAACGCCGCAAGTTCTTTCCTCATATTTAAAACACTTTCTTAATTAAGATTTTTTTACCGTCAGCAATCCCGACTGAACTCATTATATCATTATAAATTAAAATTACAACTTCACCTGTTAAAATATCCTTCTTATTTTGTATAGGTGCCCCGTTTTTAATTTTATCTATCTCATTATCATCAACCAGAACCCGCGGGTAATTAAGCATTTCAAGAGGGTTTATCAAATTTTTCCAAATATCATCAGAAGTTTTAAAAACATCCAAATGTTTAGATTCACCAATCAAAAACTTCCCTGCCTGAGTGCGTACAAGATTTGTTAGATGTGCGCCGCTGCGCGCAGCGGCGCCTAAATCATGCGCAATTGAGCGGATGTAAGTTCCTTTTGAACATTTTACAAGAACTTTCGCTAATTGATGTTCATTGTCAAAATTAACAAGTTCCAATTTTTCAATAAAAACTTTCCTCGGCTCAATTTTTACATCTTTTCCTTCACGCGCATATTCATAAAGTTTTTTACCATTAACTTTTATCGCAGAATAAATCGGGGGCATCTGAAAAATTTCGCCTCTGAATTTCGGAAGCAAAGCTGATATTTCATGGACAGTAACCTTCTTGTCTGAAACCTCAACCACGTTCCCCTCTAAATCATATGTATCAGTTTCTATGCCAAATCTTATTTCGGCAAGATATTCTTTATTATCATCAAGATATTCAATTAATCTGGTAGCTTTCCCTATACAAATCGGCAAAACACCCTCTGCAAAAGGATCAAGCGTTCCCGTATGACCAATTTGTTTTATATGCAAAACCCGTCGCATAACAGCCACCACATCATGGCTTGTCATACCTTTTGGTTTATATACATTCAAAAAACCAAATGGATTCAATACTTTAGATTGAGTGCTTTGCACGACTAAATTTCTCCTCTTGAAATTTTGTCAATAATTTCACTCACTTTTGAACCTTTTTCAAGAGAATCTGTATAAACAAATTTCAATTCCGGAGTCAAACGCAAACGAATTCGTTTTCCAACTTCATATCTGATTTTCGGAGTACTTTTCTCAATCACGTCTTTTGTTTTGTTAATTTGCTCTTCAGAACCCAACACGCTATAAATTACCTTTGCAAAAGAATTATCATGAGATACTTCAATATCCAGAACAGATACAACACCCAAAAGCCCACTGATTTCTTTGCGCAAAATCTCTGAAACATCACGCATTAATTCTTTTCTTACTCGTTCATTTCTCAATGTCATAATCGTATCTCCTTATATGCTTTCAATTATAACATAAAAATGAGTTGCATGCTTACACAATAAATTTTACGAAATTCGTTCATGACAGTTTAGTTACTAAACAAATTAAGTTGAGGAACCTCAATTTCAACAGTATTTTGCTTTTTGCGAGTTGCAAGATTGTTTGAGAAATCTTTCTGCATTTTATTCATCAAATCTTGAGAACGTCTGATTACAGAAGTTGGCAAACCTGCCATCTTCGCAACCTGAATACCATAACTTTTGCTTGCACCACCCTGAACAATTTTTCGCAAAAATTCTATCTCTCCGTTCTCTTCAGTTACTGTAATTCTATAATTTTTAATCTGCGGGTACACATTAGTCATTACATTCAATTCGTGATAATGGGTTGCAAAAATACATCTTGCCTTAATTCTGGTCGCAATAAACTCAGCAACAGACCACGCTATTGCAACACCATCATACGTGCTTGTTCCACGCCCAATTTCATCAAGAAGAATGAAACTTTTTTCGGTTGCCGCATTCAAAATATAAGCAGTTTCAATCATCTCAACCATAAATGTAGATTGTCCAAGCGTTAAATCATCAGAAGCACCGACTCGTGTAAAAATTTTATCAACAATTCCCAGTTTCAAGTAATCTGCCGGAACCCATGAACCTATTTGTGCCAAAAGGACTATCAATGCATTCTGACGCATGTACGTTGATTTCCCTGCCATATTAGGTCCTGTTAATATCATAAACTGCGTGTTTTCAACAGTGTCACTTTGAAGTTCCAAATCATTCGCAACATATTCACCAAGCGGAAGTATTTTTTCCAAAACGGGATGTCTTCCGTTCTTTACAATAAAATCACCTGATTCATCAATTTCCGGTTTGCAAAAATTATTTTCAACAGCAGTTTGAGCTAATGAAGCCAAAACATCTGCTTTTGCGACACAATCCGCAATTTCCCTAATTTTTGAAACTAATTCTCTTGAGTATTCTCTCAAATCCGTAAAAATTTTATACTCAAGCTCGACAGCCTTAAACTTTGCTGAAAAAACATCATCTTCGTGCTTTTTAAGTTCATCCGTAATAAATCTTTCACCATTTGTAAGAGTTTGCTTCCTTATATAATTTTTCGGAGCCATATTCCGATATGAATTTGAAATTTCGATAAAATACCCGAAAACTTTATTAAAACCAACTTTTAAAGTTTTAATCCCTGTTGTCTCACGTTCTTTTTCTTCAAAATTTTTGAGCCAGCTTTCTCCATTTGTAAGTAAATCTCTATAATAATCAAGTTCTCCCGAAACACCTTCTTTTATAATTCCGCCTTCTCTAATCAATATTGACGCATCTTCACGAATAGTGCGCTCAATCATATCGGTAAAATCTTTTATTTCTTGTTCGTATTCAACAACTTTTTCGAACGGATTATTTTCAAGTTCTAATGAAACTTTGACTAACTCAGGAAACATCGCCAACGAAGTTTTTAGACTTAAAAAATCTTTCGGATTAGCCGAATTATTACTCAATCTTGTTGCCAGACGTTGGATATCATAAATCTTTTCGAGAGTTTCAATAAGTGAGACTCTGGTGAAAGATTTTTCAACAAGTTCAGTGACAGAATTTTGACGTTCCATAATATCATTAATTCTGATTAAAGGCTGACAAATCCAAGTTTTCAGAAGCCTTGCACCCATATTCGTTTTTGTTTGGTCAATTGCCCACAAAAGTGAACCGTACTTATTTTTTTCGCGCAAAGTTTCAACAAGTTCAAGATTTTTTCTCGTACTTGCGTCAATTATCATATATTCAGAAAGTCCATAAGCCTCTATACGTTCTATTTTTGGGACATTTTCCTTCATTGTTTCCCAAATATAAGCAAACAGAGCGCCTGCAGCCCTAAAACCAATTTTATAAATATTGTATCCGAAAGCTGTTAATGCCTGCGTAGAAAAAAGCGCTTTTAGATTCGCATCAGTCATTGAAAAATCAAAAACATTAGCCGGAATTTTAGAACAATTATAAAGCTTTACGATATTTTCAGGCAAATCTACCTTTTCTTCCGGTACTATCTGGAAAGGTTTAATCTCTCCACGAAGAGCAGGCGCAACGATTTCGGCCGGCGAAATTCTTGCAAGTTCTGACATTATTAAATTCAGTGGTGCCTGCGTAACCTTAAATTCACCTGTAGAAATATCAGAGTACGCAAATCCGTAAATATCAGATTTTTCATCCTTAAACATTGCCGCAATGTAGTTATTTGAATTTTGTTTAAGAAAATCACTTTCAGTTAAAGTACCAGAGGTAATAACTCGGGTAACTCCACGTTTTACCAAACCTTTTGCAAGCTTAGGATCTTCCAATTGGTCACAAATAGCAACACGAATATTTTTTTGAACAAGCTTTTCAAGGTAACCTGTAGCCGATTTTACTGGAATTCCTGCAAGAGGGACTCTGCCAATAACAGCTCCGGCATCACGTCCGGTAAGTGTAATTTCCAATTCTCGCGACATGAGAATAGCATCTTCAAAAAAGGTTTCGTAAAAATCTCCCAGCCTGTATAACAAGACAGTATCAGGATATTGACGTTTAATTTGCATATACTGCTGCATACACGGCGTCAAATCCTCAAATTTTACTTCCCATGATTTAATTTGATTGATTTCTGATTTTGACATAGATATAATCGGATTATAACATGAAAGAAAGGAAAAAAACATGGGTTGTTTAAAAAATTTTTTCATGGCGATAATACTTGCATTTGCGTTTATAGGTTTTATGTCGATTGGAGGCGGAAGATTGCTGACTGACATCATTCACAATTATCTTAATCCTTCGCAAAATACTCTTGTTAAACGCGCCGAAAAAGTCGGAAATTTTTCCGACATTAATGAAGAATTTGAAATAGAAAAAGCGGCGGGCATGCTCGGTTATAACGGAGTTGTTGCTGAACACAAGGCATCCGGACAAAAATTAATAATTGTTGATACCAATAATAAACCTATACTTACTTCTGATGACATTAAATCAGACAAAATTGAAGAAAAATTAATTGATTTAACGCACAAAATTAAATATCAGGCATTCCAAGTTGACGAACTTAAAGTGACGAAACATGGAACCCTAAATTCATATGGCAAAGAAGCTCCTTATATTAAATTTGAAGCTCGCGCCAAAAAACTTCCTATAGGAGATATTGCAGGAATGATTTCTGTAACAGAAACCGGCGACGGCGAACAAAGATTGCTCATCTCAGCAAACGAAAAAAGAAAATATTCACAACTTATTTCCGATGAATTTTTTAAAGCAGTGAAATAGAAAAATAATTTTACTTTTTTAAGAATTCTTCAACCCCATCTGCAATTGCCTTGGCAGCATTTTTCTGAAAGTTTTTATCAATTAACATTGCATTATCCTCAGGATTAATTAGGTAAGCTACTTCAATTAAAACACTGAGTGCATTGGTATTTCTGACAACAGCAAAGCTTCCTTTCCGGACTTTATCATCATTTAGCGGAAGTTGTTCGTTCATTTCTTTCATAATGGCATCTGCAAGCGGTTTTGCCTGAGGATAGTAATAATAAATACTTGTGCCGCTACTTTCAAGCGGATTCATATTATCAGGAAGCGCATTCCCGTGAATGCTCAAAAACAGCATTCCGTCGTTATCATTTGTAATTTTTACTCTGTCATAAAGCGCTACAGTTTCATCATGTTTTCTTGTCATAATAACCTTTGCACCGCGAGATTTTAATTCTGATGAAAGATTTTTGGCAATTGCAAGGTTAACATCTTTTTCTTTATGTCTTAAACATCCGATGGCTCCGATTTCATCTCCACCATGACCGGCATCAACAACTATCTTTATGTTCTGAAGAGGTTTTTCATCATTTATTTCAGGGAATTTTCTAACCTTCAAGATAAATGTGTTTCCGTCATAGTTTCCACTGTAACCGGCAAGTTTCTGCATATGTGGAAAAGTAAACGTAAAAGTATTATTTTCTTCACCGTCAACATTGTAAAATCTTACAACGAAAGGATATCCGCCTTCAATTATATATGGAACTTTTTTATCAAAATCAAAACTAAATACAAAATATTCATCCTGAATTTCAGCATCCTTTTTTAATATTTTTGAAGGTTCATATTTTTCGTTTAGTTCAACATCTCGGTATGAAATCCAAGCATACTTATTACTATTCAACTCTACCTTGTAAAATTCTCCATCTTCACCGATAACCTTTAAAGGAATACCTTTTGGGTAATGTGCAATTCTGTTTATACCACCATCAATCGGAGTTGAGCGAAGCGGAACGTTATCTTTCGCCGTAATAAAGAATTTAGGTTCTGAGTAAGTCTGTGAAAGTTTAACCGGTATTGTTGGCGCATCAACTTTCGGATTTGTTATTCTAAAAATCTGAGTTTCATTCCCTGACTCCAAAATAAACTCGTTTATACCAAACTCTAAATCCACAGGATATACAAAGCCTCCGGATTTGTGCACCGGAACAAGCTTACCGTTAATTTTCAAATCTTTATTTGTATCGGTATTCCCTACAAAATATGAACTTTTAGATTCAATTGTTACTTCGTTTTTTTTCGGATAAACAACGTCAAGCGCAAAAACCTGCTGTGCACACAGCACAACCAGTAATGATGTTAATATATAATTCTTCATGCCTTCAATTATATATACAAAATATTTAATTACAATTACCGTTTAAAATATTAGTAAATATTCGTTAATATATTATGATTTTAAAATTACTTATGCTAAAATTATACTGTGTATGGGAGATTTGCGGTGAGAGAAAGACAGGAACGCGCAAAAGAAAAGAGATTTAAAAGATTCGACAAACTGCTGAGTTGTCTTCATATATTTTTTGTAGGCTTTGCGGCTGCACTTGTAATTTACCTTTTTTTCGTCATGGTAATAGACACAGGAAAATATCGTGTAAGAGCTCAAAATCAGCGTGCAGGAAGAACTTTTTCTATGCGCGGAGATATTTTTGACAGGAATGGAATTAAACTTGCTACAGATAAAGTTTATTCTGATGTTTATGCCCATCCCGCAAATTATGACAGCTCGCCGGAGGAACTTGCAAAAAAGCTTTCACCAATTTTAAAAACTCCCAAAGATCAACTTCTCCAAATTCTTAAAAAGCCGGGACCGGTTATTACAATAAAAAAAGATATCGACCGCAATACAGCAAAAGAAATTGCTAAACTTCATTTACGTGAAATTTCCATGGGCAAAAAAAATACCCGCGAATATCCGCAAGGAACTTTGGCTGCACATGTTCTAGGGTATTATAATTTCGATGCCGATATTGCGAATGGAGTTGAATATACCGCAAAAGACAAACTTGAAAACATTGAAAATGCTATTCAATTTCAGGCTACCAGAGATGGGAAAATCATATACGACTTCACTACTGATGCCGTTGCAACAACCCAAAACCCAAAAGGTCAAGATTTGACCTTAACAATAGATGCGGCTATTCAACATATCTGTGAAAAAGAAATAGAAAAAATGGTTAGGGAAAAAGACGCCCTCAGGGGAACTGTTCTTGTTATGAATCCCAAAAATGGAGAAATTCTTGCTTATGCGGTTTATCCGACCTATGACCCTAATAACTATAAAAAAGCAACTCAATCTCAAATTAAAAACTGGACGTTAACGGACGTATTTCCACCCGGTTCAACTTTCAAAATTATCACTGTTGCCGCAGCAATGAATCTCGGGAAAATTAACGAACATTCTACAATTCTTGATACAGGAAAAACTACCATCGGGAATTGGGTTATAAAAAATTACGATTACGACCAGCATCCTTACCCGGGGGATATATCACTTGAATACTTATTTGAACATTCAAGCAATATTGGAGCAATAAATGTTGCTAAAACAATGACTCCGAAAGAGTTTTACGAAACACTTCAGGCATTTGGTTTCGGATCAAGAACGGGAATCGATCTTCCCGGAGAATCCTCAGGGCTTTTACCGTACTGGGCGCAGTGGGACAAAGGTATTCAGGCAACAATGTCTTACGGATACGGAACTTCTGTCACTGCAATGCAGATGTTATCGGCGGTTCAGGCACTTGCGAACAACGGAGTTAAAATAACTCCGCACATTATCAAATATCCTCAGGAAGAACTTGAGCAAAGAGTTCAATACTCTCAAGTAATATCACCTGAAACTGCAAAATCTATCACAAGATTGCTTGCGGCAAGTATTAATCACGGGAAATCAGCCATAAAAATGGAGAATTACAATGTTGCGGCAAAAACCGGAACATCAAGAAAACCGAAGGAAAATGCTTCCGGCTACACACCATACACATACACATCAACAATCGGATATCTTCCGGCATCTGATCCGCAGGTACTGATTTATGTTATGGTAGATAGTGCAAAAGTCGGACCTGTCTGGGGTAATACTGTTGCCGGTCCTGTGTTTAAAGAAGTTGCTACACAAACCGCAAGAATTTTAAACATAAAACCGGATAAAAAAACTGTAAAAAAATAGAACTGGGAGATAAAAAATGAAACTTGACGAACTAATTGAACATCTTGATTATAAAGACCTTATAAACTTCAAAAATGTTGAAGTTACCGGAATTTCATATAATTCAAAGACAACCAAAAAAGGCGACATTTTTATATGCCTTACCGGTGAGTATACCGATGGGCACGAGTATGCAATAAATGCAATCGAAAATGGGGCGGTGGCTCTTCTTGTAGAAAAACCTGTCTCAAATGTCGGAAAAACTCCACAAGTTGTTGTTTCGTCTACCCGTCACAAAATTGCCGATATTGCAGACAGATTTTATTCAAGCCCTTCAAAAGGAATAAACTTAATCGGAATTACCGGCACAAACGGGAAAACAACCGTCACACATTTAATCCAAAAAATTCTGGAAGAAAACGGTGAAAAATGCGCTCTTATTGGAACTCTCGGGTATAAATTATCTTCAAACGGAGAATACCGTGATGCAAAACATACAACACCTCAGGCTCCGGAACTTCAAGCTACATTAAGAATGATAAAAGATGTTGAAAAAATTGATAATGTAGTAATGGAAGTTAGTTCTCACGCGTTAGAACAAAACCGCGTTGGCGGATGTTGTTTTAATGGTGCAGTCCTTACAAATCTTACGCAAGATCACCTTGATTATCACATTACAATGGATAATTATTTTGAAGCAAAAGCTTTGTTATTTAAACATTTAACAGAAGGGGATTTTGCCGTAATAAATACAGATGATGCATACGCGGAAAGATTTTTGAAAGATGTTCCGGAAGGTGTCAAAATTTATACATACGGAGTTAAGAAAGATGCTGATTTAAAAGCAAAAGATATTAATTTTTCACTTAACGGTGCGAACTTCACGCTTGAATTTAACCAAGAACAGTACAACGTAAATCTGCATATGAACGGAATGTTTAGCGTCTACAACGTACTTGCTGCACTTTCTGCTTCAATAGCAATCGGAATAAATTTAAAAACATCTTTGAAAGCACTCGAAAATGTCAAAGGAGTTGCCGGAAGATTTGAAGTTGTAGCAAAGAAACCGCTCGTAATTGTAGATTATGCCCACACACCCGACGGGTTAGAAAATGTTCTTAATTCGGCAAGAGAAATTACTCCAAAAGACGGCAAATTAATTTGTCTTTTTGGTTGCGGAGGCGACAGAGACGCAACAAAACGTCCAAAAATGGGAGCGATTGCAGAAAAAATTGCCGATAAAATAGTAATCACAAGCGACAATCCGCGAAACGAAGATCCCCAACAAATTATTACCGATATAATCGCAGGGCTAAAAAGTACAAACCCTGAAACAGTAACAGTAGAACCTGACAGAGGACATGCTATCGCACTTCTCAAAACTATTGCTGAAAACAATGACGTTATCGTTATTGCAGGAAAAGGTCATGAAGATTACCAAATTCTTAAAGACAGGACAATCCATTTTGATGACAGAGAAGAAGCTCGAAGAATATTTGAAGGCAGTGTAATTTAAGCAAGAAAGGACAAAAAATTGAAAACTCAGCTGCTAATTGAACAACATTTTCATGGCTGTTTTGGCATTGATTTTAACAGAGCTACAGTTGATGAGATTTTATACATATCGAAAGAAATTACTAAATATGGTATAGGCGGTATTTTTCCAACGCTTGTAACAGATAATATTTTAAACATAAAGCACCAAATAGAAATTATAAAAAAAGCCGCAGAAGCGCAAACTCCTGACATGGCTAAAATTTTCGGAATTCACTTGGAAGGAATTTTTCTCAATCCGGAAAAACGAGGAATTCATAACCCTAAATATTTTATGCACCCGACAATAGAAAATTTCAAACAATTGGAAGATCCGTTTATAAAAATTTTAACGCTTGCCCCCGAATTTGATGACGGACTTATTAAATACCTATGGAACAAAGGAGTAAGGGTACAGGCCGGACACTGTATAAGCGGACATTTGACAGGTTGCCGCGGAGTAACTCATTTGTTTAATGCAATGAGTGGGACTTCACACAGAGGTAAATCTACAGCATTGTCTGCGCTTATAACTGACAGCATTTACGCTGAAATTATTGCTGATGGTATTCACTTATCAGACGATGCTTTGAAATTAACTTTTAAAGCCAAACCAATTGATAAAATTATTCTTGTAAGCGATAGCCTGCCAATTACAAAAAGTGACTTGAAAGAAATGGAATTTGCAAATTCAAAAATTTTCTATGATGGTATTAAAGCGACTTCAAAAGAAGGTGTTCTTGCAGGTAGTACAACAATGCTTCCGGATATTGTAAAACGCCTTGCCAAAAGTAGCATAATTTCAACAAAACAAAATGAAATTAATTTTTCAATAAACAAGCTTGTAGGAAATCCATATATTTATCATAACATTCACTTAGACGGTTTTGTCGACTGGGATGACGATTGGAATATTCAGGAAGTTAATCTTCACGGGTAACTATTCTGAGCTTAAAAATTTCGAACATGCAAAATTCAAATAAAACGAAGTTCTAAACACAAGGAGTTTTTTAGCTATCCCACTAATAATCATCAAGGATTTTCCAATTGTTTGGGTGTAATAAAAATGTAAAACTTTTATAAACGAAATTAAAAATCGAAATTTTAATGGTATAATCGACATATATACAGTAAGGGGAGATAATTTAATTTATGTGTGGAATAGTTGGATATGTAGGCACAAAATCTGTTGTTGATATTCTTGTTGATGGGCTAGAACAGCTTGAATATAGAGGCTATGACTCTTCCGGAATAGCAGTAATGAACAAAAACGAAATTAAAGTCTATAAGGCCATCGGAAAATTAAACAATCTCAGAACAGAACTTTCCGCTCATAAAAGCGAGTTTACAAACGCAACAATGGGGATAGGGCACATTCGATGGGCAACCCACGGTGCTCCAACAGTTTTAAATGCTCACCCGCACACATGCACTTGCGGAAATCTTGTTCTCGTTCACAACGGTATTATTGAAAATTACAAAGAACTCAGAGAAATGCTTGCTAAAGAAGGCTGCGTTTTCCGCTCCCAAACAGATACAGAAGTTGCGGCTCACCTTGTTGCAAGAATGTATGCCAAAACAAAAGATTTAGCAGAAGCAGTAAGACTTGCATCAAAACAAATTGAAGGAGCTTATGCACTTTGTGTTATGCACCACGATTATCAAAACACACTTGTTCTTACAAAACGGAATGCACCGCTCCTTGTTGGAATAGGAGAGGGTGAATTTTTTGCAGCATCAGATGTTCCGGCAATAATTAAGCACACGAAAAAAGCCATGTATCTTAACGATAATCAAATTGTTATACTTACTCCAGAGAAGATGACATTAACAGATATCAACGGGAACGAGCTTTCGCCAAAAATAGAAATCCTGCCTTGGGAACCTGTCGCATTAAGCAAAATGGGCTACAAGCATTATATGCTTAAAGAAATTCACGAACAACCGGATGTTATAAGAAATATTCTTGTCGGAAAACTTCACGCGCCGGATGAAAACATTATTCTTAACGAAGTAAATCTTACGAAAGAAACTCTAAAAAATTTAAACAGAATTCAGATTATTGCCTGTGGGACATCTCTTCATGCGGCAATGATAGGGAAGTATGTAATTGAAAACTTTTGCGGAATCCCAGTTGATGTGGAAGCTTCCAGTGAATACATTTACAGACGAAATGTTACAGACAAGAACACGCTTGTTATCGGAGTTTCTCAATCAGGCGAAACCGCCGATACGCTCACAGCAATAAAACAATCAAAAGCAAAAGGTTCTCATATTCTGATCATTACCAATCGTCCTGACAGTGCTATGGCACGTGAAGCCGACAGTTTAATTCTGGTAAATGCAGGAATTGAAGTTTCAGTTGCCGCAACGAAATCATATACTGCACAACTAATGGCATTTTATCTTCTTGCATTGTATATGGCAGAAATAAAAGAAAGTGTTTCTACAGAAGAATTGAATACAATGAAAGCAGAAATAATGATTCTTCCACAGAAAATTGAACAGGTTCTCGCGCACACGGAAGATATTCAAGCATGTGCAAAAAAATATTCTTCGGCAAAAGATTTTATATTTGTAGCACGCGGAATCAATTTTCCAACAGCCCTTGAAGGTGCACTAAAGCTCAAAGAAATCAGCTACATTAACGCTACAGGCTACCCTGCCGGTGAACTCAAACACGGTCCGATAGCAATGCTTGATGAGACCATGCCTGTTTTGTCAATATTAATGAAGGGTTGCGTTTACGAGAAATTGCTTTCAAACAGTGAAGAGGCAAAAGCCCGTAATGCGAGAATGATAGCGCTTACAAATTCAAAAGATACAAAACTCAATGATTTATTTGAAAATATAATAAGAGTTCCGGAAGTTGATGAACTCTATTCACCACTTCTGGCGATAGTTCCACTTCAACTTCTTGCTTACTATATAGCGGAATTTCTCGGGAAAGATGTTGATCAACCAAGAAACCTTGCAAAATCCGTTACTGTGGAGTAGAATATTCATATAGCTTGTAATAAAACTTTCGATTCTTTCTTGCCAATATGGCGATGCAAGTGGAAATTAAAAATTTAATAAACTTTTGCCAATATAGCTCCCCCAGTGGAGTGGAACGTAACGGTATTCAAAATTCAGTAGAGCTTGCTCTACCAACATAGTTGAAAATTTAATAAACTTTTGCCAATATAGCTCCCCCAGTGGAGTGGAACGTAACGG
>CAZCIW010000010.1:0-43917 GCA_964499135.1 uncultured Muribaculaceae bacterium
AAAAGCTATAAAAGTTATTATGCTTGCACAGGAAGAAGCTCGTCGACTCGGTCATAATTTTGTTGGAACTGAACAGGTCCTGCTTGGTTTGATTGGCGAAGGTACCGGTGTCGCAGCCAAAACCCTTAAGTCAATGGGTGTTACTCTAAAAGATGCAAGAGCAGAAGTCGAAAAGATTATCGGCAGAGGCTCAGGGTTTGTTGCGGTAGAAATTCCGTTTACCCCACGTGCAAAAAGAGTTCTGGAGCTTTCGTGGGATGAAGCAAGACAATTAGGGCATAACTATATTGGAACAGAACATCTGTTGCTTGGTTTAATAAGAGAAGGTGAAGGGGTTGCTGCTAGGGTTCTTGAAAATCTCGGTGTCGATTTGAACAAGATTAGAAGCAATGTTGTCAAAATGTTAGGTGAATCTAAACCTCAAAGTGTTTCTTCAGGAAGTTCAGGTTCATCTTCAAGTTCATCTTCCGGCGGTAAAACAAAAACTCCGAGTTTAGATGAGTTCGGACGAGATTTAACTCTTGCTGCTCAAGAACTGAGACTTGATCCTGTTGTCGGTAGAGAAAAAGAAATTGAACGTGTTATTCAAATTCTTGCAAGACGTACAAAAAATAACCCTGTTTTAATCGGTGAACCCGGTGTCGGAAAAACAGCGGTGGCAGAAGGTCTTGCAATTAGAATTGTCAATGCGGAAGTTCCGGATATTTTAGATGGTAAAAAAGTTATTCAACTTGATATGGGGCTTCTTGTTGCAGGAACAAAGTACCGTGGCGAATTTGAGGAACGATTGAAAAAAATTATGGATGAAATTCGTCAAGCAGGAAATATCATTCTTGTAATAGATGAAATGCACACTTTAATCGGAGCCGGAGCGGCGGAAGGTGCGATAGATGCTGCCAATATTCTAAAACCGGCACTTTCAAGAGGTGAAATTCAAGTTATTGGTGCAACCACTCTTGATGAATACAGAAAATATATTGAAAAAGATTCTGCACTTGAAAGACGTTTTCAATCCGTGATAATTGAAGAACCGACAATTGATGAATCAATAGAAATTATAAAAGGATTAAAGCCAAAATATGAAGACCATCACAAATTAATAATTTCTGATGAAGCTATTGTTGCTGCGGTTAAATTGTCAAGTAAATATATTACAGACAGATTTTTGCCGGATAAAGCAATTGATGTCCTTGATGAAGCAAGTTCAAAAGTCCGTTTAAAAGTTTCTACACTTTCTCCTGAAGGAAAAGAACTTGAAAAAGAACTAAGAGAACTTATTAAAGAAAAAGAAAATGCAATAAGAAATCAGGAATTTGAATTAGCCTCTCAACTTCGGGATGAGGAGGCTGAGTTGAAGGACAGAATTCGAGAAATGACACAAAAATATCGAGAAGAACATGAAGCGAATAAACCAACCGTAACTTCGGAAAATGTGGCAGAAGTTATTGCAACAATGACAGGAGTTCCTGTTACTAAATTGACGGAAGGTGAAAGCGAAAGACTTCTTAAACTTGAAGAAACTCTTCACGCACGCGTTATTGGTCAGAATGATGCCGTTGTAGCTATTTCTAAAGCAATAAGAAGAGCAAGAGTCGGGTTGAAATCACCAAACAGACCAATCGGAAGCTTTATTTTTTGCGGACCGACAGGTGTTGGTAAAACTGAACTTGCAAAAGCTCTTGCAGAAGCTGTATTTGGCTCAGAAGATAACATGATAAGGGTTGATATGTCTGAGTTTATGGAAAAACACTCGACTGCAAAGCTTATCGGTTCTCCTCCGGGGTACGTTGGTTATGATGATGGTGGACATTTAACAGAGTTAATTCGTAAAAAGCCATATTCAGTAGTATTGTTTGATGAAATTGAGAAAGCTCATCCGGATGTGTTTAACATAATGCTTCAAATTCTGGATGATGGACGTTTAACAGATGCAAAAGGTCGTCACATCAACTTCAAAAATACGATTATTATTATGACGTCAAATGTTGGAGCAAGCATGATTACAACTACGTCAAGACTTGGTTTCTCAACTGCAGAAGATGAGTCAAAAGATAAGTATGAAAAGCTCAAAGATACAGTTTCTGAGGAAATGAAAAAAGCATTTAGACCGGAGTTCTTAAACCGTATTGATGAGACTATAGTATTTGCTCACCTGACTAAAGAAGAAATTAGGCAAATTGTAGATTTAATGCTCAAAGATTTGTTTAAACGTCTTGCTGAACGCAATCTTTCAGTTGAAGTTACTGATGAAGTTAAAGACCATTTGGCGAAGGACGGATACTCGGAGGCTTATGGGGCAAGACCTTTGAGAAGGTTAATTCAGCGTAAGATTGAAGATATGCTTGCTGAGGAAATTCTTTCAGGAAAATATTCTTCAGGAGATACGATACGAATGACGCTTGTCGATGACAAAATCACATTTGAAAAAGCGAAAACAAGACGTTCAAAGGCAAAAGAAGAAAAAGTCGAGAGCGTCGAAGAAATTACTCAAGAATAAAAAAGCAGACCTGATTTATTCAGGTCTACTTTTTTAAAAAAGAGAATAAGTTGGGATAAAATGATTAGATGTCAATATAGTGCACTAAAAAATGGAAAAAATGTCATTATCGTGAAGGTTACGACACAGTAATCATTAATCAGTGTTCTACGACTGAAAAATTTCCCATTAACGTCAGATTATATGAATTTTGTACACTAAGGAACTGTATCGCAATTTTAAGCTTATAGTTAATTCGAATATCGTAAAAAACAAACCCACTATATCTTTGAGTAATGCAATGCAGCAGCTTCAAAGATTACATTTTATCTTTATTGAAAAATCGGATTAATTTGTCAATCAGTCCTTCTTCCTCAACCATTTCTGTATTTTCAAGCTTTGCAAGGTGAGCTTTAACTGCTTCATAATCTTGTGCTGTAGCTGAGGTTTGAAGATATTTTTTGTAATATTCAATAGCTGAAGGCTTGTTTTTAATTCTTTCGTAACTCTGCGCAATACGCTTAATAAGTTCATGATTACGCTTGTCAACTTCGTACCATTTTTCAAGGTAATCACATTCCCCTTGATAATCACCAATACTGTTCCGAAAATCAGCAAGTTTCGATAATGCGCTTGTATTGTTTGGTTCAAGCTGCGACACTCTGTCATAATATTCCATTGCGTGATTTTTGTCTCCGCATTCTTCCAATAACATCGCGAGTGATACCAGAAGATTTACGTCATCATCTTTTAGCTGAACTGCGTTTAAAAATTCGTTTATCGCAATATCTTTATCCCCTCTCAAAAGATTAAATCTTCCCCAGTTAACATGAGCATTGTAATCATCATTCTGAGCCTCAAAAATTATGGCTGCCATCTGGAATGCAAGCGGTGAATTTTTTTCGGCTTTACGGTATTCTTCGACTTCAAGAAGCGCTTTATCGTATTCTTTTTTAAGATAAAAATACTGGCTTAACAGTGAATGATATCTTGAAGATTGTTTGCTCTTTTCATCAATTGTTTCAAGAAGTTTAAATGCCTCTTCGGGTTGTTCTTTATCAAGTAGACATTTTGCTTTTGTCATATTATCTTTTGTTATCTCAATAGCTTTATCCAGTTGCCCGTCTTTAAGATATAAATTGGCAAGATTTTCTCTTACATGTTCGGTATCAATATTTTTTGAAAAAGCTCTTTCTAATACATTTATTGCACTTCCGATAATGTTTTCATCCAAATATAATTTTGCAAGATTTAAATATACTGGATGAGGAATTTCTTCATAATCAAGAAGTCTCATGTATTCATCAATTGCTTTAGTTCGTTGTCCGAGTTGAACATAAACCGATGCAAGAACAAATCTTGTTGTGATAATTTGTTTTTCGTCCTGAGTATTTTGTAGAGCTTTTTTGTAATCACTGGCGGCATGTTCAAATTGTTGTTGGACTGAATGAAGATTTCCACGGTTTACATAATATTTAAATTTATTTGTATCTACATAAATATCCATTAATTGTTCATAAACCATGACATTTGTTGCATCAAATTCAAGCATTTTCATATAATAGCTTGCGGCATCATCTTTTCTATCAATCATCAAAGCCAAATGTGCCAAACGTTCAATAATATTCAAATCTTTTGGATTTTGTTCATATAACTTTTTGTACTCTTCAAACGCAAGTTCAAACTGTTCATTGTCTTCATATTGTGCAGCTAATTGTGTGCTCATTTATATACTCCTTAAAATTTTAGACTAATTGACACTATTATACATAAAAAAAGAGTTTTGTAATAGCCGTTATGGTTAATTGTAACGATTTTGGGCTTTTTCGATTCCGTCAGTCAGATAAAAACTAATAGCTTCTGTAGTACGTTTTATGGATTGTTTCATTTCTTCAATCTGTTCTTTTGTGAAGTTTTGCAAAACAAACACTTCCGAGGAAATTGGCGGTTGCGGTCCTATTCCGACTTTAATTCTGTCAAAATTTTTTGTTCCCAGATGTTTAATAACAGATTTTATACCGTTATGTCCTCCGTCGGAACCGTTTGCGCGAAATCTTATTTTTCCAAGTTCCAGTGATAAATCATCATAAACTACAAGTACATCTTTAACATTAATTTTGTAATAGTTCATGACCGCACTAACGGCTTCTCCTGACAAATTCATAAAAGTAGTCGGTTTAATTATCATAATATCTTCACCGTTAATTTTTGTTTTTGCAAGGAAGCATTTCAATTTTTTATCTTCTTTAAAATCAAAATTGTTGTCATAGGCAAGTTTATCAACAACCATAAATCCTGCATTGTGGCGCGTAAACAGATATTTTTCACCAATATTTCCAAGTCCTGTAATTAATTTCATATTTTAATACCCTTTTTATTTATTATTTTAGCGCAAATAAATATTACCCTCTTGATTTGCCAAAGCTTCGCTTAACAAATTGATAAAAAAACTGTATTTTGAAAATGAATTTGACGCAGAATAAGGATAAAAATATGAGTTCAAAAGATAAACCAATAATACAGGAAAAAAGTTCTGACAAGGTAGCAAAATTTTTGGAGAAAAACGGAATTCATAAAAAAGATTTTGCAGAGATGATAGGGGTAACACTTTCATATGTTTATAACCTTATAGATGACTCTATCTCATTTTCAACGAGAAGTACGACATTGGAAAGAATTGCCGCGGTCATGGAAATTGAGCCGGAAGAATTTGAAGAATATAAGATTCCGCAAGAACCGGTATTAATTGATGATTCTGTCGAGTTTTTGAAGAGTGTAATGAAGGATAAAAAACTTTCCACCGTGAATTTTTTAAAAGCTTTTCCCCGAAAAAAAAGATTGGAAATTGTGGATATTTTACGCGGCTCTATCCCTATTCCTATTGATTATAAAGAACTAAGCATGATTGCAAATGTTCTCGGGATAGAAAAAGATGATGTTTACGAAATGTGGGAAAAACGTATGAAACAGGTTTTTGAAACTGGTGGGATGAATATTTATTCAAATGCAGCTCTGGTAAATGCAATGTTTGATTGTGCAAAAAAGTTCATAGATTTACAATAATTTTAGCCGCCTTGAAATTCAGGGCGGTTTTAAATTTAAAAAATTTTATCAAAACAGTTGACAATAAATTTTGTTCCTGATAGCATAAAATTACTGACGAAATGAATAGCAATCATTGAGTTGAAAAAAATAATATTTGCGCTTGTAGCTCAGCAGGTAGAGCACTCCCCTTTTAAGGGATAGGTCGCGCGTTCGAATCGCGCCAAGCGCATAAAAATAGAGAACTGGTTTGTCTGGTTCTCTATTTTCATAATTTTAGGCCGCGGTGAGACGAGTTTATTTGTGTTTGGCGCGAGTGAGCTGTGGCTAAAACGTTTTTGTTTTGAAGTGGTGTTGGCGCAGAAAACAAAACGTGGAATTGCCGTTATACGCGAACGAGTAAGACTGCGCGTGCCGGCGGAGTGCGAAGGCTTGAGTGCGAAAGAATGAAATTCTTGAAACACTCAACCAGGACATATTTAACGCGAACCGGTCAATACATTCTCGTCAAATGCATAAAATAGCGGATAGGTTTTAACCTATCCGTTGTTATTATTTGTTTTGAACCTTTTTAGTAAAAGTATATTGACTTGATAAATTTTTGTGTGTAGAATTGGTTGTCTTTTCAGTGTTTATTTAGATTTTGTTTTGTAGGAGGAATATAATTAAATGTAACGAATTGTAAATTATTTAGTTGCGTGTAGCAAAAAAATATATTCACAAGGTATTGTATAGTGAAGTAAAAAGTATATATGTTAGTGAGGTATTATGAGCGTTATTAAAAAAGTTTCGTTTGGTAATGGTCAATTCAATCAATTTAAGTTTTCACAAAATTCCAATGTTTCGTCACCAATTCAGAGTCAATCAACTCCGGTTGTACCAGTTGAAAGTGACAAAACAAAGACCGCCAAAACATTAAGTTATGTAAGTGCAGCTACGGCGCTGGCTTCTTTAGGGGTAGCCGGAGTAGCGATATTTAAAGCTACCAAAAATCCGAAATCTGCTGAGGCAGTAACCAAAGAGTTTGTTCAAGATTTGGTAAAACCGTTGAATGAATCTATTGGAGGGATTACTGGTAAACTCAAGAGAGCGACAGATGATATTGTTGGAATAAACAACAAGCTTACCGGAGAGGTTTCAAGACTTAATGCGAGCGTACAACAAGTGGGTCAGGATGCCAATACAAAAATTACCGGAGTCCAAAATGAACTTGCAGGTAAGATAAATTTTGCTGCAAGCATGAATTCTAAATCTGTGGAAAATTTCTTTACTCGAGATGTTAATGTTAATGGAATGCAGGTACGACTTGCAAATGTTTTAAATGAAGTTTCAGGTGATTCTCTTGCAAAGATGGAAGAAGAGTTGCAAACAGAATCTGCAAAACGTATTTTGGGTATTGTTGAAAAAACAGATAGAAAACCTTCCGACAATCTGTTTATTCGTATTCCAACTGCGGAAATTAGACCTTTCTCATCTACCGGTGGTATGTCAGTTGTACCTAAGGAATTGATAGCCAACCTCGCTGCAATGATGAATACAAAACAAAAAGCAAATTTATTGTTAGATACTCCGCTTTATATGGGTAATGCAGGAAGTAAGCAGTATTATAAAAAGGTTGCTGAGTTTGAAGATGGTGAACCTACAGGACGCTTCAATTATATTAAAAAGTACTGGCATGCAGATGAGAAAAGATATAAAGAAGAAAACTTGGCAACTTTGACAAAAATTGATACCATGAGACTTCCGATTTATACTGATAAACTAAAATCAATTGAAGAAGTAAATGTTTATATTTCAAATCAACTTAATTCAGATATAGATTTCAAACTTTTAGCTCCAAGATTGGAACCTGAAGTTTTGAAAGATATTGAGAATACTGTAAATGCCGGCAAAGTTTGGCAAAATGATATGTTGCAAGTTAAGAAGAATCCAAACACCGGAGAATTCGAAGCTAAAGCAAAATATAAGGCAGTATTCTATGAGTCTCCGAAGTTTGAAATGGGTGGTCCTATAACCGGCGAACGATTGGATATATATAAAAATGATGCAATTGAAACAGGTGAAACTGAAAGATTTATTTATTTTGCGAAGTTCTTTACAGAGCATATGATGAATAATGAAAGTGCTAAAGTTAAGCTTGGTGCAGATATGATTATAGGTAATGATTGGCAATGTGGACCGATTTCTGCAATGCTTCGGCAGTTAACAACTGTAAGAAAGTACTATGGAATGGATCCTGAAAAGGCCAAACAACTGCACGACACTCCAATTGCGACAATAATTCACAATGCCGCATTGCCTGGAGGAGCTTGGCATTCACAAGCAAAATTACTTAACATCATGTTTGGTGAACATACCGCTAAGATCGTAGAAAATTCACATATGCCAAATACATTTATCAAAAATAAAACTCCGGGGCTTTCTCAAGATATGTGGAACGGTCTGCTTAAAGGTGATGGGGTAAATCCTCTTGGAATGGCTGCGGCATATTCTGATATGCTCATTCCTGTATCTACAAAATATGGAGAAGAAATAGCAGAGCATGGTGAATTTGGTGGCATTTGTCACGAAGTTTTCAAACTGCGTGCAAGAGCTGGCGAATTTAGTAATACGAAATTATTACAGAATATTGCCATAAATAATGGATTAGAGCCTGAAAAACTCAGTGCAAATCCAACAATAAGAGGTATTACAAACGGTTGTGATCCTGTAAATAATACATTAAAGAGTAAAAAAGCAAGAGATCTTGAAGATAAACTAAAACTTGAAAATAATTCCATATGGACTCTGAAAGATGCAGACAATGATATTGTAAAATGGCATAAACACAATAAGGAAGTTTATTTGAAAAAAGTTCAAAGTGACATAGAACGTGCTCATAAATCTAGTGATCCTGAAGATAACGTTATGAAATTATGGATGAAAGATGAAACTGATTTGACTGGTGTTACAGTGGACACTCCGATATTTTCATCAGCGGGTCGTTTGGTTGAACAGAAAGGTTTGGATCTCTTTGCTGAAGGAATCAAAGATTTCTACAAAGATTTCAAAGGTAAAGATTATCCGGTCTTCTATATTCAGGGTGCAGGAGATCTAACATATGTCGAACCTTTGATTAAGCTAAAAACTGAACTTGCAAAAACAAATCCTGATGCCGCTAAACGAATAGTACTTTCAAACTTATTCAGTGAACCCGGAAGATATGACGGTTGTAAGCTGTTTTCAGACTTCACCGTAATGTCAAGTTGGTTTGAGCCTTGTGGTCTTGTACATAAAGAAAATGCTACATTCAGTGGTGCAATTCCGCTCGTATTTGATGTTGGAGGTTTAGCTTCAGGACTTACAAATAAAGTTAACGCTATAATTGCTAAGTTCTCTCCAAAATATACAGGGAATGCTGTTGCTAAGAATGGTGAAACCTTAGCTAAAGGTATTAAAGAATGTTGTGAATTAATGTCAAATGGAACAGAATTTGCGAAAGTTCTTGAAGCCTCTCAAAAAGCTGATCACAGCTGGTTACAACCTAGTGGTGCAATGGATCAGTATGGTAAGATGCTTGTTGATATGAAGATCTTGAAACCGGAATGTCTTGAATTTCCCGGGAAAGTTTCATAGTTAACTTTTATCACATTTTAGAAAAAAGGAGTATATTTTATACTCCTTTTTTTTTATAATATCTTTGTAGCAATTTAATAGAGGGTTTATGGAAAGATTGTTCGGGATTTTCGGGATAATATTTATATTCGCAATAGCGTTTTTGATGTCAAATAACAAAAAAGCTATAAATTATAAAACAATTGGAATGGGGTTTTTGTTGCAAATTCTTCTTGCAATATTTATTTTTAAAGTTCCGGTTGGAATAAAGATTTTTATGAAACTTGGAGAATTTATCACGAAAATTCTTGACTTTGCAAAAGAAGGCGGCGAATTCGTTTTCGGACCGTTGATGGGAAATAACGGTGCGCTTGCTGATATTTTTGGAAGCGGTGCCACTGTATTTGCACTTCAATTAATTTCTTCTTTAATCTTTATGATGATTCTTGTAAATATTCTCTATTATTACGGAATTATGCAGAGAGTTGTTCCTATTATTGGGAAAGCTATGAATAAACTTATGGGTGTAAGCGGAGCAGAAGCTCTTTCTAACGTTGCCAGTGCTTTTGTTGGGCAGATCGCTGCGCAGATTATGATAAGACCATATCTTGAGAAATTAACACGTTCGGAAATGCTTGCTTCTATGGCAGGAAGCATGGCATGTATTTCTGCGGCAACCATGCCCATATACATAGGTTTAGGAATTCCCGCACAATATCTTCTGGCAGCCTCAATTATGGCAGCTCCGGGTGCATTGGTCATGTCGAAAATTGTTTATCCTGAAACCGGAACTCCTGAAACCAGTGAAGATATCAAAATTCATTTTAGCAAACGCAGAAGACCTTACACGAACCTTTTTGATGCAATTTCGCAGGGCGCCTCAGAAGGCATTAAGGTCGGAATTAATATTGTTGCAATGATAATTGCTCTCGTCGCACTTGTTGCACTTGTGGATTGGGTGCTTGGCGGAATAGGTAGTTTTATAGTTAATTACGTGCATTTTAATTTTGAAAGTTTTGACTTATCACAACTTTCTTTAAAAATGATTTTAGGCAAAGTTTTCTCCTTATTCGCATATCTTATGGGTGTGCCGCTTGGTGAAACCACAACAGTTGGAAGTCTTATGGGAACCAAGCTTGTTCTGAACGAAATGGTTGCCTATGTCGATTTAAGCTCTTTGCCGGAAGCTTTGTCTGACAAAAGTTATTTGATTGCCTGTATCGCACTTTGTAGTTTCGGTAATTTCGGCTCTATCGCAATCCAGTTGGGTGGTATTGGGGAACTTGCTCCAAACCAACGCAAAAACCTTGCAAGGTTAGGAATAAGAGCGCTGATTTGCGGAACCTTAACCTGCTATATGTCAGCGGCAATTGCCGGAATTTTGTTTGGATAACGAAATTGATTTAATTAGATTTGAAATTTTTTCATAAAGAGTGTCTTCAAAAGTTAAGCAAAGTTCTTTCTTTAGGTTAACCTTTTCTTTTGTTTCAATTCTTTTGAAGTTAAAAAAGTTCTCTATCTGTGCACACTTCTTGCAAAAGTTTGTGTTGTCCATTATATACTTTATACTTTTATGAGTTTCATTTGAATTTTTAAAACCCAGAAATTCATAAAAATCAGTACAGCTTTTTTGTCTGGGAGTGGCTCTAAGTGGAAAGAGTGTTATCTCTTGAGAGTTATTTTTTTCAGCAAACTTAAACATAGTTAGCATGAGCATCTTTCCGACATGTGGAACTTTTGAATTTTCTTTAACAGGCCAAGTCGCAAGTCTTGATAGCAAAAGCTTTTCAGGCTCATTTTTGTTTTGACAGAATGCAATAATGCCACATGGACGTTTGTTGTGCACTGCAAGAAAAACATTTTCTGATGATATTCTTTTTACTGCTCCTGAAATTACATTGTTCCAGTGATGAAATCCGTCATAGGATAATAAATTGGGATACATTTTTTTTAAATTGATTTTTGAAAGCATTTTATTAGCAAAAGGCACATCTTCAATTCCCAATTTATATATAAGTACTTCCTTGTTTCCAACTCTGGAAACGGCTTTTCCAACCGGTAGTGCCTGAAAATTTGTCTTGCTAACATTGTTACTGATTTGCATGTTTATTATAAAAACAAACAAATTTTTTTTTGCGTGTAAAATTTATTTTTCTTTATTTATGTATCTGCTCCAATTTTCATCAAGATTTTTTATGAACTTGTGCGCGTCAATTACGTCGTCATAAGATATTGGAGACGGACCTTCCTGTACTTCAAGCGGAAGTTTATCTTCATCTTTAACTTCAATCTCTGAAAAGCCCAGAAATGCTATACCATAATTTTTACCGCAATTTTTACATTGAAGGTTTGTGACAAGAAGCCCCTGTTCATCTCGTTTTATTACAAAAGAATTTTCATCAAATTCATGTTTACAAACAGAACAGCATAAGTTCTTGAATAATAAGCTTAATTTCCTTTTCATCATATCCTCTTTCTTCTATTTTATATAAAAAAAATATTTTTTATTTGTAAAAAAATGTTAAATTTTTCTTGAATTTGGGAATAATATACATGTGTAAACAAGGAGAGTTTATATGGAAGCTATCAATTTAATCCTGTTTGGTTTTATCGTCTACACTGCGTTGATTGTAGTGCCAAGTATTTGGGAAGAACTAACTGCAGAAGGCTAAGTTAGAACAATAGTCGGTAAATTATCGACAACTTAAATGACGCAAGGGCGGTCAAAATGTTCCTTTTTAAAATTTTTAATCGCCAAGTAGGAGGGTTTAGGCTTTAATTAGTGTATTAGTTACGTTAAATATATAACGCAATATTCTTGTGTTGCTATTCACCTCTAATTCCCCGTCCTGCACAATTCAGCAGGGCGGTTTTAATTTATTTAGCTGCCGGCAAAATTTCGCAAAGACACTTGTATGCTGTATCAATTACGAAATCCATATCTTTTTTCTCAATTACTAATGGCGGATTGAAATAAATGACGTCGCCGAGCGGGCGTAAAATAACCCCTTTCTTTAGGGCTTTTTTGTATATTTGATAGCCTGTTCTCAAATTACTGTCCAATGGCTCTTTGGTTTCTTTGTCTTTAACAAGTTCTATCGCATTGATAAGTCCGATATGGCGGACTTCCCCGACGTTTGGGTGTGAAAGAAATTTCTCTTTGATTATATTATTGAAATAAATTGCGTTTTCCTGAGCATGTTTGAGGATTTTACCGTCTTCCATTAAATCCAATACTGCATTTGCACAAGAGCAGGCAAGCGGGTTTCCGCTGTAAGTATGACTGTGCATAAAGGCTTTGCCGGTGCCGTAATCGTCATAAAATGCGTCATAAATTTTTTGAGTTGTCACAAACAATGCCATTGGCATGTAACCACCTGTCAAACCTTTAGAAAGGCACATTATATCAGGCGAAACGTTGGCATGTTCAAACGCAAACATCTTACCGGTTCTGCCGTAACCTGTCGCAATTTCGTCGGCGATTAGGTGAACGTTATATTCATCGCAAAGTTCACGAAGTTTTTTTAGATATAAAGGCGGATAAATTTTCATCCCTGCAGACCCTTGCAAAAGCGGTTCTACAAGAAGTGCACAAGTTTCGTTACCGTATTTTTCAAAAGTTTCTATGGCTTTTTGAGCACATTCGCAAGAACAATTGTCGCGACATTTGCCGTAAGGACATCTAAAGCAATCAGGTGCTTCGATTTTAATAACATCCATCAATATTGGCTTGTAGAGTTTTGTATAAAGGTCGCAGTCGCCGACAGACAGCGCACCGATTGTTTCGCCGTGATAGGCTTCTGTGAGTGCCATAAACCTTGTTTTTTGAGGGTTTCCCGTTTGTTCGTGGTACTGAAAACTTACTTTCATAGCGGCTTCTATTGCAGATGAGCCGTTATCGGTAAAATTGAATTTGCATAAACCTTTTGGCAAAATTTTTGATAATCTTTCGCAAAGTCTTATTGCTTGTTCGTGTGTAAAGTTTGCAAAAATTACATGTTCAAGCTTGTCAGCCTGTTTTTTTAATTCTTGGGTAATATGTGGATTGCAGTGCCCGAGAAGGTTGCACCACCACGAACTTATAACGTCATAGTATTTTTTGCCTTGTTCATCGTAAAGATAAATTCCTTCCCCACTTTTAATAACAACTGGGGCGAGAGATTCATAATCTTTCATTTGTGAGCAAGGGTGCCAGATGTATTTTAAATCTTTTTCAGCAAGTTTTTCCATTTTGTTAAATTTCCTTAAATGTACATATAATTTTTTTTAAATCTATAGACGTATCATCTTTTTTTACAGTTGCTATTACCTCTATACCGGACAAATCTTCAATCATTTTCTTATTGTCTTGTTGCATAAAATCATTTTCATCAAAATTGTTTAGAATAATACCTTTTACGTTAAGATTGTGATTTTTAGCATATTCCACGGTTAAAACCGTAGAATTTATCGTTCCGAGAAAAGCTGAAGCAACAATTATTATATCAAGATTTAGTTCATTTATAATATCTTTTGTCAAAATAGTTTTTTTTAGCGTGTTGAAAGGACAAACGATGCCCCCAGCTCCTTCTACAATCAAATATTCATATTCGCATTTTATTCTTGAATAATCATCACGAATTTTCTTTAGCAGAATCGGTGTACCGGTCATTTTGCTTGCAAGGTGAGGTGAGACAGCAGGTTCAAAGGTATATGAAACGTAATCATTTGGGTCTTTCTCAATCCCCGCGAATTTAAAAACATATGCGCAATCCCCAGGAATTATTTTTCCGTTAATTTTTTCGGCGCCACTTAGCGCAGGTTTATAGTATCCGCAATTAAAATCTCTTTCGCGCATTGATTTCGCTATCAATGCTGAAATATATGTCTTCCCGACATCTGTACCAGTTCCGGTAATAAATATCCCTTTAGTCATTCTTTCGCTTTCTTTATAAACAATTATGCGGTAACTCCACTTATAAAGTTACCGCATAATTCCTAAATTTTCAAGCTATGGTTATAGCGCTCCGCCACCACCATCGTTGAAGTAGTCATAATGTCTTACGTCATCATAGTTGAATTGAGCATCGACATTCTTTTCAACATATGGTGCACGCGGTGCTGCTGGCTTAGCTGCTGTACTTCTGTTTCTGAGGAGTGCGTCAAGATTCGGTTCCATAGTGAGTTCAAAGTGGAATCTTCCGACTTTTCTGTCTGTATCAAGATAAGTACTGTTGATTAAAGGATAACCCCAGTATAGTCTTGCGCTTAAATCACCTGGAAGCTGCACTCTTAAACCCATACCTAATGATGCCATAAAGTATGAACCGTGGTGTCCTTCCGGTTTGTAGATGCCATCTTCATCGACTTGCGGGAATATACCTGCAACATCCGCAAACACTGCACCCTTAACATATTTTCCTACAAATGGAACCTTTTCTCCTGAACGAGGGCTTGTTATTTCACGTGGTAACAACGGGAACATCAATTCATTTGTTAAGAAGAAACCGTTTTTACCGATCATCATACCTTCAGAGTAACCTCTGACAGTATTTAAACCACCAGCTTGGAACTGGTCTATGTATGGAATATGTTTGCTGTTTGGAATAATTTGATAGTTAGCTCTCATCTGACCAACTACACCGTGAGAAAAGTCGTGTAATCTGATTGCACCACCATTGATTTTAACATAGCTTGACTCACTTGCCCACAGAGGAACAGCAACTCCGACACCTTGGTTTGCATACCAAATACCGTGTTTCGTGTCTTTTCTCAGGTTTAAAGCAACATCAAAACTTGTAACTTCTTCCAGATTATCCATAAAATCGTAACCGAAGATTGCGCCCATTGATCTGGAACGTTTGTAGTTCAAGCCGGTATAGCTTTTTAATTCAAATCCCGGACGTCTTACGAGTGGCTGAGTATAGTATAATGAATAAACATAAGATCTGCTTTTGATATCCCAAGGATCATTTGCAAATTCACCCCACTTGACCTTTGCTAAGGTTGAGGAGAACATAAACCCTACACGTCCGTCTTTTTTGTTTACAGGAAAGTTGTAATCTGCAAACGGGCTTATTGCACCTCCGGAGAAGTAAGAACCCAATGACAATCTGTCTCTATTATGGAATAAGCTGTCAGCATAAATCATTGCTCCGCCACGGAGTCTACCGGTCTGATAGCGACCTGCATTGTCCATAATTCCGACTACATGGAAAGGAATTTTTTCGTTTGCCGTTACTGTAATATCAGTGGTTCCGGGCTCAGTCCCTGCTGTTAGGTTTGCTGTAAGGTTGACACCTTCATTGTATCTGTTGAAATCCAAAATATCCTGTTCCAACTCTACGATATCAAATAGTTGCCCTGGTTCCTGCTCAATACGGTCAGTGATATATTTTGTTCTTGTCCACTTGTTATTTTCGACTTTCAGGTTTCCAACTTTACTTTCGATTAACTCGATGTAAATGTGTCCGTTTTCAACTGTTTGTTCCGGTAGGAAAGCTTTCGCCGTTACGAAGCCTTTTTCAGCGTATTTTGTGTTCAACTGGTCAATAACATTTTGAATATCACTGATAAACACATTTTTACCCAATAAAGGCTGAATGATAGTATTAACTTCTTCTTTAGAAAGAACTGATGAAGGGGCAACTTCTATAGAATTTATATAAACACCTTTTGAGTCAATATCTTCGATTTGTCCTTGGATATAATTATCTGTTGCACCGAAATTTGAACTGTTGTAGTTTTGAATAACTCCATCGTTGCCTTCAAAATTTCTATTACGGTCATATTGCCTGTAGTCTTCAGTGATAGATTTTTCGTTACGTTTATAACGTAATTCATCTACATCGTGTTTGATATTACCACCCTGTTCCATCATAATTTGGTTTATTGAAACAGGAAGATCTACGCTATATGCCGGTATAGGATTTACAACTGTCGGCAAAACGATTGAAGAAAATGTAGCTGTACACACAATCATTTTCAATAATCTACTATTAATTTTTGTCTTTTCCATTATTCACCTTATCTATTTATTAATAAATATCCGAGTTTACTTTTATAACTAATACAAAGATAAAAACACCTAATAAATTTTTTTTGCTTATAATTTTACAAAAATTAATATTTTGCAAAAATAGTTTATTCGTATGTGATTATTATATAAAATATTGTTGTTGGTGTAAAGAAACTTAAATAAAGTTCATATATTCATTTTATATAAATGATAAAAAATCATATATTTGGTTGACATGGTAAAAAGGAGAAATTATGAAAAAAAATGTAAAATTTTTAACAGTTGCATTGGCAGCTTTTGCAATCGGATTTTCTGCAAACAATTTTGCAGTATCTGATGTTCCATCGAATTTCAAGGTAGCAGTTGTTGATATTCAGGAAGTTGTAGCGTCATCTGCACAGGTTAAGGCTCTTAAGAAAGAACAGCAGACAAAAGCTGATGAACTTGTTAAGTTTGTAGAAAAGGCTCGTAAAGATGTTTCGGCACAATCTGACGAAAAAAAGAAAAAAGACCTTGAAGCTAAGTATTCTAAAGAACTTCAGTTAAAAAAAGAAAAAATGGAAAAGGATTATGTAACGAAATTGCAAGCTATTGATGATAGTATTTCAAAAACAGTGAAAGATCAGGCAAAAGCTGGTAATTATAATTTAGTTCTTGCTAAAGGTGTTGTTCTTTCAGGCGGCGAAGATATTACTGCTGCAGTTATAAAAGTTGTAAAATAATTTTTTTGTAAATTTAAAAAACTCCGTTATTACGTTTTGTAAATTTCGGAGTTTTTTTGTAGCAAAAATTCTGTTCAGAAGTTTTATAATCAGCAGTTCATATAAAAAGAAAGGCAGGCAGAAATGTCAATTGGACAACTCAAAGTAGAAGCATTTAATGAATGCGGCAGAAGGGTTTCAAAATGTAAAGAAAAAGTTGTTAAAAAACTAATTACCCCGCATTATACGACCTATAATGCTAAAACGCAGCTTCCCGAGGCTGAAAGATACAGATTTGGAAGCCATTTTTTCGTAAATTTAAACCGTTTTATTGCGGAAAAACTGACCGTGAAGCCGTTTAAAAAATAACTTATGATGTAAAAATGCGCCCCGAACTTTAAGTTCGGGGCGCAATAATATTATTTCTTTACTTTTTTGCATTTGCCTGTTTCATAATCTTTTTCGTTATATTTGTATTTTAGCGCTACACAGTATTTGCCTTCGGCGTTGACTGTTTTTCCGTTGATTTCAACTTCTTTGCGGCATGGGCAGGGTCTGTAAAGGTTTATATTTGTGCCGGAGCCGCCGTATTCAAAGAGTTTTTGTAACGCATCTCCAGCTTTTTCGTTTTCCTTTGAAACTTTAGCTTTTACAAATTTCTTTGCGTAATGTTTAACCTTAATCCTGTTAACGGCTGTCCTGAATTTTGACGGAGTTTCGTCAATGTCTTTAGATTGAGCCATCACGGCAAGATTGCCTGTCAAAAAAATAAAACCTAAAAGTATGATTAATTTTTTCATTTATCCTCCGAAAAATAGGCGCCCGCGAAACGGGCACCTATTAGATTATTTGATATCTTTGTATGACCCTGTAAATTTATCTTTATATACAGTATGCAAAATTTCGTGCGCCTTATGGGAATTTGGATGGTCCAGATATTCCTGATAAAGCTTTTGAACAGAAGAATTCATATGAGATTTTCTTAATCCCAATTCGGCATCTTCTTTGTAGAGACCGTCTGCACGTTCTCCTTTAATTTTGCTGTCATCGCAACTTCTTGGTTGTCCGCCACCGTTAATGCATCCGCCGGGACATGCCATAACTTCAAGCATTTGGAAAGGTGCTTTGCCTTCTTTTATTTCCTGAATTGATTTTTCTGCTTCTTTGAGTGTTGAAACAACTCTCACAACAAGTTTTGAACCCTTTAGATCAAGTTCGATGTTGCGGCACCTGTTTAAAGTTCCTCGAAGAGCTGTTATATTAACATTTTGAAGGACTTCTCCCGTTACAAATTCGTAAGCCGTTCTTACAGCTGCCTCTGCAACACCGCCTGATGCCCCGAAGATTGTTCCGGCACCTGTGTATTCACCGAACGGATTGTCGGCATCTTCACCCTCAAGGGCATTAAAGTTGATTCCTGCCTCTTTAATCATTCTGCCGAGTTCCTGAGTCGTTAATACGTAGTCTGTATCCGGACGTCCGTCATGTGTAAGCTCTGGACGTTTGCATTCGTATTTTTTTGCAGTACACGGCATAATTGCGACGACTGCCAGATTTTCCCTTGCAATATCTAAGTTTTTCGGAAGAAGGTCAACTAGAACAGGTGACAGCATACTCATTGGAGATTTGCAACTTGATAAGTGGTGAAGCATATCAGGATGTTGGTCTTCAAGATATTTTACCCATGCAGGACAGCAGGATGTGAAAAGCGGAAGGTTTTGACCGGATTTTAATCTTCCCAAAAATTCGGTTGCTTCTTCCATAATTGTTAAGTCTGCCGAAAAGTTCGTATCAAAGACTAAATCAAATCCTATTTTTCTCAAAGCCGCATTCATTAGTTTTATGCTATTTTCACCCGGTTTAAGTCCAAACATTTCACCGAGTGCAACACGTGTTGCAGGTGCCATTTGTACTACAACTTTCTTTTCAGGGTTAGTAATTTCTCTCCAGACATTTTCAATATCTGATTTGATTGTTAACGCTCCTGTCGGACAAACAGCGGCACATTGACCGCAGTTTACGCAATCGACCTGACCCAAAGGTCTTCCGTTCATCGGTTGAACAAGCGTCTTTGAACCTCTGTTGGCAAACCCGAGAACAGAATGCCCCTGAAATTCCGAACATGCTCTTACACAAGCACCGCACAAGATACATTTGTTCGGGTCGCGTACAATGGATGGAGAACTATCGTCAATTGGATGATATTCTTCGATCGGTTTGTCAGGATATCTGATTTTTCGTATTCCGTATTCTTCAGAATATTTTTGAAGTTCACAGTTTCCTGATTTTTCGCAAGTTAAGCATTCTTTGTCGTGGCTTGCAAGAAGAAGTTCAAGTACTGTTTTTCTGATTCTTCTTGTTCTGTCAGTGTTAAGGTGAACTTTCAAACCTGCTTCCGGTGGCATAGTACAGGAAGATTGAATTCCTCTTCCTTCAATTTCAACAACACACATACGGCAGGCGCCAAATGATGTCAAATCCGGACGGTAACAAAAAGTTGGGACATTCATTCCTGCTTTTCTTATAACTTCAAGAATGTTTGGTTCGTCTGTAAATTCAACCTCTCTGCCGTCTATAAATAATGTTTTTTTATCTGTCATAATTTTAATTCCTTTTGTTTTTAGTCGCTAAGAAGATTTTATTCCAAAACGATTGCTTTAAACGGACAATTTGTTAAGCAAGCTTCGCATTTGATACATTTGCTTTGATCAATATGGTGAGGTTGTTTAACAGTTCCGGAAATTGCTCCAACAGGGCAGGTCCTTGCGCATTTTGTACAACCTTTGCAAAGATCTTCATTAATAACAATTTTTTTCATTGCTGTACAAACTCCTGCCGGACATTTTTTATCTTTAATATGAGCAATATATTCGTCCCTGAAATATTTAAGAGTTGAAAGAACAGGGTTTGGAGCAGTTTTGCCAAGTCCGCAAAGGGATCCGTCCTTAACTGCCTGTGCAAGTTCTTCCAAAGTATCCAAATCCTTCATTTCGCCTTTGCCTGCAACAATTTTTTCAAGAATTTTCAACATATTCTTTGTACCTTCTCGGCATGGAACACATTTTCCGCAACTTTCGTTTTGTGTAAAGTTCATGAAAAATCTTGCAACTTCAACGATACAAGTTTTGTCGCTCATTACAACGAGACCACCTGAACCTACCATTGCGCCGGCTTTAATAAGGTTGTCGTAATCCATTGGAATGTCTAAATGTTCTTCTGTTAAACATCCGCCGGAAGGCCCGCCGATTTGGACTGCTTTGAACTTTTTACCGTCTCTCATTCCGCCACCGATATCGAAGACGATTTCTCTGAGAGTTGTGCCCATCGGAACCTCAATAAGACCTGTGTTATTGACATCGCCTGTGAGCGCAAATGTTTTGGTGCCTTTTGAAGTCTCTGTACCCATTTTGGCAAACCAATCAGCTCCGTTAAGCATAATTACAGGTACATTTGCAAGTGTTTCAACGTTATTAATTAATGTCGGACGTCCGAACAACCCTTTGTTTGCAGGGAATGGCGGTTTCGGTCTTGGCATTCCTCTCTCGCCTTCAATTGAAGCTATAAGTGCAGTTTCTTCGCCGCAGACAAATGCTCCGGCACCTTCTTTAATATGAATATCAAGTGAGAAATTGCTTCCCATAATATTTTTGCCTAAGAAGTTTCTGCTTTCGGCATCAGCAATAGCTTTTCTAAGACGTTTGATTGCAAGCGGATATTCTGCGCGAACGTAGATATAACCTTCATCAGCTCCGATTGCGAAGGCTGCAATTGCCATTCCTTCTAATAATTTATGCGGATCCCCTTCCATGACGGATCTGTCCATAAATGCACCCGGATCCCCTTCGTCACCGTTGCAGACAACATAAGATTTTCCGCCTTTATTTGCTGCCGTAAATCTCCATTTTCTACCGGTCGGGAAGCCGCCACCGCCTCTGCCTCTCAAACCAGACTTTTCAATTTCTTCAATTACAGCATCTGGATTGTTTTCCTGCAATATGTTTGATAATGCTTCATAACCACGGACTGCAATTGCTTCATCTATGCATTCTGCATTAATATGACCACAATTTGCGAGGGCGGTACGAGTTTGTTTTGCGTAAAAATTTATTTCTTCATTTTTGTGTACGTGTTCATGAGTTTTAGGATCAGTGTAAAGAAGTCTCTCTACAGGTTGATTATTTTTTATATGACTTTCATAGATTTCTTCTACATCTTTTTCTTTAACTTTTACGTACGTAACGTGTTTGTCAGGGATGATTACGAGTACACCCTGTTCGCAAAAACCATGGCAACCTGTCGGAACGATTGTCATTTTGTCATAATCGCTTAGTACAGAAACATCAGCACCGAGTTCTCTGAATTTTTCGATGACTTTTAATGAGCCGTTTGCAACGCATCCGGTACCTGCGCAAACCAGAACTCTTAAGCCTTGTTTTGAAACAATTTCTTGAGCCTTGCGCTGTTCTTCTTTAATATCAATATTTAATGATGTTTTTTCCATTATTGTTCCTCCTTAATCAGGGTATCCAATACGATAGTAATCGCATCAGATGTCATCTGAGGATAAACTTTGTCGTTAATAACAACAACAGGTGCAAGCCCGCATGCGCCGAGGCAGCTTACAGTTTCAAGAGAAAACAGGCTGTTTTCACTCGTTAATTGACCCTCTTTCATATTTAATTTTGCTCTAATGGCATTCAGGACAGGCATTGAACCTCTTACGTGGCAAGCCGTACCGTCGCAAACTTTAATTTCGAACTTGCCTTTTGGTTCAAGTGAAAATTGTGCATAAAACGTTGCAACACCAAACACTGTTGCCGGAGAAAGACCTTCTACTTTTGTTCCGATATAAATCATTGCATATTCAGGAAGATATCGGTAAACTTCCTGTACTCTTTGGAGCATTGCAATCAAATTGGATTTTTTGCCTCCGCATTCGGAGATTATTTGATCCAGTTTTGATATAGCAACACCATGAGGATTTTCTACACTCATCTGAAACTCCTATTCGTGATTTACTATTAACCCCGATTAATGCAGTTCTACTAACATAATCTTAATGGGATTATCTCATAATATTCTCCAAAACGCAAGTTTTTAAAACCGGTTTAAATTGTTTGGAGTATTATTTTTGTTTTTTGTTATAGAAGTACGAAAGTATCAGTAAGATTGTTCCAAGCATTAAGAATGCGAGGAATTTATACAGAATATCGACATGTGCAAGGTCATATACAAAAATTCTTACAATCGCAAATATGCATAATATAATACCGGACATTTTCATATAGGGTTTATCTTTAAATATTCCGATAATGGTTACAATTCCTGCATACAGGATCCAGCATATAGAAAGAAGATATTCCGCATTGCTCATATTAAATCTGTCTATAGAATCGTTTACCTCGATATGAAGAAGTGCAAAACCAAGAAGGATTGCAATGTATTTGAAGATATCTTTGCCGGATCCTTTTGCGTGCATTACGGCAGCTGCGATTGCTGTTAAAAATGCAATAAATCGGATATTGAACACCGGTACAAATGCTGTAACAGGTTTGTAGTTGCAGCCGTAAATGAAAAGATACAATAGAGTTCCAAATCCGAGCCCAATTGAAACAAGTTCAAATAAACGGGATTTTGTTACATTATATAGGTTTTTCAGCTGGATTGTATAGGCAAAACCAAGAATGGCATTTTTCATATATGCAATAAATTTTCTTGAAGACGGGAGTTGTCCGATGTACATCTTATTAATTATGTCATTTGCCTCAAATCCTAAGTAAAAATAAATAAGTGAAAGATATTCAAGTTTAAAAATATATGAGAAATTTTTAAAATAATCTACATTGGTTCTGTCTGTGATTTTTGAGCTTAAAAATCCGGATAAAATAAGCGGAGCCATTGCGCTGAGTCTTATATTCCAAACAGGATTAAAGTCTTTTATGTTTGTTGCATAGATTACATCCTCGATAAAAAGTGCTGAAACTGTTGCAGCAACAGATGTCCCAAAAGCCCAGTTAGCAAAGTCTTTCTGTTTGTATTTCTCTGCAAAAAATGCAAGTACAACGGTTTCTATTGACCAGATGTAAACACGCCATAGAGGATTGTTTGTGGTGTAGAAAAATACCGATAATGCAAACGAAGATAAGAATAAATGAAGGTAATGCTTAAAAGTTTCTTCACTTTCAACTTTTGCCGATGCTGTTGTTATGTATATGAGCGAAGGAATAAGCAGAGCTGCTCCGAGTTGGATTTTGTCTTTCAGGATAATCATTGCAAAGAATGTAAATATTGCAAGGTTGGTGTAATTTAAAAGTCTGTTGTTGATTTTTTCTTCTTTTGAATTTTCAATAATGTCGTAGGCAAAATACATTATCCACAAAATTGCTGGATAAATAATATTGTCTGCTGTAAACGCTGTGTATAAAAATGTTAAAATAAGATTTATTATATTAACCGTATTTCTGTTTTTATTTCGGTATGTGTAAATAATTCCGAGCAGGTTTACAAATGTCAAATATCCGAAGAGGAAATTATGATCAACGTGAAAAATTGGATTGATAAATAATGGATTTAAATAACTTGCAACTATTGTGATTGCAAGCATTGAAACGGTTTTCATCCTGTCTGCCGTGTAGAATGCTGCAAGTAGAATTAACGTTGCAATTGTCAACGCAGATGGCACATTTAAAACACCAAGAACTGTGCTTCCGCAGTATGTTGTGATAAATAGTGTTCCAAATCCGGTTCCGAGAAGGACTTCGGAAAAACTTTTCATGTTTTCGTTCGTCTGAAGTCTTAATGCGGCAAATATAAAAACTATTCCCGCGGTAAATCCCGGAACAAGCTTTATCCAACCGGCGGTTGCGGGAGCAATAACTTTGATAAAGATGATTAATCCGACAAAAATCGCTAAAGCGCCGATCTTGTTGAAGATATTTCCAATCATAAATTGCTCAATTGAGGGCTCCTGTTTTTCAGAGTTTGACATTTCAGACATTTTCGAAGGAAGTATTGTCTTAGAAAATACTTCTGTATCCGGAATATCGTTTATTGATGAAGGTTCAGAGTTTTGCCGAAGAATTTTCGCTGCAATATCTTGTTCTTCAGAGACGTTGTTTCTGTTTTGAACTGCTGCAGTTTCTATTTCGTGTTCCGGTTTTCTTTTAAGTTCGTTTTTTATATCGTTTAAAACTTCTGATATTTCGACCTGTTTAAGCTGAATGATAAAAATCCAGATAAAAAGTGCAACTATTGCGATTGCCTCTGCCATATTTTCCCCCACTTTATTTATTATAGTAATTAACAAAACGGCGGTCAATTTATTAAGTAAGTTTGCAATTTGATTTGAGAATTTTGTTTACAGATTCTTTTCGCATAAATCTTTAACCGGACAAATTTCGCACATCGGTTTTATTGGCTTGCAGACATTTTGCCCATGAGTTACCAATAGAGAATTGATATCAATCCAGTGTTTAACCGGTAATTTTTCTCTGAGTGCGAATTCTGTTTCTTCTGGAGTTTTAGTTTTAATATATCCGAGTCTGTTAAAAATTCTGTGAACATGGACATCTACACATATCGCAGGTTCTTTGAACCCCTCACTCATAACAAGATTTGCGGTTTTTCTGCCGACGCCTTTGAATTTTGTCATCTCTTCAATGGATTTTGGCACTTTTGAATTGTATTCTTCAACAAGTATGCGTGAAAGTTCTACGATTTGTTTCGCTTTATTTGCATAAAACCCGACAGGATAAATTGCTTTTTTAAGTTCTGTTACGTCGCATTTAGCAAAATCTTCGGGCATTTTGCCAAGTTTAAGCATTCTTAAAGTTGCAGGATATGTGGTTTTGTCGTTTGTCCGGAGGCTCAAAATACAGGCAATTAAAACAAGATATGGATCATCAAACGAATCCATAAGTTTTACAAAATCGCTTTTGGGCTGATCTGCCTTTTTTAGTAAATCAACAATTTTATCAATTTTTTTTGCGGAATTTGCATCAACCACGCAAAAGTTCCTCCACATTAATCCTTGTTTTGAGCCTTAGTGCGTATATATTGTTTAATCCGAACTCTTTTAGTTTCACGGCATCCTTTTCGGTTGTTACTATCGGTTTATCGAAATCTGTAATATCTGATAAAGAATATATGTGGTGATCATCAAAAGTTATCTTTTGAGAAATTTTAAAATTTGATAAAAATTTATAAAATTGCTCAGGTTGTCCTATTGCACTCATAGCAATAATTTCAGAGTTATTCCTAAGCAACTTTTCGTTATTTATATTGTATGTATATGCCGGTTCGGTATAACATATGCTAGTTTTTACTTTTAACTTTTTTTCTGCAGTTTTGGCAAACTTTTCAGCTTTGGTATGATCTGTATTTTTACTTACAACTACAAGTCTGTTTACTCTTAAAAAAGCTTCTTTCCCTTCTCTTAATGGTCCTGCCGGAAGAAGTTTTGCATTACCGAAACGTTTTTCGCTATCGATTAGCATAATGTCCAAATTTCGATACAGTTTTCTGTGTTGCAAACCGTCGTCAAGGATAATTTTTTTTACTCCGAATTTTTCAACGGCAAATCTTGCAGCCGCAACCCTATTTTTTGAAGTTATAACAATTGCACCTTTTGTGTTTTGGGCTAGCCACAACGGTTCATCTCCGGCAAGTCGGGCATTATAATATATGTTTTTTCCGTCGGAAATTACGTTAATTTGTTTGTTTGAAAGCGCACCGCCATAGCCGCGTGAAATTATTGCAACCCTTTCGCCTTTTGTAATAAAATATTTTGCAACTTCTGAGACTACCGGAGTTTTTCCAACCCCACCTGTTGTTATGTTGCCGACAGAGATAACAAAGGCATCAACTTTTTGAGATTTTAGTATGCCTTCATCATAAAGAAAATTTTTTAGCAAACTTGCTGCAGCATAAAATCCGGAACAAAATTTCAGGACTTTAAATAAATAACCTTGAGCATTTTTACTATAATGAATTTTTGTAATTTCGGTTTTTATATTCATTGAATCGAATGCCCTGTTTACCCTTTCTAAAATATTAGTCTCCAGAGTAAAAACCGTTTGTTTAGTTTTTCGGAGAATTTTCTTAAATTGCATGTTGTAACTTTTGTATCTTCAATAATTGTTTGAAGTTCAGTTTTCTTTTCGGGAGTCATTTTATTAACGGAAGAAAGTGCAATATTCAGACTATTCATCGCCTTGTTGGCATTGGCGACAGTATTTGTCAAATCTTTTTTCAGTCTGTCATCTTTAGTCATTCCGTTAACATAACCACTTATCTCGTTTGCATTATTTACTATTTCTCTAATATCGGAAGCGAGTTTTTCGGCTTCTTCTTCATTCCCGATTATTTTATTTATATTTTGCGCAAGTTTATCAATTGAATCTGCTGTTGAAAGCATTGAATTTTTAAATTGAGGATCTCCGATTATATGGTTAATATTTGCTGATAGTTTGTTAAAATCGTTTGAAGTTTGGTCAAGAAGAGTCATAAGGGTTTTGATATCTTCTTGTGAGGAATCAATGAGCGCATCAACTTTGGTCATAGTTTGCGAAGTCTTATTGGTCAAATCATTCAAATTTACAACAGAATTCTTTAACTCTGCAATCATTTCATCGGAAAGAATTTCGTTTACTTTGTGATTGGTTTCTGTTAGAGATTCCGCCGCCTTATATTGCCATTCCATAAAGTCTGAAAGTCTCATAGGTTCAACCACGGTATAAGGAGAGGCTTGTGTTGGATATGGAAGAATTACGTTATCAAGAGTAGAGATATAAAGTTTTTTCTTACCGTTATTTGTTGTAGCTTCTCCTTTCAAAAACGGAGGAAGAATTAGTCCAGGAAGATTAACAACGTAATCAACTTTGTATGCACTTTTTGTTTTAATAGTTTCTTTTACGCTAAAAGGTAAAACCTCTCTTGATACAACTTCAATATTTTTAATTTTTCCTACGTCATATATTTTGTTATCCAGTTTCATGATAACAGAATCATCTTTATAAAGAATGTCCTTGTTGTTCATAGGTATATATATTGTTCTTACTTTAGGAGGGGTAATTTCAAGAAATAATTCCCCGATTAACCCTGATTGCTGAATAGAAAATACGGATGCTTTAGGTATTTCAATATTTGGATCAGTGATGACAAATTTTACTTTAACATAGCTGTTTTCACTATTAACAACAGGAGTAATTTCTTCTACTTGTCCGACTTTCAATCCCATCATTTGAACACCGGAGCCGGGGCGCATTCCGTTTACATCTCTAAAGTTTATCTCAATCCTTTTTGCAGACGATAGCGCTCTTCCTTTAACTTTAAAGACCACACCGACAAGTAAAATTAAAGATAAAAGAGTCAAAAGTCCTACTTTAAAAGATGATGAGAATCTCATTAAATAACCTTTCCGCATTTACTTTACTTATTTATTGTAGCAGAAAAAATATTTAATGCAAAAGTTTTACACCGTCTATTTTTTTATACTCTTTTTAATTTTTCCAAGGATTTCAATAATATTGTTTGGCTTTTTTGAATGCTTGGTGTCAATTGTATCAACGAATTCATCAAATAGAAAATGTTCTTCCACATGAGCTTTCAGAGTTTCTTTTTCTTGTTTTAGAAAATAGTCATTGCTGTACTCAACTTTGCCTGGGACTTGGTCATCCTTTGATGTAAAATTCAGTGTTTTTATATTTTGCGAATAGATTTTCATGTTTATCATCTCCTGTACGGAGATTTATAAAAATCATAAATATAAATTTTTGCTATTTTATTGGATATAATTTGCAAGAATATTTCTTACATAGTTTTTAGTCTCATTGTAAGGTGGAACTCCGTCATATTTATCGACTGCACCCGGTCCTGCGTTATAGGCGGCAAGCGCAAGAATGATGTTGCCGTTATATTTGTTGAGCATTGATTTTAAGTATTTCACACCGCCTTCAACATTTTGAATGGGGTTGTAAGGATCTTTAACTCCAAGTCCTGCAGCTGTTGCTGGCATTAACTGCATTAACCCCATAGCGCCGGCTTTTGATTTTGCTCTGGGGTTAAAGCCGGATTCCTGTTTTATTACGGCTTTGATTAAATTTTCATCAACTCCGTGTTTTTGAGATATTTGAGAAATCATGTTTAAAAGCTGATGTTGGTTGTTCTGAGTTTGAGAAGACTGAATTTGTGCAGAACCTTGAATGTCTTGAACCTGAATACTTTGAAGCTGTTGCATTGCATTATTCAAAGATGTCGTGGGATTGTTTTTTACGATATTCGCATTAACGTTTTTTATTTGATTGTTTCTTAAAAGAGTTCCGAAATCTGTTGTTGACGATTTTAAAACATTTTCAAAAGATTGAACATTGTTCCTTGTTTGGGGGTATAATGTATCAATCGGATTTTGATTTTGGATATTGGTTGCAGTTTGTGATGGTTGATAACCGTTGATTTCATTTCGAAAATTTGTAACACGATTGTTAAGCTGTGCGTATCTTTGCATAGCCTGAGTTTTGCCGCCTGAATTTAATAATCCCTGTATCATTTCCGAGAACATAATTTCCGCCCTTTGTCTTTTGTTGTTGGAATTTTATATTGCAGAAATCCAACTACACATTTATTCTACAGTTTAAAACTACCTTTGTTATCCTCTATTTGAATTAATGATTTTTTTAGAAATGTCAAAACCGGTTCAAATTTAGCAATTTTTTATATTTAGCGTTTTTAACAAAATATTTAAAAGAGCCAAACCCGCATATCTATACAGTTTCGGGATTTAAGAATTTAAATTTAAAACAAGTAACGCCGCGTGAGGCAAGAAAACTTAGTGAACGACAAACAGAGTTTGAAAAACTTAATCCCGAAATTGACGGGTTTGAAATATTGCATTGTAGATTTAATGGTGCTGAGGGCTTTGACAAAAATTTAAGTGAATATTGCGTTTTCCCGAAATCTGTTCACAAACTAACAATAAAATACAGGGATAAACTTGAAGATTTTGTCATGATGAACAGACATTATCCTTTTATGCGATGGACAACCGACGAAAACAGGCTCGCAAAATTTATTGACTAAATAAATTTATTTAATTTTTATTTAATAAACATGCAATCGCCGTAAGAGAAAAATCTGTATTTATTTTCAACGGCTTCTCTGTAAGCCTCAAAAATAAAATCTTTTCCCGCTAAAGCAGACACTAACATTAAAAGCGTTGATTTTGGCAGGTGAAAGTTCGTAATCAAATTGTCTATAACCTTGAATTCATACGGTGGATAAATAAAAAGTTCAGATGCTGAATGACATGCTTTTATTTCTCCGAATTGCTGAAATGCGGTTTCAAGAGTTCTCACCGTCGTTGTCCCAACAGCTGTAATCTGTTTGCCTTTCGCTTTTGCCTCGTTAATCTTTTTTGCGGTCTCTTCTGATATTTCAAAAGTTTCAGAGTGCATTTTATGGTCCAAAATGTTTTCGCATTTCACGGGTCGGAAAGTTCCAAGCCCGACATTCAGCGTAACATATGCAATTTCAACCCCTTTGTTTTTTAATTTTTCTAAAATTTCTTCCGTAAAATGAAGCCCTGCTGTCGGGGCGGCAACAGAACCTTCGTCTTTTGCATAAACTGTCTGGTAGCGTTCAAAGTCAAGTTTTTTAATATCTTCATCCGCAAGTTTTCTCTCAATATATGGCGGAAGTGGAATGTTCCCGTTTCGGTGAAGTACGTCAAGGATGTTCCCTTCATAAAGAAGTTCAACAATCCAGCTGCCGTCTTCTTCAGTGTGTTCAATCGCTCTGACAGAAAGTTCCTCACTGACTTTAATAACAGTTTCGGGTTTGACCCTTTTGGATGGCTTTATCAGAACTTCCCATTTTTGTTCTCTCAATTGTTTAAGAAGAAAAACTTCAATTTTTGCGCCGGTGTCTTTATACCCGATGAGACGTGCCGGCATGACTTTTGTATTGTTGAGAACAAGAAGAGTCTTTTCATCTATCAAATCAACAATGTCGTAAAAATGTTTATGCGAAATCATGTGGCTTCCGCGTTCCAGAACCATCATTCTGGAATTTTCTCTTTTTTCGGCAGGGATTTGTGCAATCAAGTCTTCCGGCAGTTCATAATCAAATTCAGAAACAAGCATTTTATCTTACCTATTATCCAATTTACTTTAATCCGAATTTTTTTCTGATAACATCAAAAATTGAACCACTAACCTGAATTTTATTATCTTCAACAATTTCTGCTTCAATAACTTTGCTTCCGTCAGTTGCCTGAATTTTTTTTGCTGCATCTTCCATATCAATCTGCTTGTTAACAACAACTGTCTGAACAACTTGAATAATATTAGACACGATAAGATAGATCAAAACACCGGCAGGAATTGGAATGATTACAAATGTCATAATAATCATTATCGGCATAAATGTTCCCATTGATTTTTGAATTGCCTGCTGAGTCGGATCGTCAGATTGACTGTTTTTATTTTGAGCCATCATAAGCTTTTGAGATAAAATCATTGTTAGAGCAAACAGTACAATTAGCGTTAAAATATCCCAATGAAAACTCTGTTCAACCTCAATAGATGGAACTGAAGCTGTCAAAAGTCCACCATTTCGTTCAAAAGTAACTTTTTCGGTTTCTTTTGTATTTACGTCTGTTACGCTCATTTCAGCTTTTTGAATTTGATCCAGTTGGCTGAATTTCAAATCTAACTGATCAAGGCTTACCTTAAAATCAATTGGCTCTCCCGGAACCAACTCTCCTTGGACTTCAAGGGCTTTGTTTGGTTTATCTACTTTAACATTTTCAAGAGTTTCTGTTGGCAAGTATACAGTTGCAGTTTTTCCCAAGATAAAAGAATCGTATTTAGATGCACCCATTTGTCCGTCATATGAAATTCCTGCAGAAGCTCTTAGAGTCGTATCAAGTCTCTTTATGAACAAAAATTGAGAATCTCCCGCAATTTGAATAAACTGAGGACTCATTAATGCGGAATATAAAAGGATGAATACTGGCATCTGGATTAACAACGGTAAACAACCACCCATTGGATTAAATTTATGTTCTTTATAGAACTCCATCATTTTCATCTGCATTTTTTGCGGATCGCTCTTGTATCGTTCCTGAATAGCCTTGAGTTTTGGCTGAAGGGTTTGCATCTGGCGCATAGAGCGCTGTTGCTTAACGTTAAGTGGCCATAATATCATTCTTATAATAATCGTTAATGCAACAATGGCTAAACCATAGTTTCCGACAAATTGTGCAAGCATCTTTAATACTTCAATTGTTAATGTTGTAAAATCCAATTTCCCTAATCCTCATATAATAAGACTCTTCGGTAAATTATCATTCCGAGAGGGGCGAAGAATCTTTAAAATTATCGTCTCGAAATGACGCTACTTTAGAGTCTATTATAAAAGAAAGGTCAAGTCAACTTTAAAAGAAAAGTAGCCTTGATGGCTATTTTATTAATTCTCTTTTCCATTCATTCAAAACAAATTAAAGAAATATTGCTATATTATAAATGTTTGTAACAGATGAGATTTTTTAAGTAACTATTGACAAAAGGATTTGTTTCATATAAAGTTAGGGATGTCTTTCGTTGTGGTAAGCAAGTTACAAACGCGATTGGCTCAGTCAGGACGTAGTACTCTGCCGAACAAATTGATTGAGTATCAATTTGTGAGAGGTGGTAGCGCACCTGAGTAAAACGTAAGTTTTACGAATTTGACAATCTATAAATATCGGGATGTAGCGCAGCTTGGTAGCGCACCTCGCTTGGGACGAGGGGGTCGCACGTTCAAATCGTGTCATCCCGACCATTTATAAATAAAGGACTTACAAATTGCTGTAAGTCCTTTATTTTTGTTTTTATATTCTTTTTCGACTAGTGTAATTCAAATCTGTTATTGTGTTTTAATATGTTTCAAGAATCTTTATAACATCTAAAAAGTTTTTTCTTGTAGTCTGTTGCAATGGTTCAGGGAGTTTTGTTTGTTAGTTTGGCATACTTGCCAAACAATAGAAACTTTGAGAAATTTCGAGTAAAACGGTCTTTAAAGCACATTATCCGCACAACCGAACTACTTATTTAAAATACATTTACATGGGACGGTAAAAACCTGCATATATACTTAAATAGCGTCTTTGAGTGTTTGCTCAAAAACGCTATTTAAGAAAAAACAGAGGGGAAGAGATTCGAACTCTCGGTGGAGTTGCCCCCACACAACCTTTCCAAGATTGCACCTTAAGCCACTCGGACACCCCTCTATTTAATTTACTCCCTTATTATATCACAAACATTTTCATGTTAAAATATTTTTATGAAAAAATTTGTTTTAAAAAATTTAAATGGACTTAGTGGAGATATCGAAATTCCTTCCGACAAGTCTATTTCCCACCGCGCGGCAATGTTTACTTCACTTGCCAAGGGTACTTCCATAATCAAAAATTTTTCAAATGGTGCAGATCCGATTTCATCACTTAATGTCATGAAAGCACTTGGCATTGATTTTGAATTTTTGGATGAAAAAAATGTTAAAATTATATCCAACGGAAAACTTTTGGAACCAGAAAAAGCGCTTGATTGCGCTAATTCAGGAACAACAATGAGACTTATGACAGGAATTCTTGCAGGACAAAATTTCAACTCAGTTTTAATTGGAGATGAAAGTCTTTCAAAACGTCCCATGAAAAGAATTATTGAACCGCTTGCACTTATGGGTGCCAAAATTGGTGCCGATAGCAATCATGCACCGATTAACATTACTGGAACAAACTTAAATTCAATTGATTATAATAGTCCTCTCGCTTCAGCTCAGGTAAAATCCTGTATAATTCTTGCAGGTTTACACGCAGATGGTGTTACAACTTTTACTGAACCTTATGTTTCCAGAAATCACACAGAAATTATGCTTAGATATATGGGAGCTGCCATTGAAACCCATAATAACATTGTTACAATTAAAAAATCTATCCTTCAGCCTGTAGAAATAAATATTTGCGGAGATATTTCTTCTGCCGCATATTTTATAGTGGCAGGTCTTATTGTTCCGAATTCGGACATAATCTTAAAAAATGTAGGTTTAAATCCGACGCGCACAGGAATTCTTGATGTTGTAAAAATGATGGGAGGAAATCTTGAAATACTTGACAGATATGAACTTTCGGGCGAACCCGCCGGTGATATAAGAGTAAAAACATCGGAGCTTAATGCTTGCATTATCGAAAAAGATTTAATCCCGAAACTTATAGATGAACTTCCGATAATCGCAGTTCTTGCGACGCAAGCGAAAGGTCAGACAATCGTAAAAGATGCTCAAGATTTAAGAAACAAAGAATCAGACAGAATTAGGGCGGTTGTCGTTGAGCTTTCTAAACTTGGAGCCTCTATTACAGAAACATCTGACGGTTTCGTAATAGATGGGAAAGTCACACTCACAGGGAATTCGGAAGTAGAATGTTATCATGACCATCGTCTTGCAATGAGTTTGTATGTAGCGGGACTTGTTTGCGATAAAGAAATTTCAATAAATGGATTTGAATGGGTGAATATATCATTTCCGACATTTGAAGAACTTTTCAAAAAAATTGAAAAATAAAACTACAAAAACCGGTTGAGAATGTTTTTTTTAATCCTCTAACCGGTTCAAAGTTATAAACTTATTGTTTATATAATTTAGTGTTTTAATTTCATTCCCCAGAATTCAAGTTGTTTGAGATTTTCAATCAAAACTTCTTTCCCGTTTATGTCATTTGAAAGAGATAAATCTCTCTGTTTGGGTTGGTACCAGAAATAAACTTCTCTTTTTTTAGGATTAACAACACAGAAAGATCTGCAAACTTTCTTCAAAGCTTTTTCGTTTTTTAATAGAACTTTAGTTGCATCTCCATCGAAATATCTATTATTTGACATCATGTAAAATGTTGCGAAAGCATACAAATCACTTATTTCCGAAATTCGTTGAATATCATTAATTGCATTTTTAAACAATCCAAAATACGGGTTTGCTTTATCCTTATTGTGATAAGAAATAATAACCATTTTTCCGCTAGTGTATGCAGTGCTGTAATTTGGAGAAGTCATTAAGTATTCATGAACACTTTCATCATATTTATCATACCCGTACGGAGTTGTATCTTTATGGAAAAAATAAAAATAGAAAGCAATCGCTATAGGAAAAGCAAGAATAATTGCTATTTTTTCCTTTAGACCCAATGCATTTTTATTTCCAAATTTCTTAGTATATTTGTTACCAGCCATAATACCACCTTTCTACCACGACTAAATCTTATAAAATTAAATATTTAAAGTCAAGAAATTAACTAAATATCCCTCATATAAAGTATGATTAATCACGAAGCAACTTTATAACTGTTTTTGAACATAATCCGACAATATTTTCGAAACTACCTTCAAAACCTTTTATATACCCTTTCGGCATTTCTTGAATTCCATAAGAGCCGGCTTTGTCAAATGGTTTAAAATTATCAATATAATATTGAATCATTTTATCAGAAAGTTCGTTAAACTCAACAATGCTTGTAACAGAAATAACTTTTTCATTGTTTTCAGCTGTATTAATTAGCGCAACTCCGGTTACAACTTTGTGCTTGCGCCCTGAAAGGTGTTTTAACATAAAAAAAGCTTCGTTATAGTCTTTCGGTTTTCCGAGAATTTTACCATCCAAAACCACAACAGTGTCCGCACCAAGAATTTTGGCAGAGGTGTCCAATAATGGAATAACAGCTTTTGCCTTGTTATAGGCAAGTCCCTCAATGAAAGGGTAAGAAAAATCCGTCACTGAATGATCTTCCTGATACGGTGACGGTATAATTTCGAAATTAATATTATGTTGTCTTAAAATATCCGCTCTTCTTGGTGAAGAAGAAGCAAGGATTATCTTCCCCATCGTATATACCTCTTTTTTATTGATTATAACTTAAAAAAGAGGTATAGCAAACTTTAGTACCCTGCCGCCGGAGATTTTTGGTAGCGTGCAGTCCTTGCATTTATTGCATAACAAGCAATGTTAAGTTTTTGTTTCAGAAGCATCATGTTTCGCGACATGCTCGCATAATCATTCATTGCGCTCATCATCGCATGCGGATCAACCATCGATTCCATATTGTCGTGATTATCAACCTTTTCATCTGCATATTTTTTTACCAAAAGTTGGTCAATATAGTCTTCAGCACCTATTGCCATGAGAGACCTCCCGTGAGATTTTCCTATTATTGTGTGTGATATCCGTTACCGCCGACTTCCTTATTCGGCGATATATTCCTTATATATCTATTAAGTATTTCATTCCCGAAAAATTGCTTTTATTTTTCGTTTTTTTAAGAAATATTAAGCTGGATTTTTTTTTAGTAAGAAGTTATAATATAGGAATGAAAGAGATAGTAGTTGTTTCTCCGGTAAAAAAGCCGGAAGACATAGAAAATTTTAGTGAAAGAAGTCGTTGCAGGGATTATTACGTATATTATAAAAGATTTCTTAATAATAACTTTGAATACGTAAATGAATTCGTCGAAATGGCTAAGAAGCACAATTGTCGTATTTACATTAACTTCAAACACGATATAACAGAAGAAAATTTGCCGGAAATAAAAAAAATGCTAAAATTTCTTAAGACTGCAGGAATTGACGGGATTTTTATTAACAGTTTTGCAATTCTTGAGGCAATAAAGGTTTTTAAACTGCCGTTTAAAGTTATTGTCGACTCATATTTTGATATTCATAACCTTTCGGGAATTGATTTTATAAATAATTTTCACAAAGTTGATGAAGTTATTATTACGGAAGAAATCTATCTTAAAAATATAGCAAAGCTTAAAAAATACACAAAACTTCCGTTAGCAATAGATACCGACAATTTGCCTTGGTGTGCCGAAGACATCAAACAATCAGAAGCTGTTGACAAAGTTGTTATAAAAGGAAAATTTGCATCATCGGATGAAATACTCGAAGGGATAGAACTTGTTGAAAACATCCTTGCAAAACCGAAAATTTTCAAAAATCATAAACTCCCTTTTAAACACGTTAGAAAAAGTATTTATCAAACTAATCACTTTTCCGGAGATATGGTATCCGCAGAAGGAAAAGATTTTAAGTTTAGCCGCAACATTCAAAATTTTGAATGGGAAATACAGCGCCCGAAAGTGTTGAAAGAAGTGTATTTTGAAAAAAGTGAAGATTTTAAACTAAATTTAAGGTTATCAGAACTTGCACAAATAAAAGAACTGGAAAAATATATCAAAAAAATCGGATTTAATCCAATTCATTCAATTGAGTATGGTGAAATCCTCTCAACAAGCGACCTGGCAACCAGCAGTTTTAATGAAGTAATTACAAAAGTGAAGAAATTTTGTAAAAAACACGATATAAAATTCCAGCTTTCAACTCCAAGGATTCTTATTGAGCGTGATTTTGACAGAGTTTATGAATATGTAAAACAGCTTATTCTTTCAACTCCGCATCCGGATAGCCTTATAATCAATAATATTGGATATTTTTGGGCGGTAATTAATGACAATGAAATAAATTCAATTCCGATTGAAATCGGGCAAGGCATAAACCTTTTGAACAGCTTGTCGATTAAATGTTTAAATAATCTTGCGCCGATAAACACTGTTGATTTTACGTCGTTTAAAGACATGGAAACAGCAATTCCGACAATAAAAAAAATCAGAAACGAAATTCCGAACAAAAAATATACAATTGCCGGAAATATTAGAGTTCCAACTCTTGGATTATGCCCTTTGAATAATGACAGTGCCATAATTTCGCGACTTTCCTGTAAAGCCCCTTGCCACAAGGGTGGATTTGCCCTTAAAGATCCCTCATTAAATAAAATTTACCCGTTTACATGCGATGGTTTTTGCAGAATGCACATGTTTGAAGACAAAATTCTTGAAGACTTTGATAAAATAGAAACTCTTAAAAAAGCAGGAGTTAATGAGTTTGTTTTTGATTTTAATGCGCTTCATTCGAAATATATTCCAATCCTTTTGAATAAATTTTTTGAAAGCCAGCAAAAATAAACAGATTTTTTGCCATCGGAAAAAAGTATAAAACCAAAGAGCGCCGGCGGAACTTCCGCCGGCGCTCTTAAACTCTTTACTTCAATACATATTTTATAACTGAGTTACTACCCTGAGACGAAATATACAGAATATTATCCGAAATATGTAAACCATACGGTTTTAATACATTCCCAATTAATACTGAAACCTGACCGGTTGAAGAAACTTTTATAACATTGTCATTATTATAATTTGCAATGTATATATTTCCTTTTGAATCGCTTACCATACCAATAGGACCGTTTACACGTACGTCTTTCAAATAAACAACTTTTTTCCCGTCTTGTGCAATTTTGTATATCGTATTATCAGAAAATGCAGCAACATAAATATTACCGTCAGAATCACTAGTTATTCCTGTTGGACTTGAAATGTCATTGAAAACATTATTTGAAAGCGGAACTTTATTTTGACTATCATTCTTTGTCAATTCTTCCGATTTTATGGTCTGCATATCCGTTTGTAATAAACGAGCCAATGCTTGAGCTTTAGGTGCTACTGCCGCAGTTTGAGGAATTATTGAAAGGTATGATTTTGCTCTATCGTTTTCCCCCATTTGTACACTCAAATAAGCGGCTTTGTAAACGGATTCATAATCCGCAGGATCTCTGACTATAATTTGTTTAAAAACTGCCAGTGCTTCTGGATATCGTCCGGTTTCTTCCAAAATATAACCTAAATTGAAATAAGCATCTATATAATTTGGATCAATTATCGTAGCCTTTTTAAAAGCTTCCATTGCCCTGTCATATTCACCTAATTTGTATAAGTTAACTCCTTCATTATAAATAAGTTTAGCATCATTTGAAATTTCGTCAACTTCCGCTAAAGCCGGAATACCCATTGCTAAAACAATAATTAATGCCGTTAAAAATTTTTTAACCATACTCTCCTATCCTTTTAAAAAGGGTGCCGCGGGAACGCAACACCCTTAAGTCCATAGTAACAGATTATTTAATATTTGACAACACTTCGACCAAATCCTTATGTTGATTTGCAAATTCACTTCCGCGCGCAATTATTGCAAGTTTTAATATGTTTGCAAGATTAATTGCAGGAATTTCTTTGAAGTTGTCAGGAACACGAAGACTCCAGTTTTCATCACCGGAAGTTCCCGGGCGGTTATAAACATCGTTAATTTTGAAAAAGTCTGTGAAGAATATCTGTACGTTTTCAGCCTTTGAGGCAAAAATTTCAACAAGTTTCGTTTGAGTAAGAAACTCTGCATCTTTAGTCATTTTGGTAATAATTTCGTCCTTGTTATCACATTCTCTGAATAAATCTTCTACAAGATTTCTTACATGTAAATAACCTTCATGAGTATTTATCATTGAATTTGCCCACATAGAAATCGGTTCATTGTCGTGAGTTCCAACCATAGCCCAGCAGCGAGGTTCTATGTTACAGCAACGATATGGGTGTTCAGGTTTTTCTGGAACTACAAACTGAGTTAATCGCATTCCCTGAAGCCCGTATTCTTTCATTACCGCTGCAACAGGATTTGTTAAAGTTCCCAAATCTTCACATACAATTGCGTCCTTATCCAAACCTTCTTCTTCGGCTGCTGCGATAACAATTTTTTCAATAAGTCTTCCGTAGAGATGAATTTGCTCCTTAGATAATGTTTTTACACGTTTTTCTTTATCAGCTTCAAGTTCAGTGTCAAGATCTTCCATCCTTGCAATTGCAAATTTTGAAAGTTCCGGATGTTCCGGTGAAGAATAAAGTCTTCCTGCACCCTGTTCAATTTTTGGTTTTTTCCCGACTTTGTAAACCCACGGGTCAATCAAACCTACAATATGGTCAATACGTACGCCTCCGGGATTTTCACGGAACATTTTTTTATATAAATTTTTCAACAAAATTCCGCCATCATCAAGCGAGCCGTCTTCGTTGTACATTCTATCAGGGTTCATTACCGGAAACCCCCATGCCTGACCGTCTTTTGAAAAATAATCAGGAGGACATCCAAGCATCCAACCTTCTAAAAACAATGATTGATATGCCCATGTATCTCTGTCTGAGAACGCAACTTGACGGTCTGCGATCATCTTAATACCGTTAGAAGCTGCATATTCGCGGGTTTTTTCGTTTTGTTTATTGAGAATGAATTGTATAAATTTATACTTTTCAATTTCGTCTTTATATTTTTCGGAAATTTCATTTATTCTTTTTGCAAATTCGATTTTTTCTTCAGTTGATTTCGGGTTAAACAGATTTTTGTCTGTTTCTGAATTCCAAACTGGCCAATAATCATTTCCATGTTCAAGGGAAAGTGCTTCATAAAGACTATCTTTATCAAGCCAACTATCATTTTCCAACTTGTAAGTCTCAAAATCTTTTTTCATAGTTTGAGAAGCTTTTGATTTGAAGTTTTTCCATGCCTCATCAAGAGCTTCAGTCTGTTTTTTATAAATATAGGAATATGCAGTTTTATTAACCGATTTGTTTGGATTATTATTCACTATATCCGAATAAGTTTCGTTCGAAAGAATGTTATTCCATTCAAGAGTTGTCAACTGTTTCAAGTCAATAAACAGCGGATTGCCTGAAAAAATTGTACCTGTGTATGGAGATGAATCACAACTTTTTGTTTTGCCGGCAGGTCCAAGCTGAATGGCATTAAAAATTCCTTTAACATAATCAATAACTTCTTTTCCTCCGTTAGAATTTATTGAACCAAAACCTGTATTTTCGCCCTCTACAGCCGGTGAACTTCCGCTGTGCATAATAAGTGCAAAATTTTTCTTACCCAAAACTTCAAGTGCATTTTTAATGGCACCCTTGTTATCAACAGTACAAACCATCAATAATTCTCCCTCTCTTTCCCTAATTAACACAGTCTTATATTATCATGAGGAAGTTTTTTTTACAAGCAAAAGTTCCAAAGCTATTGAACTCTCAAACGTGAAATAAATTTTTCCAAGCGATTTATTGCAACTTTAAGATTATCAAGGGAATATGCGTAAGAAATTCTCAAAAAGCCTTCTCCACAAGCGCCAAATGCTGTTCCCGGAACTACTGCAACTTTTTCTTCTTTCAAAAATCTGGTTGCAAATTCTTCACTTGTCATCCCAAATTCTTTAATGCTTGGAAAAACATAAAATGCACCATATGGCTCAAAACATTCAAGTTTCATTCTTTTGAATGCATCCATCAAAAACCTGCGTCTTTGATTATAAGCTTCTCGCATTTCCTTAACATCATTATCGCCGTTTTTCAAAGCCTCAACTGCTGCATATTGACTTATTGTTGGGGCGCACATTATTGCGAATTGATGAATTTTTGTCATTTGGGTAATGAATTTTTTTGGTGCACAAACGTAACCCAATCTCCAACCGGTCATTGCATAAGCTTTTGAAAAACCATTGATTAAAATTGTTCTTTCTTTCATCCCGTCTATCGCCGCAATTGAAACATGCTTGCCTTTATAGGTCAATTCTGAATAAATTTCGTCAGACATAACAAGAATATCTTTTTCTATTGCAATTTTGGCAATTTTTTCTAAATCTTCCGGCTCCATAATTGCACCTGTAGGATTGTTTGGGTATGGAAGAATAAGGATTTTTGTTTTATCAGTAATTGCAGCTTCAAGTTCTTCCGGAGTAAGGCGAAAATTATTTTCAGCCTTTAAATTTATTATAACGGGTTTTGCTCCGGCAAGAATCGAACAAGGCTCATACGAAACATATGACGGCTGTGGAATAATAACTTCATCTCCGGAATTAATTACTGCCCTAAGTCCGATATCAATACCTTCTGACCCGCCAACAGTTACAATAATTTCGTTATCCGGATTGTATTCAATCCCTTGTGAACGTTTTAGATAATTTGCAATCTCAATCCTTAAATCTTTCAATCCGGCATTGGATGTATAAAAAGTTTTTCCGCGCTCAAACGCGTATATGCCCTCATCTCTAATATGCCACGGAGTATCAAAATCAGGCTCTCCAACACCCAAAGAAATTGCATCCTTCATCTCGCTTACAATGTCAAAAAATTTTCTTATTCCGGATGGTTTAATCTCGACAACTTTATCCGATAAAAAATTTCTCACGGTGTAATCACCTCTCGCTCGTCTTTATGTTTTTCGTTCAGAATTGTTCCGTGATCTTTATATTTTTTCAGTATAAAATGAGTTGCCGTACTCAAAACACTATCCAGTGTCGAAAGTTTGTCCGAAACAAAATTTGCAATCTCTTTTAATGTTTTTTCTTCTAAGATAACAAGTAAATCGTATCCGCCTGAAATTAAATACACAGCCTTGACTTCAGGGTAATTGTAAATTCTTTCTGCGATGTTATCAAATCCACGCCCTCTTTGCGGAGTGACTTTAACTTCAATAAGTGCCATAACTTTTTCTATAGAGGTCTTTTCCCAATTAATCAAAGTATGGTACCCGCAGATGACACCGCTTTTCTCCAATTCTTCAATATTTTTCAAAACTTCTTCTTCACTCTTTCCCAGAAGAACCGCAAGTTCCGAAAAATCTATACGGCTGTTTTTCTCCAATATCGCTAATAATTCATCTTTCATACGTTTCTAAAATTTCCTCATTGTTTATAAATTAGCTCCGCAGCATTTTTTGAATTTTTTGCCGCTTCCGCAGGGGCAAGGGTCATTTCTTCCAACATTAGTTGTGTCAATTTGTGGTTTTTCCTCAGCCTCTTCAATAATGCCAAGAGTGTTTGAAAAAGCCTTTGACTTATATAATACTGTGGTTGAAGAATAGATTTTATTTTTCATGTAGCGCATTTTAAACTTTTCAAGAAGTTCATCAAATTTATAACTATTTTTAATAACGCTGTTAATAACTTCCATAAAGTTTTGATGTTTTGCTGCAACACGCTTCAATATATTTGCAGAAATTTTATCGTTCATAAGGAAATATTCAACGCATTTGTCATAATTCGTTATTTCTGTCACGTTGTCAACCTCAAAAATGCGGTTAAATGTTCCGTAAAACGGTACAGCATACATGCCAAGCTCTTTATCGAAAATAATTCCGACATCATAAGTTTCTTCATGAGATGAAAATCCGCCAAGAGAATTTTCCAAAAAATTACTGTAACTGTTATTGAATTCTTTTACATTGAAGAAGCCGAAAGTTTCAGGATTTTGAACTTTATCTGTATAGTCTGATTTTTCGCCACTCTCGCAGTAATCATTGAATAAACCGATTAAATCATCTGCGAAACGGTTTGTAGTTATGATTTCATCTGTACCAAAGTACTCAATGAAACGTTCATAAATGTTAGAAACTTCATCCTCAATTTCTTTTTGTTTTTCAGGATTATCCAAATACACAATCTCAGGATTTTGAACAATCTTTGCAACTGCATAACGAAATGCTTCATCTTTTTTGGTAGATGACAAAACTCCTGAAATTTCAAGAAGATACACATTGTCATTATGATAAAAAATTCTGGCGACAACAAATTGTCCCGCCCCTATTCCGCGAAAAGAAGTCATTTTAACAAGTGACAATACCTCGTAACTTTTTTCATTTACTATATTATACAGGCAAAAACCGTTCTTTAAGACTTTCTTAACTTCAAAAACTGAAGCAATTGAAGTCTTAAGTTCTTCAACAATCCGCTTAACTTCGTCTGTCAAACCTTCATTGCGTTCAAGATATAAATCAAAAACCGATTTAGCTTCAGATGTTAGTCTTCTTTCAAAAATATAATTAAAACAAGCTGCCTGAAACTGAACACCTGTAGAATTTGAATTTATCCCGATAGTTTTTATATATTCAGCAAAATCAGGTTGTATAATTTCATCCTGCCTTATGAATAATGCCAAATCTTTTATTATTTCGTTAATTTCTTTTAACTCTTCTGAAATAAGCATTTACTCTCCCTTGTCTGTTTTGATTACTATAACTTGTCTTCAGGATAATTTAAACAAATGTAAAATTCAATACCCATAATAGGATAATTTATTTTTACAAAAAACAAAATATGTGTTATAATAAATATATGAAGAAGACATTATTACTAATCGGAACATTATTACTAACGGCAGGCGGAGCTTTTGCCTATTCAATGCCGCGATGGGGAATGACCTCAATTGACGTTTATTTGCCGGAACATGAAAACAGCGGTATAGTACGTTCAGTGTTTGAGGACTGGAATAAAGCATCAGGCAATCGTTTAAAGTTTAGGTACCAAACAACACGTTTTGCTGCAAACAATGCACCAATAAGAGTAGAATTTAAAGACGAGAATGCACCGTACTACTTGACGCAATCGAAACGTAGTGAAACGACCGGATATTTTACGAACATGGATGAAGGGTTCATCAGCAAGGCATCGTTAACTGTATATTCACGAACACGCGGTGGTGAAGTTGCGCAATCTGAAGATTTACGAAAAAGTGTTACTAATGAAATCGGTTATATTCTAGGTTTAGATAAGGTATATGGGCTCTGTGAAGGGGAAGAAGCCTCTGCAATGTGCCTGAATCAAAAGGGTGTAACTTCAGGAATAACACAAAGAGACATAGATGCAATTACTCAAAAATATACTCGTACAAGCGATGATATAAAAGAGCGAAAAAACAAACACTAGTAATACACGGAAGCAATTGACATTTGTGATTTAGGTGTTAATATTCTTGGTGTGGCGTAGTTCTGCCGAACAAATTGATTGAGTATCAATTTGTGAGAGGGGTAGCGCACCTGAGTAAAACGCAAGTTTTACGAATTTGACAATCTATAAATATCGGGATGTAGCGCAGCTTGGTAGCGCACCGTGTTCGGGTCGCGGGGGCCGCAGGTTCAAATCCTGTCATCCCGATATTTTTAATTAGAATTAAAGTTTTGGAAAAACTTTGGTTTTGTGATTGAAAACTTTATATATCGGGACGTGGCACTCTGCCGAACAAATTGATTGAGTATCAATTTGTGAGAGGTGGTAGCGTACCTGAGTAAAACGCAAGTTTTACGAATTTGACAATTGTATAATATCGGGACGTGGCGCAGCTTGGTAGCGTGCTACCTTGGGGTGGTAGAGGTCGCAGG
>CAZCIW010000011.1:0-42424 GCA_964499135.1 uncultured Muribaculaceae bacterium
TATCCGACTACAACTCTTGTTACCGGATTTGATATTATTTTCTTCTGGGTTGCAAGAATGATTACGATGGGGCTTGAGTTCACCGGAGAAGCTCCATTTTCGACCGTTTATATTCACGGGCTTATTAGAGACGAAAAGGGTCAGAAGATGTCTAAATCCAAAGGTAATACAATTGATCCGGTCAAAATTATTGACAAATATGGAAGCGATGCTTTGAGATTTACTATGACTTCTCTTTGTACGTATGGCGGTCAGGATATCAAGGTTAGTGATGAAAGATTTGAGTACGGAAGAAACTTTGCAAATAAAATATGGAACGCTTCAAGATTTGTATTAATGAACCTTTCCGGTGTTGATAATAAGGATGTTGACTTTGATAGTCTTACAATTGCGGATAAGTGGATTTTGAATAGGTTGAATGAAACAGCAAAAGAAATTAATGAAAATATCAAAACTTTCAGAATTGGCGAAACTGCGCATATTCTTTATGATTTCTTCTGGAACAGTTATTGTGACTGGTATGTTGAAATTGCGAAAATCCAATTGCAAGACGAAAATCTTAAACTTAACACTCAGCGAGTATTAAGATATGTGCTTGATATGGCATTGAGAATGCTTCATCCAATTATGCCACATATCACCGAACGAGTATGGCAGCTAATACCAAAAGAATGCAAGTTTAAAGCACTTATTGTCGCAGATTTTCCTGTTTATTCTGATTCAATGAAGTTTGAAAAAGAAGCAAAAGAAATGGAACTCGTTTTTGAAACGATAAAATCTTTGAGAAACCTTCGTCAGGGCTTTAACATTGCAATGTCAGTTAAATTCGATATTGAAATTCGTGCAGACAAAGAAGAAGAGCCTATTTTTAATGAAATCGAATCTTACATTAAGCGTCTTGCGCGTGTTGAGAATATTTCTTACGCAAATATGGATGCTGAAATACCACCAAAAAGTGCAACCGCGCTTGTTTCTGCTTCCAAAATTATTGTTCCGCTTGCCGAATTAATTGATTTGGATGCAGAAATTGCTCGTCAACAAAAGAAATTGGATAAACTTATCGGCGAGAAAAAATCTCTTGAAGGACGCATTAATAATCCAAAATTCGTTGCAAATGCGCCAAAAGAATTAATTGAACAAACAAAAGCAAGAATTGAAGAAATTGAAATTCAAGAAAGTGCAATTGTTAATTTGGTTAAATCGCTTGGGGCTTAAATTAAATGTTAATATAACTTAATAAAAGCAGGGCATTTAACAAATTTTTTTATGTCCTGTTTCTATATGCACAGATATATAATAAAAGGAGAAAATTATGAACAAATTAGCAGTACAACCATTTAATCTTGTAAATTACGCAAAAGCAAATAAGTTAAAACTCGCAGGAACAGTAAACCTGAAAGATGAATCAAAAATATATGTATTTTCAAATAACAAGGACGTTGCCTGTTTTCATTTGAATAAAGATAAGGAATTACTTGGCGCAAAAGGTGCAAGGGGTTCAAGACCAAATCTTTTTGAAACAGTTGCAAAAATGTTAGAAAATGCAAAAAATGATATAGTTTCCATAACTACTAATGTTAAATAAATACACAAAATCTTTACAAATTTCTAAAAATTTGTTACAATAATAACATCGTTAATAGAATAGTGTCAATGACAATGGAGTAAATATGGCATCAGATGAATTAGATTTTGAAGAGTTATTGAAAAAATATGACTATAACTTTCAAAAAGGTGATTTAGTAAAAGGTCTCGTTTGTGGCTACGATGGTCAGGGTGTTATGGTCGACATCGGGGCGAAGACAATTGCGGTTGTTCCAACCCGCGAAGCAGTTGATAAAGACGAAAATGTTGAAACAAAATTAGAAAAAGGTAAGGAATATGAATTTCTCATTATTAGAGAAGAAGATGAAGACGGAAAGTTCCTCCTTTCTCGTAAAAAAGTCGATTTTGCGTACGCTTGGAAAGAGCTTGAAAAGGCAAAAGCGGACGATGAGACGATTCTCGGTACTGTTGCTGGAATTGTTAAAGGTGGTGTGCTTGTTGAAATTTCCGGTGTAAGAGGGTTTGTACCTTCTTCTCAATTGAGAAGTAAGGAATCTGAGCTTGAAATTGGAAGCAAATTAGAGCTAAAAATTTTGACTCTGGATTCGCAGCAAAATAACTTTATTTTATCTAACAAAAAGGTTTATGAAGACAATGCGGTTGAAGCACGTAAAAATGTATTCTCGCAGATTGAAGCAGGTCAGATTGTTAAAGGTGATGTTGTAAGAATTACCGATTTTGGGGCATTTATTGACCTTGGCGGGATTGATGGACTTCTGCCTTTATCACAGCTTTCTTGGAGATGGATTGATCATCCGACAGATATTCTTAAAGTTGGCGACAAAATAGATGTTGAAGTTATAGCGGTAGATCATGACAAACAACGAGTTTCATTAAGTTTAAAAAATCTTGAACCGGATCCATGGCTTGAAGCTGAAAAGCAGATTAAAGAAGGTGACAAAGTTGAAGGTACAGTCACCAGAATCAAGCATTTTGGTGCTTTTGTGGAAGTTTTCCCAGGTGTTGAAGCTTTGTTGCCTCACAATGAAGTAGTTGAATTACAAAATAAAAAAGAAAGTATTCTTCAAGTTGGAGACAAAGTTGAAACTTACATCCTGAAATTCAATCCGGCTGATAAACGTATCGCACTTACGGCTTCAGAACCAGATACTGAAAATACAGAAGATTAATTGAATAATTAGTTAAATTAGTAGCAGACCGCCTTTATTAAAGGCGGTCTGCTACTTTTTAGGTGGCGGCATAGTTGCCGCTGCCCTTGCCAATAATATTCCTATCAAAATATGATTTTATTAATTTCTTCCCATCTAAACAGATGATTTTTGGTATGTTATTCTGTATATTCTTTCGGATATACTGTATAATTATTTTAGGAAATGTTGACTTTTAAAAAAGTATCATTAAACCTAAAAATGTAGCAGGTATAAAAAGAGTTTTAATATAAGGAGAGAGCTTTATGGGCATGGCAGCATCACAGGCAAGATATTTAGGCTTAACCGCAAGAAAGACAAACGTGGAATATGAAGGACAGCAGGTAAACCAAGCACGTACTGCACTTGCAAACCAGAGCGCAAATACTTTTAATGACCTTCTTGCTCTGGAAGTTCCTACTGCTCCAAGTACGCAAGATTTTACTACAGTGCAGTATTCTTATGAAGATGGTACTGTTGGTGAAACAATTTCAAGCATGGAGTCTCTTGCTAATGATCCGGACGGATACAATTATCTCGTAACTCATTACCATTATTCAGATATATACACTGGTATCCAAAATCAAAAGCGAAATCCCCAGGTTTATGTAACAGACAGAGTTGATAACAAAACTGTTGAAGCAAACAAAGTTCAGGTTGATAACGGCGCTTATAAGGTGAACGGAAGAGATTGCAGTGTGTATGACGAAAATGATCCGGATCAGAAGGCTATGTATGATTTGGCTGCGAACAGCTTTGAAGAGATAAAAAATGCCGATCCTGCAAATGTAATGACTTATAAAGATGCCGGAAATAATGTTCACATTGTCCTTAAAGACCAACTCGAAGAGGCTGCAAATGGTGTAGCAGATGCTGCAGAATATAGTTTAAAAAGTGGCAAAGTTACTCAAGGAACTTTAAATGCTAATACTTATGTAAAAAATGCGGATGGTACATATACTGCAAACGGATACGAGTGTACAAAGTATGAAGAAGGCGACCAAGAGCTGGAAGACGCTTACTATAAGGCTGTAGCTCAAAACCCGTCTCTTGCAAGTATTGGTCCGGAAAATCTTTACACATACACTGATGATACTGATGGAATTCATTTTGTTTCTTCTGCCGATATGGATTCTGTAATTAATGGTACAGGTGAAGCTACCGATTATACGGTAAGTTCAGGTGCTCCTATATATCTCGGAAATATTCAGCTTGATCTATATGATTCTGAAGATAAGGAGCAACTCGAAGCTTACAATCAAATTTTGAAAGATTGGCCTGATACAAGTTTTGCTGCCTCAAAGTCTACCATTTATACATGGAAAGACGGTGGACAAAGATATTTTGTATGTAAAGAAGACTTGATGAATACTTGGAATAGTGCTCCTGATAAGTCAACTCCTACAGAAAATCAAGCTACATTGAATTATTATGGCGCACAATCAATTTCAACGAAAATTGAAACAACTGACCGTGCAATGGTTGATTTTGATGATGATGGACGTGCTCAATCCGTTCGTTTCGAAAGTTCATCTGTTACAAGAGTTCTTAAAACTGAAACTGTTACAGATCAAGAAGCTTATGATGATGCAATGAATCAATACAACTATAATCAACAGGTTTATGAAAAAAAACTTGCAGATATAAATGCAAAAACTGAAAAAATTCAAGAACAGGATCGAACTCTGGAACTTCGTTTAAGACAGCTTGACACTGAACAAGAAGCGCTTCAAACAGAAATGGACGCAGTTAAAAAAGTTATTGAAAAGAATATCGAATCAACTTTCAAAACTTTTGATTAATAAGAATTTGCTTAACGTAGCATAGAAATAAAAAGAGGTTAAAAATGTCTTACAAAAATGACAGTTATCTGGTAATAGCAAATAAATTTGGCTCTGCAAGCGGTGATGCCAAAGCTCAGTTGTTTGAAACATACGATAAACTCCGTGATTTGACAGTGTCAGGAAGTGGAACTGGTACAGGGTTTGAAATGACCGGAAACTTTTTGTATCGAATGGCTAGTTTGATTGCTCCATCCTCTTTTTCAACAATATTTGGAGCTTCAGAGTCTATGAATGTTCCGGGAACTTCTTACGCGTCGCAATTGTCCGGCAGTTCTTCTTTTGGTATTGATTCACTGTATAACTATTCCGGTTTTCCGGGTGGTGGAGCTGCGCCTGTGCTTTGGGGATTAGATGGTTATGCAACAGGCGGTGCAGCATCAATTTTGTCCGGATGGGGGACTGATAGCGGTGTTGCAACGGGTTATGCCTCCGGAATTTCAGGAATTGCTGATGTCGCAAGTGCGGCAGCATATGGTGTGGGCACCGCAAACGGATTTGGAATGGCTGCAAGAAATATTGTATTACCGGTTGCCGGTGTTATCTCAGGTTGGGGCGGTATTATGCAGGCTGCCGCACCTTATTTGGGTGAATATGGACTTCCTGCTATGGTTATGGGTAACTTGATGCAGGGAACTTCGTCTGCGGCTTTGGCAGCTTATCAGAATGTTACTGGTAATATCACTGCCAATGCTGATGTAATTCTTTCCAACAAGGTAAGAAATATTGAAACTGTGTGCAAAATGCTTGATACTCAAGGTGATGTTGTTAAGAAAATGCTTAAAGAATCTATTGATGGCGATTCTAAAGCTATTCAAAATTTATAATTTTTTCTTAAAATTTCTTAAAAATCTCTAAAGTTTTTGTGAATTTTTGCCGATAAAAGCAATGTAATGACATGAATAGTAAAAAAGACTTAAAATGTGTAAAGACATGTTAAGAAAAATTTGAACCTCACGCAATTCTTACAAAAAAAATGTTTTTATATATTTGTAGGTCTAAAGTGTAAAGGAACAATATGCTTCGTGATACTTTAGAGATGAATATAAGACGATTTATAGACTTCGCGATATATTCAAAAAACTTTCTGATAAGAAAAAATCCAATAAAAGCAATGATGAATTCTTTTGTTGACGGAATCAGAGATTTTCTTACTATGGGTAAGAAAAAGAAAATGGCTCAATACCGATTGAATTATCATATGCACCAATTTAAAAAAATGGAACAGTTGATTGCTGAAAATAATCAACATACTTTTCTTAAAGGAAACAATCTTAACGAAACAAGATAAAGGGTAGTAAAATGGGTGTCATTACAGATTCAAGTCGTGTTCAATTCTTATTAAATGAAAAGATTGATTTAGAATATAAAATGAGTCTCTGTATGCAGGCAAAATCAGCATTGGCTTTTGCAAATAGTGATTTGATGCAGGTCGGCACTGATTATTCTCCTGATTCTCCTGTAGTGAAACAATTAAATCAGCGACAGGCAAAATTGAAAGCAATGGAACAAAAACTAGATACTCAGATGGAACAATACCGAATAAGAATGCAGATTATAACAAGTGAACTTGGCGCTTATCAGGGACGTTTAAATCAAAGTATTTCTCAAGCGTTTAGGTTTTAATTCAGAATAGTGAAAAATACATAACGTTTAATTCCTGTTAAAAATAGTATCTATCCTTTTTTAAAGTGTACTCTTGCACTTTTAAAGCAAAAAAAAGTCACACAATCTTTGTGCGACATTGAACAATAATCTTGGGAGGAGATTTGGGGATAGTTGTACATGCATGATATGTCAAGCATGCTTTTTTTGTTACATTTGTAATCAAAAAATTAATAAAAATTTACAATTTGCAAGTTTTATATTACAATTGTTACAGGAGATAAAATTATGAAAATTTTGGTTATAAATGGCGTTAATATGAATATGCTTGGCATTCGGGAGCCGGAAAAATATGGTTACAAGACATTAAAAGATTTGGAAAAAGATTTATATGCGTATTCTTTTGAAATTGGACTTGACATAGAAACTTATCAAAGTAATCACGAAGGCGAAATTGTAGAAAAAATTCAGAGTGCGCTAAACGAGTTTGACGGGATTGTTATAAACGCGGCAGCTTATACTCATACAAGTGTAGCCATAAGAGATGCAATATCTGCAGTGAACATTCCGACGGTGGAGGTTCACATGACTAATATTCATGCACGTGAAGATTTTCGCCACAAATCACTGATCGCTCCGGTTTGTAAGGGGCAAATTTCAGGCTTTGGATATGAAAGTTATAAGCTTGCCATAAGAGGCTTATATGAAATTCTAAAAAAACAATAGTAAATACTACTTTTGGAATTCTTTAACAAAGCCATCCATCAACTTCGCAGCATTTTCGTAATTTGATTGCTCTTCAGCGATGTCAAAAAATTTGTTAGCATTTGCACATAAATCAGGATTTTTCATCATAAATTTAACATCATTATCAACGGAATCTGACTTTGAGATAAGAGAACGTCCGATAACTGCAGTAGGCATTTGAGATAAATCACTGCTTTCCGGCAACTCTGAGTTGTCGCTCGGATTAATGTCAAACGCATCCGATTGATTGTCTTTTTGATGATTAAGTTTTTGAATGCCTGAAAAATTCAAATTACTTGAATTGTTATTAATTTCTCTCATGGCTCACATCCTTTACGTTTTCGGGTACCTGATTTTTTGTAATATCTTCAAAAGTTTGGGGAAATACAGCCTTTTAACTATTGTCTTGTTTTATTAACTACTTAACCTGTAAAATCTCACCCGCGTTCTATAGCTTTAAAACATAAAAATCATTTTTTTTGCTAGTTAAACGGAAAAAATATTACAAAATTTAACAATTTTCAAAATTTAAAGCCATTTTATATTGTTTAATTTATTATATAATAAAATAGGATTTAAGGCAATATGAATTTTTTTAATTTATTTTCGGGCATCAATTTAAAAGAAATTTTACAAAAACTACCGGATGCGGTCATGATAAGCAATTGTGACGGGCGGATATTGTGGACAAACAGAGCTGCAGATTATATGTTCAACATTGATCATTCTGATGAAGTTGACTTGTATTTTGAAGATTTTGTTAGTAATGGCATTGAATTGATGAATAAATCAGCAGAAGAGCATACAGCAGTTATTGCTGGTGCCGTTGCGACTGATGGTGAAGAATTTTTTATCGAAATGAATGTTTCAATAATTGAAGATCAATATATAATTACAGTACGAGACGTTACTACAATGACAAAAGTTCTTGCTAATGCCGAAAAAACAGGAAGACTTAATAAAGACAAAAACCTTATGCTTTCAAAACTTGCCAATGATTTTAAATCTCCGCTTCAATCCATAATAGGGTTCTCAAATGCTCTTATTGACGGACTTGGCGGAGAAATCTCAGAAAAACAAAATAAATACGTAAAAATAATTAACAAAAATGCTTCAGAGCTTTTAATCTTTATGGATAAGTTTTTTGAATATTCAAAGGCGGAAACTTCACTTACGGAATTTGACATAAAACCTTTCAATGTTGTAAATACTCTTCAGGAGATGGTAAGAGCAAACGAAAATTTAGCTTCAGCAAAAAAATTGATAATAAATTTTGACAATGAAGCTTTAAAAGACAATCTTGTAACAACGGATGAGAAAATTCTGAAATCAATATTGCAAAATATTCTTGAAACGAGTATTAAGTTAACAGAAATTGGTTCAATTAATGTTAAAGTTTCGACTCCGGATGTTGATGTTCTCAGAAGAGCTGGAATGGGGATTGTAAGTGAGGAAAATCTTTCATCATATATTTTTATAACGATTAAAGATACAGGTGTAGGGCTTCAGGAAACTGAGCTGGACGGGTTATTTGAACCTTATACACAACTGGAAAAAAGCAATAAAAAGAATTTTGTGAGAGCAATTAGTCTAGGTACCGCAAAAATTCTTGCAAATAAACTAAAAGGTGATATTTGGGCGGAATCAGAAATTATGAAGGGAACTGTATTCAACATAATTTTACCTGTTGAAAGAGGAATGATTTTAGAAGATGAGTAGTGTAGCGTTAAGAAATGTCTGCAAAAAATACGACTCTAAAGTCGTAATAGACGGAATTAATTTGGAAATAAAAGATAAAGAGTTTGTAGTTCTTGTTGGGGCTTCCGGCTGTGGCAAATCAACAATTCTCAGAATGATTGCAGGACTTGAAGAAATTTCAGGCGGCGATATTTTAATTGGTGATAAAAAAGTCAATGATATTCCGCCAAAAGATCGCGACATTGCGTTTGTATTTCAGAGTTATGCTCTTTATCCGCATATGACAGTCCGAGAAAATATTGCATTCGGTCTAAAGATGCGAAAAGTTGATAAGAAAACTATTGAAAAAAAAGTTAAAGAAGCTGCGGAAATTCTTAATCTTACCGAGTATTTAGATAGAAAACCCAAACAGCTTTCGGGTGGACAGAGGCAGCGTGTGGCTTTGGGACGCGCGATTGTTAGAAATCCAAAGGTTTTTTTGATGGATGAGCCGCTTTCAAATCTTGATGCAAAGTTGAGAGTTCAAATGAGAGCAGAAATTAAAAAACTGCACGAAAGACTTCAAACAACATTTATTTATGTCACACATGATCAAACAGAAGCGTTGACTATGGGCGATAGAATTGTTGTTCTTGAAAAAGGTTTGATACAACAGGTTGATTGTCCCGAAGAAATTTATAATAACCCGTCAAATATGTTTGTTGCCGGCTTTGTAGGATCTCCTCAAATGAATTTTGTTAATGCTAAAATTGAGGACAATAAAATTAAATTTGCAGGACTGGAATTTTGTTGTGAAAATAGTCCGAGGGTAGGAGATGTTATTTTGGGTATTCGTCCCGAAAAGATGGTTTGTGGCGGAGATATTAAATTGAATGTAAAAATAGAAATGTCAGAGCTCCTCGGTAGTGAAAAAATTATTTATTTTAACATTGGTGAAAATAGATGCAGCGCGAAGCTTTCACCTGAATTTAAAATTGAAGATTCTGTTGACCTGAGTATTAATCTTAAGGATATCTACTTCTTTGACTCAAAGTCCGGACAGAGAATTTGAGTTAAGTTTCGTTAATAATTTAAAATTTCAGGTTTCGAATTCCTGTTACAGCCATTGCAATTCCGTATTTGTCGGCAGCTGTGATAATTTCGCGATTTTTCAATCCTCCGCCCGGTTGAATAATTAGAGATATTCGCCCTTGTGCGGCTACATTAATACAATCAACTGATTGAATACACTCATCACACGCAAGAACTGCATCTTTAGAATTGTCGCAAGCAGAATCCATTGCAAGTTCAACTGCGTTAATTAAGTTTGGTTGACCTTGTCCTATAGCAACTGTTTTGAAATCTTTCGCAATTACCGCCGCATTTGTTCTTGCGAATTTAGCGACTTTCCACGCGAAAATAGCGTCTTCCAGCTGCTCTGTTGTTGGTTTTGTTTTTGTTACAACATTGAAAAGGTATTTGTCCAGTTCACTTTTATTTGTTTCTTGAATAAGAGTTCCAAATGGTGTAACTGTCATTTCTTCTCTGATAATATTTTTAAAATCTTTGAAAGGTGTTGTAAGCCTTACAATTTTTAAATGAGGCATGTTTCTTAGCAATTCAAGAGCATCTTCATCGTAATAAGGTGCAACAACAGCTTTTACATCCATTGAGTTTAAGTGTTTTGCGATTTCAAAATTGACAGTTTGAGAGAAGGCAATAGTGCCGTCAAAAGTTGCAAACGGATCACAGTCAAATGCTTTAGAATATGCGTCATAAAGGTTTTGACCGAGGGCAACTCCACAGGGAAGATTGTTTTTAACAATCGCAACGGCATTCATGTCGTAAAATTCACTCATGATACTGGATGCTGTAGTTATATTTAAAATATCATTGTGCGTAAGTTCTTTGTTGTTTAAAATTTTATAATCAGCCATTTCTCCCGTTGTATATAGAGAAGCTCGCTGATGAGGATTTGAACCGTACTTTAACTCATACAGCTTTGTAAGATTTATTTGTCTGCGCTTTTCATTATCCGAATATTCTCCGATTATTTCGGTAATATTTGAATCATAATCAGCAAGGTAGTTGAAAGCTTTTAAAGCAAGTTTTTGTCTGTCGTAGGAATTTACATTGATTGAACTGTAAAAATCCTCGGAACCGGTTACGCAAATCGTATCTTCAAAGCACTTTGCAGCAGCTCGCAAAATAGAGTAATCAAAAAGATTAATTGTTTCCGCAAACTTTCTTATATCATCCGTTTCGGAGGCAACTTGAACTGCCGAACAGAAATTAACGATAACCATATCAAAATTTTGGCGCACAAAATTCTCTAAAAAATTCTTTTCTCCAAATTTTTCTTGTACATCTAATTCTGCAATATCCAAAGCCATAATTCCGTTTTTGCACAGATATTCAAGTGTACCACCGGATGAAACTATTTCATAGTCAAATTTTTCCTGCAAAACACTTGCATAATCAGCAATTTCTGATTTGTCATAAACGCTTATGTAAACTTTTTTAGTCATATTTCCCTCTATATCATTATTCTCAGTTTATTACAAAAGATAAAGAATAGCAATTTTCTTAGCATTTCGTAATTATTTTCTCTTAAAGTGTTCAACTGGCTTGAAATATATTTGTGTCCTATATATAATTTCCTTAGTTCAGTAAAAAAAATAAAATAGAGGAATAAAATGGTAAGCAACAGAATGACAGACGGTGTAGGAAAGAAGATTGTTGACGCACTGAGAAAGCAGACAGATTCAGATGTATTACAGCCCCAATTTACGGCAGTAGAGCAGCCGGAGGCGGTGGTTGAAGAAACTTCTGAAATTATGAACCAACCGTTTGAGTATGTTCAAACTAATGAAGTCCAAGAAGAGCAACCTGTAGTCAATTCTTTTACTCCGGAAATACCGAAACCGGCATTCCATTTTGCCTCAAATATTGAGCAACCGACAGTTCAGGTTTCAGCATTGAACGATACTTTTGGTGGGGCTGAATTCGATGATTTTGAGCTTCCTGCAAATGTTGAGATTTTGAAGCAATTAATCTCAAAATTGCCGTCGAATGTTTCTAAACAGACCGGTGCGCAGATTATAAAGCAAACAATGGAAGCTCTTGGAATTTCTATGAAGAGTGTGCTTCAGGAGGCGCAACAGGTGCAAGAAAATATTAATGCGTCAGCCAGAGAGTGCCAAAGTAATATTTCCGAATACAGACGTCAAATAGGAATGCTTGAAAATCAGACTCAAAAGCTTCACCGTCAGTATTCTATGGTAAATGATATAATAAGTTTGTTTCTTCAGGCAAATTAACAGTTCTCGGTATGGTGAGGCGAATGATACTTTCGTGGCATTTTGATCCCCGTCGCTAGTCTTAAATTTATAGTGAAACATTTTTCAGATGTTCAATTTTTAACTCCGGTTTAATTGTTATTCCGATAACGTCAATTCTGTAGTTTTTAATGTCGTTTTCAGATAGGTAATATTGGACACCTTTTTTTATGTTTTCAAACTTAGATTTGGTAATTGCCTCGAAAGGGGTTCCAAAGTTAGCTGTTTTACGGGTTTTAACTTCAATAAAAATTGTCGTTGATTTATGTTTTGCAATAATATCAATTTCGCAATATCTGGAGTAATGCTTGTTTCTCTCAAGTATTTCGTAGCCGTTTTTTTGCAGATATCTGCATGCTAAGTCTTCTCCTGCATCTCCAAACTTTTTATTATTCATTATTGTTTAACTCCGTTTCTGGCGAATTTTTCTATATCAATCAGAGTTAATACATCGGTCGGACAGTTTTTATTCCAGCGGGATGGACAGATATCAATCCCCCCGCGGCGGGTATAAAGAATTGACACACAAAGTTCGTCATCCTTTTCAAGAATGTCAAAAATCCGTTTAAAAATCATTTCACAGCATTCTTCATGAAAATGATATTCAGACCGAAATGAACAAAGATATTTCACAAGAGAATCTTCTTTTATATGGTTCTTTGATTTGTAATAAATAAAAGCGTCTCCGAAATCCGGTTGGTGTGTTACTCGACAGTTTGAACGTAAAGAATCAAACTTGAAAAAATATTCCTCTTTACGGTCTGTTTTTTTTATTTCTAAAAGCTCAGGGGCTTCCTTGAATTTTTCAATTTTTAAAGTGCTTTCATCAATAAACTCCATTAAATTTATAAAATTTGAGTATATTTGGACCGGAATAATTGAATTCGGGATAAAGTGTGCAAAAACTTTAGTCTCGAGTTTGTCCGACAAATCTTTTTCAATTACTTCTTTACAAATTTCAAGGCATTCTTCCTGAGTTTTTCCAAATCTTGACATGTTAAAAGAATTTAGATAAAGCTTTAACGACTTTGATTCTATTAAGTATTCATTTTCGCAGGAATATTTAAGTTTCAAAAGTCTGGTTACAGGAAGTCCATTTTCAGTCATTGACGAAAATTCGTATGCGTGCCAGACGTCCCAACCTTTAAAAGGCAGCATTTTATTGTTAATTTTGTATTGCATTCTGTTTTCAAATCTTGGTACCCGAACGAGAAGTGAAGGTGTATACTTTTCGTTTGTTTCTGTTTTTTTACCTAAAAATTTTGAAGCAGCACTATCTGTAATATTTTTCATAAACAAATTCTATCATAAAAATTCCCGCTTTTGGCGGGAACTTTTAATCAATTTATTTTAATTACGTAATAAATTTGTATATCTTTGGAGAAAAATGATTTTTTCCTTTTTTCATATATTAAATCTGCATTAACCTTGAATTCCATTTTGAAGTACTTGAAAATTTCTTCCAAAACATCTTTTCCATATTTCTTGAAAGATTTTTTATCAATAGTAATTATAAATCCATTATGGGTTTTTTCAGGATTGATTTGCATTATTATATTAAATGGATAAATTTCATTGATTTGCGATTGAATTTTTGCCAGTACCATTCTTAAATCTATAATCTTTTCTTCTTTTTCATTTAACATTAATTTAATTTCCTTTAACTTTTATATTACGCGATTTCCTCATATGCTGCAGGATTATTCAATAAATCATAATTGATTTCGTTTTCATTGTCAGCTATTGCTGCTGCGACAACAACATCTGAAGTTACATTGACGAGAGTTCTCATCATATCTGTAATTCTCTCAATGGTAAACAAGAATGCAAATCCTGTTACCAGTTGTTCCGGACTTAAGCCCATTCCGTTCAGGATTAGTGCTATTGTAATCAATCCTGCTCCGGGAATTCCTGCGCAAGTTGACGATGCAATTATTGCCAAAATTGCAATTTGAATAATTAAAAAGATATCAAGTGGTACTCCGTAAGCTTGAGCAAGGAATATTACGGCAACTACTTGCAATAATGCCGTACCGTCCATATTTAAAGTCGCACCTAAAGGAAGTACAAAGCTGGATATTTTATGTGAAATCCCGCGTTTTTCACAGCAAGCTATTGTTAGCGGCAATGTTGCGGAAGAACTTGCTGTTCCGAATGCAACCATCATTGCTTCTGTTACTGCTGAATATAGCATTACTGTTGATACTTTTGAAAAACGGTTTAAGAATATTGGATAGACTACGAACAATTGAATTAAAAAGCCAATAAATAATACAAGCAAATATTTTGAAATGCTTGAAAAAATTTCTATTCCGAAGCTTGATACAGCGCTTGCAGTGAGTGCAAATACACCGGGAGCCGCCATAAACATAATCCAATCTGTAATTTTCATTGTTGCCGCAAATACGGATTCAAAAAATGATACTATTGGTCTGTTAACGTCCCCTACTTTTGATAATGCAATTGCAAAAATTAAGCAAAATACAATAATCGGAACCATATCACCCACAGCTACAGAATGAAACGGATTGTTCGGGATAAATCCGAGGAATATATTTAGAATATTCCCTTGCTGTTGCTGCATGGTAGCCGCTACCGTTTCCTGAACTTCACTTGCGGCATTTGCTGCAATGAAGCTTGCGGCACCAATTCCGGGTTTGAAAATAAGTGCGAGAGCCGTTCCTATTGCAACAGCTGCAGTTGTTATTATTCCATAATAAAGCACCATTTTCGACCCAAATTTCCCAAGTTGTTTATTATCTCCAACACTTGTAATCCCGATTATTATTGCGGATACCACAAGTGGTATTACAACCATTTGAATTAATCGTATAAACACTTGACCAATAAATGTTAAAATGTTTGCAGCAAGGACATTTGGATGACTGTGCAACAGAATTCCCACTAATATACCACCGAGAATTCCAAGAAAAATATGCCCGTTTCGCTTTATTCCAAGCCCTAGCGCAATTAAGATTTGCATATGCAATTTCATATATTTCCCCTTATTCTAATCCTTTTTACCATAAAATTATACAATTTTTTTTTCTAATTTTCAATTACTTTACAAAAAATCATAATTTTGGTTGAGTACTTAAAAAGAACCCAAATGAACTGAATTGAAACTATAAAATCGGATGAAATAAACTTTTGGTTATTAATAAGTTTTGCCAATAACAGATTTGTGCGCAGCAAATTCAATTGCATCATCCAGAGAAACAAGTTCAACTTTTTCCTTGTAACGTTTTTCTAACGCAAGTGAAATCAGGTAATCGGCAAAATGTGGATTTTTGGGAAGTAGAGACCCGTGAAGATATGTTCCGAAGACATTCATAAACCTTCCTCCCTCGGATTTATCATTACCGTTATTGCCGTTCCCGATTTCAATTATGGAAAGCGGTTTTGTCTCATTTTGTAAATACGTCAAGCCTGAATGATTTTCAAAACCTACGAGAGTTTCAGGATTCAAAAAATCAGTGCGTGCTGTTACATTTCCAATAAACCTTTTATTTCCCGCAACTGTATACGCATCTAATAAACTCACACCAAGAAGTTTTTCCCCATCAAACGGTTGATAAAAATGACCGAAAAGCTGAAACCCTCCACAAATTCCTAAAAAAACCGCTCCGTTGTCTCGTTGTTTTAAGAGAAAATCTTTTTGTTTATATAAACAACCGGCAACAGACACCTGTTCTTTGTCCTGTCCTCCGCCAATAAAATAGAGGTCACATTCCGGAATTTCATCTTCAGGGTTAATGCCACGATATTCAATATCAATTCCGCGCCATTCACAGCGTTTCGATATTGCTATGACATTCCCCATATCTCCGTATAGGTTAAGGTGTTTTGGGTACAAATGACCAATTGACAGTTTAAAATTTTTCTTTTCCATAGTTCTGATTATAGCATAAATTCACTTCATGGTATAATTCAAATTATGGAAGAAAAATATTTAATAGACACGCATTCTCATGTAAACATGATTGAAGGACTCTCAATAGAGGAAATGCTAAAACAAGCTCACAATGAAAATGTCAGGAAAATAATAGTTCCCTCAGCGTACCCAAAAGACATTGATACTGTATATGAACTTTCACAAAAGTACGATGAAATTTATTGCTATTTAGGAGTTCATCCATCAGAAGTTCGAGACTGGGATGATAATTTGGCAGATAAAATTAAAGAATATGCAAAGTCGCCAAAAGTTGTAGGAATAGGTGAAATAGGACTTGATTATTACTGGGACAAGAGTTTTGTAGAATTGCAAAAAGATGTTTTTATAAAGCAAATAGAACTTGCAAATGAACTTAATCTTCCGATAAACATACACGATCGTGATGCCCACAAAGATACTTTAGATATTCTAAAAGAGTATAATCACGGTTCAAAAGTCATTATGCATTGTTTCTCTGGGAGTGTAGAATTTGCACATGAATGTATAAAGGAAGGCTTCTACCTTGCACTCGGAGGTGTTGTGACATTTAAAAATGCGATAAAAATGAAAGAAGTTGCAAAAATAGTTCCTCCGGAAAAACTTCTTCTTGAAACTGATGCTCCTTATCTTACTCCTGTTCCGTATCGCGGGAAAGAAAATCAGCCGGCTTATGTAAAATTTGTAGCAGAAGAAATTTCAAAAATCCGCGAGGTTGATATCGAAAATATAACTAAAATTACAACTAAAAATGCCATAGAGGTGCTTGGATTATGAGAAAAGAAAGACTTGATAAATATTTGACAGATTTAGGATATTTTGACACAAAAAGTAAAGCTTCCGCGGCGATTTTGGCTGGGCATGTAAAAATAAATGATGAATATATTACCAAAGCCGGTTTTCAGATAAATACGGAGAAAGAACATGAAATAGTTGTAAAATCAATGCCCTATGTTTCTCGTGGTGGTTTCAAACTCAAGAAGGCCTTGGATACATTTCCGGTTAGAGTTGAAGGAAGAATTTGTTTTGATGCGGGCGCTTCTACGGGCGGATTTACGGACTGTCTTTTGCAAAATGGAGCGAATTTCGTATATGCGGTAGATGTTGGATACGGACAACTTGACTGGAAAATTCGCTCTGACGATAGAGTTAAAGTGATAGAAAAAACAAATTTAAGGATTTGTGAAGTCTCAGATATCTATGATGAAAACGATATTTTTGCTGATTTACTGGTTAGTGATTTATCGTTTATTTCATTGACAAAAGTTTTGGATAATTTGAAAAAGCTTTTAAATCCACAATTCCATGAAATGGTACTTCTTATTAAGCCACAATTTGAAGCAGGAAAAGATTTTGTAGAAAAAGGTGGGGTTGTTCGTGACAAAAAAGTTCATATCTCTGTTATTGAAAATGTTGTCCGTTACGCGCTTTCTCTTAATTATGAAATAAAAGGGCTTACTTATTCTTCAATAAAAGGTCCATCGGGAAATATTGAATATCTTTTATGGATTACGACAGAATTGAGCGAAACTTCTTTTGAAAAAAGTTTAATTATTCAGACAGTTGAAGAAGCTTTTGAAAAACTAAATTAGAAATCAAAATCAACAGAATTACATTGAATTACAAATAAGCAGAGTTTTTGAACAAACTTTAATTCGACGCAAAGCAATATGTTCTGTGCAAGCTTAGTATAATGATTGCATAATTTGCACAAATTAATATGTTCTGGAAATGTTTTGTAAGTTTTCTCCTGCGTTGAGTTCAATGTATTTGTAGATATTCAAAACAATGCCCGGTGCGAAAAAATAATTATTATTAGCTGGTGTAATTTTTAGCATTGACCGATTCTTATCAATAACAACAGAACTTGCAAGAAATTCCTTTCCAACTGCTGCAAATAAAATGTAACCTGTTTTTGCCTGAAATTCTTTTATCTCAAAACGATTTGCATTAATAGCTGCTATCGCGAGATAAAAAAGATTATCAGAGTTAACGTTAAACACCCTATTACACTCTTCAAACGGGACATTCTGAGGTGTAACAAGTGTACTAAGACTGGGAGTTGAGTATGTCTGAACACCACCCTGCTGATTTTGAGAAATTATAGAAGGTTCACAAAATGCAGCATTTTGAATTCCCAGAAAAAATATTAACGTTATCAAACATCCTATTATTCTTTCCATGTTGCACCTACCCGAACATCAACAACTAAACGAACCTTTAAAGGTTGATTAAGTTCCATTGCTTTGACAACAATACTTTTTAATTTTTCAAGTTCTGAATTCTTAACTTCAAACACAAGTTCATCATGAACCTGCATTATCATTCTTGACACAAGCCCCGCTTCTTTAATTTTTTTATTAACGTCAATCATTGCAAGTTTTATTAAATCTGCTGCGGAGCCTTGCATCGGAAGATTTATTGCTGCCCTTTTCGCAAAGTCCCTAATATGGGCATTTGAACTGTTTAATTCTTTGTCAAGAAAACGTTTTCTCCCATAAAGTGTAGAGACAAAACCTTTTTGTGTCGCATAAACAACAATATCATCCATATAACGTTTTATTCCAGGATAAGTCATAAAATACTTTTCAATAAATGCGTCAGCTTCTTCAACAGAGATTCCAAGAGCCTTTGCCAGTCCATACTTGCTTTGTCCGTATATAATTCCAAAATTTACAGCTTTTGCTTTATAACGCATTTCTCTGGTAACTTCGTTAACCGGAACGTCAAAGACCTTTGATGCAGTCAAAGTATGGACATCAATTCCTGAATTGAACGCTTCTATAAGATTTTTATCTTCCGATATATGGGCAAGGAGCCTTAATTCAATTTGCGAATAATCAGCAGATAAAATTTGGAAATCTTCCCTATCCTTTGGAACAAAAGCTTTTCTTATTTTGTTACCTTCTTCCGTTCTTACCGGAATATTCTGCAAATTCGGATTTGAGGAAGAAAGTCTGCCTGTTGCCGTAATCGTCTGATTAAAAGTGGTATGAATTCTGTTATCTATAGGATTGATTAGAGAAGGTAAAGCTTCCGTGTAGGTGGATTTTAATTTTGCCAATTTTCTGTATTTTAAAATCAGTTCGGCTATCTCATATTCTTCAGCCAGTTCTTCGAGAATATCAGCATTTGTCGAAAAACTTTTTCCTTTTCTTCGTTTTTTCTTACCTAACTGGAGTTTTTCAAAAAGAATTTCACCAACCTGACGAGGGGAATTTATATTAAACCCTTCTCCCGCAAGGTCGAAAATCCTACGTTCAAGCTTGTGAATTGAACAATCAATAGAGGAAGAAAGTGTATTCAAATACTCTACATCAATAGAAATCCCAATACGCTCCATCTCTGAAAGAACTCCGGCAAGTGGTAACTCAATCTGCGAAAGAATATTTAAAGCTTTTTCGTCAAGCAAATTACACCAATATGCAGTAAGATCAATTATTGTTGCTGCCATATCACAAGCATAATCATAAACTCCTGCATCAGTTGCTTCTGCAAGCGATAATTTTTTCTTTTTTGCAGATTCAAGCGGTAAAAACTGTAGCATAATGTGATTTAGCCGTTCTATTGCCTGTACATCTAAATCGTGATTTCTCGCGGGTTCATTGATATAACTGGCAAGCATGACATCAAATATGCAACCGTGCAAATCAATATTTAAAGTTTTTAAGACATTATATTCTGATTTTGTGTCAAAAACAACTTTTTTTAGATCTTCATCTTCAAGTATTGGTTTTAATAAAGAAACAACATCTTGGATTGGTAATGTTGAAGTTTCAGTAATCGGTACATAATATACCGAGGTTTTTCCTCGTATATTCTCTTCAATGCAGCACAATCCGTCATTGTATTGCATTTCTGCATTAACAGCGAAAGAAATGCCTCTAACATAAGCCTGAATAGGATTTGTGAGTTCTGCCGCAACTTTAAATGAAAAAACCTTTGCACTCTTCAACAAATCAACTAATTTTTCTAACGAAGCTTTATCAGCTATAAGGTCTTTTTTATAATCAAGCTCAAATTTGCTCATTTCGTTTTGAACAGATTCGCTAAAAAGTTCCAATTGTTGTTGTCCGTTCTGAGAAGAAGTCTTGTCAACCGAAATTGATTCTATAGCATTTACCTGTGTATCCTGTGAGCGCTCAAAGCTTGTTAATATTGATGTTATGCTTCTTAGAAAACTATAAAATTGCATTTTCGTTAAATATTCGGTTACAGCCTGAACATCAGGAACTTCAATATTTGTGTGCGAAAAATTAAACTTTATGTCCACATCCCTTACGATAGTCGCGAGATATTGGCTTAATTTCGCAATTTCGATCCCTTCGCAAATTTTTGTTTTTACAGCTTTTTCTTTTATATTTTCGCAATTTTTTAGGATATTTTCCAAGGTCTTATATTCGCCCAAAAGTTTTTGTGCGGTTTTTTCCCCAATCCCTTTAATTCCGGGGATGCAGTCTGAGGTATCGCCCCTGAGAGCCTTATAATCAATTACTTGATCCGGATAAACACCCAATTTTTCGTGAATTTTATTCCAGTCATACTCAATAAGTTCACCTTTTGAAGGTATGATAACTTTTATACACCCGTCCCTATCTACGAGTTGAAACGCATCCTGATCGCCTGTAAGAATTAAAACTTTATGTCCAAGCGCGCATGCCTCTTTTGATATAGTACCGATTACATCATCAGCTTCAAAACCTTCTTTTGTGTAAATTGGAATATTAAAAGCTTTCAAGCCTTCATAAATATAATCCATTTGAATTCTCATCGGATCCGGCATTGCAACACGATTTGATTTGTATTCCGGATATTTTTCCACACGAAAAGTCTGATGACTTACGTCAAATGCAACCGCAATTGCGTCAGGATTTAATGTTTTATTCTTTAATAAATCAAATATTGCTTTAAAAAAGCCATATACACCCCAAGTCGGAATTCCGTCAGCAGTCTGCATATTGGTGCGTTCAAGTGCGTAATACTGTCTGAAAGCAAGTGCATGTCCATCAATTAAAATTAGTGTCTTTTCCATACTAATATTTTTTCACAGATAAGCTAAATTTACAAATATGTTAAGTAATAATAAAGGCGAATTTTTTAATCCGCCTTTATTGTTTTATGCACTAATTTCTTTACCTTCATCGTCAGATTTTGTTGGTAATTTTATAAGCTCCGCCTTGTTCCTGTTTTTAACCATATCTGCGGTGATTACGAATTTGTCGATATTCCCTTTCGTCGGAACATCGTACATAACGTCCAACATCAACTCTTCAACAATTGAGCGTAATGCTCTCGCACCAGTCTTGCGTTTCAAGGCTTCTTGGGCAATCAAATCAACAGCTTCCGGCTCAAACTCAAGATCAACCCCATCCATTTCCATTAAGCATTTGTATTGCTTAAGAACAGCATTCTTTGGTTCTGTAAGAATGTTTTTCAGGGCTTTTTCATTCAATTGATCCAGAACTGCATAAATCGGAACACGACCGATAAATTCAGGAATTAATCCAAATTTAACAAGATCATCTGGTTGCAGTTTCTTCAACAGTCTAACTGCGTTAGCATCCTTATCAGCTTGAGATGCAGGAGCTTTTGCGCCAAAACCTATTGAAGATCCGTCATTTGTTCTACGTTCAATTATTTTTTCTAATCCTACAAATGCACCGCCAACAATAAAAAGAATATTGCTTGTATCAATTTCGATGAATTCTTGATGCGGGTGTTTTCTTCCTCCCTGTGGTGGAACATGCGCTACTGTACCTTCAATCATTTTTAATAGTGCCTGCTGAACACCTTCACCGGAAACATCACGGGTTATAGATGTGTTTTCGGATTTTCTTGAAATTTTATCAATTTCATCAATGTAGATAATACCTTTTTCAGCCTTAGCACTGTCAAATTCCGCATTTTGGTATAACCTTAAAAGAATATTTTCAACATCATCACCAACGTAACCTGCTTCCGTCAAAGTCGTAGCATCAGCAACCGCAAACGGGACATCAAGCATTTTTGCAAGAGTTTGCGCCAGAAGGGTTTTTCCTGAACCTGTCGGTCCCACGAGCAAAATATTTGATTTTTGTATTTCGACAGAATCTTTTGTTTTACTGTCTTTGTTATGTTTAAGACGTTTATAATGGTTGTAAACTGCAACAGCAAGAACTTTTTTAGCGTCATCTTGACCAATAATATATTGATCTAGATAAGCTTTAATTTCATGCGGCTTCGGAATGGGTTTTTCATCTTTTGCTTCTGCTTCTTCAACGTCTTTTTCTTTGCCTTCAAAAAATTCTTCATCAAGAATTTCATTACAAAGTTCAACGCATTCATCACAAATATACACCTCGGGACCTGCAATTAATTTCTTAACCTGATCCTGCGATTTACCGCAAAATGAACATTTTAATCTGCTGTCATCGTGTTTAGGCATTTTTTCTCCTTTTTTTAGCCATTATATGTCGTTATCAATTAATTAGATTAACCTTTAACGACATCACGTGTAACGACTTTATCAATCATACCGTACTCAAGAGCTTCGGCAGGTGTCATGATATAATCACGGTCTGTATCCTTTTCGATTTTCTTCAAAGATTGACCAGTATTGTTAGAAAGGATTTCGTTTAACGTTTTCTTAATTCTTATGATTTCAGCTGCTTGAATCTCGATATCAGTAGCTTGACCCTGGGCGCCGCCAAGAGGTTGGTGAATAAGTACTCTAGAATGAGGAAGAGCCATTCTCTTACCTTTTGTGCCGGCAGCAAGAAGAAATGCTCCCATAGAAGCAGCCTGTCCTAAGCAAATCGTAGAAACATCAGCTCTGATGTGTTGCATAGTATCATAAATTGCAAGTCCTGCAGTTACGCTACCACCTGGACTGTTAATATAAAGCATAATATCTTTTTCCGGGTTTTCGCTGTCTAACAACAATAATTGCGCTACAATCAAATTTGCAACCATATCATCTATCGGAGTTCCGAGAAATATGATACGTTCTCTTAACAATCTTGAAAAAATGTCAAATGAACGTTCGCCACGGCTTGATTGTTCTATTACAACAGGTACAAAGCTCATATTTTATTTTCCTTTCTTATTTCATTATAGTAGTTAATTTTTATATTTCCACTTATTTTTTTGATTGAACAAATTCAACAGTGTTCTTTTCCATCAGAAAATCTCTGACTTTGTCATTAAGTGCCTGTTGAGAAAGCGAAGTAAAGATTTCAGGATTTTTCCCGATTTGTTTAAGCATATCTTCCTGATTCATACCATAAGCCGCACCAAGCTGTGAAATCTTTTGGCTAAGGTCTTTTGGTTCAATTTTAATATTTTCAATTTTCGCAATTTGATCAATTACAAGTGAGTTTTTAATCCTAACTTTTGCATCTTCTTTAATTGTTTCAGAAAGACTTTCGGCACCTTGAGTTTTCTCAACGGATTCCCAACTCAGACCTTGTGACATCAATCTTTGTTTGTAATCATTTGTTAAAGATTCTGCTTCTCTGTCAATCATTGTTTGAGGAATTTCAACAGAAGCTTCGTCTATTACCTTTTGGAAAACCGCATTTTCAGAATTTTGTCTGTTGCTGTTTTCTCTCTGAGTATCTAAATATTTTTGAATATCAGCCTTAAACTCGTCTACAGTTTTAAAAGGTCCGACTTTTTGTGCAAACTCATCATTGAGTTCAGGAACTTTTCTTTCTTTAATTTCGTTCAATTTGATTTTGAACACAGCAGGCTGACCTTTTAATTTTTCATCGTGATATTCTTCAGGGAATTTTACACTGATTTCAAATTCATCACCAATATTTTTGCCAACGATCTGTTCGGCGAATCCGGGGATAAAGTTTGAATGACCTAAATCCAGCGGATAATTTTTAGCGTCACCGCCGACAATTTTTTCACCATTTGCAAAACCTTCAAAATCAATTACTGCAATGTCCGTATCTTTGGTGGATCTGTCAACAACAAGTTCCTGAGTTGCATATTGGTTTAAAACATTATTCAATGCTTTATCAAATGCGCCTTCCGGGATTTCGGCACTTTCGACTTCGACTTTTAAATCTTTATAAGCGCCTAAAACGACTTCAGGTCTTACTTCTACTTTAACTTCTGCCGTCAAATCCTGACCAACCGTAAAGTTGAAATTAGTTATGTAAGGTTGTGTAATAACATCCAAGTCGTTTGCTTTGATTGCTTCAGAGATAGCTCTTGGCATTAAAGACTCCATTGCTTCCTGTTTAATTCTTTCCGTACCTACATGTCTTTCAACAACAGCACGTGGAGCTTTTCCTCTTCTAAAACCGTCAACATTAACATATTGAGCAATTCTCTTCGCAGCTTCGTCATAAGCTTTAGCGGCATCTTTAGCCGGAATAACAAGATCTATCTTGTAGATGTTATCGTTTTCTTTAGTTACTGTAAATGTCATAATTTTTCCTTTACCTGTTTTAAAATAATATTTCTTACTTGAATTATATCTAAAAAAAGAATTTGCGCAAGTCCATCAGGAATAGTATTTATTAGGATTTTTAACTAACTTGCCCGATTGAAATTTTTATGATATTTTTAATTTTATGGTTAGATTAATAAACGTTAAAAATGAGAAATATGCGGCAGGAGCTTTGAATGCTATATTAAAGTTACAGGAGTGTGTAACAATTATCCACAATGTAAATGCGCCTGATTGTTCTCAACCCTGTTTGTATGCAATTTGGCATAAAAATCAGTTTTGCATATATGGACTGCCTGGGCGAAAAGAAGGTAAGCTTAGTGTTATGATAAGTACTTCACTTGACGGGCGGATTATTTCTTATTGTGTGAGAAATTTAGGTATAAAAACGATAAGCGGGTCTGCAGAAAGGAAAGGTGCCGTTTCTGGCTCAATGCAAATTCTTGAATTGTTAAAAAACGGAGAGTCTGCTGCAATTATGGTTGATGGGCCCAGAGGTCCGTTGTATCAGGTTAAGAATGGTATCATAAAATTTGCTCAATTGGCAAAAGTTCCAATAATTCCTGTTCACTGGTATTCTCCGCAAATTAATTTCGTAAAACTTCCAAGCTGGGACAAAATGACGTCTCCGTTGGGTTACACAAGACTTATCAATTTGTACGGTGAACCGATTTACATACCGGAAGACATTAGACCTGAGGATTTTCAAATCTATAAGGACAAAATCGCAAATGCACTTTTTGACTTGGAAGAAAAGGCACCGCAAATATATCGGGAGGTTAACAAAGAAATACCATGGAAACTCAATCTCGACCGAAGTTATCAGCACTTCAACTAAATTCGATTACGGGTAATGTGCAGGCAAATATTGAAAAAGTTCGGCATCTTGTTGAAAGTTATCTTGAAAAAGATGTTGATATTTTGGTGCTTCCGGAAGTCTGGACTGTCGGATGGGAATGCGAAGAATTTTCAAAAACAGCTGAACATGTATCGGAAAGTTCTGTTTTAAATTTTTTATCTGAGATTGCAAAGAAATATAATATGCATATTCTTGGAGGAAGCTTTATCAGAAAAGGGGATGACGGAAATTTATACAACAGTTGTCCGATATTTGATAGAAAAGGAAATTTAAAGACAATTTATGATAAAAATCACCTTTATTCTTATTGCGGTTGCACGGAAGGCAAATATATTACTGCCGGAAATAATGGAATTTTGATTGATATTGACGGTGTAAAAACCGGAATAACGATATGTTATGACATAAGGTTTCCTGAAATTTTTAGGGAATACAGAAAATTAGGAGCTGATTTACTTGTAAATATGGCAGCTTGGGGTATTTCAAAACCAATACCGTGGGAGACTCTTACAAGGGCGAGAGCTATTGAAAATCAAGCTTTTATGGTTGCCTTGACGCAATCTGGAAAAATCAATGAGCAAACAACAAATATAGGGCACTCAAGGATTTTTGATTATGTTGGAGAAACAATTACAGAAATTAAAGACCAAAAAGAAGGGTTTATGACCTGTACGTTGTCTTTTGATAAAATGAAAGAATATAGGAATGAATGTACAATTCTTGAGGATATTAAAGAAAAATACGAGGTAAAAACGTTATGAAAAAACTGATTATAACATTAATTGCAGTACTAACCGGAATTTCTGTTCAAGCAAAAACATTTAGTGTTGATAAGGCTATAAATGAATCAGGAATAAACCATTCTGCGATATCAGTTTCTGTAAAGAATGCGGAAAACGGAAAAGTTTTGTATCAGCACAATCAAAATACTCCAAGAGTTCCGGCATCAACGCTTAAGGCGGTAACTTCAACAGTTGCCGAAGACACTCTCGGAAAAGATTTTATTTTTACGACTTCTTTGTATAAAACAATTAACAATGAACTTCTATTAAAACTTAGTGGAGACCCTCATTTTACAAAAAGTGATCTAAATAAATTATTAAAGACAGCTCATCAAAAAAATATAGTAGAACCGAAAGTTTTCTATATTGATGACTATGTAATGGATAGTGTAATATGGGGTGAAGGTTGGCAATGGGATGATGATTTAAATCCTTCTATGCCAAAATTTAGCTCATACAACATTGACAGAAATATGTTAACTGCAATTGTTGACCCGAAAGCGAAGGGGGCACCGGCAGATATTCAGCTTAACACCTTCTACCCTGTTACGTTCATGAACCTTGTAACTACAGGAACTGAAAATAAAATTTCGTTCACAAGAAATAACCATATTTCTCCTGATATTATAAATGTAAGCGGAGTCATTAACTCAAGAATTTCAAGACAAATTCCTGTTAATTCTCCAAAAAGATATTTTCTTTTAAAATTGGATGAACTTCTGCGTGACAATAAAGTAGATTATTGTGGTGCATTCCCTCAAAAGAAAACACCAACAGAAAATATTTACCTCGTTGAAGAAATAAAACGACCAATAATTTATGCACTGAAAGATAGTCTAAAAAATAGCAGTAATCTTTCTGCTGAAACTTTATTTAAAGTTGCGGGTGGAGTGTTTGTAAAAAACACAGGTGCTCATAAAAATTCACTGCTTATGTTTGATGAATATTGCAAAAAACACGGACTAAACAGCGAAAATATAAAAATAGCTGATGGAAGTGGGGTTTCCAAAAATAATCTTATGACTGCTGATTTTATGACTGATTTCCTTTTATTACAGACCAAACGAGATGATTTTGATAATTACGTAATATTATACCCGACATCAGGAGAAGGTACACTTAGCAACAGAATGCTTTATTTTAAAAATATCCTCCATGCAAAAACAGGAACATTGAGTGATGCCAGTGCCATTTGCGGATACATTAAAACCCGAAATGGAAATCTTGTTGTATTTGATATTATGATTCAAGACGCAAAATCAAGTTCTTCTGACAAAAAAGCGACAGAAGAACAAATAATACGAGCAATTTACAACAAATATTAAACGGACAGATAGGATATTATGAAAGGATTACGCTCTCGTATTGAATTTATGAACAGAATAAACCCCACCTATTACTCCCACAATTCCGGCAAGAATTCCGCCGGACAAAGCTGATGCTGTTCGTGCTTTTGGAATATATTTTTTTATAATTGAATAATCTTTGTTAAGAGCATCCGATGTTGAAAGAGTTGCCAGTTTTTCATACATAGCATTTGCTCTGTTAGTCATCGCACGACGCACCTTGTCCCATTGAGCGCTAATGGCTCTGCCTTTGTCCGGTAGCTCCAGTATAGCCTTATCTCTTGCTGCGCGAAAAGTTTCTCTTGCTCGCCTATATTTACTTGCCGGAATATCAAGTGCAAGCTGCGCATCAGCGAATTTTCTCTCAGCGTCTTTTAGTTCAAGATTAAGAGTGACATTATCCGGTGCAGAGGCAACTTTTTTACGAGCTGACTTAAGTTTTGATTTCAATTCGTGATATTCTGCATCTTTAACAGCTTTATTATAAGCCTTTTTCTGGAGTTCAACATCATTTATTGCAGAATCATTTACTTTTACTTCCGAGATCATAGAATACCATTTTTTTGCATTTGGAGTTACCTGTTCTTTTAGAATTGCATCTCCTGACGTAAAGTATTCTCTTGATGCAGTCTTAATATTCTCTAAAGCTTCAAGTTCAGCGCGTGAAGCACCACTCATCACATCTTGCGAGAAAGTTCTTTCAAAAGAGTCTTTATTCTGCATTAATAACCTTTCCAGATTATATTTTCTTGGTGCACAAGTATAACCGGCACCTAATCCCATAACCGCAGAGACTGCACCTGCTACTGACGGAGATATCTTAACCGTATTATCCATACTAAACACTCCTATATATTTCCTCGTAAAAACACTAAACCATTCCCACATATTATGACTCATTTTTATATATTTTTGGATTGTTTTTTGACTAAAATTTACAACTTGTAACAATTTTGGAAAAGGCTTAATTTATGATATATTTAGGTTGTAAGGAAATTGATATGGATCCGTTAATAAGTATAATCACACCTACTCTCAATATAGTTGAAAATGGACATGCAGACGAGTTTAATCTGTTAGTTTCTCTGCTGGAATTACAAACTTATCCGAGAATAGAGCATATTGTGATTGATGGAGGCTCAACCGACGAAACAATTGAGCTTTTAAAAGATTATAAAAACAAGGGTTATTTGAACTTTTTCACAGAGCGAGATCACGGAAAGTTCCATGCCCTGAACAAGGGCGCAATGCACGCAAAGGGTAAATACGTTGCATTTATAAGTTGTGATGACTTTTACCATGATGTAACAGGTATCTATGACGCAGTAAATACTCTGGAAGTTTCAGGGGCTGATTTCTCATTTTCTCCGGCTTACTGTAGACATCCTGATGGTTACGTATTCCTATTTATGCCAGCGATGTATAATGCGTTTCAGGCAATGCCTTGCTCAAGACAGGGTATGATATTTAAGCGTTCAATGCTGGAAGAAGAAAGGTATTTTGACGAAAAATTCAAGCTAATGTCAGATTTAGACTTTATAATAAGAATTCTTCTAAAAAAGAGAAAGGGTGTATTTTTCGATACAAATTATACAACATATAAACTTGGTGAAAAAACGTTTGCAAATGAAGAACAATGTGTTAATGAGACAAAACTTATTTTTCACAAAAACTTTCGTTCTCTATATCCGCTCAATGATGAAATACTTGATGCAATGGCGCGATACTCAGAATTTCCTAAAGGGCTTCTGGACAAACTTGTTAATTGTTTTGACGAGGCAGACAAAGAACTATTTTACGAAAGATGCGAGCAAATGCATCAAATACGTTTGGAACATTATAAAAATAACGGTTAATGATTTTTATACGCGGACTGCTTTATATGCCTGAACTTTAGTTTTGCGAGCCTCTAAAAAGGATTTTTATATGACAGAGTCAGTGTATAGTGGTGCATTCTGTGTACTATCCGAAAGTTTTGAAAGAAGATTCAACATTCTTTTCGACGACTTTTCCAACAGCATCCAATTCAGTTTGAATAGCGTTTTGTTCTGTGTCAAGTTGTTTGAGGCGAAGTTCAAGATTTTTGTCTTGTGCCTGAATAATTTCGATTTGAGCGTTAATATCCTGAATTGATTGATCATATAGATATTTTTCATGCTCGTATTCATTCATTGCGTCATTATAAGCATCTTGGTCTGTAATTGTATTGGTTGTAAGAGCATACTCTGAAAAAGTACCGCTTCCATCATTGTTAGGAATACTTATTGAGACAAACCTGCCGGAAGAATCTCTTTCAACCATAACCCCGCCAACAGCCTTAACTTCTTTAACTTTTGTGTCACTGCCAATTGTATAACAAGGAATATTAGTTAAGATATTACCGTTTTCATCAACGTTACCCTTATTTGCTTCCAAGTCATTTTGCTTGTAAAAATATGGAACGAATTCACCGGTAGATGTATTCTGAATATAACGAACATACCAGTCATCAACCCCGTATTTTTGAGACAATTGCTCAATCCATGCTGCTTCTTCTGTCATAACTTGAGCAATTTCTTCGCTTGACAAACCGGAAAGCCTTGCATCCCCTTCAATTTCAGGATATGTCGTAATGCTGTTAATCTGCGCTTGTGTTAAATATTGCGGAACAATTTCGTCATTCCAAACTTCTTTACTGTAAGTTCCGTCACCGTTTGGAGTAACAAGTGTTACTGCATATTCAGGCTCTGTTTGAGTTTCGTCCCATAAGCAGATAACAAGATCATTCTCAGTAGTTCCTGTCATATCAGTTCTTGTGCCGTTTTCATCAACACTGTAAAAGTCGCCGGTTGCGTCATCCTTAAATACTTGATAAGCAGTTCCGTAATTTTCATCAAATTTGTAATATTCAAAATTCTGTATATCTTGTTCTGTGCATTGCTCAATTCCTGCAACTTTTTCTGTCATATTAACGTAATAACCTGTAGCGTCCTGATTAACATCATATTTAACACCATTGATATTAATTGAATCGCCAACAACAGCAGTTGCGTTAATCTGCCCGAGCGTTCTTAAAGACTGTGCACCAACATAATAAACTCCTTGTTGAACATTTATAATATTTGTAGATGCTGCAACAGGAACATAATCATCTTGCCATTTTGAAAGGTAACTTATTGTGTAGGTTCCATCAGTTTGAGCAATCATTGCAGTAATTTCGTTTGACAAAACTCCATCATCAAATGTGTAAACAGTCTTTGTGTAATCATCTACAGAAGGAGGAACAGGTACTGACATTCCAAGCAAATCTGTATAATAATTTGCAGACGAATTTGACAACGCTGTACGCTGTTGGTTGATTTGTTGACCTTCATACTCGACATTGTTTTTGCGAGCAGTTAAGCCTAAAAATCTTGCTTGTGACGCTGCCATTCCCATGACTGTCGACCTTTCCTTTCGTCCTTTAGTATCATTACTCTGTTTTACGGCAATAATTGTTTATTACTTTAATTTTCTAAACTTTTTTGTAACGATTTTGTAACATTTATAAAAATAATACTGTAACAAGTTTTTTAAATATTTGCCTAAAATATCTAAACCGTAATATAATCAAGAAATAGATTATACATAAATTTTAAAAGGAATAAAGATGAGTGAACAAAGAATAGCTGTTGTTGGCTGCGGGATGTGGGGAAGAAACATTGTACGTAATTTTTACAATCTGAATGTTCTGGATACTGTTTGTGATATTGATGAAGAAAACAGAAAGAAAGTCCTTGAACAATACCCCGGAGTAAAAGTCACTGCAGATTTTAATGAAATAATAAACAACAAAGAAATAACGGCAGTTGCTGTCGTAACTCCAAGCCATACACATTACAAGCTTGTTAAAGCGGTTCTTGAATCAGGTAAACATGTTTACGTAGAAAAGCCGATTTCAACAGTTGCGCAGGAAGCAAGGGATTTGTCAGAACTTGCGCATGCTAAAAATCTTGTATTGATGGTTGGACATTTGCTGTTGTATCATCCCGCCGTAAACAGATTAAAAATGCTGATTGAAGACGGTGTTCTTGGGGACATTGTTTATGCTCAAAGCGATAGACTTAATGTAAATTACCATAAAAATGACAGAAGCGTTATGTGGGATTTAGCCCCGCACGATGTATCAATGATCAGCTATGTTACAGGAAAAACTCCTGTTCGTGTAATTTCTGCAATAGGATGCTCTTCGGATCAAAACGATATTATGGATATAACGCACATCGGAATTGAACTTGAAGACGGTGTAATCGGGCATATTTCAGACAGTTGGATTACTCCGAGAAAGCATGTAACATTGCTTGTCAGAGGAACAAAGGCTACGGCAATACTTGATGATACAGTACCTGAAAACAAGCTTGTTGTGTACAATAATTTCGCAAACAGTACTCAGAATATTACAGCACCGGATGTACTGGAAATAGAGCCGCTTAAACTGGAATGTCAACACTTTATAAGTTGTTGCGAAACAGGTAAAAAAGCACGTTCAGACGGTGATAACGGGTTTATGGTAACTCAAATTTTGGAAGAAGCTGAAAAAATTATGCTTGGAGAGAGAGTTAAAAAGCTTGATCAAGTAAACTTTGCACTTTCAAGAATGAAAAAATAAAAAGGAATTAAGAAAAGAGGACATTATAATATGGATATCAAAAATAACACAGCAAACATAGTATCTATAAGCAGAATTTTTATTGCATTTATAGCAATAGGATTGTTGTTTGTTGAGACTACTCCGGCATATATCTGGGCAACTATTTTAACAATAATTGCTTTTGCAATGGATGGAGTTGACGGATACATTGCAAGAAAATACAATCAAGCTTCAGAACTTGGTTCTGTCCTTGATATTATGGGAGACAGAATAGTAGAAGCTTCATACTGGATTGCATTCACGGCTATGGGGTGGTTGCCGGTACTTTTCCCGATTGTATGTGTAACCAGAGCCTTCACAACAGACAGCATAAGAAGTGTTGCTCTGTCTAAAGGAATGACTGCTTTTGGTGACAAATCAATGCAGTCAACTGCTTGGGGAAAATTTATCTGTTCATCAAAATTTATGAGAATAAGTTATGCAGTAGCAAAGGTTATGGCATTTATAATAATTATTATTGCAAAAATCCCATCGTTAACCTTAAGTGCTCATGACACCTTGTATACAATAGCACTTATCTTGGCATGGATTGCGATTATTTTCTGTGTAGTAAGAGCAATTCCGGTCGTAGCAGAAAGCGGAAAGTTATTTGAGAAGACAAATGGCTAAATTAAATATAGTTTTATACGAACCCGAAATTCCACAAAATACGGGAAATATTGCAAGACTTTGTGCTTGTACGGGAGCTTCTCTTTATTTGGTCGGGAAGTTGGGATTTTCGCTCTCAAGCAAATACACAAAACGCGCCGGATTAGACTATTGGGACAGTGTTGACCTGCATAAAGTTGATTCTATGGATGAATTGTTTGGAGCAAATAAAGATGCTAATTTTTATTATCTGACAACGAAGACTAATCAAAAATATACAGATATCAAATTTAAAGATGGTGATTTTATTGTTTTCGGACCGGAGACTCGCGGACTTCCTGATGTTTACGTGAAGGATAAAAATGCACTGACAATTCCTATGAAAGAGGGGCAGAGAAGCTTAAATCTTTCAAATTCTGTTGCAATAGTGGCTTATGAGGTGATACGGCAAAATGGATTATGAACTTCCATTAAGGACTGAAACTGCAAATAAGGGTACATTTGGTAGGGTGCTAAATATATCCGGTTCAAATTACATGCCGGGAGCAGCTTATCTTTCAAGCATTGCTGCATTAACTTCCGGTTGCGGGTATGTGTTTTTAGCCAGTGAAGAACGAGTAATTGATGCGGTTGCGGCGCAAACACAAAATATCGTATTTGCACCGCTTGCAGATGCTGATATTCACCTAAAAACGGCGGATGTTCTTTTGATTGGCTGTGGAATTTCTACGACCCAAAAGGCTCAAAATATATTTAAAAATACTTTAAAGACAATGCCAGATATTCCAACCGTAATAGATGCGGATGGGCTTAATATTCTTGCAGAATGGATAGAACCAAAACTTCCTTCAAAACTTATTATTACTCCTCATGTAAAAGAGGCTTCAAGACTTCTTAAAGTAGATGTTAATGATATAATTGCAAATCTTGAATTTTATGCAAAGGAACTTTCTAAAAAATACTGTTGTACAACGGTTTTAAAATCCAGTGAAACTGTTGTATGTTCGGCAAATCTTGACATTTATCATAACGAAAAAAGAAATAGTGCACTTGCAAAAGCAGGTAGCGGAGATGTTTTATCCGGAATTGTTGCAGGATTACTTGCGCAAGGATTAGACGAATTCAATGCCGCAAAAACAGGTGTTCATATCCACCGATTGGCGGGAGAATATGCAAAAAATGACCTGACTGAATTTGCGGTTCTCGCAAATGATCAAATCAGGTACATTCCTTACGCTTTTAAAAAATTATTGAATTAACCAAAGAAATTGAATTCACTAATAGCAATTTTGGGTTCATTTGTGTTAGCTGCAGATTTAGCAAAGAATTCTTGTGAAATATTTTTGTTTGAAGCTATGTATGAAGCAATTCTGCTTGCAAGCGTATTTTTATTGTTAACAAATTGTGCATCTCTAAGCATTCTTTCAGCTTTAACTTCATTTACTGTACCGGCTAAATTTGATGAAGCAAAAACATATGCTTCTTCGGCTTTTCTTGCAACTTTGTTAGCCATTTTAGATTGTGCGCCACAAAATGACACGTTTTGGATTCCTTGAATCATCATTTTCTCCTTTTAGATTATATATGGGGGTAAAATAAGTATATAGATACTATATTTATAACCCGAAAAAATATTTATTGCTACTTTGATAGCAATTACGTTACAAATATTAATATAATCCATCAAGGTAATTTAACAATTAGCCACCTTACCTATTACAGCACGAGAATTTGCGCCGGTACATTCAGGAAGATTGTTTGGAATATTATAGTAATTGCAATATCCAAGTAGTGCAAATGCCATAACTTCCTTGAAATTGTTGGAAATACCAAATGCTTCATGTGTTTTTAAATCAATATGTTTCGGGAGGTAGTGTCTTAAGTATTTCATCAAAGTTTGATTGTATGCTCCTCCACCCCCTATAACAACTTCGTTTATGTCAATATCAGGATAAATAAATCTTTCGTAACTTTGAGCGATAGATTTTGCAGTTAGAGCCGTTAGGGTAGAAATAATATCCTTAGGGTCATGCGGCGCAAATCGCAAAGCATTTTCGATGTAATTCTGTGAGAAATATTCTCTTCCGGTAGTTTTTGGAGGTGTCCTAAAATAATATTCATCATTCAAAAGACATTCAAGCCAACTTTCCGAAATTGTACCGGAATTTGCAATTTCACCATCTTTATCGTAGGGTTTATTAAAAAATTTTCTCATGCAGTAATCAATCATCATATTTCCCGGTCCATTATCAAATCCAAAAGTTGGAAATTCTTTTGAAACGATAGTAACGTTAGAGATACCGCCAATATTTTGAATACAAAAATTCTTTTTATAAGGTTTAAACCATTTTTCGTCAGCGAAACAAACAAGAGGGGCACCTTCGCCACCATTTGCAATATCAGCTTCCCTAAAGTTTGAAATAGTCATGCATTTTGTTTCTTTTGCAATAATTGAACTTTCTCCAATTTGCAAAGTACTCTTTAAAGAAATACCATCCAGTTTTTCATCAAACGGAAAATGATAAATTGTTTGACCATGACTTGAAATAAAATCAGGTTTTCCATGCTCGGAAATTAAAAGGTTTGCTGCGTCTGCAAAACATTTACCGACTGCAAAATTCATTTGACATAAATCCTTTATGGAAGCCTCTCCATTAAAAAGTTGGAAGAGTTTTGCCTGAATATGTTCCGGATATTTATAATTAATACCCTGAACAAGTTCGCAACTCATATTAGGTTTTACAACACAAAGACCGGCATCTATACTATCACAAGATGTTCCGGACATTAACGCAATTATTCTCTTTTCTTCTAACTCCTGCATTCAATAATTCTAACACCAAGTTTTTAGATAAGCAAATCCTAAACCTAATGTTACAAATTAAGTACAGGCATGAACAAAACCCCAAAATCTCCACACTAAACTTTTCTTACAACCGCTCTTAATTTTTCTCTCGTCCTTTAAATAATCTAAAAAAGAATATCCCTAACCTTGTTTTCAGTTTTAACACCTCAATAGGACTTTGCCATCACCTCTTTTTCTTACTGTCCTTCTCTAACTATTCCCGTTTGCTTATTTCTAAGCGTCCTCCAGTTATTGTCTGAGTAGCCGAATTATTAAATTCTTCCTCTTCTGATTTTTGTGAACTCATCCTGTCCACTCTTTTAATGTAACTTTAAGTTAAATGTTTGACAAGTAAAAAATTTTTAAATAAATTTTACAATTGACCATGCCCCTATATTTCATCGGAAAAAATTCAAGTTCTTAAATCTTAATGAAGAAAACTTAATGAAATTACGTAAATTTTATGCCAAATTTTAATTGACAAATTAAAATTAGAGGATAGAAGATTTTTGTAGTATAATCATGCCAGTAATAATTGAGAATTTGTCCGTTAATCAGGAATTAAGAAGATGAAAGAATTTATCAAAAGTAACAAAGTCACATATAATCTTATGTCATTTACTGCTTTTAAGACATTAATGATTTTTTCGCTCCTCTTGGATGCACCGAGATCATACGAGGATATTATCAATTACTTTGAAACCCATGATTTTATTAACGAAAAAATCTCAATTGATACAATTAGAGTTTACTTAAATTCTCTAAAGCGCGCCGGAGGTATAATTACTAAAACCAAAAGAACTGAAGGGTCTAAATTTGTACTTGTTTCGCATCCTTTTGAACTGACTATTACAGATGAACAAATAAAATCACTAACAAAAGTGTACAAAATGATAACCAAAACGGCTCATATTTCAGAGCTTATTCTTCTTGAAAAATTTCTGAGAAATATAGAAGTAAATGTAAGTAACGATGAATTCACCAACACTTTGAACAAAATATCAATCCTATCAGGTTTGGATGTTAAATTATTGGAAGACCTGCAAATTTGTTGTCAAAGAAAAAATCAGATTGTTATTACTTATAACTCTCCGCATTCGGGGAGAAAAAGACTTGAAATTATCTGTGACAAACTGGGATTGGAAAATGGAAAATTATATCTGTATGGAACAAGTGTTGACTACGAGCAATCATCATATCTTCTTGTAAAGAGAATTATCGAAATTGACGAAATAAAACTTCAAAAAAGTGAGAATATTAACATTGCGGAAATAGTTGTTAAGTATGAGGTGAGTGCTGATTACCCGGAACTTCAACTAAAGGATTACGAAAAACTCATTTCAACTGATGAACACAAAACTTATATTGAGGCTAAGCACTCAAATAAATTTGTTCTTATGCAAAGGATATTGTCGTTGGGGCGCGTTTGTACAGTCATTGAACCCAAAAACTTTAGAGCTGAAGTTGTTAACACTCTAAAACAAATGAGAGCAAGGTATTAATATGAAAAAAATAAGTGAAAAATACAACGAATCTTGCATCAAAATATTTGACATGCTAAAACTGTTATCCAAGGGAACTGCAAGATATAATGACATAATTGAACTTTTTGAAAATGAAGAAGTTGCCAATTCAGGCTCTGCTGCCCATGTAATTTTGAATAAATATTTGAATACTCTGAAAATTTTCGGAATTAATGTATATAAACAAAAAAATATTTATTATCTTCAAAACTCCTTTTTCTCTATTAATCTCTCAAAAAATGAGATAAGAATTTTGCAAAAGTTTAAGGAAGCCGGACTACAATTGACAAATTCAAAACAAAAAGAGCAATTCCTCAATCTGATTAATGAAATTGAAATCCGTCTTACCAGTTCATCAAGGGAAATTCTAAATCAAGAAAATAAAAATCTGGAAAATTCTATAAATGAATATTTTGAAAATCATAAAAATATAATTGAGAAATGTGAAAAGTATTGTTTTGAAAATACGAAGCTTGAAATAAAATTCTGCGTAGGCACAAAAGTGCATAAAGTGATTTGCAGTCCGAAAGAAATCAATTACTCGAACGGTAAAGCTTATCTTTCTGTTTTTAATCATATTAATAGACAAAATTTTGAAGTTTCGGTTGATTCAATTATTGATATGAAAGAAATGCCAACAATCTCCAGAAACCTTGGAATTCCTATGACAATTGTCTTTCAAATTAAAGACGGACTTGCAAAATCCTATCAGCTGAAAGAGTGGGAAACTTCGGATGGTATAATTGATAATGATGGGTGGCTTACAATAATTAATCACGACGAAAATGTTGATGAATTAATACAAAGATTAATGAGATATAACTCAAATTGTCGGGTGGTTTCTCCTAAAAATGTTAAAGAACGAATGATTGCAGCAATAGATAATACTCTTGCAAATTACTTGTAACATTTTAAAAACAAATGTTTATAATGAAAATTTATATGATACTATAGTGCTATGACTACACAACAATATGTTCCTCTTCATATTCACAGTGAATATTCACTGCTTGATGGTGCTATCAGGATAAAAGATTTAGTTAATTTTGCTAAAGAAAACAATATGCCGGCGGTAGCATTGACTGACCACGGTGTAATGTACGGCGATATGGAACTTTATACTACAGCAAAAGAAAACGGTGTAAAGCCTATTTTAGGATGTGAATTTTACGTCCACAATGGAGATATCGAAGAACGTGACAGGACAAACAATCCCTGTTATCACCTTGTATTACTTGCCAAAAACAAAGCCGGCTATCAAAATCTTATAAAACTTGTTTCTACGGCATGGTGCAAGGGGCGTTACATGCATCCGCGTATAAACTTTGAACTTTTAAAAGAACACCACGAGGGATTAATATGTCTTTCTGCATGTTTGGGTGGCGAAATTCTTCAATGGTTGCTTAAAGGTGAAAAGGAAAAAGCAAACGCAACAGCAAAACAATATCAAGAACTTTTTGGGGATGATTATTATATAGAGCTTCAAGATCATGGACTTGACGAACAAAAAAAGACTAATCCCGAATTAATTCAAATAGCAAAAGATTTGAATATTAAAATGGTTATCACTAATGACTCGCACTACTTAACAAAAGATGATGCGGACATGCACGATACATTACTTTGCATGCAGACAAACAGCGACAAAGCTGATCCTAATCGTTTTCATTTTCCAAACAACGAGTTTTATATAAAAACTGCTGAACAGTTGAGAACTTCATTTAAGTGGATGGATGAAGATTTATTTAACGAATGTATAGCAAACACGGTTGAAATTGCTGAAAAATGTCACTTAATAATTGAACTCGGAAACAGTCCGCTTCCGGCATATGAGGTTCCGCCAAATCACACAACAGAATCTTATTTTGAACATCTTGTTTATGAAGGTGCCAAAAAAAGATACGGAGAAATAAGTCCCCAGTTGAAAGAACGTATTGATTATGAAATCGGCATCATCGAAAAAATGGGCTTTTCGGCATACTTTCTTATTACATGGGACTTTATTCATTATGCGAAGACCCACGGAATTCCGGTCGGACCCGGCAGGGGATCTGCTGCCGGCTCTGTAGTAGCGTATTCACTTGAAATTACAGATCTTGATCCAATCAGGCATAAACTGTTGTTTGAAAGATTTTTAAATCCGGAACGTTTTACGATGCCCGATGTCGACATTGACTTTTGTATTGAGCGACGTGGAGAAGTTATAGATTACGTTACGAAAAAATACGGAGAAGATAGAGTTTGTCAGATTATTACGTTTGGTACCTATGCTGCGAAAGCTGCGTTTAAAGGTATAGCGAGAATTCTTAAGGTTCCGTTCTCTGAAAGTAACAGACTTGCAGGATTAATTGATCCTGCAATAGAGTTAGCTCAAGCAACAAATCCAAAAGCAAAAACATTGAAAGATGCAATGGAAGTTGACGGCTCTGAGCTTAAAACCCTCTACAACAGTGGAGAAACTGTTCCTGTTGGAGATCCAGAAGACGGAAAAACTGTTTCAATAAAACAGATTATTGACCTTGCGGTTGCAATTGAAGGATTAAAAAATAACACGGGAACTCACGCTGCCGGTGTAATTATCGCACCACAACCACTTGATCAAATTCTTCCGGTTCAACCTTCAAAAGACGGTATTGTTCAAACTGGTTATCCTCCGCATGACGTTACGGAAGTCTTAAGCCTTTTGAAGATGGACTTTTTGGGCTTAAGAAACCTTACTACGATTTATAAAACTGTTGACTTAATCAAACAGCAACAAGGCATTGAGGTTGATATTAATAATATTCCACTTGATGACAAGCCTGTTTATGACATGCTGATGACGGGTGACACTGACGGTGTTTTTCAACTTGAATCGCAGGGCATGAAAAATCTTGTAAAAAGACTTCGCCCTGACGTATTTGAAGATTTGGGTGCTCTCGTTGCATTATTTCGTCCGGGACCATTGGATTCCGGGATGGTAGACGATTTTGTAGAGAGAAAACACGGACGTCAAGAGATTACATATGCGCATCCTCTTCTGGAACCGGTTTTAAAAGATACTTACGGAACAATTGTTTATCAAGAACAAATCATGCAGGTTTTCCAAGTTCTTGCCGATTACACCCTCGGGCAAGCTGATATGGTTCGTCGTATGATGGGTAAGAAAAAAGTCGATGAAATGGAAAAGCAAAAGGGCAAATTCATTGAGCGTTCTGCTCAGCACGGCATGTCCTCAAGTGATGCAGAATCTTTGTTTAACCAAATCCTAGCGTTCGCATCATACTGTTTTAATAGATCTCACTCGGCAGCTTACGCTTTTGTAGCTTATCAGACAGCATATTTAAAATGCCATTATCCGGTTGAATACCTTTCTGCGCTTCTTTCAAGTGTTTCAAGTGATCAGGATAAAACACAGCTTTACATCGAAGAAGCCCTGAAAAAAGGCATAAAAGTTCTTCCGCCTGACATAAACTGTTCGATGGCATCATTTACTCCTGACCACGGTGATATCAGATTTGGGCTTGCCTCAATTAAACAAGTCGGAGAAGCTGTTATCGAAGAAATTATCAAAGAGCGTGAGGCTAACGGACCGTTTAAGTCTATTTATGATTATGTAAAACGCTTGGATACAAAATGTTCAAATAAAAAAACTTTGGAAGGTTTAATTAAATCAGGGGCATTTGCTAATATTGAAAAAAGCCGCAAGCAGCTTTGGGATAATATTGATTACATAACTGCAACGGCATCAAAAGAAGCAAAAGCAAAAGAATCAGGTCAGGTAAGTCTTTTTGATCTTCTTGGTGATACTTCGGCAGTTGACGATGCAAAATTTCACCTTGCAGGTTCTGATGAAGATTACGAACAGCGTCAAATTCAGTTGTTTGAAAAAGAATTTCTCGGATTTTATGTAACAAGTCATCCGCTTTCGACGATAAGAGATAAGTTACCATTTTTAATGACACATAAAATCTCAGAAATTCCTGAACAGAAAAATGATAAAGTAGTCACTATTTGTGGGCTTATTACGGCGGCAAGACAAATTCCGACGAAAAAAGACCCGTCAAAATTTATGAAATTTGTCACGGTAGAAGATTTGACGGGAAAAATTGATCTTATCTGTTTTAATAATAAACTTCAGGATTACGGAGGTTATCTTGATACAGAGCAGCGTGCGATTATTTCCGGTAAAGTAAGTCGCAGAAACGAGGAAGAGCCGCCGATTATCCTTATTGATACAGTAAAACCGGTTGACAATGCAAATATTTTTACGCTTGAATTCAAAGATGATTTTAAATTTGAAGAACTCGTATATTTAAAAAATCTTTTGTGCGAACATTCAGGTTCCGATCCTTTGATGATAAAGCTTAAAGACGATAGTGGGGATGTAAAAATTCTTACGGCATCAATGTTCTGGGTAAACTCGACAAACACGCTTGTAAATACTTTAAAAAGTAAATTCGGGGAAAGAATAGGAGTTAATATCAGATCTCTTGATAGTAAAGATCCTGATAAAATAGGTGCATAAAAATTCTTGTGCAAAAATATTTTTTCAGGTTTTTTGTAAATAACCGAAAGGTGTTTTTTATGAAAATTACAAATGGAATTAAAATTGTGGCCTGTTCGCTTTTAATGAGTGCATGCTCCGGAAAGCTTGCAAAGTCTGAACATACATTCAGAGAAATTCATCCTACCGGCACAACTGCAAAAATTTTACGGGAAACTGCTCAAAAAAGCAGAGAAGGCTTAGATAATACATATCGGCTATTCGGGCGCGATACGCTTTGTATTGGAGAAAAATACGAACTTGAAGGAGATAAAATTTTAAAGAAGCTGGATAATATGGCAAACAACAAAGCCATTATTAAATCTCAAGGCTACAAAAGAGTTGGCGACAGTTTTGAAAGGGTTAATATAAGAATTTTCAATGAAGCCCGTGGTGTTATAAATTCAAATAAAGTCTATCAGACCAAAAATGGCTATTTATATCTTCCTATAGAATTTTTCGGAAAGAAATAAATGTTATGAGAGACATTGCATTTACAGGCAAAATTTATTTTGTAACAGTTGAGTCATATTAAAATGTAAAAATTTTTAAGGAAATAAATAAACGAACTGAAGCATAATAGTAACGGGAACTTCAATCATTATTTGCAGTGTGATAATGATATATTTATGATATTGACTTCATACAGGCATGCCCCAAAAGCTAACGGAATAAGCAAACATATTATAACAGAAGGATTTGTTAGCTTGCATAATGCGAATATCGGTAAAATTACAAGGAAGTATATTACAAGATTAAAACACTGGAAGATGGGGATAGGTAATCAGAAAAATTTTAATATAGCTGAATTAGTTTTCTAGTAAAAATCGGGCTTATTACAAAAAATCAAACAAATTCCCATAAAAAAATAAGAAAAAACGCTTGCAATTTAATTTTCTTCATGAGATAATAAGAGAGTACCCGATGCGGGGGTAATTCAGTGGTAGAATGC
>CAZCIW010000012.1:0-41088 GCA_964499135.1 uncultured Muribaculaceae bacterium
GGCAGCCAGTGATTAACCTTATCTTTTGCAAATGGCATATCGGAATTCTTCGCATCCGAATATCTCAGATAATACCAGCTTGAGCAAACAAAAGTATCCATTGTATCGGTTTCACGCCTTGCTTTTCCTCCGCAGCACGGACAAGTTGTTTCGACAAATGTCTTGGAGGTTGTAATCGGGGATTTTCCGACAACCGAGAAATCTACGTCTTTTGGAAGCATTACAGGTAACTGCTCTTCCGGAACTGGTTGAATTCCGCATTTTTCGCAGTAAACAACAGGGATAGGAGCACCCCAATATCTTTGTCTTGAAACTAGCCAGTCTCGAAGTCTGTATTGAGTTTTGAATTCACCAAATCCTTCATCTACGGCCTTTTGCGTAATCGCTTTTTTGGCTTTTTCATTGTCCATTCCGTCGAATTCACCTGAATTTACAAGAACTCCGCCTTCTTCCGAAACTTTTTCGAGAATAACATCTTCTCCACCATTCATCCTTGACAGAATTTCTTCTGTTGCGATGACAATTTTCATTGGCATATTATATTTTTTAGCGAAGTCAAAGTCTCTGCTGTCATGAGTCGGAACTGCCATTACCGCACCTGTACCGTATTCTGCTAAGGCATAATCTGCAGTCCAAAGAGGGAATTTTTCACCGTTGAACGGGTTTATACAGTGAGTTCCCAAAGGAACTCCTGTTTTTACTCTCTCTGTGGAAAGTCTTTCTATTTCCGACATTTTACGTGCATTAGCGCGGTATGCTTCAACTTTTTCTTTGTTTTCGAGAGTCGTTAATTTCTCTATATCCTTGTATTCCGGCGCAACTACAAGATAAGTTATACCATGAACTGTGTCAGGACGGGTTGTGTAGACCGGAACTTCCATTTTTTCACCGTTTGGTGCGTCAATTACCGGAAATCTAAAAATTGCACCTTCAGATTTTCCAATCCAATTTGCCTGCATCGTTTTTACATTATCTCCCCATCCGGTAAGTTTATCAAGATCTTCAAGAAGAACATCCGCGTAATCAGTAATCTTTAAGAACCATTGTGAGAGGTATTTTTTCTCAACAACATGATCACATCTCCAGCATTTACCGTCTATTACCTGCTCGTTTGCAAGAACGGTTCCGCACTCTTCGCACCAGTTAACCGCGGCTTCTTTTTTATAGGCTAACCCTTTCTTATAAAGCTGCAAAAACAGCCATTGCGTCCATTTGTAGTAATCGGGTTTACAGGTTGTAACTTCTCTGTCCCAGTCGTACGAAAGTCCGAGCATTTTTAATTGTTTTGTCATATATTTTATGTTTTCATCTGTCCAGACTTCGGGGTTTGCACCGTGCTTCATTGCCGCGTTTTCGGCCGGCAGCCCAAAACTGTCCCAACCCATAGGATGAAGAACATTAAAGCCGTTCATTTTTTTATAACGCGCAATTACGTCTGTTATTGTATAGTTTCTTACGTGTCCCATGTGAAGCTTACCTGACGGATAAGGAAACATGGAAAGTGCGTAATATTTGGGTTTATCACTATTATCTTCTGTTTTGAAAGATTTGTTTTCTTCCCAAACTTTTTGCCATTTTTTTTCAATTTCCTGCGGATAGTACGATTCTTTCATCTTTTTCTCCCTAATTCTCTCGTATTAAAAAATAACATAAAAATATTTCTTTCTCAATTTATGATAAAGATTTTTTAAGATTAGTGTAAAAATCTAATTTATTTAAACTATTACAGTTTTTAAAAATTTGTACTATAATGTTCTTGTTATGAAGAGAGTTATTTTATCAATAGTATTGAGTTTAATATTTTCAAGTATTCAACTTCCGTCAGAAGCCGGTTTTATAAATGAATACAGAGCGGGTATATCACAAAACCGCGAAATTAAAAATACACGTGAAAGTATAAAAAATGTACTTGACAGACAAGATAAATATACAAATGACCACGATATTGAAAAATTGTCAGAACTTTATGCAGATAATTTTGTAAATAGTGACGGATTTAATAAAAAAGTTTATTTTGATTTAATCCAAAAGACTTGGGAAAGTTATCCTTCAATAATGTATGAAACCAAAATTCAAAGTATTAGCGTTGATGGGGACTTCGCAACTGTTCAGGCATATGAAACATCAAGTGCAACAACGCTGGAACAGACAGAAAATATTGAGGCATACGGAGAGCTTCGTTCTTACGCTAATACCATTTATTACCTAAAAAAAGCCGGTGATAAGTGGCATATTATTGCAGAGAATATTTTGAGTGAAAAATCTCAATTAAAATATGGGGATGCAAGATTTATAAAAATGAATTTAAAGGCACCTGAGATTATTAATGCCGGTGATGAGTATACTGCTGTTCTTGAAATGGAGCTTACTGATGATGAAAGTGCCGTTGCAACAATAGACCGTCAACAAATTATTCATCCGTTGAAAGAGGCAGACGAGGCTTTCAGACAGCTTTCTGACGAAAATATTTTAGAAAGAGTTTTTGTTGCAAACAAGCTTAATATTAATGAATATGCGACGGCTTCAATCGGAATTGCAAAAGCCGAAACTTATGACAAAACAAGGACAAGAGTTTACTTAAGCGGGATAGCATTTCTAATGACAAGGGTAAACGTAATTCCCGAAAACAAATATATTATGGTTGAGGATAATAATGCACAGACAGATTAGCGGTTACTTGTATTTGATTGTATGTTTCATTTTTTTTCTATGGGTTGATTTGTATTTTTCGACACAATTAGTAAGACAAATTAATGCCGGAATGGTAATTCAGACAAAATTTTTCGCCATCAATTACGTAAAAAATTATGGTGCCGCATTCAGTATTTTGCAAAATTCAAGAGAACTTTTGATAATTCTCTCGGTTGTTGCGATAACCTTGCTATTTGCGTATGTGATAAAACATATAAAAGCTATTTCATACAAAACTATTTTTTTTATTTCACTTTTGTCAGCAGGAATTGCGGGAAATTTGCACGAAAGAATTGCTTATGGATATGTGAGAGATTTTTTTGATGTGAAACTTTTCAATTTTCCTGTTTTTAATATATCCGACATATTTATTACGATTGGTGTAATTGTGTTGGCTATTATTATTTTAATCAAGAAAACCAAATAGATTAGGAAATATTAAAATGTTATTCTTAGTTGATGAAAACGATGAAAATTTGAGACTGGACAGTTTTTTAGCATCTGTTTGCAAAGATTTGTCGCGTTCAAAACTTCAAAATCTAATTAAATCAGGTTCCGTAATAGTTAATTGCAGTGAGAAAAAGCCATCTTATACAATAAAAGAAGGGGACAGGATTGAGTTTAATGTCCCGGAAGATGAAGTTTTAAAGATTGAGCCCGAAAGGATTCCGCTTGAAATTGTTTATGAAGATGATAATATGCTTGTCGTAAATAAGCCATCCGGTATGCTTACACATCCGACAACAGTTGAGCGTTCCGGAACTCTTGTGAATGCACTTATTTATAAATACGGAGAAAATCTTTCTGATTTGAACGGTGAATATAGACGTGGAATTGTTCACAGACTTGATAAAAACACTTCAGGACTCTTGATGGTCGCAAAAAACAACAAGACGCATGAATATCTGGCGCAAATTATTAAAGACCATAATCTTACAAAAAAATACCGCGCAGTTGTAAAAGGGGTTATAAAAGAAGATGAATTTGAAATCAATTTACCTATAGGAAGAAACCCAAACCAACCACATAAAATGTCTGTTAGGGAGGATGGGAAAAAAAGTCTTACAAACATAAAAGTCATTGAGCGTTTTAAAGACTTCACTTATATTGAATTAACTTTAATTACAGGCAGAACCCACCAAATAAGAGTTCATATGAGTCACTTAAAACATCCGGTTTACAATGATACTTTGTACGGTGCGGGACAAGGAAAAGTCAAAACAGATGAGCAAGTATTGCAATCCTATTATTTAAGGTTTACAAAACCTTTTTCTGATGAAATAATAGAGTTAAAAATAGAACCTGACGCAAAAATTGTCAAAGTTCTGAACTATTTGGAGAGTAAAAAATGAAAAGTATAAATTTAATTTCTTTAACATTAATTGCAATTATTGTTGCAATAGGATTGTTTAATTACAGTAATGGCGCCGAATTCACAATAAATATATCAAGTCTTTCTTTTTCGGGTATGGTATCTGATAAAGTGTCAACAGGAACATTAATTTTTTGGTTTTATTTTTTAGGAATTATGACAGGATTGATATTTATGCTTCAATTCATTATGAAGAGTGGAAGTTCAATTAAAGCATATGAAAGAAAGTTAGAAAAAACATCCATTTCGAATGATTCAAGTGCCGCAAAAATTCAAGTTCTTGAAAATAAAATTCAAGTTCTTGAAAAAGCTCTTGATAACGCATTAAAAAATAAATAAGATTACAAAGAAGCCCCGCTTGTTCAAGCGGGGCTTCTTTTTTTTACCTATCTTAAATTTTTACGCTTCTTGATTACCTTTTTGTTGGTTTAGAAGATCTTGAAGTCTGCTTTTAAGTTCATCACCTTTCTTTTGCATATCAGAAACAACATCATCTGCTTTTGATTGAATTTCTTTAACTGTTTCATCTGCTCTGCGAAGCGTATCTTTTGCAGTATCTGCGATTAAAGCTCTTGTTTCTTCTCCTGATTTTGGTGCAAGTAAAATTCCTGCGACAGCGCCAATAGCACCGCCTACCAAAAATCCTGCTAAAAATTTAGTTGCTGACATAATTAATTACTCCTTTACTTTTTTTAAATCCGGTGTCTTACTTATTTAAGAAAACATCAAAGTTTTTACCTCTGTAACTGTCACACATTTTAACAACACCTTTAGGTGAAATAATCACCAAAAACGGTTATCTTTTATTTTTTGCAAACAGACCCATTACGGTAACAAAACCTTTTATGACTCCTCCAAAGATGGAATCCGAAAGCATTTTTGTTTTTCCTAAAGCTTTTTCTACTGCACTTTTAAAGCTATCAACATTCTTATCGGTATTTTTGACTAGCGTATTCAGCGCATGCAATGTTTCATTTATTTCCTGCAGTGTTGGCTTTAACTCAGTATTAATTAAAATTGATGTCTCATTTATGTTTTTCGACAGGGCAGACAGATCAACGAGCAATTTCACCATAAAACCGCCCACGACAAGAACTACAATACCGGTAGCCCATGCCAGAAATGTTAACCCTTGATTTAATGCAATTTGTGAATATTCCATTATTTAAGATTTCCTTATTATTTTCTAGTAATCGAATTCCGAAGCTTCACAACCACTATCTTCAAGTTCTTTTGCTTTCAGAAGTTTTTTTGATTTTAGCATGTTATTATATTTTCTCAGTTGTCTTTCGAGTTTATATTTCATAAGATCGACATTTTCCATTGCTTGACGCTTTGCCTCTGATATAGCGGGAGAATGTTTTTCGTATAACTCGCAAGCAGCTTCTTTTAACTCACGTCTTGATTCTTCGCCTGATTTTGGAGCAAAAAGTACCCCTGCAACAATTCCGCCGACAACACCTGCTATCAAGCCCATTCCAAACATAAAAGATTTATTTTTACTCATAAGTACCTCTTTGTTCATTTGTATATAATAATTATAACATTAGTTTTGAAATTTTACAAGATTGTTAGCTTGAAAAGCTCTCCCAGAGCTCTTTTGCAACAAGTATACTCTGAAAGATTTTTGCTACCTTACGATTTTTGCGCTTTACGATAAAAATCGTAAGGTAAATAATTCCTGAAATGACACTACTGATAAGTATTCGATTGCGTTTTTTTTCAATAATTTCAAACAATTTATCTTTATGTTCCTTTATAACCTTCACGTTATTTCTGGTTTCGCAAAGAATATTTTTAAGTTGCGGCTTTATGCTGATAATATCTTTTTGTAAAACTTTTATTGCATTATTTGTTTTAACAATATGCGAAATTATGGTCCATACAATGATTATTTCAGCTATAAAAATTGTTGCGATAAATAAAAACATTTTAATTATTTCTTCTTTTGTATTATTATTTGAATTATAGAGTATTTAAGAGAGATTGGGAATACGTCTAAAGGACTATTTATGTTGAAAAGTTTAAAATTTTATACTTCGTTAATTCTTGCGCGGACCGCATATTGGGGAATTAAAACTTTTTCTAAATCCGGCGGAACTTCTTTTGCTGGAATGGCGGTTTTAAAATATTACCCTGAATTTCTTTCGCATTGCAGAGGTTATATCAAAGAAAAAAGTGTGACAGTAACAGGTACAAATGGTAAAACTACGACTGCCGGACTTATTTCTCATATATTAGAAACTGCTAATCAGAGTGTAATTCACAATCTAAAAGGTGCAAATATGCTGAGTGGTGTTGCAAATGTTTTTGCGCTCAATCTTGCTCCGTTTAGAAAATTTGATTACTCAGTAATAGAATCGGATGAAGCTTATCTGACAAAATTATATGATTACATGCAGTCGGATTTCTTAGTTGTAACCAATCTGTTCAGAGATCAACTTGACAGGTATGGTGAACTTGCGACTACTGCTAACTTTATAAAAAATGCAATTGATAAAAATCCTAATTTAAAACTCGTTTTAAATGCCGATGATCCGCTTGTTGCAACGATGGACAATACTAAATACGCAGTATATTACGGTTTCGAAGAAGTTAAATATGAATGTGACTATGAACATTCATCAAATGCGCCATCGGAAATATTTAATTGCCCGTGCGGTGAACCTCTTGAGTATTCAAAAAGATTTTTCGCTCAGCAGGGACACTATTTTTGTCCAAAATGCGGTTATACGCGCCATCAGTGTAAATATTCGGCAAAGTTGCTTGTAAAAAACAATTATTCTGAAATAAAAATTATGTATGGTGGTATAACTTATGATTTCAGGATTAATCTTGTCGGGCTTTATAATGCTTACAATGCACTTGCTGCAATTTCTCTTGCCTTTGAATTAGGACTTAATCAGGTAGAAATTCAAAAAGCGCTGGACAGTTTCAAATCAATTTTTGGAAGGGCTGAAAGGTGTACAATTTGCGGACATGAAACACTTATCCAGCTAATCAAAAATCCAACAGGCGCAAGTGAAGTTTTAAAAACTGTTGATTTGAAGTCGTTTATAATAGTTGCAATAAATGATGATTATGCTGACGGACGTGACATAAGTTGGCTTTGGGACAGTGATTTTGAGCAAATTAAAAATGCCCACAGATACGTAATTGCGTCAGGGAAAAGAGCGGCAGATGTAGCAATAAGGCTTAAATATGCAGGGATTAGACCTTCAAAAATTATTATTGAACCTGATATTGAAAAAGCGGTTAAATGTGTACTAAAATTTTGCAAAGATGGTGATAATATAACTATTTTACCGTCTTATACAGCACTTTTGAAATTGAATAAACTCAAGTTGAAAAAATAAATTGACTGTACAAATTTTGTTCAAATTAAATAAAAGAGAAAAGAGGTAAAAATGCTTTTAGGTGTAAATATAGATCATGTAGCAACTTTAAGAAACGCAAGAGGCGGAGTAGAGCCAAGTGTAATTGATGCTGCGCGAATAGCTGAAGAAAACGGCGCAACTTCAATTACGACTCACTTAAGAGAAGATAGAAGACATATTAGAGATAATGACGTTTACACTCTTATAAAAACCCTAAAAACAAAACTAAATCTTGAAATGGCTATGGCTGACGATATTCAAAAAATAGCACTGGAAATTAAACCTCATTCAATATGTCTTGTCCCTGAAAAAAGACAGGAAGTGACGACTGAAGGCGGCCTTGATGTTGCTGGACAATTGGAAAAAGTTACGGAATTTATACGTCCGCTTCTTGATGCCGGTATTGTGGTAAGTTTGTTTATAGACCCAGATGAAGAACAAGTAAAAGCCTCTGCCAAAACAGGTGCTCAATTCATTGAAATGCATACCGGAACTTACTCGGAAACTTTCGGAACGGAAAAAGAAGAGGAGGAATTTTTAAAACTAAAGAATTCCGCAAAACTCGCGCAAAATCTTGGATTAAGAGTGAATGCAGGGCACGGACTAAATTATGAAAATGTTCACAGAATGCATGAAATTGATGGACTTTATGAACTTAATATCGGACATTCAATAATTTCAAGAGCCGTGTTTACCGGTTTGTATGAATCTGTTGCAAAAATGAAAGAACTTATTAAATAGGAGATAATAAGATAATATGAAATCTAAACAGGAAATAATTGAAGAAATGCAACAAGTTGCGGAACAGATGCGTATAGATGATATTGAAGAAAATCCGGATGTGGTAAATGAATATTTCGATTGTTCGTGCTGCGGGCAATATAAATGCTTGGCAGGCTCCATTCAATATGGAAATTACAGACTTTGCAATGATTGTGTCTTAATAGCGGAAACAAGTTTTGCTCTTGGTAAAATTAAGGATATTCAAGAATTAATAGACGCAATGGAAGATAATCGTCTTGAAGGCATGTGCGAATTCCTAAAACAGGAAGAAATGAGAAATTCTAATTAAACGGTGTCGTCTTTACACTTAATTAATTCTAAAGAGTAATCTTTTTAAACTTTTCTAATTCTAAAGTATTAATTTTTCTTAATATAAATGTTATACTTTTATATATTTTAGGCATATATATAGTATAAATATAAGATATAGGAAAGTTACGACATTTAGTTTAAAATTTATCTAAACCCCGAGTATTAATTTACTTTGGCAGGAGTGTAACTATTAATTGTTAGTTTCAGCGTGGGTGCTGCCACATCCGCGCTCTCTTTTATGGAATTCTGAAATTTTAGTAGTATAATGCAGATATGGAAAAAAAAATTTCGGAGAAAGTAATAAATCGTTTAACGTTGTACCATTACATTTTGGACGATTTTGTTAAGAAGAACATAGAATATATTGCAAGTAATCAGATTGCAACTCTTCTTGATATTGATGATTCTCAGGTAAGAAAAGATATAAGTGTGTTAAATAATTCGGGCAAAGGGCGTGTGGGATATATTGCAAAAGAGTTAAAAAAATCAATCGAGACCACACTTGGCTTTTCAAAGACGAAGAAAGCTTTCATTATCGGAGCAGGAAATTTGGGAATGGCTCTTGCTAAATATGATAATTTCACCAATTACGGATTAAATATAGTTGCGTTATTTGATAATGACACCCAAAAAATAGGGAATACTGTTAATAATAAGCTTATTCTTGACATTGACAAACTGCCAAACTTGAGCCGTAAATCCGGTGTGGATATTGCGATATTGACGGTGCCAAGGGAGTATGCTCAATTGACAGCGGATTTTTTGGTTAAGCATAATATAAAGTATATTTGGAATTTTACACCTGCGGTTTTGTCTGTTCCGAAAGATGTTCAGGTTTGGAACGAAAATTTGATGGGAAATTTTTTGCAGTTTACGTATAACATCTAGATTACGCAAATTTTTTTTTCAGAGGTTTTAAGTTTTGTATGATGAAAATTCAAAAATCTTACAATAGTGCAGCTTTTTATAAACCGGCAATAAATATTCGTCAAAAACAAACAAGTCCTTCTTTTGGAATACGTTTTAGATCTAAAGAATTAAAAGATATTTTTTTGAAACTTAACTCCAATTCAGAGTCAATAAGAAGTATAAAAAACGTTAAACCGGGATTGTATGGGACAAAATGTAGCGGGTCAAAAGCTTTGCCTGACTTTTGGGATGAAGTTATCAATGAAGATTACGAGCAAATTTGCGCAAGAGGATTTTCAACAAATATCGGAGGTTGGGCTGATTGTGTTTTAAAATCAAAATTGGATAATCCTCTTTCTACTTCCGGTGTATTTGATTGTTCGGTATTATACCTTTTTAATAAGAATGCAAATACTCATTTGTTATATCATTCATATTATAATGCGCCAGAAAAAGATTTAAAAAAATTAATAAAAACTTTTATGAAGGAAGGGTTTTCCGGCGCTGCCATTGTTCCTGGGGACAAATACTGGTATAAGCGCCACGATTTTACATTAAAGACGATGTTTAATGTTCTAAAAAATCTCAATCGTTCTGCAAAAATTAATATATTTCATTTTTCAAGCCAATACCCGGAAATTGTCGGATACAAGGGTAATATGTTTGAAATTAGCAATAATCAATACCAATATTACGCAAGCAAAGGACAGGCAAGCTTTAAAATTTCCAACTTGCGGGTTTCTGATATGTTTGACAAAATAGAATATGAGAGTACTTCTCCAGAGAATGTAAAATATTTAAGAAAAGAATTTGAAAAAGAAGGTTATGATGAAGAAATATTGAAAGTTATAAACAATATTTTGGATGAGAAATCTAAAAATTTCAAATAACAAAATTTATTTTACCGTTGTCGGTAATTTATTGAGCTGATAAAGATATCTCAAACCTTCCAGTGTAAGACTGGGGTTAATATAGTCAAAGGATCTTTTCATATAATTTGCGATCAAACCTGAATAACCTCCGGTTGCAACAAGAGTTGCTTTTTCGCCAAGTTCTTCTTCGCATTGTTCAACAAGCCCGTCAATCATACATGCCGCTCCTCTGATAACTCCCGATAAAATCGCATCAACTGTGTTATCTCCAATCGCACAAGGCGAAATAGCGGCATCAATTCTTGGAAGTTTTGACGTGAATTTGTTCAGTGTTTTCAACTGGAGATTAAGCCCAGGTGCAATCACTCCTCCAATGAATTCGCCGTTTTTGTTTATTATGTCAAAAGAAGTTGCTGTTCCAAAATCAATTACAATAACAGGTTTTTTGTACAATACGTACGCACCTGCCGCATTTGCAATTCTGTCGGCGCCGGCTTCTTTCGGGTGTTTGAGTTTGATTGTTATACCTGTGTTAATGTCAACGCTTAAAAACAATGGTTCTAGTTTAAATACGTTTCTAACCGCATTTTTGAATTTTTCATTTAACTCTTCTACAACAGAAGAAATTATGCATCCATCAATACAAAACTGTTTAAATAAAGATTTTAAAAGGACTTCATACTCTTCAAGCGGCAAATCTTTGTCAGATGCAAGTCTGAATTCTTCAACAAGTGCTTCTTCCTCAAACAAACCTAAAGTAATACTCGTATTTCCAATATCAGCCGTTAACAGCATAAAATAGTCCTCGCTTTCGAGAACTATTTTATTACAAAGATATTCTTATGTAAAACTACCTTAAGCTTGTGTCGCTCCGGTAGTATTTTGAGAACCGTTCAATATGTTTCCGATTCCACCTGCCGGCATGTATGCTGTATGTGCATAAGGCACGTGAATTGAGTTTAATTCTTCTTTAAACTTCTTTTTATTGTCAATAGGTTTTGAATTATAATCATCAATCGCTCTGTTTACTTTGTAATTTCCATCGATTCCATCGACTCTGCTCATTGCTATACTCCTTAATATTTTCTGAGACCTCATGTATATCTCTTATACATATATAAAGTATATTATTCCATCATAATTGCTTGAAATCACAAAAAACGTTACAAAAGTTTACATACTAGTCGGAAGAGTGATTAAATGGGATTTGTTGACAAAACGACTTGGCTAAAATATAATCTATTTATGGCTAAAATTAACGTAGTAAAAGGGACAAAAGATATACTTCCAGTGGATGCTTCAATGTGGCATTTGTTGGAAAAGAATGCACTTGATATATTTACAAGGTATGGTTATAAAGAAATCAGAACTCCGATATTTGAAGTTACGGAATTGTTTGCTCGCGGAGTTGGAGATACGACTGATATTGTAAACAAAGAAATGTACACCTTTGAAAAAAGTGAGCGTTCGTTGACTTTGCGCCCTGAAAATACTGCGGGAGTTGTGCGCTCATATATTGAAAATGGAATGAGCAGATTACCGGCACCGGTAAAATTGTGGTATAAAGGTCCGATGTTCAGATACGAAAGACCTCAAGCAGGACGTCAACGACAATTTCATCAGGTCGGAGTAGAAATGTTTGGGGTTAAAGAACCCTCTGCTGATGCGGAAGTTATTCTTCTTGCGGTGAATTATCTAAAATCACTTGGTTTAAATGACTTGGAAGTTGAAATTAATTCTCTTGGTTGTCCGGAGTGCAGAGAAGCCTATAAAAATAGAATTAAAGAAATTCTGAGACCTGAATTCGATAATCTTTGCGAAGATTGTAAGAACAGATATGAAAAAAATCCGCTTAGACTTTTGGACTGCAAAGTTGATACTTGCAAAGCTATTTTTGAAAAACCTGAAATCAGAGCTGTTATCAAGTCAGATTTTATCTGCAAAGATTGCGCCGATCATTATTCAAAATTAAAAGGTTACTTAGATGAACTTGATGTGAAATATGTCGAAAACAAACTTCTGGTAAGAGGTCTGGATTACTATAACAGAACTGTTTTTGAGATCAAATCAAATAATTTAGGCTCTCAGAACGCTGTCTGTGGCGGTGGAAGATATGACAGCCTTGTTCGAAATCTTGGTGGAGATGATACTCCTGCAATCGGTTGGGCAATGGGGATGGAAAGATTAATTTCTCTTATTCCATCGGTTGAGACCGAAAAGTTTGACGGATACATTGTTTCAAATAACCCGTCAGAAGCGTTCAAACTTGCGGAAGAGCTGAGAAGCAAAGGATTAAAGGTTGAATTCGATTTACAGAATAAAAAATTTACAAAGCAGCTTGAAAAAGCTTCAAAGATTGCTGCTTACGCGTTTATTTTAGGTGAAGACGAACTTGCAGGCGATATGGTTTCTGTAAAAAATCTAACCACATCTATTCAAAAACAATTGGATAGAAAACAAGTTTGGAGTGAATTTAAAAATGTCTAAAAAACTTGAAGAAGTTATAAAAAAATTGTCCGATTCTTTTAGAAAGTATTTTGACGATTTTAAGGGAATGTATCTTTTTGGAGCATATCTTGACGGAGAAGACCACGAAGATGAAGACATTGAACTTGCGGCGATTTTCGAGATAGAGGATAAATCAAAACGCGAGCTGATATGGCCAATTGTGGGAAAGGTTGAAACTGAGCTTGATGTTTGTATAGATCTGTATCCGTATACGAAAAAGGGTTTTGAAGCCGATGAAGATATTTATAAAGAAGTAATGGCGGGGGGTGTTTTTTATAACTCTCTCGGTATCAGGCAAAATAAAACTTTAAAAGATTAAAAATCTAATCTATTGATTTATTTAAAAAATATGATATATTAAGTATATTATTTCAGATAACCGACAGAATAGGGGAATTTTATGGACAAAATTACAATTCGTTCAGACAGAGACACTGATTACACTTTTCAGTACAAGGGTGAAGACGTAACATTAAAGGCAAGAAGCATAATAAGTATTGCCGATGGTTTAAATCATGTGGTGCTTCCGACCTGCGCAATGAAGATTGCAAACAACCTTATTATAATAAAAGATGATGTCAAAAAAGGTTAGGATATAACAGAAATGGCGGCTGAATTTCAGCCGCCATTTCTGTTACTTGGGAAAAATATAAAATTTTCTCTCGATTTTAACAGGTACAATTTTGTTTGTGCTAAAATGGAGCCAAATGGAGGAGAGGAAAATGTGCGATGTAATCACAATAGGCAGTGCTACAATGGATGTTTTCGTTGAAAGTGACGATGCTAACATTGTTTCTGTATATACAAAAAATAAAAAATCAGAGTTTATGAGCTACCCTTACGGCGCGAAAGTCGAGATTGAAGATTTTACATCCCAGGTCGGCGGTGGCGGGGTGAATACGGCTGTTAACTTTGCAAATCTCGGATTTAAAACAAGTGCAATTTTTAAAATCGGCGATGATATTTATTCAGACGGGGTACTTGACTCTTTTAAAGGCAAAAACATTGATCTTTCAAATATTATTCAGGATAAAAAAATCAGCACAGGTTTTTCAATTATTTTGGTAAGTTTTCAGGGTGACAGAACTGTTCTTGCACACCGCGGAGCCAATGCAATGATTAAAAAATCCGACATCAACTTTGATGCCATAAAGAACGCAAAACTTCTCTACATTGCCCCCATGAACGGAGATAGCACAAAAGTTCTTGATGATATCGCAGCATTTGCTCACGAAAACAATGTTTATGTCTGCTTTAACGCAGGCTCTACAAGCATTAAGAAAGGATTTAATTATCTTAAAACAATTTTAGCAAATGCCAACATCGTTGTTATGAACAAAGAGGAAGCCTCGCTTGCAACCCAAATTCTTGAAAGACCAGACACCCGCGAAGTTAAGTTCTCGGAAGAACCTATTCATCCGGATGTTAAGGAAATGTTTAAAAAACTTAAGGTCAGAGATTATCAGATTATTGTAATTACTGACGGCAAGAATGGTGCTTACGCTTACGACGGTAAGAATTTTTATATTTGCCCGGTCTTTGACGGACCTGTTGTTTCTACGCTCGGTGCGGGAGATGCGTTTGCCTCAACATTCTGTGCGGCTCTTGGAAGAACCGATAAAGATATCGGAAAGTCTTTAATGTACGCTTCCGTAAACTCTGCCGGCGCGGTTTCTGAGTTCGGCGCAACTCAAGGGTTATTAACTTTTAAGCAGATTGAGGAAAAACTTGCAAAAAATCCGGAATATTCATATAAAGTTGTTTAAATTATTAAAAATAATGAAGTATTACATGAAGAAAAAGTTTTTGTAGTATAATGCTAATAATGAGATTAAGGAGAAAAAATAAATGGGATATAAAATTTTCGCAAAAAAAGAAATTTGTCCAAATCAATATGAAATAAAGATTGATGCGCCTTTCGTTGTAAGAAACGCACAAGCCGGTCAGTTCATTATATTCCGTGCAGAAGAAAACGGAGAAAGAGTGCCTTTGACTATTGCAGATGTTGATAAGGCTAAAGGCGAGCTAACACTTGTTTTTATGGCTGTCGGATATTCTACAAAGAAACTTGCCGAATTAAATGTCGGAGATGAGCTTCCTGATATCGTAGGACCTCTTGGCAAACCTACACATATAAAAAATTATGGAACTGTAGTTTGTCTTGCAGGCGGATACGGTGCCGCTCCCTGTTATTTGATTGCTAAAGCTTTCAAAGAAGCCGGAAATAAGGTTTACATGATTATGGGTGCAAGGAATAAGGATTTAATTTTCTGGGCTGATAAGATGAAAGAGGCCTGCACTGAATTATTCATAACAACCGACGACGGTTCAATGGGTGAAAAAGGTTTCGTCACTCAGGTATTGGAAAAAATCATGAATCGTGAAAAAGTTGATTATGCAATTGCGGTAGGGCCTATGCCGATGATGAGAGCGGTTGCAAATATGACCCGCAATAAAGGTATTTATACAGAAGCCAGCATGAACCCAATTATGGTTGATGGAACAGGCATGTGCGGAGCATGTCGTGTTACTGTAGGCGGAGAGGTTAAATTTGCTTGCGTTGACGGACCTGACTTTGATGCTCACAAAATTGATTTTGATGAAGTAATTAACAGAACAAGAATTTATAAAGATCAGGAAAGAAAACGCGATGAAAATTGCAATCTTTTAAAACAAGCAAAATAACGGGAGATAATAATGGCTGCTGATAACAAAAATAATACTTTATTTTGTCCGATATTGAGTATTGGAACCGGAATTGACATGATTTGCACTAAAGACAGGTGCAGTTGGTACGTTCCAAGTGTAAAAAAATGTTCTATGTACATAATGGCATACAATGCCCTATTGTCTGCGAATTCAAGACAAGCCGCTCAAAAAAGTAAACAAAAATAATGATAAAAATTGCTCTCTGTATAAAACAAGTTCCTGACACATCTGATATTAAGTGGACGGAGCATAATACAATAAATCGAGAAGGGGTTGAAAGTATTATCAACCCCTATGATGAGTTCGCAATGAACACTGCGCTTGATATAAAAAGAACTCATAACGATGTTGAAATTACAGCCCTCACAATGGGTCCAACGCAGGCTGTTGGAATGCTTAGAAAAGCGATTGCTCTTGATATAGATTTTGGAGCGTTAATTTCGGATAGAAAATTCGCCGGTGCAGACACTTATGCTACCGGAAAAACGCTTGCAAAATCAATTCAAAAAATCGTTCCTGATTTTTCTATTGTTATTTGCGGGCAGTTTGCAATTGACGGTGATACTGCGCAAACAGGTCCAAGTATTGCAAATCATCTTAATCTGCCTCAGGTAACTTTTGTTAAAGAAATTCTTGAGTGTGGTGAGGATTATGTTATATTGAAGCGTCAAGCTGACGATGGAATTGAAACTTTGAGGGTCAAATTGCCTGCTCTTCTTTGTGTCGCAGAATATAAGAATAAGCCTGCGCGAGCGACAATAAACGGAATTAAAAAAGCTCAGTTTAGTGAAGTTAAAGTTTATTCGCTTGACGATATCGGCTTGAGTGCTGAAGAAGTTGGGATAAAAGGTTCTCCAACGTATGTTAGCAAAGCCTTTCGTCCTGTTGTTGAACATAATTGTGAAAAAATAAACTGGTCTTTAGAAGTAAAAGATTTTTTATGCGCAAAAATTAATGAATATAAGGTAGGTTCAAATGGATGTGAATAAGGAAATTCTTCTTTATGCCGAGGTTACTCGTGACAAATATATTCATACTGTCTTTTTTGAACTTGCAAATAAAGCTTTTGAACTTTCTAAAAAGTTCGGAACTTGTAAGATTTCGGCGCTTTTGATTTCTGAAACCGGCATGATAGATGAATATAAAGACGGATTTGTAAGAAGCGGGATTGATAAAGTTTATGTTTATGAAAACGTAGATTTCGCGCGCTATGATACAGATATCTATTCTAGAATTGCAATTAATCTTATTAACGAAATTAAGCCTGAAATAATGCTTATTGGTGCAACAAATCAAGGACGTGACCTTGCGCCAAGGATTTCGTCTGCACTTCGCACAGGTCTAACTGCGGATTGTACAGAGCTTGATATTAATGAAAAAGGACAGCTTGCAGCAACTCGACCAACATTTGGCGGACAGTTGATGGCAACAATTCTTTGTAAAAATTATCCACAAATGGCGACGGTAAGACCAAAAGTTTTTAAACCGATGAAAGAAGATGTTTATAGAAATACCGAATTTATTGTAAAGTCTGCTGATTTGTCGGAAATTTCCAAAAGAGTAGAACTTCTTAATTTTGCAAGGACGCTTGAAAATACAATAAATGAACTTGACAGTGCAGATATAATTGTTGCCGGTGGTCGCGGTGTTGGTAGCGTTGATGGTTTTAATTTGTTAAAAAACTTTGCTGATAAAATTGGCGGAGTTGTCGGAGCCACAAGAGCTGCCGTGGATATGGGTTTTGCCGACAAAAGTATTCAGATAGGTCAAACAGGAAAGACTGTTCGCCCGAAATTATACATAGCTTGTGGTATTTCCGGTGCAATACAACATATCGTCGGAATGAAAGACAGTGATAAGATTATTGCTATTAATACTGATGAATGTGCGCCTATATTTGACGTTGCAGATTTAGGAATTGTCGGCGATGTGTTTGATGTTTTACCCACATTAATAAATGAACATTAAGTTAATGTTTAGTAGCTTAAAATTTTTGTTAATACATCCTATAAAAAAATTTGTTTAAAAATAGCGCTCACAGCCATTGGCAGTGAACGCTATTTTATTATTTTATTTTTTATAAATCAGAGCTTATACAAATGCAAATTCTCTGTTTTCTTTAACTTCAAAATTCATGTTGTCAAATCTGTGGATGTCATTAAGATATGAATTTTTTATTTCTCTCAAATCCTTTGCCATTAATGTTCTTGGAGCATTTTCAGCTGTTGAATGATTTCTTAAGAGATACGATGGGTGGAAAATTGTCATTGCAGGATATTCAATTCCATCAACAGTAACAGTCATCCACTGACCACGAATTTTTGAAATGGTCGTTTTTTTATCAAGTTGAACGAATGATTTTAAGGCAGTTGCACCGCAAAGAATAATTGCACGCGGTTTAATTATATCAATTTGAGCGTTCAAATATTTTCTACATGCACTTTTTTCCTCATCTGTCGGAACTCGGTTTTCCGGAGGTCTGCATTTTACGGTATTTACAATATATAAATCATTTGCCCTAGATATTCCTGCATTTGCAAGAAATTCATTTAAGAGTTGTCCTGCACGTCCTACAAAAGGCATTCCGCTTTCATCTTCTATTTCTCCTGGTGCTTCACCAATAAGAACAATTTTTGCGGTATTGGCATTTCCATCCCCAAAAACTATATTTTTACGAGTTGCCGCAAGAGTACACCCCTTACAACCGTTACATTTTTGTCTTACTATCTCCAGACATTGTTCTTTCATTTTCAATCTCCTCTTGTTTATTGTCTATGTTTTGTTTGAATAGTCCTACGTTATATTTCTTACAATATCTTTTCAAATCTTTGATGACAACCTCCGAAAGGATGAAAACTGCAAATAAATTAGGTACAGCTAAAAATAAAGTGAAAGCGTCAGAAAGATTTATGATACTTTTGAAGTTCATCGCAGAGCCAACCACGATGAATAAACAATATATTACCTGAAATGTTCTTGTCGTCAATTTAGAATTCCCGAACAAAAAGTTCCAGCTTTTAATGCCGTAATATGAACCGCATAGCATTGTAGAAAGCACAAAGCAGCTTGCCATAACAGTTAATAGAATTGGGAAAAACGGACAAACGGAGCCGAAAGCTTTAGATGTTAGTTCAATTCCGGCAAGTCCGTTGCTATCCAGATAAGCGCCGGAAACAACGATTACAAAAGCTGTTGCACTGCCAACAATTACAGTATCAACAAACGGTTGAAGCATTGCAATAAAAGCTTGCGCTACCGGTTTACTAGTTTTTACTGCCGAAAATGCTATCGGTGCGGTACCCAAACCGGCTTCATTAGCAAACATTGCACGTCTAAAACCCCAAAGCATGCAGGCAAACATTCCGCCAGCAATTGCCTGTGGCTTAAAAGCTTCTTTTACAATCAATACAACAGTTTCGGGTAAATGATGAATATTAAACAGGCATACGCTAAACGCTGTCAGAACATACAAAGAGCACATAACCGGAGTTACTTTCGATGTAAATTTTCCAATAGCCTTTATCCCACCTATGATTGTAAAATAAGTTATAAATGCAACAATCAGACCAAGAAGCCAACTCTGATTTGCAAAGAAGCTGTTTTCTCCACCTGTAACTTCGGTTATCTGAGTTGTCATTGCGTTTATCTGAAATAAATTCCATCCGCCTATCATTGCAAAAATACAACAAAGTGCATAGATTTTAGACAAATAAGGTGCAAACTTTCCAAAAATCTTGTGATTTTTAAGTCCGTTTTGAATGTAATACATCGGTCCACCATCAACAGTCCCGTCAGGGTGAACCTGTCTGAATTTAATACCCAGAAGTACTTCCGCAAATTTCAATGCCATAGAGAAAAATCCGGCAATAATCATCCAAAAAATTACCCCCGGACCACCGATAGAAACAGCTGCTGCTGAACCAGCAACATTTCCTATTCCTGCTGAGGCTGAAATAGTTGCGGTCAAAGCTTGAAAGGATGATACTTCCCCTTTCTTTTTTCTATGAACTATGTCTTTATGTTCGTAATTTTTTGTGATCAATTTTACGGCATGCTTAAATCCCCAAATTCCGATAAAACCTGTTCTGAAGGTAAAATAAAGTGCCGCCGCCATAAGCAAAGCAACGAGGAACTGAACTTCTACTCCATTAATCGTAATGGAGCAAAAAATTATCCCTGAAATTTTGTCGGCTATGGGTGATAAAAAACTGTCTATTGCACTGTCTAAATTCATATCAAAATTATTATACTACAAATATAAATTTTATGTTTACTAATAAAAAAGACCGTCATTTAAACATGTCGATCTTTTTTATATTATATTTGAGAACTAATATGTTGGTTTTTGTTTAAAAAGTTGCAGCAGGTTTTTTCTGAGCTGTTGCGCCAGGAATTGATTGCCAATTTGCTGCCATGATTTTTTTGAATGATTTTAATGCTGTGTCTTCAAGTTCACCCAATTCTTCTGCTTCCATAATTAATTCTCTCAACGGAAGCAATGCACGTTGGTCACGAAGAACACCAAGAGCTGCTGCTGCTCCTGCTCTTACAAGTTCATTTTCATTGCGGTTTTTCATAACATCAATCAAAGCCGGAACTGCTTTAGTATCATTTAGTTTACCAAGAGATGTTACCGCATAAATTCTAACATTTACCCATTCATCATAAAGCATATTAATAACTTTATCTACAGCCTTTTTGTTTCCGATTTCGCCAAGAGCTCTAGTTGCGTCACAACGAACATTTACTTTTTCATGATCAAGAGATTCAATAAGAGCATCGGTTGCAACATCACCGATTTCAATAAGAGCGTCAGTTGCAGTGATACAAACTTGAGGATTTTCATCATTTAATGCTTCTACAAGCGGTTCTACAACAATTGCACCGCCCAAACGTCCGAGTGCTCTTGCTGCACGAACACGTACGTCAACATTTCTATCTTCTCTCAATGACTCAATCAAGTGAGTTGTAGCTTTGCAATCGCCAAGTTCGCCAAGTGCTCTTGCTGCATATAATCTTACGGAGCCGTTTTTATCATGCTTAAGAACTTCGATTAACGGTTCAACAGCTTTAGAATCACCCATTTCTCCTAAGATTCGGGCTGCGTTATATCTGACTTTTTCAGAATTACTTGTCCTTAAATCCATTAATAATTCATCAAAAGATTTTTTAACCTGTTTTTTCTTGCTGTTCACACTAATTGTCATTATTTTCCTCCGACACTACAAAAATATTCTACACACTTATATTTCTATAAAAAATTTGTTTCGAATATAATTGCCTTTTTTACCTACTTATTTTAATAATTGTTTACAATTTAATCTTTTACTGATTTACTTATGTGTTTTTTAAAGGGTAATACTAACACTTTATGTACTTAATATAAACTATTTTTTAATTTCTGTCACTGGTCTGTTAAATAATTTTTTAAAATTTAATGATTGTTTTTTTAATATTAGGTGTAATTCAATTATAATAGCGTCAAATATGTAACGTTTGTTAATATATACTACTCACTATGGATAGTAATAACAAACTCGGTACCGTTACCTTCTTCACTGTTTACGCTAATTTTCCCCTCATGTCTTTCGATAATTTTTGTAGATATAGCTAAACCTAAACCCGTGCCGACACCAACTCCTTTTGTAGTATAACCGGCTGTGAAAATTTTATTCAGTTCAGATTTTTTAATTCCTTTACCAGTGTCTTTTATGCTCACAGTCAAAGTTTTCAGGGTATAAGATGTTGAAATAGTTATCGTTCCGTTTCCATCAATTGCCTGACAGGCATTAACCAAAATATTGGTGAAAACTTGATTTAGCATATTCGGATAACATTTTATCAACGGTATCTCTCCATAGTTTTTAACGATGTTAATGCGGTTTTTGGTTTCGTGCCTAAGCAAGTCCAGAGTGAGATCCAGCTCCTTGTTAATATCAGCTTTCTGAAGTTCTGCCTCATCCAGTCTCACGAATTTTTTCAAAGAAGTAACCAAATGGCTTATTCTTGAAATTGCTTCACTGTCAACATCATTGATATCTGCAAGTATCGAGCGTATATCTTCATCATTTATTCTTGGAATAAATTTTGCAAGAATAGCATTGTTTGATTTTATTGAGGCTATGGGTGTATTGATTTCGTGGGCAACTCCTGCGACCAATTGACCTAAGGATGCCATTTTTTCTGAATTGATTAAATGAATCTGTGTTTCTTTAAGTTCTTTCAATGCATTTTGAAGCTGGAGAACTGTTTGAACGTTTTTGTTGTAAAGTTCAGCTCTGATAATTGCGTTACCCAGTTGAGTTGAAATTGCTTCCAGAATTTCCTGTTCCTCGTTAAATTCTCGGCGGCGATAACTGAGTAAAACTATTGTGCCGATTAGGTTTTGCATATGAAAAACAGGAACGATAATTCGCATAACTGGTTGTTTAAAAGGAACTGCATTTTTAAACTCTTTCAACACCGGCTGAACTGAAATACCGCCTACCAGAATAGTTTTTGCCACATCGTCATCAAAAACGAATTCTTCTTTTTTGATAACAGTATTTGACGGATAAATTTCAATAATTTTGAAATGCTCCTCTTCATATGACGCATAATATGCCTTAAAAGTTCCAAACATTACCGACAATTCTTTGAGGGCAGAACTTAGGATTACAGACAAATCCATTGAACTTCTAATTATGTTGGAAACTTTGTTTATGAGTGCAATTCGGATTGCCTGCGATTGGGCTTTTTGTTTGATTTTCATCAAATCATTGTTCTGATTTTCAAGATAAATTACGCGCTCTTTGAGTTTTTTATTTAAGTTTTCAGACGAAACAAGTTCGGCTTCAGCACTTATGTCTGAAAAGAAAAGTACTGTATATTTCCCTCTTTTAGTAGAATACAAGTCAAAATATTGAAGTCGATTTTTATCAAATTGATAGGAAATTCTTGCAAAAAAATCTTCGTTAGACATCCTTGAATTATAGATGGGAGAATAGTTTTCAATATTTTCACTGTCAAGCGGGCAGATATCAAAATTTGTATTATGAGAAAATTTTTTAATATCTGAAAAATTTGGAAACCAACGTTTGAAAGTATTGTTTCGGTAAACCGCTTCACCGAAACTATCCAAGATAATTACTGCATCCCTAAATTTATTGAAAATATCAAACTTTTTCATAACTCTATTATAGAAGATAAATACAAGCTTAGCAATTTGTTAAATAATTATAGTTCACTAATTTAAAATAAGTTTAAATGACAAATTTTCAAGGACAGTTTGGACGTTCATGTTAACTCCAAGCTGTTTTTTTGCCTCTTCAATTGTTTTAAAATTATCAATAAATTTAAATTGCTCAGCTTTTGAAATATTTTCACTCTTTAAAATCGCGCAAATGTAATTCTGCATTTGAGTTAAAATTTCCAGAGGCTCATTTTCAGAAGTCAAAGAAAGTATCTTTTCGTAGAAATCAAGCACTTGTGAGCGTTCAATTTCGATAAAATAATCCATCAAATCTTTCACTAGCGTAAAATCGTGGTTTTCAGAAAGTTTTGAGGGGACAAAAAAACTCTGCGCGCGTGACAAAACTGTTGTAATAACATCCGATTTATCTTTTGTCAAAAAGAAAAATGTCGTGTTTAAGGGAGGTTCTTCAAAAGTTTTGAGGAGCGCATTTGCGGCGGATTCAGGGAAATTAATCTGATTTAGTGGCATAATATTTCCATCTTTATCTTTATCGCAGAAAATAAGAACTCTGCGATAATCCGACGATATTAATAAATCATTTTTTATCATTCGTGCCTGTTCAATTGAAATTACTGTTTTAGAATCGTCATCTGAGGGCTTGTTGTCAACTTTTGAAATTGTCCTAACTTCCGGGTGTTTATTTTCTCTTATCCACCGACAGTTAAGACATTCACAATTCTGTGTGTGTGAACCTTTACAATTCAACATGCGTGCGACTTCAAGTGCTATTTCGTATTGGGAAGTTAAATCATTTCCATATAGCAGGATACAGTGGGCAATACTTTTTTCTGAATTATTAATTCCCTTTTCAAAATATTTAATCAGTTCAGGATAATTATTACGCGCATTATTGCAAGAAAGCATTTTCTACCTCTTCTTCCACATTAAAAGCTTGACCTGATTTTATTCTAAATTCAGCATTTGTAAGATTTTTTTTCATTTTGATTAACTCTTTTAAAGTTGTCTTTTTCAATTTTTGTATTGTTAGTTTCACGACATATTCGTGTAGTCCTGTCAGTTTCGCGAGCTCAAAACTTGAAACTTCTGAAGCTTTTGCCTTAATAAAAATCCAGCGTCTGATCATTGTTTGAAGGGTAGAAAGAATTTCGAGCGGATATTTTTTTTCTAACAATTTTCTGTATTCAAGAAGCGCTTTGTCTTTTTCTCCCTGCATTAAAAAATCCGAAAACGCAAACAAATCTTCATTTGAAATACAAATTTCTTTAACTGTTTCTTTTGTCGCAACTTTGTCAGGATAACACATAAGCTTAAGCTTTTCTAACTCACCGTCTATCTGGCGAAGGTTATTCCCGACCTGAGAGATTAGCGCTGTAATTGCGTCGGGGTTAATTTTTAAAGATTTTGCTTTTGCCTGTTTTCTAACCCAGTCTTCAAGTTCCGCGATTTTGTAAGTCGGAATTGCGGCGCATTCTTTTGAATTTTGTTTTGCGAGAAGTTTGAATAATTTTTTGCGACTATCAAGTTTTTTACCTCCTTCGCGCGGAAGAGTGGCAACAAACACTATATCAAGGTTTTCGTTATTTACTTCAATTGCACTTTCGATTTCCTTAATTTGTTTGTCATCAAAAGTCCCGGAAAAATAATCAAGACAATTTATCACGACAAGCATTTTCCCAAACATCATCGGTTGAGAGCGTAAAATTGCAATTAAATCCGGAAATTTAGGGTTGTTATAAACTTTGTAGCTCATTTCCAGAAAATCTTTGTTTAAACCCTTTTTTAATTTACTAATTTCAGCTTCAATATTGAAGTCTTCTTCACCATAGAAAAAATAAACTGCCATAACTAATTATTAGCACAAAATGAATTCTTTATCAAAGAATATTCTCTAAAACAAATGTTCAATAGAAAACTTAAATGCCGACTTTTTTATAAATTGTGTCGATATTCTGCAAAAATTCGTTTTTATCAAAGATTTTCTCAATCTCATCTGATGAAAGAAGTGATGTAACATCGATATCTTTTAACAAATTAGATTTAAAATCTCCGTCGTTTTCAAAAGCATCGAGAGCATTTCGCTGGACAAGCCGGTAAGCTTGTTCTCTTGTAATTCCTTTTTCAACGAGTTGAAGGAGAACTTTTTGCGAGAAAACAATTCCGCCAAATTTGTCCGTATTTTTAACCATATTTTTTTCATGGACGACAAGATTTGTCACAATTTCCTTCATTCGGTTAAGCATAAAATCAACCAGAGTTAAACTATCCGGAAAAACAATTCTTTCTGCTGAACTGTGCGAAATATCTCTTTCATGCCATAGCGGAATATTTTCAAGTGCTGCAAGCGAATTGCATCTTACAACGCGTGCAAGCCCACAAAGATTTTCTGACAATACGGGATTTTTTTTGTGAGGCATTGCGGAAGAGCCTTTTTGACCTTTTGCAAAACCTTCTTCGACTTCAAGAACTTCCGTTCTCTGAAGATGTCTTATTTCTGTTGCAAACTGCTCGATTACGCTCGCAATCAAGGCTAAAGACTGCATAAAATACGCATGGTAATCTCTTGCAATTACCTGCGTTGAAATTCTTGCAGGCTTCAATCCGAGATTTTTGCAGGTAATTTTTTCTACTTCAGGAGAGATATTGCTATAAGTTCCGACAGGTCCTGATATTTGTCCAACTCTGATTTGTTCTGCTGCATGGAGAAAATTATCTCTCTGTCGTTCCAGAATATCGATAAAATTACATAACTTCGCGCCAAATGTCATAACTTCTGCATGAACACCATGAGAACGTCCGATACAGATTGTTTTTTTGTGTTTTTTCGCAAGTTCTCGGAGGACGTAAATTGTATCGTCGAGGTCTTTTTTTATAATTTGCGCGCTATCATAAATTTGAAGTGCAAAAGCCGTATCAATAACATCGGAACTCGTCATACCTATATGCATGTGGCGCGCAAGATTTTCGCCAAGGCTTTCGTTTACACAGGTCAGAAACGCAATTACATCATGCCTTACTTCACGTTCTATTTCGTCAATTCTTTCAATAGAAAACGCTGCTTTCTGTTTTATCTCTTCAACATCTTTTTTAGGGATTTTCCCGAGTTTCGCATATGCCTCACAGACCGCAATTTCGACTCTCAGATAGTAATCGAATTTGGAATTCAAATCCCATATTTTTTTCATTTCTTCGCGTGAATATCTTTCAATCATATTTTCATTCTATCACAAATAATATAAATTTTACGATTTACTCTTTTACATAGAATTCACCGAGAGTAAGAATTCGTTGTGGATTGTCTTTGGAGTAAATTTTCATCACATAAATACCGGGTTCGCTTATTACTATATAATCGTCATAATAATTAACCTGTTCGTTTTTTAGTCGGATAGTTTTTCCGTAATATATTTTATAGCCGAGATATCCACCTTTGTCCTTTTGGATAATTTGAAGGTAAGCATACCTTGAGTGAATTTTTTGTGGCAAAACGACAAGATAATAAATCCTTGAATTCGGCTTAAAAACATATTCATTTCCCATGATAGTATCTGCGGTAATGGGATATTTATTAAAAAGAATTCCCGGTTTTGCCTCGCGACAGGCTGATGTCAAAAGCATTATGGTAATTATTACCGGAATAATTAAAAATTTTTTCATCTTTGTAAATTGTTAATCCTGTCTTCTACAATTTTTACCATATTAGCATCTTTGTTATATTTCAAAAATTGCTTGTAATTTTCAATAGCTTCGTCTTTTTTATCTTCGCCTTCAAGTGCTATTGCAAGCGCATAATAAGAATATGCGTATTCTGGATTAATAGAAATTACTTTTTGGAAACATTCTTTACTTTTTTCAATATTACTTTCATTTGCCCAAACGAGCCCGAGATTAAACCAGCCATCTGCATAATCAGGATTCACAATAATTGCTTTTTTGTAGTAATCCATTGCTTTATTGTTATCATTTTTGATTTTGTAAATATTTCCTATTTTCAGAAGTGTAACCTCATCTTCCGCATTAAGTTTTAACGCAGCTTTGTAATATTTCAATGATTCGTCGTAATCGTCATTTTTATACGAGGAATCACCTTTTTGAATAAGTTCCCTGTTCTTATCCACTACCGGAATAATATTTTCTTCTTTCTTTACTTCAACATTTTTTTCTTCAGGTTTTAATTCTTCTGTTGCTATGGCGGTAACGTTTTCAGTTGTTGCATCGGGATTTTCAAGACTTATATCAGGAAGGTTCCCGTCAATAATTTCGGTTTGCGGTTTTACCGGTTTAAGCGCGTTTGTTTCCGCAATGAATTCTGCATATTCTTCACTATAACCTGTTTTTTCAGGCGACATAGAAATTGCTTTTTCATAAAATTCCCCTGCTTTATCGGTTACTCCGCATGCGCGGTAAGCTTTTGCAAGTCCGAAAAATGCAAAACTGTCTCTTGTTCCTCTCGCGATTGCTTGTTCAAAATTTTCTGTTGCGTTGCTAAAATTCTTTGCTTCCAGTTCGATTCCACCTTGTGCGACAAGTGCATCTGTCAAATTGCTTTCGATAATCGGATTTGATTTTTGACTTAAGATTTCTTTGTAAAGAATGATGGCATCTTCGTATTTGTCAATTGCGTGAAGCGCAATTGCTTTATTTACTTTTATGTCATAATCGTTTGGAGCAGATTGAAGAACTTCATCATAATACTTTAGCGCTGTGGTGTAATCTTTTTTTATGTGATAACAATTTGCGAGTTCCCGTTTTAAATCAACATTTGTCGGATCAAGTGCTAAAGATTTTTCGTAATTCTCAATTGTATTTCCATAATCGTTTAATCGTTTGTAAACTATTGCCATATTTTTGTAAGCTCTTGCATCTTCTCCAAAATTTGAAACATAGAGTTTGTACTGAGCAATTGCTTCTGCATTCTTTTCCATATCCGCAAGAAGATTTGCATAATCAAACCTGATTGAATTAAGATTTGGGGATTGTTTAAATACAATCTGATATTGATTGTATGAAAGTTCGTTTTTGCCCAGTTCTTGATATGATAGCGCAAGACTTATATGAGCAGCAAGACTGTCCGGATCATTTTCAATTGCTTTTTCAAGAATTTCTATTGCTTTTGCGTAATCTTTTGTCTTAAATAACGCAAGTCCGTAATTTGTATAGTCCTTAAACTTTGTGTTGTCTGCATTGTAAAGTTTTTCATATTCTTTGATTGCTTTCTCGGGATTATTTGACGAAAGATATGAATTTGCAAGGCTTTCTCTTGCTTCTCTGTGGTTTGAATATGTTGAGAGAAACTGTTCGTAATTTTCAATCGCAGCAGTATAATCGTTCATTTGATATTGAACATTTGCGATATTCAGATAGTTATATTTGTATTGCGGAAAAATTTTTAAGGCTTGGTTGTAAGCTTCAAGTGCTTGAATATATTTTGACTGTGTTTCGTAAATATTTCCGATACTTATATAAACAAAAGCATCATCAGGGCGAAGTTTTATTACAGTATTGTAAGCTTCAAGCGCTTTATCATATTGATCTGTTTCCGAATAAAGTCCGGCTAGTTTTGTGTATAGAAGAGCATCCTCTCCGGCAATTTTAATTGCTTCTAGGATTTTCTCAATTGCTTCATTGTAATTATGTTGATACTCAAGAGTACATGCCTGTTGATAAAGAATATTGGCATCTGCCGGCATATAAGCTTGTGTCTGAAGCCCTGTACCAATGAGAGAAAGTGATAAAATTGCAGAAATTATTAACTGTTTATTAATTTTCATAACCTTTAACCTGACCTTGTACTATCACAAATTAGCGAACTGCCACACCAACATTCTATCATAAAATTCAAACTTGTGCAAAGCTGTCCGAATAAATTTTTTTATTCAAAAGTATTTCACATACTTTTATGATTTCAACCTCTTCTCTATCGCTGTCGTCATATTTAATTTCTTCTAATTCATTAAAATCTTCAATCATTTTAGCAATTTTCAGATATAAACTATCAATTTTCTTCTCCGGTGAATTTTTTTCAAGCATTCTGAAAACTCTTGTCAATTCCGCATCAGCAGCATCCATAATCACAGCATCAAGACCTGCCCCAAATGCCATAACTCCGTAAACTCGATTTATTAGAGGACGAAGATGTTGTGGAGCGCCGTTCGAAATATTTGAGAGTCCTATTATTGTTTTCGCAGGAAGTTCAAAGCTTTCTTTAAGCATTTTTAGCGTATTTAAGCTTTCTATTGCTTGAGTTTGGTCAACTTTAAGCGGAAGGACAAGCGGATCGAAGAAGATTTTTTCGGAATTCATTCCGCGTTCAAGACATTTTTCATAAATTTGAAAAGCGATGTCCAATCTTCCGTCAGAAGTTTTTGGAATTCCGCTTTCTTTTCCCATTGTAAGTGCAATCAAATTACAACTTTTTGCAACTGCAAGTTTACACATCAAATCAAGTTTATTTTCATCCAATCCGACACTGTTTAAAAATGTGTTTTTAGAATTTCTAATATTTAAAAAAGCATTTTCCATTTCAGAAAAATTTGTTGTGTCTAATGAAATTTTTAAATCAAAATCTTTTTCAATAATTTCTGCAAGCCACCCCAAAACTCCTTCAAGCTCAGCTCTTGCAGGTCCAATATTTAAATCAGTAAAGTCCATGTTTTTTTGCAAATTAAGAATTTGTTTTACAAACTTTTCATCGCGATTTATTAATGCTTCACGAACTTTTTTTGAAATAACGTGTATATTTTCTCCAATTAAAATCATAAAAAAATTCTATCATAAAAAAATGATATTCAAAAGCGCGCGGATTTAAATTATTATCCACGCGCCTTAAAGAATAATTATATATATGCTTATTAACTTTCAATCAATAAACTTGCACCAATAACACCTGCGGTATTACCAAGCTGAGCAGGAACAACCTGAACGGCGGAACCTGCAATTTTCATTGAACGTTTTTTCAAGGTCTCAACAAGCGGATTGATTAAAATATCACCGGCATCAGCAACTCCACCGCCGATAATAATTTTCTCCGGATTTAAAAGGTTAACAACACTTGAAAGACCTATTCCGATGTATTCGCCAACTATTGTAAAAATTCTCTGAGCCACCGGATCGCCGGCTTTTGCTGCTTCACAAACAATGTATGGTGTAATTTGTGTGCCATTTGCGATTTCGCGGAATTTTGTTGATTTACCACCTCTAATATAATCTTCTGCCATCGCTACGATTGAAGGTCCTGATGCAAATGCTTCCAAGCATCCTGTATCTCCGCATCCGCAAATCGGTCCATCGTTCATTTGAAGTTTTATATGACCAATTTCACCTGCTGCATTTGAAGCACCTCTGACAAGTTTTCCATTGACAATCAATCCTGAGCCAATACCGGTTCCGACAGTAATGCAAATCATATTTTCACAACCTTTTCCGGCTCCGTAATTAAGCTCTCCAAGTGCCGCACATCTTACATCGTTATCAACACGCGTTGGAATATGAAATTCTTCTTCTATTAATTTTGCAATAGGAACTTCAACCCAACCCGGAATATTCGGTGCGTTTCTGACAATACCTTTTTTATAGTCAACTTGTCCGGGGAACCCGAATCCGATACCTTCAATATCCTTTGTTGAAAGTTTCGTTTCTTTTAAAAGATCATAGATTGCCTGTTTAATATTGTTAACTGTGTACTCATAACCCATTTCTGCGCGTGTTGGAACCGAGTTTGAATATATGATTGTTCCCTTGTCATCAACCAATGCAATTTTAACATTTGTTCCGCCAACGTCAATTCCAATTCTATTTTTTGCCATTTCTTTCTCCCCTTTTATTTAAACTTTATGAGTACATTTTATGACAAACATAAAAATTTTAAAACAATTTTATTTAAACTAACATACTAATTTCTCATAAATTGCTTTAATGTAGTATTTTATTAGCAAAAAAATTTTTTACGGATTTTATATAAGTGGAGAAAAATATGAGAATTACAAATATACAACCCCAATTAATACAAAAATATAATATTAACAGATACCAAACAAAACCCCAACAAACTCAAACATTACCACAACATTATGAGGGAAAACTGCCTTCTACACAGCAATATTTAGCTTTTACCGGCGGTTATAGCCTTAATTTAGCACAAACAGTAAAACAGTTAGATAAACTCGCTAAAAAAAATTCTCGTATTTATCCGCCAAATGTCAGAGAATGGCTCGGTATGGCTCTTGAAGATGGTACTAAAAAAACTTTAATTGGAGTTCATAAAGATTATTTTTCAAACCTGAAAGAATGTTTCTCACTCAATGAAATCAAATCAAAATTTTCTGAGTTTAAGGATACAATACCGGCAATGGATGTCGATGCAAAAGAAGGCTCATTTATAGACAAATTCCAAAAAGGCGAACTGGAATTTTTTGACAATGACGAGGATTTATCGGTTCAGTTGATAAAACTTTACTGGGGCGAAGGATTTTCACTAACCGACTTGAAACGTTATACAGGCGGAACTGACTTATACCACACTATGAAAAGATTAGGGATTCCCAGAGCGAGTCAGGATTACGGTCATTATTTAAAATTTTCCGACCCTCAATACAATGACCGCCTAACCAGAGAAATGACCGAAAAACGTATGCAAGCTCTTGACAGACGTGCTCAATTACAAGATGGTGAACCGGTACATATTCCACGCGGACCTCTTTCAGAACAACATAAACAAAGAATTTCAGAAGGACTAAACCGTTTTCATGAAGCACATCCCGAAGCGGTTTATCAAATGTCTGAAAGACGAAAAGAATTTTACAGACAAAATCCCGAACGCGCAGAAGAATTAACAAGAGTTCTGAAAAAAGCTTGGGGATTACAAGGCAGTGAAAATATCAAAAAAGCAATGAGCAAATTTTTTAAAGGCAGAAAAGTCGCAATTTTTGACCTTGAAAACCCAGCAAAAATGACAAAAGAACAATCAGGAACTATGGAAGATTTCTGGAACGCAAACCCATGGGCAAAAAAATCGTTCTCAAAAGCTATGAAGTACGGCTGGAGAAAGGTTAAAGAAGAAAATGAAATGGTATTCTTTGTTAGAACTTCTCCAACTCAAATAGTGGAATTTGTTGAGGATAAAGCAGGAATGAGCCGTGGTTCACTTGACGTTGTAAGCAAATACAATCCGTTTTTGAAAACAAGCAGTATTGATGAAGCAAGCAACGAAATTTTAAAAAAGCATACAGATATTGAAGGACTTCAGAATGTTATGGCAGATACTTATCAAATATCAATATTTAAAATGCTTGAACATTTTGAAAAACTTCCGAAACACAAACAAACTCGCAATGAAAATGATTTCGGAATTTTATTAAAAGGAATTATTTACCATAACAAAGACGAAAAAAAAGGTTACGCAGTCCAGACAACGGAAGAAGCACAACGTGATTTTATTATGATTGCGCAACTTGCGGCAGAAAGTAAGGACGAAAGACTCATAGATATTGTCAATAAATCTCTAGACGAAGCTTTTGATGTTGCATGCGAATTTCATCAATTCATATTAAAATAATATAAAAATTAGGTAACTCTGTAAAATTTGTACTATAATTGAATTTATACTAAGAGAGAGGGTTAAAAATGATAGACAAAACCGCAATTATTCACCCGTCAGCAAAAATCGCTGATGATGCAATTATCGGACCATACGTAGTCATAGGTGAAAACGTAACAATAGGACACAGAACAAGAGTAATTTCGAATGCTCATATTGAATTTGCCGAAATTGGCGATGATTGTACAATTTCACCGTTTGCAACAATCGGTTCAGAACCACAAGATTTGGGTTACAAAGGCGAACCTACAAAAGTTGTAATCGGTGACGGCACAATTATCAAAGAAAACGTAACTGTTCACAGAGGCGCTGCCTGCGGAGATTTCACAACACGTATCGGTAAAAAATGCTTGTTAATGGTAGGTTCTCACGTTGCACACAACTGTGTACTTGCAGATCAGGTTATATTAGCAAACCTTGTTACACTCGGTGGTCACGTTCATGTCGGTTTTGGTGCGTTCGTCGGTGGAATGAGCGTATTCCATCAAAATATAAGAATTGGCGATATGGCAATTATCAGCGGATTTTCGGCTTCTCGCCAAGATATTTTACCATATTCTAAAGGCGAAGGCAGACCCCCTGTTCCTCGTGGATTGAACGTAATTGCTATGAAACGCAGAGGAGTTTCTCAAGAAATCAGAACTGCAACCAACGAAGCTTTTAAATTGTTGATTTCAGAGGATTTAAACACAACTCAAGCTATTGAAAAAATCAAAGCAGAAATTCCAATGAATGAATATATTGAAAAAATGATTGAATTTATTCAAACTTCAAAACGTGGAGTGCTTTTAAAATCGCATAAAAGCGGTCATGAGTCGTTGGAAGAAGTGTAACCACTTAATCCACAACCTGTTAACGATTAATTATAAGGCGCTATTTAAAGTTGTTAATTAAAATTTATCGACTTTGTAAATAGCGCTTTTAACAATAAAGGAGAAAATTATGCAAAAAACAATTTGGGATAAATATGCAGAAGTTTTGGTTGATTATTCCACCAACGTTCAAAAAGGTGATTTAGTACAAATCAGAGCAACAAGCATTTATGCAAAAGACTTGGTAAAAGCCGTTTACAAACGCGTAATCGAAAAAGGCGCACATCCGATTATGAGAACATCTTTTGAGGATTTTTCGGACATTTTTATCAAATACGCATCTGATGAACAATTGGATTATATCGACCCGATTATTAAGCTTGAATACGAAACTATCGACAAATTTATTTCAATCGGCGCACCAATGAACACAAAAAATATGGCGCGCGCTGATTTGAACAAACTTTCCAGACGTTCAAAAGCTTCACAAAGTTTGTCAAAAACTCTTATGGAACGTTCGGCGGGTGGCGAAGCATCTTGGGTTGTCGCTGATGTTCCGACACACGCGCTTGCACAAGAGGCAAAAATGTCTTATGATGAATACTCGGAATTTCTTTTTAATTCTTGCTACTTGAATTTAGATGACCCTGTTGCAAAACTCAGAGAACTTGATGAAAAACAGACCAAATGGGCAAATCATTTAAACGGTGTTAAAAAAGTCCGCATCGTCGGAGAAAGAACAGACATAACTTTTGGTGTTGAGGGCAGAAAATGGATAAGCTGTTCGGGCATAAACAACTACCCTGACGGCGAAGTTTTTACCTCTCCCGTTGAAAACGACGTGAACGGTGAAATTTACTTTGATTTTCCCCAAAACTACCGCGGTAATAGCGCAACAGGTGTTCATTTGTGGATAGAAAACGGACAAATTGTGAAGTTTGAAGCTGAGACAGGCAGAGATTATCTGGAAGCCATGTTCAATATGGATGAAGGTTCTAAGGGCATTGGCGAAATTGCAATCGGCACAAACGATGAAATTCAAGAAGTTACGGGAAACATTCTGTTTGATGAAAAAATCGGCGGTTCAATCCACATGGCTGTCGGTGCGTCTTACCCTGAAACCGGTGGACAAAATGTATCAGGACTCCACTGGGATATGATTAAGGGAATGCGTAACGATGGAAAAATCTATGCCGACGACAAACTTATTTACGAAAACGGTAAATTTCTTATTTAATAGTTATTACAACAAAAAATCCGACAGAATAAAAGCTGTCGGATTTTTCAAAATTTATAATTAACACCAATCATATAAGACCTAAAACTTTTTTATACCAAGAAAATGTTTCCAATTCAGCACCGTTAAAGGTCGTTTTTAAGCATTGTTTTTTGAGATAACTTTCAAATTCGTCATTGAATTTTGATTTAACGTTGTCTTCTTTTAGTTTCGATTTTGTTGAGACTGCTTCCATGTTAATATCTCCTATGTTAATTACCCCTAAATCTATTGTTTTATTATAACGTATGTAAATTTGTTATTCTACACTCTAAAGGATTATTTTTGAAAGATTAAAGGATTAGAAGGAACTTGCGTAAGTAAAAAATCCATCGAATAAATGACATACATAAACAGGCTTTATCGTATAATCTCACGTTGGAAGGAGTTTTTATGTCTGAATATTTAAATTTGCAAAATATTTTTCTGGTAATTAGTTTATCCTCAACAATATTTTACATTGTGAAAATGTGCTTGTTTTTATTCTTGGGCGGAGATGTTGAAGTTGAAGCGGATTTCGATTCGCTTACAGATACAGATCCATCGTTCAGTTTCTTTTCAATCCAGTCGATGCTGGCATTTTTTATGGGATTCGGATGGGTTGGACTTGCAGCATTAACTCAATTTAATGCAGGGGTTTTTGTTTCATTAATTTGTGCTTTCATTGTTGGAGTTTTATTTATGTTCCTCTCAGCTTGGCTAATGCTTATGATCAAAAAACTTGACAAAAGAATTGTTGTTGATTTAAATACCGCTGTCGGAACTACAGGTAAAGCTTACACATCATTCAAACCAAAAAGTGAAGGACAAATTGAAATTGTAATTAACAACAAACTTGATATTTTGAGAGCAATTAATATGACTGATGAAGAAATCGAAGCTTTTTCTCAAATAAAAGTTGAAAAATTTGAAGATAATAAATTGTACATTGCGAAAATATAAAGGAGAAAAAAATGTTTTTAGATGCAGGTTTTATGGCATTTATCGTTGTACCGGTACTAATTATACTTGCAGCACTTGTTTTTGTTGCAAACCAGTACAAGAGATGTCCCTCAAACAAAATTATTGTAGTTTACGGTAAAACCGGTGGAACCTCCACCGCGAAATGTGTTCATGGCGGTGGAACTTTTATCATTCCGTTAATCCAGGATTATGGGGTACTTTCGCTTGAGCCGATGACAACCGATATTGATCTCAAAGGTGCACTTTCAAAAGGTAATATTCGTGTTGCGGTGCCCTCGACATTTACATTCGGGATTTCTACAAAAGAACCTATTATGATTAATGCAGCAGAACGTCTTCTGGGGTTAACTAAAAACGATATAATTATTCAGGCAAGCGATATTATTTTGGGTCAGTTGCGTCTTGCGATTGCGACTTTGACTATTGAAGAAATTAACAAAGACCGCGAAAAATTTCTTGAACAAATTAACTCAAACGTGAATCCTGAACTTAACAAAATCGGGCTTGAAATTATCAACGTAAACATAAAAGATATTACTGATGAGTCCGGTTACATTGACGCAATTGGTAAAAAAGCTGCTGCTGAAGCAATTAACAAGGCAAAAGTTGAAGTTGCGCAACAGGAAAAACTCGGTGCCGTAGGTGAAGCTGAGGCAAACAAAGAAAAAGAAGTTCAGGTTGCAGAACAAACGGCACAAACTTTAATTGGTAAAACGAATGCCGAAAAAGAACAGAGAGTTCAAACTGCAAACATCAACTCATCTGCAGTTATCGGTGAAGCTGAAGCGAACAAAATTAGAGAAGTTGAAGTCGCCGAGCAAATTGCTCAAACAGAAATCGGTAAAACAAGCGCGCTTAAAGAACAGCGTATTCAGACAGCAAATCTTGAAGCTCAGGCTGTTGAAGGTGAAAACATTTCAAAAGCAAACATCGCAGACTACAACGCAACCTTAGCTGTGAAACAAGCGGACGCTCTTAAACTTGGTGAAGTCGCTAAGGCAAATGCCGAAAGAGACGTTTTAATCGCCCAGAAAGAACGCGAAGAAGCAAGACTCAAAAAAGAAGAACTTGCAAGACAAGAAGTTGAAAAACTTAAAATTCAGGTTGAAGCTGATGCCGAAGCTGAAAGACAAAGAAGAATTGCACTCGGTGAAGCTGATGCGATTAAAGCAAAATACTTTGCAGAAGCCGAAGGTGTTCGTGCCGTTTTGGAAGCAAAAGCAAAAGGTTACGAAGAACTCGTTAAAATTTCTAACAACAAGCCTGAAATTGCAACAAGTTTCTTGATGATCGAAAAAATTGAAGATATCGTCGGAAAACAAGTCGAAGCAATCAAGAATATTAAATTTGATAAAATCACTGTTTGGGATGGCGGATCCGGCTCTGCTAACGGAAGTACTACAGCAAACTTTATGCGAGATTTAATTAAAGCTCTTCCGGCAATGCATGATCTTGCAGGTCAAGCCGGAGTGGAATTACCGTCAATTCTTGGTAAAGTCGCATCTCAAGATGAAATCGTTCATAATCCTAAAGAAGATAAGAAAGAAGCTTAAAATTTCTATCGGAATTTAAAAGCGCGGCTGAAAAAATTTTCAGCCGCGCTTTTCTTAAATATGGCACTACTCCTTTTCGGCGCAATATTGCGTTTTTTATGTACCTATACAACTATTTAGATATTCAATCGTACTCATTTTTTCGTCATAAAGATATTTTATGAAATTTAAGTATGCTGCATCATATGATGTGATAATAAGATTTATTTCAAATCCATCAGTACAAAACGGCTCATAATCATAAACTACATAACTGTTATATTTGCTTTTCCATTCTTTTCTTTCAACTCGGCTGTTGTTTTCTTCAACAATATCTTCCAGCCAAGCGACCATATCTTTATTTACGTTTTTTATTTCCAAACGGCTGTATCTCCCGCAGTCGTGGCAATCATTTCCCATCAGCATAATGTTCTCCCTGTCTTAAGGCATTTTAACTCTTGCTATATAAAAAATTGTAAATGTTTTTTCTCTCTAAATAATCCCCTGCGGGGCTAAGTTTAAATAATATTTTCCGGTAATTTTTTGCGTAATATTACTTAAAATTGACTTGAAGTTTTCCATAAATAGAGACTATAATACAGGTTGTAGAGGCTTACAAGCTTACGACTTCTTACAATCACTTGATAAATGGTGACAGAAAGGATTAAAATGGTATTAGAATTAACTGCTGAGCAACTGGAACGTGCGATAAACCCTACTCATGATATTAAACTTTTTGCCGGACGTTCTAATGTAAAATTGGCTCAGGAAATTGCGGATTATCTTGGTACATCAATCGGACCAATGGTAGTTAAAAATTTTGCCGATGGTGAGATTTATGTTCAAGTAAAAGAAAGTGTTCGCGGTGATGATGTTTTTATTATTCAGCCGCTATGCAATCCCGTAAACGAAAATTTAATGGAATTGTTAATTATTATTGACGCGTTTAAACGTGCAAGTGCAAAAACAATTACTGCGGTAATTCCTTACTACGGATATGCAAGACAGGATAGAAAAACTTCCGGTCGTGAAGCTATTACAGCAAAACTCGTTGCAGACCTTCTTACAACAGCGGGAGCAAACAGAGTGTTGGCAATGGATCTTCACACAGGACAAATTCAAGGTTTCTTTAATATTCTTGTTGACCATATTTATGCAGAACCCATTTTAACAAATTATATAAAAAGTTTAAACATTGATCCTGATGATATGGTTGCAGTAAGTCCGGATACAGGCGGAGTTCAAAGAACAAGACATTTTGCAAAGCAAATCGGATGTTCTCTTGCTATAATCGACAAGCGCCGTGACAAACACAATGAAGCTATTGCCTCTCATGTTATCGGTGAAGTTAAAGATAAAGTCTGCGTCATGTATGATGATATAATTGATACTGCCGGTACAATTTGCGAAGCTTCAAAACTCCTTATAAGAGAAGGAGCTAAAGAAGTTTATGTATGCGCAGCTCATCCGGTATTCTCTGGACCTGCTATTGAAAGACTTGCAAATGCACCAATTAAGCAATGCGTAGTAACTAATTCAATTCCTCTAGATATGTCAAAGATGCCGCCGAACATAAAACAGCTTTCTGTTGCTCCTCTTCTCGGACAGGCAATTTCAAGAATTCATGATGACGAAAGCGTAAGTTCGCTTTTTGGATTTGAAAAAGATATTCAGGTATCATAAAAGATTGAATTGGAAGATGAAAAAGATAAAAATACCGCTTTTATAGAGCGGTATTTTTTATATTTTTGGCAGAAAGCTTGTGTTTAATTAATTTTTTGTCCGTTTTCATCAAAGATTTCTTCTTCAAGAAGAACATCATGCCCCATATTGTGCATCATATCAAGATAAACTTCATAATAAAAATCCATTGCGACAAGGTATTCGTTCAAAACCTGTTGATGATTATTTTCAGTCATAATAAGGTTTATGAGAGCAGTTTCACCTTTTTGATAACGATTTGTGACCATCTCAAGAATTTCATTTGATTCTTGAAGAATTTCTTTGTAATAGTCCATATTTTGTTTTGAATATTTAAAATTGTTGTAATTTTGCTTGAGGGTGATTTTTAATTTATTTTCAAAAGAGGTTTTGTCCATTTTTGCTTTTTCGAGTGTAAATTTTGCTTTATCAATTTCAGGTCTAAATGTGTATAAAACCGGCAAATCAAATCCGCCTCCGACAAACGCTCCCGGCCACCAATTACCTTCGCCTTTGTATTTTGCCTGCCAAGCAAATCCACCGCCTGCAAAGAAATTCGGAATTCTTTGATGTTTTGCAAGAAGATATTCTTGATTTAATTCTTCGATTTTATTATCAGAAATTTTTATTGAATGACTGTATTTCATAGCAATTGCTTCGATAATATCATATGATGGAAGTTTTATATCAAGAATCGTCAAATCCTTCGAAAATAAAGAGGTTTCTTTTGTATCATACATATTTTCTTCTGTCGCAATGTTGATGACTTTGTTAAGCGCAAACTGAGCGTTTATTAAGTCCGCTTTTGCCCGATTTAATTCTATAAGAAGTTTTTTGTATCTTATATTTGATTGAAGAATGTCAATTTTGTAATTAGAAAGAGACTCTGAACGATTTTTTGTAATTTCGCACATATGTTCATAGAGGGTTTTTCTTTCATTTAGGATTGTAACGACTGATTTGTAATACAAAACATCAAAATATGCCTTCATCACATTAATTTTCAGTTCATGTTCAAATTGTCTTATTTGGTTTTCAATAGATTTTTTGCGCGCAATTGCTGCCTTTTTGCGTACTCCGCGTTTGAAAGTCTCAACCGGAAGCATTACCCCGACTTGACTTGAGTTTCCGGTGCGAACAGGTCCAATGAGGATGTTTGATTGGACTTGTGGATTTTGAAGTTTGTTTGCAATTTTTATATCAGAATTTGCAATCCCAAGTTCTTTTCGTTTTGCCTGTAAATCAAGGTTGTTACGCATTGTAAGCTGAACAGCTTCGTCAAGAGAAATTCTTATCACTTCTGCACTCGCCGGTAAACCTATGATAACTAAAGCTATTACTAATACTAAAATCTTCATATATATAACTATTCCATTTATTATATTACATTAAAGAAAATAAATCGCAAGACTTGCGAAATTACCAAATGTTTTTTAATCGTTATATATACATATTAAGGAAAACTTCTGAGTAAACGAGCATATTACCTTATTACTGTCAATAATTATGATGCTTTTTTAGAGTTGTTTTTGAATTTTTCCAACAAATTTCCTGTTGAAGATATTTGTATTTCTTGCTTTAATTCTTCTTTAGGCAGCACAACCCCAGCATTGGAAACATCAGTTGTAACCGGTTCTATGTTAGCATAGTATCTCGGGTCCTCTAAGCTTTCAATTGCCTTCATTACCCCAAGTCTGCCGGCTTTGAGTTTGATGTCAGCAAGCCAAGACTCAATAGCATAAGTAATTACAAGTGTAAATGTTGCGAATGAAATACCGGTAATACTAAGAGATTTTTTTAATCCCGGCGTCAGAAATAATTGACCGACTCTACCTGATTTTACGAGTTTGATGAATTCATCAGGATGCGCACTAAATTCCTGTACAACTTTATCCCAAATTGCAGTCATTTCTTCTTTTGGAATGTTATTAAGCATTTTTTCAAGTTTTGGAATAATCTCTAATGCTGTTTTTCTATCCATACTGCTGAAACGCATATCTTCCATAATCAGAGCAAAATCATCATCAGACATCTTTTCTAATCTAGATTTGAATGAGTTTAGTGCTTGTTTTGGATCACGCATTTTTTCAGGGAGCATATCGAACGCTTCTTTTATTTTTATGTTTTTAACTCTTGCTGTTTGTTGTTTGAATATTTCAACAATCGTTTCCGGAGTGATTATACCGTTTTCCGGCAATTTAATTCCAAATTCTCTAAATACTGCTATCTGTTCTTGGGATGCAGGTATTTTAAACCTTGAATTTAAGAAATCAAACATTTCTTTTGCCTTTGGATTTTCATTGATCAGATTTGGCACAGATTTTAATTTAGCTTTTACTGCACTAATTGCTTCTAATACGCTGACAACATTTTCGTGTGACAATGTTTTATCTATAGCACCTTCAATTGTGTAGCTGTAATTTTCACCCTGTATATTTTCTAAATCTTTGATTAATTTTTCAATTACTTCCGGTTTTAGTGCTT
>CAZCIW010000013.1:0-38280 GCA_964499135.1 uncultured Muribaculaceae bacterium
GGTATCGCTATGATAAAACCCAGTAAAAATGCCCATTTTCTCTCGGATTTATTAAAAAATGTTGCCGAGATGAAACCCAATAACGAAGCCGGTTTTCAGGTCAGTTTATCCTCTTGTTTTAAAAAGAAAGTTGAAGCTTTCTTCAAGCCGAGTAGAGGCGCGAGCGATAGCTTGAGACGAACAATCACAAAAAACGGAGACGACGCTTCCAGTTTAAATCGTGAGTGGTATCGTTTTGAGCGCGGTGCAGCATTTACGCTTGCTGAGGTATTGGTTACTCTCGGCATTATTGGTGTGGTTGCGGCGATGACAATGTCGGTGCTTGTTGCTAATATTCAAGATAAAGTTTTTGAAAACCAACATACCAAAGCTAAGAATATTTTGGCAAATGGTTACAAAAAAATGTTAGCTGATTATGAAGTTTTTGAATTGAGTAATACTCTATTAAATACATGCCTTACTGATAGTTGTATTGACGCAGAGCATTCGAAAGTCTTTGAAACTGTAGAAAGTGGAGTTGGATTAACAAATTTAAACTTACCTGATAAGTATAAGGACAAAGATGGTAATGAATTTGATATGGTCTGGAGTAATAAATATATTTTTGTTACACCTGACGGATTTGTTTATGCATTAGATAAAGAGAAATTTTTATCCGATAGAAAATATAACATTTACACTGATATAAACGGAGCAAAAAATCCCAATACAGAGAAGAAAGATTTAATACTGTATACTGTATCAGATAAGGGTACTGTTACAGAAGCAGATATTCAAACTGATCAAACTAATCAAACCAATCCATGTTTGCAAGGGGATGGTGGTTGCGATGAGGAACATTGTAATGCCTTACCAGATTGTGAGTGGACCAAATCTGAGGGTATTTGTGAGTGTATAGGAATAACCGGAGATTAGTGAACTCAAAAATAAGGTGCAATTTGTTGCACCTTATTTACTTTATGCGATGTGGTTAAAATAGTGTTCCGTTTTTGAATTTGTAATTAATTCTCAATTTAATGTACATAACTATTTTTTAAGATTTTTTTTCTTCAACCTTTGCTGCAACGACTGATGCGGCAGCGAGGCAAATCGCACCTATTATAAAAACGTACTCCCAGTGGTGGTTAATTCCGTTTTGAACTGAAAATGCGCATTTTGAAATAAACCACGCAACAAGTGTACAAACAAATACCTGAGGACCTGCAATAAAGATATTAAAAATGCCCATAACAGAACCTTCAGTACCTTTTTTGATATATTGGGAAAGCATTGCGAATGGAAGTGCGCAAATACTTGCCCAGCCGATTCCTGCTATCCCCATCATTGCTGCGACAACGATAGGGTTTTTGAAAAATGCCATCCCAAGATATGCAAAAATCATCGATATCATTGAAATGATATGTACTTTCTTGTTACCATATTTTGCAGATAAAATTCCAATCGGAATTGCGACAAGGAAGCAAACAAGGTTAAATATTGCAAAACTTATTGACGAAAAATTGGTTCCGTTCAAAACTGCCTGTGAAAAACCTTCTCTCACAACTTCATCTGCTGCAGACAAATCTGGAACACCGTAAACAGTATGGATTGCATATTGCGTGAAATTAATCATCATACACATAGTTCCAATCCATGTAAAAAATTGCATTAAGCAAATTTTTGAGACTTCAGGCGACATTGCAAAAAAGTTTTTTAAAGAATCAATGAACGTATCTTCATCTTTTTTGGCTTCATCCGCAAGCTCAACCTCTTTTTTCAAAGAATGTTCTTTAATCGTAATGCAGGTCCAGAGCATTGCAAGCGTAAACGCAAGAGCAGCCATAATAAACTGCGCGTTAATTGACATTTGATAATTAAATGCCCATTTTAAAAACGGAGCAGTAGCCGCTGCAACAACAGACCCTAAACCGATTGCAAGCGAGATGAAAGAGTTTGCAATCGAGTGTTGTTCAGAGGGAACAACATCAGGAATTAGCGCTCTATACGGACCTTGCGCGATATTAATACAAGCATCAATAATCCATATCATAATTGCAGCAATCAATAATGCTGTAAGGGCAGGAAGATGAATTCCCGTCAGATTTTCAAGCAATCTTGCAACATTTGCCGAATTCGGAAATATCCATAGTGCAATAGACGCAATTATTGCACCGCCCAAAAGATATGGTCTTCTTCTTCCAAACGGAGAAACCGTTTTATCTGAAAGTGCGCCCACTAAAGGCTGAACAACCATTCCTGTAAAAGGTCCTGCAAGCCAGATTAAACCATAAATCAACGGGGATGCTCCCAAAGACTCAGTTACCGGTCCTGACAAAATAATTCTCATCTGCCACGCAAATTGCAACCCGAAAAATCCAAGTGCAAAATTTAGAAACTGCATAGCAGTAAACTTTTTCATATTGTTTTCTAACATTATAAATTTCTCCCCAATATTTAGCTACCGTGTACCCAAAATACACTCAACATAACGAATAGTCAAGTTTACAGCAAGGAAAGCCCTTTTCAAATCGAGGGCTCTTTCTTATTGCATTTTCTTTACAGCTGCATCAATTAAGCCTTTAAAGAGAGGATGAGGTCTCTCCGGACGTGACTTGAATTCCGGGTGGAACTGAGATGCTACAAACCAATCCAATTGCGGTAATTCTACGACTTCTGCGAGCATTCCGTCAGGAGACATGCCTGAGAATACTAAGCCGGCATCTGCAATTTGCTTTAAATATTCGTTATTAACTTCATATCTATGCCTGTGACGTTCGGAAATTTTTTCAGTTCCGTAAGCTTTTGCAGCCTTTGAACCTTTTTTCAAAACGCACTCATAAGCTCCAAGTCTCATTGTTCCGCCGTATGCGTGAACATTTTTCTGTTCCAACATTAAATCAATTACGGGATATTGTGCGTTTTCGTCGAATTCGGCAGAATTTGCACCCTTTAATCCCACAACATTTCTTGCGTACTCAATCACCGCACACTGCATTCCAAGACAAAGTCCGAGGAACGGAACGTTATTTTCTCTGGCATATTTGATTACGTTCAATTTTCCTTCAATACCGCGAATTCCAAAGCCGCCCGGAACTACAACCGCCTGAACATCTTTCATCAATTCTTTGCATTTTTTATCATCAACGCATTCTTCAGAATTTATCCATTTGATATCTATAGCTGCATCATTGGCATAACCCGCATGTTTTAAAGATTCTACAACGGAAATGTAAGCATCCGAAAGTTTGGTGTACTTACCTGCAATTGCAACTTTAATTGTTTTTTGGGGGTTTTTAATTTTTTCGACAAGAGTTTCCCAATCTTTTAAATCGGCTTTTCTATCTTCAACCCGCAACATATCAAGAACAACTTTTGCCATATTCTGAGTTTCAAGGGCAAGTGGAACTTCGTAAATACTTTTCATATCACGACATTCAATAACTGCATCTTTCGGGACAGAACAGAAAAGCGCCAGTTTTTCTTTTTCTGTTTTTGGAATCGGTTTTGTGGTTCGGCAGACAAGAATCTCGGGTTGTATACCGTAACTTCTCAAAACATTTACGCTGTGCTGAGAAGGTTTTGTTTTTAATTCTCCTGATGTTGGAAGATAAGGTAGCAGTGTACAATGGATTGAAATTGCGTTTCCAATCCCTGCTTCTGATTTGAATTGGCGGATAGCTTCGACAAAAGGTAAACTTTCAATATCACCAACGGTTCCGCCGATTTCTATTAATTGAAAATCGGGCTTGAATTGTTTAGTTGCGCCATTAATTCGTGATTTTATTTCATTTGTAATGTGAGGAATTACCTGAACCGTTCCTCCAAGATAATCACCTCTGCGCTCTTTTTTTATAACGTGCTGATAAACGCTTCCGGAAGTTACGTTATTTAACTTGCCCAGAGAAGTATCCGTAAATCTTTCATAATGCCCTAAATCGAGGTCTGTTTCAGCACCATCATCAGTTACGAAAACCTCACCATGCTGAAACGGGCTCATCGTCCCAGGATCTACGTTTATGTAAGGGTCAAATTTCTGATTAATTACAGAAAAACCTCTTGCTCTTAAAAGGCGTCCCAATGATGCGGCAATAATTCCTTTTCCCAATGAGCTTACAACACCACCTGTTATAAAAATATATTTTGTCATTCCTAACCCCTTATTCTATAATACAATCTGTCTGTTTATGACTTTTTACCCTCTTTTTAAGAGGGTAAAATTTCCTAGTTAATTTTCGGAACTTTAAAAAATCCGTTTTCCTTTTCAGGCGCATTTGCCATTAATTCTTCTTTGGTCTGTTCATAATGAACGAAGTCTTCTCTCATAACATTAACCATGTCAACAACTTGCGCCATTGGTTTGACATTTGATGTGTCAACTTCGTTCATTTGATCAACATATTTCAATACATCGCCAAGTTGTTTTGTATATAATTCCTTTTCTTCCTCTGTTAATTCCAATCTTGCAAGTTTTGCAACATGTTCTACGTCTTTAATCGTAATCATTTTTTACTCCCTTGTTTCTATTTCTTTATATTACCATGAATAAAGAAAAAGTAGACCATTTATATTAAATTAATTTAAAATTTTTATTTTTGCTTGGAATTATGATATAATTAAAGTTAGGAAGTGGAGATTTACGTTGAATACAAAAGATACACAATATGAAGAATTAGAAGCTTTATTGATTTCTTTTAGAAATGCATCCGACGAAAAAAAGAAAAGAATGCTTCATTTAAAAATAGTTGAAAGAGCGATGGAACTTGTAAAAAAAATCGCCAATACTATTGCTCTACAATCGGGTATCTCTTCTGAAGATTTAATTCAGGTAGGATCTCTAGGGTTAATTAAGGCCATTGAATTTTATCGAGTTGATATGAATACAAAATTCAAAACCTATGCTACCTATTTTATCAAAGGTGAAATTAAACATTATTTGAGAGATAAAGCTTCGATTATTAAGGCTCCCAGAGAGTTACAAGAATTGTTATTCAAAATCAACACTGCACGAAAGAAACTTAACGAGTCGGGTTATGAAGATCCAACACCGGAGCAAATCTCTGAATTTCTTGAAATCCCGGTTCCTAAAATTAATGAAGTTATTGAAATTGAACGCTGCAAGAGTACGCTTTCTCTTGATCAGTCCTTTATGCAAGATGACGAAGATATTTCATTGATTGACAAAATTCCGGCGAATGATTATCGCGAATTTATGAACTCTTATGAAAATAAGATTATGTTGGCAGCGACTATACAAAAACTTCCGCCTGAGCTCAAAGAAATCATTGAGTTGAGCTATTATCAGGATCTAAACCAGAGAGAAATTTCGGAAATAATGAATATGTCGCAAATGCAGGTTTCGCGGAGATTAAAAAAAGCTTTAAATCGAATGTACGAACTTATCAATAAAAATAATGGAGAAGATTAAAAATGGAAACTTATGTAATTTTGATTGCATTTATTTTTGCAATCTTTGTATTTGGTACAATAATAGGAAGCTTCCTAAATGTGGTTGCCCTTAGAGGGTTGAGTGGTGAATCAATCGTGCTTCCGCCGTCAAAATGTCCAAAGTGTGGAAATAGACTGAAACCGTGGCATAACGTCCCGATTTTATCATATCTGTTTTTAGGTGGTAAATGTGCATATTGTCACGAAAAAATCAGCATTCAATATCCGATTGTTGAATTTTTAACCGGTATTGCTGCTGTTGCGGTGTTTTTTAGATATCAGCTAAATTTGACTAGTATTTTTGGATTTATTTTACTTTGTATATTAATTGTTATGTCGATAACAGACATTAAAGAAAAGTTTATTTGTACTGCACATGCTTGGTTGTTAATCCTTTTAGGTCTTGCTTTTAACACAACCGGTACAGTGTTTTTACTCAAAAGGTCAACTGTAGATGAGGTAGGAATTTTGGGGCTCCCGATTACTGATGCTATAATTGGTATGCTTGCTGGTGCATTGATTATGGAACTATTGTCAGGTGTGGGATTTTTAATCGTTAAAAAACGTGCTTTTGGTTTGGGAGATACCTTTATTGCTGCCGGTTTGGGCGCGTTTTTCGGATTGAAAGGATTAATTTTGGCTTTAATTTTTAGTGCCGCAATTCAGGTAGTACTCTGTATCCCTAAGTTTTTTAAAAAACTTTCTTCACAAAAAGATTATCAAACGATAGCTGCGCTTTCATTATTCCTTATAATTTCAGCAGCTGCATCGTATACTATGTATAACATGTATATTTCAGAAATTGCTCAATACCTTCTTTGTGCATTTGTCGGAATTATTGGCATATGGGCTTGTGTAAGGGTTATAAAAGGAATAAAATCAGAATCGGAAAACCTTATGGTTATGCCATTTGGACCTGCAATGGCTATTGCCGCAGCAATTGTTTTGTTTTTGTAAAAAAGAGTTTTAGAGGCGTGTGCAAAGAATGCGCGCAAGGCATTGAGCCTTGCGCGCATTCTTTTTATTTGTATATAAGTAACGAGTTGTGTAAAAATATTAGATGGAAAGAATTCTTAGGGTCTCTTTTAAAATATCTTCTGCCGGCGCATTCTCCGGTAACACCGCAAAAGCCTTCATCATAGAGTTCTTTATTTCATCTCTTTCATATCCTAAAGACAAAAGAACCATTTGAGCATCTTCTGTTGCCTGAGATTCCTGTTTTTTGGAAGCTTTGATTGCAATCGGAGTTGAGTTGTTATAGTTCATCAATTTGTCTTTCAACTCAAGAATAATTTTCTGTGCGAGTTTAGGACCAACTCCCTTCGCTCTTGTAAGCTCCTTGTAATTTCCTTGAATAACACATCCGATAATTTCTGAAGACTGAAATTCATCAAGCAGAGTTAAAGCCATTTTGCTCCCAACTCCCGAAACAGAAGTTAAAATAGAAAAAATATCTCTGTCCTCTTTGTGTAAAAATCCGCAAAGAGCCATTTTATCTTCTTTATGGATTAATACAAGGTAAAGCTTTCCTTCTGCTCCTGTTTTTTCGATTGAGGCAAAATCACGGGCACTAACTTCTGCAAGATAGCCTATACCGTTATTTTCAATGGTAAGATAGCAGCCTTTTGAAGAACTGTTTTTAAACGTAATAACACCTTTTATATAATCGTACATAATTATATTTCCTTTATTTTTGTTTTTATATCGTTAATAGCTCGTTCTAATTCTCTGTTGACTTTGAGTTCTTCTTTGATTTTTTCATATGAATATAGCATTGTTGTATGTTTTTTATTAAAAAATTCTGCAATATTTTCAAAGCTTTTCTCGGTAACTTCTCTTGATAAATATACTGCAATATGGCGAGACGATGAAACTTTTTGACTTCTTGAAGCACTCTTGAAATCATCAATCGTAACTCCATAATAATTCGCGACGATTTTTGCGACATCTCCTATGGAAAATTCCTTTTTGGAAAGTTCGCAATTAAGAACTTTTCTTGTAAATTCAAGAGTCAACGGAATTCCTTCTATATCTGCAAATGCGCTCACCTTGTTGAATGCTCCCTCAAGTTCTCTAACGTTTGAAACAAAATTATTTGCGATGTATTCGTAAACTTCAAACGGGATATTCATGCCCTGTTGTTCCCCAAGATTTTTCAAAATAGCCACTCGGGTTTCAAAATCCGGAGGTGTAATGTCAACCATTAAACCCATTTCAAATCGTGTTCTTAGTCTGTCCGGAAGTGTTGGAATATCCTTCGGCAATCTGTCTGATGTTATAACGATTTGTTTGTTATTGTTGTGCAAGCTGTCAAATGTATGGAAAATTTCGTCCATGGTTGCTTTTTTAGATTCAAGAAATTGAATATCATCAATCAATAAGACATCAACATTACGATATTTTTGACGAAATTTATCCATTCGTGAAATTCTATCACTGCATTGAATGTTTTTTATAACTTCATTATAATAATCTTCTGTTTTTATATATCTGACACGCAACTTAGATTTATTAAAAAGAACATAATGCCCGATTGCTTGCATTAGGTGAGTTTTACCAAGTCCTGAGCCTCCATATATAAAAAGCGGATTATATTTTTTTGCAGGATTTTTGGCAACGGCCATTGCAACCGCATGGGCAAAGCGGTTATTTTCCCCAACAACATAATTTTCAAATTTGTATTTTAAATTTAAGTTTGAAAAAGATTGCATCTTTGCGAGATTATCAAGCACCTTCTTTTGTTCAGTGTCTTCATCTGTTTTGATCGATCTCGCTCTTGAAGCTTCCTTCTTTTTCTCTTTAACGTATTTGTCTGCTAAATCAGCATCATATTGGATATCAAAATCCACATCTTCGCCAAAATGCTTTCTCAATGCTGTGCTAATGGGTTTATAGTAATTCTGTCTGACAATCTGCGGCGCCAACTGATGTACAGTTATCAGCGAAAAAATATTATTGTCAAACCCAACCGGCTCCATTGCTTCAAACCATGAATAATACGCATGTGCCGGTATTTCATCTCTTAACTCAAGTTTAATTTCATTCCAAAGGTTTCGAATTTCCAAAATATCCATATGAATATTTTACTACAAAATTTTTACAAAACATTTATGACCAATGTAAAGATTTATTATAAATCTATCGAATTTGGATTTACTCCAAATTCAATTTTTTCTCCAATTGCTTTATGGTTAGCATCAAATCGTTGCTCAAGTGACCATCCATTTTTATCGTAATCAACTTTTATTACAAGATTTCCGTCTTTATCATAAACGTTTTTGTGAACTATTGAATCTACAGTATCATACTCTCTTAGTATTTTACCTTCTTTATTGAAAACTCTATACCATATAATTTCGCCGTTTTTGGAATTTCGACAAACATCCGCTAAGCAATTACCATCATCATCTACAAAAGACGTTTTAGCAAGATAAGCGTTCGGCTCTATATATTCAACACGCTTAATTCCATGATATTTTTTTATCGGATTTCCACTTTCATCCACTTTGTTCAAAATTTTATATAACTTGTATTCTTTATACTGGTCAACAGAACGCTCTTCATTATTTACCCCAAACATGTCAAAAAATTTATCCTTGATATGTGGCTGCTGTATACTTATTTTCTTACTTTCTTCCTTCACAACATCAACGACTTCGGAAGTTTTTTTCCCTCCTCTAGAAAGATAAATTCCTGCAATTGCGGAGGCTACAATAGCAGCTCCACCTAATAAATAATTCATATTTTCTTTTTCTTTTTTAGAAACTTTTGGGCTGACTTCCGGTTGTACAGGTGTAGAAGCAGAATTGTTTTGAACAGGTATTTGCGTCATAAATGGACCAAACTGGTTTTTGGTCAAATGTGGAAATCCCATGTTATTGTTAAAATTGTTTATTGCCATAATTTTTCCTCAATAATTTTCTATATAATTAGAAAATCCAAACATTTTTTTTTTTGCTAGTTTATTAATAACTTATACAAAACAATTCCACAAGAAATACTCAAATTAAGAGACTCAACATTTTCCATCATTTCAATTTTTACGTCATTGTTTGAAAATTCAATCAGATCATTACTCAATCCATTCGCTTCACTTCCAAACATAACAACGAATTTTTCAGGTGTTGTAAAATCATGCAAATATTTTTTTGAGCGTGGAAGAGTTGCTATTTTTGAGTAATTTTTAAAGTTATCTTCCAAAATTTTTAAATCATTAATCTCAACAATCGGTAACTTCCAAAGGCATCCGACTGCAGATCTTACAACTTTCGGGTTATACAAATCAACGCAGTCTCCGTATAAAATTACAAGTTCTACCCCGAAAGCCGCAGCAGTCCTTAGAATTGTACCGAGATTTCCGGCATCCTTAATGTTTTCAAGCAGTAAAATTTTATTGTATGCTGAAAGTTTATCTAATGAAAAATTGCGCCTATGCGCAACACCAACACAATCCGGTGCGCTGTCTGTTGTTGAAACTTTCTTTAAAACAGCTTCATTTGCCGGAATGATTTTCTCTTTCAAAAAGTTGTATTCGGCAAGTTTTTTTTCGTTAACAAAAACATATTCAATATCAATTTTACAAGAATTTGCCTCAAAAACAGGTTTAAAACCTTCCAAAAGAAATTTCCCTGATAATTCGCGGTATTTTTTCTGTTGTAACTTTACAGTTTCCTTCACAAGATTATTAGAAACACTTGTAATAATTTGCATCATATCACCTCAAAATGTTTCAGCCATTCCGTTTCCTGTTCGGTAAGCATTGAATATTCTATCAGTTTTTTTTCGTAACACATATTTGTAAACGAAAAGATTTTGCCCTTGTCGAGATAACAGGAATTTTCGAGCCTTACTCCGAAATGTTCACGATTATACAATCCCGGTTCTATCGTAAAACACATTTTGTTTTTAATTGGGGTTTTAGCGATTTCATTCAAACTTAAATTTGGAGGAGTTTCGTGAACATTAATTCCAATTCCATGACCGAGTCCGTGGTTAAAAACAAAACCTTCAATTTTGTTTTCATCAAAAATCTCTCTTACTTTTGCATCAATATCATAACCTGAAGATCCTTCTTGCATTTTAAAATTAAATGCGTTTAAAAAAGCTTTTAAAACCGTCGTATAAATTTTCTTTTGTAACGCGGAAGGTTCTCCTTTTACAAACACTCTTGTAATGTCGGTAGCAAGCCCGCCTTCATAATAAGCGCCACAGTCGATTAAAATAAGGCTTCCATCTCTTATTATTTCATTTTTTGACGATTTTGAATAATGTGCAAGTGCTGAATTCTTATTATGCGCAACAATTGATTTAAAACTCAGACTTTTTGCACCAAACTCATAGAAAAATTCTTCAAGTTTCTTATCTATATCTGATTCTGAAATATTCTCTTCTTTTTCAATAAATGTCCTTATTGCAAACATTGCTTTATCGGTTTTTGCAAAAGCATCTTTGTAATGTGAGATTTCAGCTTCTGTTTTAACAGTTCTCATTGCCAAAACCGGATTTTCTTTCATCTGACGTACTTTTTTGCCGAGAAGTAAATAATCATGGGCTGTTATGGTTTTATTATCAACATACACTATGTCCGCAGTAATATATTTGTCAAAATTCCTCAGTTTCTCACCCGTAAACAGAATATCAGAATGTTTTGTTACAAGGGCTTTTGCCATAATTTTTGCGGAGTACTGTTTTGAAAAATCTCGTTTATTATAAAGATAGGAAACGTCTTCAGGATTTGTAAAAAGTATACTTTCATTCAGTTCAAGAGTTTTTTGAATTCCGGAAATTTTTTCTTCTTTAGTAATTCCGCATAAATCTACATTGATATCTGAAATTTTCCCAAAATCGGGTTCTGATGTTTCAATCCCGTCATCATCCAGAAGTTTAAATTTAAAATGTTTTTCCATCAAGTCAACGCAGTTTTGAGAATTTTTTTTTGCGCAAACTCCAACAACTGCATTTTTGTGAATGATTTTTGAAATTTCTCCAATTACAGATTGTCCTGATTGAAGTTTCACTACAGTTACAATGTCATGATCAACTTCCAAATCTGCCTGAATGTGATATCTCCCGTCAACAAACAAATATAACTTGTTAAAACCCAATAGAGCATCTCCGGTTGAGCCGGAAAATCCGGTAAGCAAATATCTTGAATTTTCACCCAGAGCGTTATATTCAACAAGGAATTCGTTTGTTGAATTAATAAGCATAAAATCCACTTTTTGAGATTTCATGTATTCACGGGCATTATTTAAAACATTGTACATTATCTTTTAGCCGTAACCTTAATCAAATGCCAACCAAAGTTAGTTTGAACTGATACGACATCTCCAACTTCTGCATTGAAACACGCATCTTCAAATTCTTTAACCATTTCTCCGCGTTCAAAAAAACCTAAATCTCCGCCATTTTGTTTTGAAGGGCATAGTGAACATTTTTCGGCTAATTCTTCAAACTTTGCACCATTATTAAGGCTTTCAACAAGTGTCGCTAGCTGAGATTCTGTTTTTACGAGAATATGACTTGCTCTAACTTCATTTGCCATAATTTTTAACTCCTTATTATCTATACAACAATAGATTTTACAAAAAACATACATTAAAAGCAATTGTAATAAAAAAGACTCTATAAAATTTTTATAAAGTCTTTTTTATTATTTACTATTAATTACTAAAAACTAAGCAATTTCGATAGCGCCAACCGGGCAAGCATCAGCAGCTTCTTTTACACCGTCTTCGTTAGCAGCAACAGCTGATTCGTTTACTACAGCAGTATCTTCAATTTGGAATACTGCATCACAAATTGATGCGCAAGCACCACATGCTATACAAGAATCGTTAACTTTTACGTCCATTGTTTTTCTCCTTATCTTATTTCTATTCGTGAAATAATCTTCACATCCACATTATATAATAAAGAATTTTTTATTTCAATACAGTGTCTTAACCTAAAACATTATCACTAATAAATCTGTAACGATTTTATGCAGAAAGATTATCTAAAAACTCTTTATTTTCTTTCAATGTATTTTCGGTTGCAACGATTGAATAAACCGGTTTCCCTGAAAATATATAATTTGCTGCATTGTATATGTCGTCCACTGTAACTTCATCTACCGCATTAAGCATTTTATTTGCAAGATTAATACCGTATGGCGAAACTAATCCGGAATGCAATAAAACATTTTTGCAGCTATCTGTTTCGCTTGAATTCAGAAGAATATTTTTTAATTTTAATTTTGCGTTTGCAAGTTCTTCTTCTGAAACTTTTTCTGTCTTTATTTTTTCAATATGCTTATTAAAACCTTCAATGGATTTTTGAAGATTGTCAAAACTTATTTCGCCGGTGTCTTTATTTTCGGTTGTAGTTCCTATTCTCAAATCAATAATTCCGATATCATTAATCAATGAAAGATTTGAGTGGACAGAATATGCAAGCTTTTGATTTTCTCTCAAATCTTGAAATAATCTTGATGACGGATTTCCACCTAAAATTGTATTCAAAAGTTCAAGTGAAATCTCATCTTTCATATTCTGATTAACCTTAAATTTATACGCTTTTACAATCTGTGCTTGTGGCTTTGAATGAACATCTGTTAAAATTTTTATTTCAGGTTGTTCTGAATATATGTTATTCAATTCTGAATTTTTTTCTTTAACTTGTGGCAGTTCTGATATTTCATTAAATACGATTTGCTTTAGCTCAGGTTTCCTTGAAAATGGTGCTGAAATTACAATATTTGCTTGCCCGTTTTTAATTATGAATTCATAGAGAGATTTTAAATCCTCAATAGTGACTTCATCAATAGTATTTAAAATATCTTGACGTGATTGTCCAATAGGGAGTCCTTTCAAAAGTTCCGGAACAAGTTTATTATCAGCATCTTTTTCTGCGGTTTCGAGTTCATCTCTAAGTTCGCTTTTTACTTTTGAAAGAGTTTTTTCATCAAATCTTGGATTTTGTAAAACTTCTTTTGTTGATTTTAAAGCACTTTCGATATCTTCTGCAAAGAAATTTGACCCGATATTCAAATCTGCTGCACCTGCACCGAAATTGGTTTCAATCGAAAGTTTATCAAGTTCGGATTGAAATTCTTGTTCATTTTTATTGATTGTTCCGGAATTAAGGATTTTTGATAAAAGTTGGATTGTTCCGGGTTTTACATGTTCAGGAAATTTACTGCTTTCGTAAGATAGACTAAAGTTGGCATTATTGTTATTTGAATCGTGTAATATGACAGCAAAATTGTTGTTGAGTTTGTATTCTTTTACCCTATCCATATTTATGGCTTGTTTTTTTACATCAGAACCGGTAAAATTGACGTTTGAAGCAGAGGCATAATTTGCCTTAATGCTTTCTTCCGTCGCACTTGACGGGTGAACTACAGTTAGTGATGCTCGGTTTAAATCCATATATTTTGAAGCAGCCTCAGAAATTTTTTCTGGAGTAAGAGAATTTATGATTTTTTCATATTGAGTAACCAAATTTAAATCATTATCCTGAAAAGCTGAACCTATAACGGTATTTATATTAGTCGAACGTTCAAAAATTGTTGAAAAATCTTTCAGCATACGTCTTTTCACGATGTTTAATTCATCTTCTGATGGTGGTTCGGCTGTGATACGGGAAATTTCATTGTAAATTGTTTTTATTATTGCTTCTGAATTTTTTTCGCTGCCTTCTGCTACAATAAAAACAGCTCGATTGTCATTGGGTTTTGAGCTTATTCTTTCGATTTCTGTGAATGCGCTACTGTTTAAATCCTTCAATTTTTTATCAATTCTTGAAGTCTTAGACATTGTAAGAATTTGCGCTAATGCCAGAGTTGAAATTTTTTCTTCCGCATCGTTACTTTTTGGACCGTTGAAAGCCAAAATTACTGATGCTGCCGTTGCCTTATCTGAAATAATATCTTCTCTCACAGGATTTGAAATCGGTTTCAGGGCTTCAAAATATCGTGGTCCTGTCGGTTGTTTTTTGGACGTAAAATATTTCGATAAAAGCTTCATTGTTTCTTCCGGTTTAACATCACCTGTTACAACAGTTATCATATTGGCAGGATAATAATTTTCGTTAAAGTATTTAACAACGTCATCGCGCGTAAGATTCGTGATATTTGAAGTCGTTCCGCCAATCATATCAAGAGATTTTGTGTCTATTTGATAAAGATTTTTCAACGCTTTATTTATTCCGATATTAAGCGGGTCAGACGTTATCATATTTATTTCGGAATTTACAATACCTTTTTCTTTTTCGAGCATTTCGGTTGCAAAACGCGGAGTTTCAAGCATTGAAGCGTGAATTTTAATTTGGTCTTCAAGGTCATTTTCATTAAGTAGATTTGAACTTATGAAATAATTCGTTTCCGAAAAACCTGTAGATGCGTTTGTTGACGCGCCCATTTTATCAACTTTTTTGAAAAATTCGCCTGCTTCAAGTTCTTCCGAGCCGTTAAAAAGATTGTGCTCAATATAATGACTTATCCCGCGGATTTTGTCGCTTTCGTTCATTGAACCTGTATTAACATAAGTTTTCAGGACAGTTTTTCCTTCTTTGGGAATAATTACAACGCGCTGTCCGTTTGCAAATTTATATAAACTTGCATTCAAGTCAAAAGGAAGCTTAAACTCGCTAATTTTTTGATATTGCATTGGCGTTTTTACCGAATAATCAGGGGTAATCTCCGGTATTTCCGATTTTTCCGCAATCGGATTTGACACATTTTTTTCTTCAATTATATTTGAATTTTTGCTTTGCGTAACAATTTTATTAGCCGTAAAATTTGGTGAAATTCTAATCATATACCTACCTTATAATCTAATAAAAACATGAACAAAGAAAAAATTGCCTTTTTCTAAAAAAATTATATGGATTTTTTAGCAGGTTCATCTATAATTCCGGGTTCAAGTTTTGAGCCGGTATACCATTCTCTGAAAACATATTGTACTTTTGGAAGACAATATGCGAGAAGAAAACTGCTCAAACCAACATTGGTTAAAATGTTCAATGATTTTACAAGTTTCGCTTTTTTGGCAAACTTTTGAACTGTTTTTTTAATTGCCAATGCGTCTGCATCTTTGGTGCAAATCGAAATTGCTTTTCCTTCAAATTCTTCAATTGATTTTTTGAATTTTGAAAGCTCATTCACATCAACAAATGCCCGCGGGTCTCTTACACCGCTTTTCAAAAGCTTAATTTTTTCAAATTTTGCCGCATATTTTGTAAAAAGCGCATTAGGATTTTCATCCACAAATTTTAATAGCGCAGTTCCGTTATTATTTTCTGGAAGTTTTAAAGTTTTATTAGAAATTTGTTTTAAGAATTCTTCATCTGCAAGCATTATAGGATCAAGTTTTACGTCAAGATTAAGCGCTTTATTTGCGGCACTGTCAAGAATTTTTTCGATATACTTTGGTGCAACAAAGTTCAAAAACATCATACCTGCCATCTTAAAAGCAATATCTACCGCCTCGTTTTTCTTCCTTGAAGTTGCAACGCGTCCTACTGCGTATCCGCCGTCGATAGTTGCCATTTTCTGATAAGTTGAAAAATTCGCAACCGTAGATGAGAAATTTCCTGTAAATGTTGTGTTTTGGGAGCTTTTTAAATTAACAGGTGAAAAAACATCCTTATTAAAAGTAGTAGGATAGAAATTGTTTTTATTATTTTTAACAAGTTGTTCTTCGCGAGCTTTTTTGGCAGCTTTAGTTCTTGCTGTGAGTGCGAAAACGCATTTAGGAATTACAAAACCCATAAATGCAATCGGAATTGAAGTTGCTGCTATAAATTTTGTTGAAAGAAGTTTTTCATAAACACCTTTGTTAAGTTTAACTTTTTTCAAATCTTCAAGAGCAGCTTTAACTTCTTTTGCGGCATCTTCTGAAAAAACACCTTTTTTAAGTTTTTCTTCATAAGATTTTATATTAAATTCAATTCCCTGAAAATCACTTTCTTTAAAAAGTTTTAGATTTACATTCGGATTAAACCCTTTTTTCTTGATAATACATTTATCGACAAGTTTTTCAACAAGCGGAATTCCGCCGAGCCAGACGGCAGATGTTGCATATTCATCAATAATTCTTTCTCTGGTTGCAAGAAATGCGATATCTTTGTCTTCTTTATTTTCTTTATATGTCAAATAAACCTTCGACGGGATTTCAACTCCGCAGTCTCGAAGGATAAGAGGGTAAACGCTACTTGTATTTCCTATTGCTGATATTATATTTGTGATTGTCATTTGTTTATTTTCTCCAATTCTAATTTAATATGCCTTTCCGGCAAAAAAATAACCTTTCACGCTCATTATCCTGAGAAAGGCCATCTTCTTATTTAGAATTGAATTGATTTAAAAATTATCGCGCAAGCATCAATCCATAGCCTATCTCAGGAAGCTATGATGATGTTTATGAAAATTTAAATCAAGTGTATTTTTCATTATTTTTCCTTTAGTTTTCAAAGTATCAAAAACATTTTAATATTGCAAGTCCTGTTTTGCGGAATTATATAATTCCCCGGAATGCTGCCCCTATAAGCCTGACACCGGTTAGGAACAGATATAAATCCTTATTTTACTTTCTTTTTGATGCAAAATATAAATCTATAATTTGTTCATCATCTAAATATTTACTTTCATATTTATTCCTTTTGTATTTTAAGCCCCGTTTCCGCCGCCGGCAGGATTTGTAAAGAAGCTTATTAAATTTAAGATAATTTTGTTACTTTTTTATATTTCGTTAAAAGTTTTTGCAGTTTTGGGATCAAAAACAATACCTTGCTGTTTGTGGCTTCTGATTATGTTTGATAGTCTTTCAAGATAAGGTTTTCCGCCGCCTCTTGCGAAATTTTTTACTTCTTTGAACAAAGAATATTCTGCCCATTCTATTGACGTCGGAGTCAAATCAAAAAATCTGTTTATAAGATTTTTTTTCATAAATTCCGATTGACCGCGTTGAAACGGAACTGTTGTATTATCCAGAACTTTATTTGATACACGGAGCATATATTTTGATTTGCCGTGAATTTGTGCCTGATAAACATCAACTACCGTATTTGTATCGCCCCAATTTTCAAACATTTTCATGAAATTTTCATACCTGGGGTCATCTTTCACCAGGCACTTTAAGCCTGAACCTATTTTGGCACCGAAAGAAGGACGGGCATTTATTGAATTTACCTGCATCTTATCTCCTTTCAAAAATTTAATAAGATTTATGATTTTATTAAAGCGCCTGAAAAAAATATTTGCTTTAATTAAAGAAATCTTTCAATTTTTGTAACTTTTCTTCATCTTTAGATTTTATAAGAACAGTTTTCTCTTTTGAAGTTTCACCTTTTATGATTTCTAAATAGGTTTTTGGAATTTTAAAAGTTTTAGACAGATATTCAAGAACAGCTTTATTGGCTTTTCCCTCAATAGGTTGCGCGGTAATTTTTAACTTAACTCCGTCTTCGGTTTTAATAATTTCGTTTTTTGAAGCATTGGGCGAAATTTTTATTATTAAAACAAGTCCGTCTTTCGTTTCTTTCAGCATAAACATCCTCTAACTCTTACTAATCCTAGCACAGATGTATGATATTGTGCAATTTTACTTGAAAATTTGAAGCAAAATCGTTATTATAATTATACTATGGCTACAGAATCTTTATTTGACGATATAAAACAATCATTAATCTCGCAAAACCGCGACGAAGAGGATATAAAAAAAGTAGAACAGGCATTTCTTTTTGCACAAAGACTTCATGAAGGGCAATATCGAATATCTGAAGAACCCTACATTATTCACCCTGTAGAAGTTGCAAAAATTCTTGTAAACCTAAAGGTTGACAGTCATACGCTTATGGCGGCATTCTTGCATGATATCCTTGAAGACACAGAAACTAAACCCGAAGAAATAAAAGAACTTTTTGGGGAAGATGTACTAAATCTCGTTCAAGGTGTCACAAAACTTGGAAAACTCCAGTTTAAATCAAAGGAAGAGCGTCAGGCTGAGAACTTTCGTCGGCTTTTTATTGCAATGGCAAATGATATCAGGGTAATTTTCTTAAAACTTGCAGACCGCCTGCATAATATGAGAACTCTGAATTTCATGGCGGCAAACAAGCAGCAGAAAATCGCAAGGGAAACCCTTGATATTTTTGCTCCGCTTGCAAACCGTTTAGGTATCGGTAAAATAAAGGCTGAGCTTGAGGATTTATCTTTAAGGTATCTTGAACCGGACAAATATTTTGAAATTGCCCAGCTTGTTTCGCAAACCAAGGCTGAGCGTGAAATGACTGTTAATCTTTTAATCGAAAAAATTTCATCGGATGTCCAAAAAAGCGGAATTAATGCGCAGATTACAGGCAGAGCAAAACATTATTACAGCATTTACAGTAAAATGAAGCGTCTGAATATCGCATTCCACGATCTTTATGATATTACAGCTGTTCGAGTAATCGTTGACAGTGAAAAAGAGTGTTATGAGGTTTTAGGACTTATTCATTCTCAGTTTAAGCCAATTCCGGGTAGGTTTAAAGACTACATTGCAATGCCAAAAGGCAACATGTACCAATCTCTTCACACCTCGGTTATCGGTCCTCGCTCAAAACCACTAGAAGTTCAGATTAGAACTTGGGAAATGCACGAAATCGCAGAATACGGGGTTGCCGCACACTGGAGATACAAAGAAAAAGGTTCTCAGAAGGCAAATAATCCGGCAGATGTTCAATTCAGCTGGATGAGAAAAATGGTTGAGTATGAACAAGATATAAAAAGTGCTGAAGATTATGTAAATTCAGTAAAACTCGACCTTTTCTCCGATCAGGTTTTTGCATTTACTCCGAACGGAGATGTCTTGGACTTACCGATAAATGCAACTCCTGTTGACTTTGCATACAGAATTCACTCGGATGTCGGGCACAGGACTGTAGGAGCATTGGTTAACGGTCGTATTGCACAACTTTACACAAAGCTGAATAACGGTGATATTGTTGAAATTCTAACCTCAAAAACGCAGGCACCGCGTCTTGATTGGTTAAATTTTGTAGTTACCAAACAGGCATCTTCTAAAATTAAACAATGGTTTAAAAAGAATAACCGTGAAGATCATATAGAAGTTGGAAAAGCTAATCTTGAACATGAACTTACAAAATCTGTTTTTGACGAATATTTAAAAAATGGTGAATTTGAGCATGTTGCACATGCAATGAATTATCAAACTGCAGAAGATTTATTCGCTGCGCTCGGATATGGTGAAACTACCTTAAACAAGATTATTAACAAGCTTAAGAAACCGGAAAAGAAAAATATTGAACAAAATTTCCGGGCTCATACCAAGAAAAAATCCGAAAAAGATATAATTGGTCTTGAAGGTTTGATGTATTCTTTTGCACGTTGTTGTTCTCCAATTCCCGGAGAGCCGATAGTCGGAGTTGTAACTCGTTCAAAAGGAGTTTCTGTCCATAGGATTGATTGTAAAACACTTGAAAATGTTCCTGCCGAAAGATTAATGGATATCAAATGGTCAGGCGATAATACTTCTCGTACGTATACAACAACTATCCGTGTTGAAACCGCAGAAAAAATGGGGCTTCTTAAAGATATTATTGCCGCAGTTTCCGACAATAATACAAATATTAATTATGCAAATGTTAAATCAAAAAATAATAAAATAGGAATTATTGAACTCGGGATTGAACTTAACAACATAGATACTCTGAAAAAAGTTATTACAAGTATTCAAGCAATACCTGATGTGTACAGCGTGAAACGTATTCAGACTTCGTCATCACATTCAAATCAACCTAGAAAGCCGCAGCAACAAAAAGGTCGTAGTCAAAAATCGAAATCTAAAAATAACAAAATTTAACTAATTTGCAATATGAAAAATAATTGATACCATAGAATTATGGTTAGAATATTTGCAGCAACGGACAGATCTAATATTATTGAACTTTATTCAAAAATCAGCGAGGAAAATTCTTACGCGTTCAATTTTTCTGCTGATATAAAAATTATTGAGGAAATGCTTATTGCGGAAGTTCCGGATATTATTCTTCTTGATGTGGAAACTGATTCGTTTGACATAAAGATGCTTATAAAATCAATTAAGCAAATCTGCGAAACTTCTATTATAATTCTTTTAACTTCAAAAGATAATATTGACAAAGAACTTCTTAAAACAATTAATGCAGTAATTTTGGACTCATTTACGGAAAACCTTATTCTTTCTACGCTAAGCATTAATCTAAGAATGAAAGGGTCCTTGCAAAAACTTTCAAACACAAACAAAGATTTAGCTTCAAGTCTTTACCGATTGAATGCGCTTTACAGTACAAGCTCTCAATTTGCAGGAACTCTTGATAAAGAAAAGCTTCTTGAATATATGATTGATGGACTTGACAAATCATTGAGCTTTTCAATGACCAGTACATTATCGTTTTGTAATTCGGAAAGTCCTGTGCTTATATTAAATTCTCTGTATGATATTCCGGAAGAACTTCTTGATGCAATAAAAATGCGCGCAGTATACAATTACAAATCAATCTTTGAGGGGAAAGATCTTCCATATCAAATATCTGAAAATAATCTTAAAGTAATCAAAAATATAAAACACCCGACAAATAAATTTAACTTTACGATTTTCCGGTTTGATAATATGTTCGCACCTATTTCGCTTGGAGAAAATTTTTTCGGATGTATTGAAATTTTTAAAGAAAAACCTTTTTCCTCTGATGATGCGAAATGTTTTCAGACGATTGCCCAACAAGTAACTTTGCCATTAAAGAGTGCAACCCTTTATCAAGAAATTATTGAAACAAATAAAAAGCTTGAACGATTGGAAAAACTCAAATCAGAATTTATCTCAATAGTTTCACATGAACTCAGAACGCCCTTAACTTCAATAAAGAATTCTTTAGACATTCTCCACAGCGGAAAATGCGGAGAAATAACTTCTGCCTCAGACAAATTTCTTACAATGGCGCAGAAGAATGTTGTACGACTTGCGGGGATTATTAATGACCTTCTTGATTTATCCAAGATAGAAGCCGGAAAATTGGACTTTCATTTTAAACCCGTACAAATTCATTCCATTCTTGATGATGTAAAATCAGCTCTTTCCGGACTTTCAAGAGAAAAATCTCTTGAAATTATTCTTGATGAAGCAGAAACTCTTCCGGAAATTATGGCGGATTCTCAGAGACTTGAACAGGTACTTACAAATCTGCTTTCCAATGCAATAAAATTCACTCCGGAAAATAAAAAAATAACGATTAAATCGCGCCTTCTTAATTCAAAAGATATAACCTGCCGACCTTGTTTTGAAGATGTAATAAAAAATCTTAGTGGGGATTATGTAGTGGTTTCTGTTGAAGATGAGGGTATAGGGATTTCAGAAAATGAGCTTTTACATGTATTTGATAAATTCGCGCAAATCGAGAATTCACTTTCCAGAAAAGTCGGTGGTACTGGGTTAGGTTTACCGATTGCAAAGCAGCTTCTTGAAGCACATCGAGGTGCTATCTGGTGTGACAGTGCTATTAACTCGGGATCCAAATTCTATTTTGCAATCCCGGTTGAATCTGCAAAAATAAAAGAATTAGTGTAGATGTATATTTTTAACAAATATTAACAAATTAGAAGCCCTAAATTAATATGCTATAATGGTTTTAAATGTAATTACAGATTGAGGGAAACTATGAAAAAGATTTTGATAGTAGATGATGAACAGGATATTGTTGAAAGTATTAAATTTGTGCTCGAAGCTTCGGACTATACTTGTTACACAGCTTTTGACGGTGAGGAGGGTCTAAAGCTTGCAAAAGAAATTGTTCCGGATTTAATTATTTTGGACGTGATGATGCCGAAAATTAACGGGTTCAAAATTAGTAGACTTTTAAAATTTGATAACAAATACAAAAACATTCCGATCTTAATGATTACCGCACGTTCACAGCAAGAGGACAAACTTATTGGAGAAGAAACAGGTGCGGACGAATACATTACAAAACCGTTTGATCTGAATGAAGTTTTGAATATAGTTGACAAATATCTGGGCAAAAAATAATGGATACAGTAACAAATAAAACTCTTGAAAAACTTAAATATGATTTAGTCCGTGCAAATCTTGTGCCTTACGACACTTTGGAACAGGCGCAGGAACTTGCTAATGCTCAAAATATTAACATTGGGCAAGCGCTTATTAATTCAGGAATTTTAACAGAAGAAATTTTGATTAAATTTCTTGAAAATAAGCTTCATACTCCGTATGTAAATCTTGATGATTACAGCCTTGATACAAAATGTTTGAAATATGTAAATTATACGGATGCAAAAAGGTTTAAAATTCTCCCGTTGTTTAAAATTGAAGATACTTTGACAGTAGCAATGGCGGATCCTCTCGATTTGTTCGCAATAGATAAAATAATTGAAACTGCCGAATGTTCAATTGAGCCTGTTTTGGCTTCGGAAGCAGTAATTTTAAAAAAAATTGATGAATATTATCCAAATGATATTTCTGTCGGGGAGATTTTTACGGGTAATGCAGGTTTTGACTGGAGAGAAGAGCTTCACAGCAAAGATTTGAGTGATGCTCATATGCAGAAAATTATTCGTTCTATTCTTAAACAAGCAATGATGGAAAATGTTCATGAAATACTTTTTCAGCGAGGTGAGGATGGGCTAGAAGTTAATTTTAAACTCAATGGAGATATTGTAAACAAAGGAATTATTCCATCTGTTTTGACATTTTCTTTTAGTGCCCGCTTGAAGACTCTTGCAGAACTCGATCCGGCAGTGAACGAGGTTCCGCAGCTTGGAAAATTAACATTTAAAGTTGATGATATTCTTGTTGTAGCAAGTATTTCAACATTTCCGACGATTATGGGCGAAAGAATTTTTCTTAAAATCTATAAACCCCCAAAGGCTTTAAACCAAATTATAGCCAATGAGAATCATCTCAAAATAGTTAAAAATGCACTTGAAAATTCGGGTGTAATTCTTGTTTGTGGTGCTCCCCTAAGCGGAAAAACTCATGTTATATATTCGCTGTTGCTTGAAATTGCCAATTGCAATAAAACTGTTATGAGTATTGAAAGTATTGCAAAATACAATCTCGAAAATGTTAATCAATGCGAATTGAATGAAAATGTTGGATTTAATATGGATAAAGCTTCCAGATTTATTGAATTTCAATCGCCTGATGTAATATATCTTGAAGGTATTAAAAATAAAGACTCTTTTGATTATTATTCAAGTTTAGTATATGACAACAAAACTGTTATCATGGAATTTATGGCAAATAATATGGAAGATTTTCGAAATAAAATGGCATTTTCTGATTTTGAAACGCTTAAATCTATAATTGGTTGTATTATTTTTATCCACTCAAAAAATAGTATTGAAGTTTTTGACAAAGTTGCTGCACAAAAATATTTGGCATAAAAGTTTTGATAAATTATTTCATAATATATTTAGATAATATAAAACACAAGATTTACTAGAAAATCTGTGATGAGCATATATATTGTCGAAAGTATGGCTGCCTGTGTGGTAGAAATACCGACTTCTTTGGCTCCCCCACGAGTTTCATAACCTTGGGTTGCGCATACGAGTGATATCAAAGCTCCGAAAATGGATCCCTTTAAAAGGCTTATGTAGATATCTCTTGTACTCATCCATGCCCAAACGGAATGAGTATACCTTGCAGGATGAAGATCAATCGTGGCATTTGCTACAACCATTCCGCCCAAAATGCCAACAAATTCGGCGAGTAAAACAACCATTGGAACAGTAATTGCTGCCGCAATAATTCTTGGTGAAAAATAATATCCGACAGGATCTACTTTTAACGTCTTTATTGCATCTACCTGATTTGTAACCTGCATATTGGCAATTTCCGCAGAAATTGCAGTGCCGGCTCTTGCACCAATTGCAAGGGCAACAAACCCTGGTGCAATCTCCCTTATCATAACTATGGCAATAGTTCCGCCAATATATGTATCGGCACCTGTCATTAAAAACTGTTTTGAAACTTGAATTGCAATTACTGCCGCTGAAATAAACGCAATTATCAGAGAAATTGAAAGGGAATCATAACTAATTGACGCAGCTTTTGAAATAATTTCGGAAAATCTCAATTGTCCGCTAATAATATATTTGATACTTTTTATTAAATTTTGAACACATAGTCCCAAAAATTCAATCACTCAGGTATGCCCTCTTACTTTTCAAAAATGCCACTTGAGATTATATCACAAACAAAAAATGTGCGGATTTTACTCCGCACATTCATAAAATTATGGATATTTAAGAGGGATTTTTTATTATTTTTTCTTTGGATCTTTTGCCGCATTGCTGCCGTAAATATTGACATTTTCAAGGAGCCAAGAAGAGCCGTATGCGTTTGTTTTTCTGATAGAATTAGGTTTGTCTCCTTTTTCGTAAGTAAATCCGTCACTTGATTTCCATACGCCGTCTGAAACTTTTGTAAATGTGCGTACTGCTTGAGGTTGCCATTTGCCGGGTTCTGCAGTTGACTGACCGGAACCGAAGATAAACCAATTCGGTTTGTTGTTATTATTTGTAACGTTAATTTGTTCCAGTGGTGAGTAAGCTAAATCGCTTAAGTTACCACCTGAATTTTTGTACAAATCGTGATTTGCAAATGTTTCGTTCTTGCCGAATACATACCCTTCAGCTTGGTGATCCCAACCTGTCTGAACTTCGTTCATTCTGTACACGTCCCCATCACGTGTTGTTCTGCCGCCATCCCACATTGAGGAGTGGATTTTGTTATTCTTCATATCTTGGTAATCTATACCATATACGAATTTTCCAACACCGACTGTATCAACACCCAAATCATCAAACATCTCTTTGATTTTTTCAGGAACATCAGAGTCAAACTCTTCGTTTATGTAAATTGTTTCTCCGGGAAGTGTAATTGTATCTGTTTTAGTGATATATTCCGGAACTTTTACTGTGTCAGTTTTCCAGACAGTATCTGTTTTAGTGATATATTCCGGAACTCTTATCGTATCGGTTTTCCAGACGGTATCTGTTTTATTGATATATTCTGGAACTCTTATTGTATCAGTTTTCCAAACAGTATCTGTTTTATTTATAATTTCCGGAACTTTAATTGTATCGGTTTTCCAAAGAGTGTCTGTTTTGGTGATATAGACCGGTCTTTCGATAATTTTTTCAATATAATTATCCTTTGTAATTGTGTCTGTTGGAAGCGGTACAAAGTGGTTATGTTCTTCTTCAAGAATGTCGTCAGAACATCCTGCTGCAATTGCGCTACCTGCAAGTGTTCCAACTGCTATTAATGCGTGTTTACCTTTTAAACCGGACTGTGCAGCTTTTTCTCCATTATTGAGCAATTTTGCACCGGTCTGTGTTGCTTTAGCTCCGGGTTTAAGCATTTTTGCCCCTGCCAATAGAGCTTTACCGAGCGACGGTTTTACTAATTTTAAAGCCGTAAATCCAACAGCTCCAAGAGCGACAACTGCAGAACCCAAAGCTAATTTATCTGCGTTATCCAATTTATTTCCTTCTGCTTTTGGAAGCTCTGCAAGCTTCGGTTTCTCTGCTTTTTTAGCCAATGCTGCAGGAAGTTCTTGTGCAGCTTTTTGTTCGTCTGTTAGTTTTTTCTGTTCTTTCGCTTTTTCATCAGCAACTTTTGCTTGCGGCTGTGCAGCAATCTTTTGAACTTCGGATAATCCCATGTCTTAACTCCTTTTTTCCTAAACTGTAAATTTCCCCATCGTGTTTCCACTTATATTTTCATAAAGTTTTTTTTGATTAAAAAATTGCCTTTTTAAATTTGTTAAAAATCAACAAAAAAGTAAAAACTAACATATATCTGCTTTTTAGACATATAACAATTGTTAATATTTCTTAATGAAATATTATTTTTGAGAGATTTTGGCAGCTTCAATAAATTTTTTTGCGTCATTAATCGGGATTGCAAAACCTATACCGATATTAGAAATGTTGTTGTCAGGATTGTAAATAGATTGGTTAATACCAATGACTTCTCCGGCAGAATTCAAGAGCGGTCCGCCTGAACATCCGGGGTTTATTGCGGCATCGGTTTGGATTTTATGCTTAGTGTAATCAATTCTGGAAACAATACCCTGAGTAAGAGTTCCAGCAAACCCGAACGGATTTCCTATAGCAAGAACTTTTTGCCCGACTTTAATTGTAGAAGAATCCCCGAATTTAACAGTATAAAGTGTTGTTTTGGGAGAAATTTTTAAAAGTGCGAGATCTTTGTTCTTTCCCATCTGAGAAAGAACTTCGGCTTTATAAACCTGTCCGCTGTGGGTTGTAACATTTATAGTATTACAATCTTCAATAACATGAGAACCTGTAAGTATTAATCCGTCAGAGCTCACAATGCAGCCGGTGCCGGCAGAAATTCCGTCGGAAGTTTGCCCGTCAATTGAAACTATTGCCGGGTTAATTTTTTCGTAAACGGTTATATTTATCTGTTCGTCAGGTTCATAACCTTTTGAAAAAACCGGAGTTACTCCGCATGTAGAAATTATTACCAATATTATAAACTGCATAATTTTCTTAATCATATACACACCTCTTGTTTTAATTATTAAATACTTTTCGATATTTTCATTGAATTTCGGTTGAAATAATCGGGTGATTATTAAACTTTTAAAATAAGAATAGAGACTTAACGATACAAATATTTACATTAAATGGAAATTTAAATACCTTTTGACTAGAATGTAAGAAGAAATTAAGAGGGATATTATGGAATTTATTTTAAATATTTTATACATTTATATTGCACTTTACACATTGTACTTCTTGGCATTGTCTGTTAGAAACCTAAATGACAAAAAATTCAAATTGGAGAAAAAATATTCTTCATATGAAGAAAAGGACAATATTGCAGTTGTAATTTATTCGAACAATAACAGGGATAATCTGGAAAATTTGGTAAAAGAACTTAAATCTCAGGACTATCCCATTATGAATTTCAGAGTATTCCTTATTCTTGACAATTGTACAGATGGCTCTTCTGAAATTTTTCAAAATGACAGTTTTATTAATGTTATCAATATCAAGGATGTAGGTACAATCGGAAAAGATCAGGCTGTATCAATTGTACTTGAGCAGCTTTCTCACGATGATTATATTGATTCGTTTGTATTTCTTGACGCGGACAGAAGCATCGGAACCGATTTCCTTACATCAGTAAATGCTGCACTCATAAAAAGTAGTGTAATTAGTGGCGAAACTATTATTGATGTAGAAAACTTTGGACCGATTGATAAAGTTAAAGCGGCTTATCAAAAATACCATATGAATTTTTTAAGACGTGCCCGCTCTTTATTCGGGCTTGCATCTCAGGCGGATAGCGGTGTGTTTATTGTTAAAAAAGAAATTGTTGAGCAAATCGGAGATGTAGATTTTAAAGATATCGACTCAGAGCTCAAATATAGCTTACTGCTTTCAAAAATTAAATTTCCGTGCACATATAATCCGAATATTCAAACGGTTGTGGACAATGCAAACTATGTATTCAGAAAGCCTCGCCTGTCAAAGCGATTAGGGCTTTTCAAAAATGCTTTTCCTCAAATATTTTCTAAAAATTTCGTTTTCTCTGAGCATGTTCTTTCTCTGATTTATCCTAACGTCTGGACACTTTTGCTTGCTTACGCAATACTGCTTAAGCATTCTTATTCTTCATACTTTTTTGTAAATTTCAAGTTTGTCTTATTTACGTTTATTATGTTTGTGGGCGCGTTTGCTCTTAGCCTTGTAGAAGCTAAACTGAACAAAAACGAAATATTCAGACTGTTCATGTATCCGCTGTATTCTATCGGACACATAATAAAAAATTTTCCGCCGATTAGAAAATGTATAAATAAAATTCAAGATAGGGAAGAACTTTCGCAAAATAGCCAGAAATTTGATGTAGATGTTGTTGTTACAACAAATCGAAGCAATTTAAACTGCAAAATGCAATTTATTTCCGACAATGGACTTGCAAAAATAAGGTTTATGTATAAAAACAAAAAGTTTACCACAGCAAGCCACCTTAGAATGATTGATGCACTTCAGGAACTGAAAACAAAACTTAATGATTACGGGTTTGTTTTAAGAATTTGCAGTTGCTGTACACATTTTAAGCCATGTGTTGACGGTTCTACAAATATGCTTAAAGGCTTTTGTACAAGTGATTACCCGTCGCCGTCTCTCAAGGAAGAAAAACCAACATTAATTTGGAATACTTGTAACGACTTTTGTCCCGCAGAATTGAACAGTCTTATAGAACAGATGATTAAAGAAAGCGATTCTGCTCAATAACTTCATTAATCATATAGAAAGACCCGCAGATTATAGTGATAGTATCTTTGCGAAAATCGAATCTGCTGAGACTTTCAAACTTTTGGGCAGGATATTCGCAAACTTGCTGAAGTTCTTCAAATGTACAGGAATTAGGATTGCTGAAGTGGTTAAAATATATTTCATCATTCTTTTCAAAAAGAGACGAAACCATTTTCGCGTAATCTTTATTTCTCAAACATCCAAAGATGTAGCGTCTTTTTTTATCAGGGAAATAAAAGTCTAAACTTTCGCGAAGTGCAAGTATACCGTTAGGGTTGTGCGCACCGTCAATGATAATATTTTCACCCTCTATAACCTGAAACCTTGCAGGATGTTTAACCGTTTTTAATGCCTCTTGAATTGTAACCTCGGAGATTTCCGGATATACAAGCCTTATTGCCGCAAGTGCTAAAGATAGATTTTCCTGCTGGTAAAGTCCTTTTAAAGATAAATTTGAAGTATCTTCAAAAGGTGAAATCATTAATAATAGCGAATCTTTCTCATCTGCCGTATCGCGGATAACTTCAAACCCTTCACAGGTTACAACCGGACAGTCATGCTTAATTATTCCGGCTTTTTCCGTGGCAATCTTGTCGCGCGTATTTCCAAGTCTTTCAGTGTGATCCAGTGCAATATGTGTAATTATCGCGCACAAATTTTCTTTAATAACATTTGTTGCATCAAAACGTCCGCCCAGTCCTGTTTCGAGAACAACAACATCAACGTTGTTGTCTGCAAAATACTTAAACATAACAGCTGTCAGAATTTCAAATTCTGTTAAACGGATATTATTCTTATCTGCAAGTTCGCAAATTTCAAAAACAAGCGCGGAAAAATCTTCATCACTGATCTCAACTCCATCAATCTTAATTCTTTCGGTGTATTTGAATATATGCGGACTTGTATAAAGACCTGTTTTCATGCCTGAATGAGTAAGTACCGTTGCTAGAATTGCACAAACACTGCCTTTTCCGTTTGTACCTGCAACATGAAAATACTTAAGCTTATCTTGAGGGTTTCCCAATAGGTTGAGAATTGCAGAAATTCTCTCTAAACCTAGGTTTATGTGAAATTTACCTTGACTCGTAAGTAAATCTTTAGCTTCTTTATATGTGTGTTTCATAATAGATATTCTAATAAAAAAATAAAAAATGTTAAAGTTTGTAACGAAAAATATTCAAAATCTAAAGTTTTATCCCCGAAATGCCGACATAAAAAATGTTAATGTAGACAAACGGAGATAACAAATATGCTTAAAAAGATTGTAAAACCTGCGCATAGTGTATGTGGCAGTGTTGAATATATATTAAGAGGAGCGAGAAAACGCCGTTCTATGGCGGTGGCGAATGCCGGACGTATTAATTCAGAATCCGGAATTAAGCCAAAACTTGCTGTTGTTAAATAAGTATACAGCAAGAATTTATAAGAAGTTGAGAGCAGATTTATGGGCGGACTTAATAAGTCCGCCCTTTGGATATCTTATGTTTAGTTTCCCCAAGGTTTGACTAAAAATTTTACTGCGCGTCCCGCGATATGTTCCTGTATTGCATACTCAACTTTATCCAGAGGAAGCGTATCTGTAATTAACTTTTCCACTTCCACTTCTCCTGAAGCAATATAGTCAAGTGCTTTTCTGAAATATTCTGGAGTATGGTGGAACACACTCATAAGCCTGATATCGCCATAATGAATTTTTGTTGTGTCAAAAGTGACAGTTGAGCCTGACTTACAACCGCCAAAGAAATGAACTGTTCCACCCGGACGCACGCAAGAAAAAATTCTTTCCCAAATCTCGGGCAGTCCGACGCATTCAACCGCTACATCCAACCCCTTACCCTCTTCTGTTAGGCTTTTGAAGATTTTTTCAGGATTGGGATATTTTTTTAGATCTATAATTTCATCTGCGTGAGCAAATTCCTCCGCGAGTTTGAGTTTTATTGGATTTCTGCCGGCAGCAATAACTCTTGCACCTTTTAACTTTGCGATTCGTGCAAACATTAAACCTATAGGTCCTATGCCAATAATTCCGACAGATTGCCCCTCTTTTATTCCGGTACGTTCAACTCCATGAACAACGTTAGCAAGAGGTTCGCAAAATGCCGCTCTGTTGAAACTCACATTGTCAGGTAAAATTAGTGTATTTTTCCTTACAATACGCGCAGGCACAGTGATGTATTCTGCATAAGCCCCGTTTAGTAAATCTAAATTTTCACACAGGTTATATTCTTCATGCCTGCAATAAAAACAATCACCGCAAGGTGCCGAGTTCGCGCAGACAACTCTGTCTCCGATTTTAATATTTTGAACCCCGTGTCCGATTTTTTCAACAATACCCGAAAACTCATGTCCAAATCCGGAAGGAATATTTTTAATTAATACGGGATGACCACGCCTGTAGGTTTTAACATCAGTTCCGCAGGTCAATGCTGATATAACTTTTACGACAATTTCGCCCTCTTCCGGAGGTTTAACCGGTACATCCTCATATTTTATATTCTGTGGTCCATAATATTGTATTGATTTCATAACAATTTATCCTATTTTTATATAAGCTTTCAGAATTTTATTGGCAACTGTATCTTGAAAAGCTTGATTGATATCATCCAAATCGTAAACCGTAGAAATTCCTTTCACTTTCACTTTTCCGCTTTTTAACAGTTCAAGAGATGTTTTCAAATCCTCCGGTGCCGGAGAATAACTTCCAAGTACAGTTAATTCACGATAATAGATCTCGTTGTTAGCATATCCGAAATTATTTGGAGTACTTGCAAAAACAAGAATTGTGCCACCGCTTCTGATGAGTTTCAATGCCATATCAATTGTTTTATCTGAACCTGATGTCATAAAAACAGCATCAACCCCAAAACTATCGGTGAATTCGGAAATATATTCTTTAAGCTTTTCAATATCGGAAGAATTGACAGCCTTAATTCCAATGTTTTTTAACAAATTAACGCGCTCGTCAATCAAATCGCATCCGACGACTTTCATACCAAAAGCCTTTAAAGCCTGTGCCATAAGAATTCCGATTGACCCTAATCCTATTACAAGAACTTTTGAGCCTTCTGCAAGATTTGCGCGGCGAACTGACCGAACACAGCAACCCAGAGGCTCGTAAAAAGAACCTTCTATTTCATCAAGGTTTTCCGGTAGTAAATGTGCTACATTTTGGAGATGTTCTTCTGTTAGATACACAAATTCACTAAACCCACCGGGGAAAATGTTTGTTTTTTTAAAATGCTTACACATTGAAACATTCCCGCTTTTACAATAAAGGCATTCTCCGCATGGAATATGATGTGAAGTAATAATTTTATCGCCTTTTTTAAAATTTGTGGAGGAATTTATTTCTACAATTTCTGCAACAATTTCGTGTCCAAGAACTGTTCCGTTTTTAGAAAGTTTTTCCCTAAACTTAACAATATCAGATCCGCATAAACCGCAACCCAGAACTTTTACAATTGCGCCATTGCGCCCTTCGAGTTTAATGTCTTCAGATTTTTTTACAATTATATTGTCGTCATTAATAACCGCTATTTTCATAATATCCTCACCTAACAAATTTTAACACAAACTTGCGAATCAGTGAATTAAAATATATAATAAGAGTATGACACGTATTCGTAAACTAAATTGTTTTGATATTTCAAAATTAAAAAAGATGATATCATATCTTGGTTCTGATGAAAGTGAACAGTTTTTGAAAGTTTTTCTAAATGAACCTTTCGGAATGGTTAACTCATTTTTGCCGTTAAAATATAAATTTTTAAGTGAATCCTATATTTTGCTTGACGGAAAAGAAATTCTTGCTTTAATTACAATTGAGCCAGCAATCGGAAACCCATATAAAATCAATATTACGAAGCTTATTTTTCAAAACAATCTTTATGGTGCAGGAAAGCAATTAATAGACTTTGTGCTTTCAAAATACTCCGCGAAAGGTGCTACAACTTTTTCGGTTGCGGTAGATGAATGTCATGACGAACTTTTGAAACTATTTACAGATGGCTGTGGTTTCAGACAATGCGCAAGCGAAACGTTATGGAAAGCCGAGAGTCCTAAATCCCCTCAAAATTCGGCTGTGGGTTTTCGTCCGTTTAATAACGGGGATGCAAAAGCAGTCTGCAAACTGTATAATGGAGAACTTGAAATTATTTATAAAACTTCATTGGAAAGAATAAAACAGGAATTTCAAGAACCTGTATTAGGTGGATATTCAAAATTTTACAAAAACCGATATATCATGGAAGAGCCGGTTAGAAATAGAATTATTGGATATCTTTCAATTACAACAAGTGATAATATCAATTTCATAATAGATTTTTTGACAAACAACGGATATGAAGTTTCTTATGATGATATTATTCAATACGCACTTTGTGAAATTGATAGACGCCGAAGTGTTTATTATCCTTTTATTAAACAAAAAAATTATACCAAATGTGCCGAACAACTTGGAGAATATCTTCGATCTAAAGGTTATACCCCAATACAAACTCAGATAATTCTTGTGAAAAATTGTTACCGTCCGGTGAAGTCAACAGAAAACGCACTTCAGATTTTTATGTTTGGCGAAAATAGTAAAATTGCCACTAATTAGTAATTTAATTTAGGTTTGTTTCTTTTTGTGCTATCATGTTTGAAAGAATAAGAAAAGAGGCAGATATGAACGGTTTAAAAATTTACCTTGACAAAGATATTGACGTAGAACTTATTAAAACTAAGAAAATTGCGATAATAGGATTTGGTTCACAGGGTTACGGACAGTCGATGAATTTGAAAGATTCAGGATGTGAGGTCGTTTTGGGACTGCGTCAGGGCGGCAAAAGCGAAGCAAAAGCAAAAAATTACGGATTTCGCGTTATGTCTATTGAAGACGCGGTAAAATATGCAGACATTGTTCAAATTCTTATTCCGGACGAACTTCAGGCAGAAGTATTTGAAAAACAAGTTCTACCGAATTTGAGAGCCGGTCAATACCTGATGTTTTCCCATGGATTTAACATTCATTTCCAAAAAATTAAAGCACCTGACAATGTTAACGTAATAATGGTTGCACCAAAAGGTCCCGGACATACGGTAAGAAGTGAATACGTTGTAGGGAAAGGAGTTCCGTCTTTAATTGCGGTATACAAGGATGTTACAGGTAATTCGAAAGAAGTTGCACTGTCCTACGCATCTGCAATTGGTGCCGGACGTGCCGGGATAATTGAAACAACTTTTCGCGAAGAAACCGAAACGGATCTTTTTGGAGAGCAGGCAGTAATTTGTGGAGGTATTAGCGCACTTATAAAATCAGGATTTGAAACGCTTGTTGAGGCCGGATATTCACCTTATATGGCTTATTTTGAAACCCTCCATGAAATGAAATTAATTGTTGATTTGATTTATGAAGGCGGACTTGCCGATATGAGATACTCAATCTCGAATACCGCTGAGTACGGTGATATGACGAGAGGTCCGAAAGTTATAGGTGAACAGTCAAAAGATGCTATGAGAAAAATTTTAAAAGATATTCAAAGTGGCGATTTTGCAAAAGAATTTGTTGAAGAAATGCAAAGCGGATGTAAAAACTTTAACCGTTTAAGGAACGAAAATTCAGAGCATTTAATAGAAAAAACAGGGGAAGAAATTCGTTCTTCGTTTATTTGGGGCAAAGATAAAAAAATTATTGACAGAAACAAAAACTAACAACTAATATCAAGATATAAATATTTACATAATATGTATATTATTTAATTTTTATGTTAATCTTAATTTTAAAGATTAAGGTAGGGATTTTTTATATGTTCAGTACAGAAATTATTTATGAAGTAGTAGTATTTGCAGTAGGAGACACCAAAGCCGGAACGAAGATGGGAAAACTTCAACTTAAAAACCCTGAAGACGGTTCTGTTTTGAATTGTATACTCTGGGAAGAAGCACTTAACCGGATGGATAGCAAACTTTTTAGAACAGGAAATCTGTTGAGAATTGTATCAGGTTCTTTTAATGAGAAATTTAACAATTGCCTTATTACTGCATTGGAGCTTATAAAAGAAGCTAAGACCGGTTTGAACGATACTGAAAAAGAAGTTTATTACAAAGAGTTAATTTCCTATTTTGATACTATTCAAAATAAAAAACTGTGTGATTTCTTAAAAAATTATTTTGAAGAACATAAAGAATTAATTAAAAATGCTCCGGCAGCGAAACTTATGCACCACAATTATGTTGGCGGACTCATGGTTCACACTCTTGAATGTCTTAAATATGCCGAGTTAAATATGAGTGCAATGAATTATTCAATTAATCGAGATAACATAATTGCAGCCTGTATTCTGCATGATATAGGCAAAATTTTTGAGTATACAGTCGATATGGAAACAGGTTTGATTGATTATGATGAAAGTTTCAGGCATGATTGGATAACCCATTCTCAATACGGATTTTCAATATGTAAGACTCACGGATTTGATGACGTAGCAAGAATGATTGCAGCTCACCATGGAAGAGCTGAATGGGGTGCAATTATCGACCTTAACGAAAAAGAACTGGAACCGGAACTCTATTTTATCCATCTTGTAGACAATCTTTCTGCAAAATTCGGGAAAATAAATGTTTCGATGCTTGAAGCAAGATAAAAATCAAGGGGTAATTATTTTGTCTAAATTAACTGAAAAACACAACTTAAAAGGTACTCTGATTTGCGTGGAAGGTATTGACGGAAGCGGGAAGTCTACTCAACTTGCACTTCTGCGAGATTGGTTGAAATCCATTGGGCAGGACGTAATTTTTACGGAGTGGAATTCTTCCGAACTTATAAGCCAAACGACAAAATTGGCAAAGAAAAAGAACATGCTTTCTCCCAGAACATTTTCACTTCTTCATGCGGTAGATTTTGCAGATAGACTCAAACAGGTAATTGATCCTGCACTGAAAGCCGGTTTTATCGTTCTTGCTGACAGATACGCATATACAGCTTTCGCAAGAGATGTTGCAAGAGGGGTTGACCCGCAATGGGTTAGAAATGTTTACAATTTCGCAATAAAACCGGATCTTGCCATTTATTTTGATATAAACCCAAAAATTTCCATGGAAAGAATTTGTTCAAACCGCGCTCCAAAATTCTATGAGGCTGGTATGGACTTGAAATTGAGCAACGATCCGTATGAAAGTTATATGATTTTTCAGGGAAGGGTTATCAAAGAATATCAAAAAATGGTTGATGAATTCGGGCTTGTAAGGCTTGATGCAATGGATTCTATACATAAAAAGCAGGTCGAAATAAGAGAACTGTTGAGAAAAGTTCTGGCAGAAAAAGGAGTAACCATCTAATGGAAAAATTCAAAAAGAAACACAATTATGAAGGATTACTCATCGTAATAGAAGGAACTGACGGAAGCGGAAAATCCACTCAGTTGGAACTTCTTAAACGAGCTATTGAAGATCAGTCATACGGGGTTATGGTATCAGAATGGAAAACATCCCGTCTTATTGCTGATGTTATTGATGATGCAAAGGACAGAAATTTATTAAATGCAACAACTTACAGTTTGCTTTATGCAGCCGATTTTGCTGACAGGTTGGAGAATACTATTATTCCGGCATTAAAATCAGGTTTTATCGTTCTTTTGGACAGGTATTATTACACGGCGCTTGCACGTGATGTCGTCCGCGGACAAAATATTGAATGGGTTAAAAATCTTTACGATTATGCACCTGAGCCTGACCTTGTTTTTTATCTCGATATGCCTGTCGATGTCCTTCTAAAAAGGATTATTGGCACAACGGGGCTTGATTTTTATGAAAGTGGCAGAGATATGGGATTTTCTACAGACTTTTACAAAAGTTTTGAAATTTATCAGAAAAAATGTCTTGAACAGTATAATCATATGAAATCAGAGTATAATTTTATAAGTATTGACGGAACAAAACCGATTAAAGATATTCACAAAATTATGAAATCGGAAGTTCAGAAGATACTGGATTCGGGTGTGATGTATTAATTTTTGTCATCCGGCTGATGAGCTTGACTCTATAAAAATTTGCTGAAAAATTTTTTTTAAAGTTCCTTGGTCTCTCTATGTATTGGATTAGACACAATTTTCAATATTTGAAGGGTAGCTACTTATGTAGACAAAGTTTGGTCTGCGTATCCAAAAAGTTATTTATGATGGCTGGAAAATTAATTATGAATGCTAAAAAATTTATTCTTAATTTTACTCATAACTTTTTTTGTGTTATCCTTTTGTAAGAGAGACACCAAAGAAAAGGATTAAAAATGACAGAAACTGCGATACATATTGAAGATTTACCAACGGTTTATGACCCTAAAACAACAGAAGAAAGTATTTACAAGTTTTGGGAAGACGGAGGGTTTTTTAAGGCGGATGCAAAAAGCAAAAAGCCACCGTATTCGATCGTAATTCCTCCCCCAAATGTTACCGGAGTACTTCATATGGGGCACGCGCTCGATGAAACTTTGCAAGATATCTTAACCCGTTATCACAGGATGTCCGGTTTTGAGACTCTTTGGCTTCCTGGAACTGACCATGCCGGTATAGCAACGCAGAATGTTGTTGAAAAAAAACTTCGCGAACAGGGACTTTCAAGATATGATTTGGGACGTGAAAAATTCCTTGACGAGACTTGGAAGTGGGCTAATCAGCACAAAAGTGCTATCTTGGACCAGTGTAAACGATTAGGAGCTTCTTTTGACAGAACTAGAGAACGTTTTACGTTTGATGAAGGTTGTTCTGATGCTGTAAAAGAAGTTTTTGTAAGACTTTATGAAAAAGGACTTATTTATAAAGGCAAATATATTGTAAACTGGTGTCCTCGTTGTAAAAGTGCGATTTCTGATGTTGAAACCGAATATGCAACAGAACAAGGACATATGTGGGAAATTTCATATCCTCTTAAAGGTGAATCAGGTGCAATTATTGTTGCAACAACCCGTCCGGAAACTATTTTCGGAGATGTTGCGATTGCTGTTCATCCGACTGATTACAAATACTCCGAACTTATCGGGAAAACCGTAGTAATCCCGCTTTCAGGTCGCGAAATTCCGATTATTGCGGACGAATATGTTGACAAAACTTTCGGAACAGGTGCTGTGAAAATTACACCGGCGCACGATCCTAACGATTATGAAGTTGGTCAAAGACATAACCTAAAACCAATCTGGGTTATTGATGAAGAAGGTAAAATGAAAGCTTGTGGGGAAGTTCCCCAGGAACTTCACGGGCTAGACAGATATGAAGCAAGAGAAAAAATTATTGGAATGCTTTCTTATCAAAATTGCCTTTTGAGAACCAGAGACCATGAACACAATGTCGGAAAATGCCAACGCTGCGGAACGACTATTGAGCCGTTACTTTCAGAACAGTGGTTTGTAAAAATGGAACCACTTGCAAAAGAAGCTATTGCTGCAGTCAGAGATGGAAGAATCAAGTTTGTTCCTGATAGATGGGAAAAGAATTATCTTGGTTGGATGGAAAATATCCGTGACTGGTGTATTTCCCGTCAACTTTGGT
>CAZCIW010000014.1:0-35486 GCA_964499135.1 uncultured Muribaculaceae bacterium
TGTCTACGAGACCTTTTAGAGTGTACCCCCCCCCGCAAATGCAGTCATAGTGCGCTTTTTCATACTTTTTACCTCTTTCTTTCTTAATTACTGTTACTTTCTTATCTTAACATATTTCCCTGAACTTTTCAACCCTGTGTCTGACTGTTTTAAGCTATATGTACAAATTCATAAGAAATGATTGCAAAATTATATTTATGATGTTTAATATTCTCGTATAGTGTTTATCAATAGGAGTATATAATGCTTAGGGTCAACTCAGTCAGAATGTTCAGCTGTACCGGTCAAACCTCCGGTTATTCTACAAATCCTCAAAAATCTTCAAATTTATCGTTCCGCGGTGCACCTTGGAGGCTTGATTATTCAAGCGCCGGCGTATATTCATACGGAAGTATAAATTCTTATGACGCAATAAAATTGTATGATAAACTTGCATGTGGAAACTATCTGGATATCGGAGAGGATAAAACAAATTTTTACAACTGCAATAAAATTAGGGAAGAAAATCTGGCATTTTTAGATAGAGTTACAGAAACCCACGAACAAAAAAAATTTATTGATTATTATAAGAAATTAACCGGATTTCCTGATTTAACAGAGGTTTCAAACAGAATTAAAAATGAATTTATAAATGCAATCAGTAAGGCTTCTGACGATTTGTATTATACTAAATACCAAATTTTACAAGCCGGATATGATGGAGTTTGTTCTGTCGGACGGAAAAAAGCTCTTCCGGGCAGTGACATTGATAAAGCTTATGTTATTATTCGCGGCACAGGAAACTCTGCCGATGATGTTGAGTGCGTAAATCAGTTTAAAGGCAGAATTTGGAATAATACAGATCAACGAATTTTAAGTTTTAATCATGATGAAGCCGCTTTTCCACAAGTTTATACGCATGAGCAGCTTAAAAAATTAGCCGGAGCTGCGGAAAAAAGTGCTCAATCTCTTTATGGAAGTAGTGAGTATGATGGAATAGGTTGTCCAATGCATCATTGGGATTATGAGAACGCCAAATCTTATAATCTTAGTCTTTTTACCGAAGCTCTTGACAAATACGATACTGATTATGTCGAAGCAAGCAGATTTTATATAAATGTTTGTTCAAAATTTCCTAAATACTCTTATGACGGAATAACAAAAGAAAACATTAAAAATATAGGTTTCGTATTGGAAGCTATGCGCGAAGGAGAAACCTTTGATCGTTTTGGCAAAATTTATGATAGTTCGCTGACAGATTCTTTGGTTTATAAATTAGTTAATCTTTCGCAACTTAAAGCCTTAAAAAACCGTGTAGACAGTAAACCCAAGCGTCTTGCCAGAGAAAGTTTAAAATATGATTTTAACAATTGGAGCATTGAAAAACAATTCCGTTTTGTAAAAACTCTAATAAAATCTTCTTGTGCTAATAATCGAGCATTTACAACAGAGTTTTCTCAATATTTTAGTAAACCGGGTCAAGATTTATTTGAACCATTAATTAAAGCTTTGATGAGGTAATTTATGTTAAGAGTTGAACCATACAATTACAGCAACGTTACATTTAAAAATACAGCACTTACTCAAGAGAAAAAAACGACAAATAAAACAAAAACTGTTACATATTCTGCTCTTGGAGCAACTGCTATGTCAGGTGCTATTTATTATCTGATTTGCCGAAATCCAAAAACAATTGTAAAAACAGAAAAAGCTGCTGTTAACTCAATAAAAAAAATTTTTGAAAAACAAATGGCGCAATTTCCGGAGGACATTGATTACAGAAAACTGCTAATAAAAAATTCAGGGCTTAACGAAGCGGATTTGTATAAACTAAGACCAATAGCAGGACCCCAGGAATATAAAAACATAATAAAAGAATTTAGTGATAATGCTATACATTATACACCAGGGAACAAATTAATAACCGAGTTTCAAGACGATTACGAATTGTCCGGAATTGAGAAAAAGACTTTTCGCGCAAGTATGCATATGCATACAATTCATTCCGACGGAAAATTAACAGTACAAGAATTTTTGGATAAAAGTGCTAAATATGCAGATGAAGTTGCGACAACTTCTCTCCAAAAAGCAAAACATGCACCTTTTACGGTTGCAATAACAGACCACGATACTTTGGAAGGTTGCCAAGAAGCTGTTAGAATAATCTCTCAAAATCCTAAAAAATATAAAAATCTCAGAGTAATTCTTGGAACAGAAATGACTGTAGAAAATCGAATGTTAGGAGCTAATCTCAAGTTTCCTGTACCAATTCATATGACAGTTTTAGGTCTTGATCCATACAGTCCTGAACTTAATCGATTTTTTACAGAAAAAAAACAATGTCGAGCAGATTTAATGCGAAAACTAATTCAAAAATGTTCGGAAATCATGCCGGATTTAGCCAAAAACTTTAGTTTTGAAGAAGCCGAAAAATTATACCCTTCTTTAAAAAATAAAGTAACACAAATTAACTATTCTATGAAAGATTATTTGCAGAAAAAAATTATTGACTCCGGTCTGTACAATAATGATAAGCAAAGCTTAAACCATAAACTTCAACAGGTTCATAATATATGTATGGATGAACTTCCAAAAATGGATTTAAATCCGGCTTTTGTTGATATGGAAGACGCAATTAATCTAATTAAGAAAGAACCTTACGGGTATATGAGCTGGGCGCACCCAGGATGTACTGGAATTGGCTCATGCTTGAAGGATGGCAATAGTTATAAAGGGATGGAAACTCTTTTTAAACTATTCAAAGAAAAAGGTGGCGAAAGAGCTCTTGCCGCAGAAATTCATTACCCGTATTTTGGCGGGCTTGGCAATAGTGCAGATTGGCTTAATGCAATGAAATACTATGCCCAAACAAATAATCTATATTTTTCAGGTGGGTTAGATACCCATGGTAAAAATATTTTTTATAGCAATAAATAATCCAATAATTTTAGTTGAGGGAGCCTTTTCTTTAAATTTAAATTTCATGTTTAGAAACTAAAAAATTCTACAAAAGAAGTCATTGAATTTAAGATAGCATATTTCTATAAAATACCGCAACAGCATCTTCCTGTTTGTTGCTCCCATATGCAATTCTAAACGAATAATGCACCTAAAAAATTTCACAAAAAAACACCTGCCAAATAATCGACAGGTGTTTTCATTCATTTTAAACTACTATTGGTTCAAAAGCTGAGCTTTTTCCTCTTCTGATACTCCCTTAATTGTAAGGTTAACTCTGCCTTTTTCGTCAATTTTGATAATTTTAACAATTACTTCATCGCCAATATTTACATGAGGTTCAATTGTTTCAATTCTTTCCTGACAGATTTGCGAAATATGAACCATACCGTCTTTACCGCCGCCAAGTTCAACAAACGCACCGATAGGAATAATTCTTACAACCTTACCCTTAATAATCATGCCGACTTCAGGCTTAAATGTAAGTTCTTTAATCATACGTTTAGCGATTTCAGCGCCTTCCTGATCGTTTGATGTAATAGTTACAAGCCCTGAATCCTGAATATCAATCTCAGCACCTGACGCATCAATAATCGCTCTGATTTGTTTTCCGCCAGGTCCGATAACAGTTCCGATATCTTCAACCGGTATTGTCATTGTCGAAATGCTCGGTGCAAACGGTGACATTGGTCCGGGTTCCGTGATTGCTTCTCTCATTTTGCCTAAGATGTGCAATCTGCCCTCTTTAGCTTGCGCTAAAGCACGACGCAATGTATCATTTGCAATACCTTTTGCTTTCATATCCATTTGGAGAGCTGTAATACCTGTATCGTTTCCTGTAACTTTAAAGTCCATATCACCCAAAAAGTCTTCGATACCCTGAATATCGGTTAATACAACAGGTTCTTTACCTTCTTCCGTAATCATGCCCATTGCAACACCACCAATCATGCATTTAACTGGAACACCTGCATTCATCAATGCCATTGAAGAACCACAAGTTGAAGCCATTGATGTAGAACCGTTTGACTCTAAAACATCTGATGTAACTCTGATTGTATACCCGAATTCTTCTTGTGATGGAAGTGCAGGAACATTAGCACGTTCCGCCAAATTCCCGTGACCAACTTCACGTCTTCCCGGTCCTCTTAACGGTTTAACTTCACCCACCGAAAAACCAGGGAAAATATATTTATGCATATAAGTTTTTTCTGTTTCAGGGTCTACACCGTCGAGCTCTTGTTTCATTGCAGGACCTGCTAAAGTTGCAACTGACAATACCTGAGTTTGACCTCTCGTAAATACTGCAGAGCCATGAGCACGAGGAATAACTCCAACTTCACACCAGATAGGTCTTACGTCATGCGGCTTTCTTCCGTCTGCTCTCACACCTTCATCCAAAATCATAGTACGCATAATTTTCTTTTCTGCATTTTTGAATTCTTCAGCAACAAAGTCAATACCGGTTTCTTCAATAATTTGTTTAATATAATGATCCTCAGGAAGAGCTTCTATTCTTTCTTTAACAAGTTTTTTGGCTTCTTCAAGTTTTTCCTGTCTATACGCTCTATCAAAATTATGATAAGCATCAAAAATCATATCATGCGCAGTTTCATTAATAATATTTTTCAGCTCTGTTGTATCATACGGATTAACGAATTCTTCTTTAACAATACCGCAAGCCTTGGCAAATTCGACCTGAGCTTCACACTGTTTTCTAATTTCAACTTGAGCAAATTCAACAGCCGCCATAATATCATCTTCAGTAACGAATTTGCATCCTGCTTCAACCATGATAACGCTGTCGTGAGTACCTGCAACAACAATATCTAAATCTGACTTGTCAGCTTGTTGGTGAGTCGGGTTAGCAATCATGTTTCCATTTTCATCACGTGAAACTCTAACTGCACCGATAGGACCTTCAAACGGAGCTCCTGAAAGCATTAATGATGCAGATGCACCAAGCATAGCCAATGTATCAGGCTGATTTTGCTGGTCATAGCTGAATAGTTGAGCTACGATTTGTATATCATTTCTGTAACCTTTAGGGAATAAAGGTCTAATAGGTCTGTCAATCAAACGTGAAACAAGAATAGCTTTGTCACTTGCTTTACCCTCAGAACGATTGTAACCGCCTGGGATACGTCCGATTGAAGACATTCTTTCTTCATAGTCAATTAAGAGTGGAAAGAAGTCGATACCAACACGGGGTTCCTTTGAAACAACACAGTGAACAAATAACATTGTATCTCCACATCTTACTGTAACTGACCCATTAGTTGATTGAGCATACTTTCCGGTTTCGATTGTCACGGTTTTACCACCAATTTCAATCTCAAATTTCTTTGTTTCCGGTACCATAATTACCTTTTCTTTCTCGCACTTCCGGTGCGCTTTAAAGTTATACACTTATACTGTCAAAATTATAATACCGCAAACAGGAATTTAATTCCAGTAATTTCAAATAAATGTAAATTGCATAGAAACAAAACATCTGTTTTTAACACTCAATATTCTACCCGTCATTGTAACGAAGAATAAGATCGAACATGAACATAATCTCTTCCTGCGCATAACCTTTTGAATTTACAGAACAATTTTTGATTTCATCCGTCGACATTCCTGTCGCTCATAAACCTGTATATATACTTAAATAGCGCCTTTGAGTATTTGCTCAAAAACGCTAATTTAGAAAAAATCTGGGGCGGAAGGATTCGAACCTCCGAATGCCTGGACCAAAACCAGGTGCCTTACCACTTGGCGACGCCCCAATATGTGGTTGTAATTAATTATTCGTTTGGATATTTCCAAACATCTGAGTAACGCTCATACCCAATCAACTCTGTCGAGGGAATGCTTCCATCAATCTACGACTTACAAATTTGCTTTGAGCAAAGTAGCGACACTCCGATATAAAATTGTCACACCCTAAAGTGGGTACTCTTCTATTGTACAGGCTCAAAATTTCTTGTCAATATTTAATACAAAAATGGACTCTTTTCTTTTGCATAAATAATTTCAACATTTGAAGAAAGTATCTTTTCAAAAACAGGCATAACAAGGATTTCGCTCTCAAAATGCCCGATATCAAATAGTACAATCGGACTTTCAAGCGCAGCATGAAATTTTAAATCTCCTGTCACTAACGCATCTGCGCCATTTTCATAGGCTTCTTGTATAAAATCACTTCCGCATCCTGCACAAAATGCAATCTTATTCAGTTCTTTAACTCCGAAATTATTCACATAACGGAGATTTGACGAGATTTTTTTTAGTTTTTCTTTTAATTCTGCAACAGAAATGTCCACAGTAACGTAGCGCAAAAATCCTTCCGCAAAATTTTTATCAGATGAAAATCCGAGAGTTTTGATAAGTGTATCAGTTGTACCACCTTTTGTTTTGTCAAGGTTTGTGTGCGCACAAAAAATATTAATATTTTTATATTTAAAAGGCACAAAAAACAAAGGATGGTGAGAAATAATCATGTCGCAACTTTGTTCTTCAGCTTGCTTGACAACATCATCTGTTACAGTAAGTGCAAGCATAATTTTTTTTATTTCTGCCTTGTCTGTTTCAACCAAAGTTCCACAGCAGTCCCAGCTTTCGGCAAGTTCTGGCGGTGCAAATTTATTTAATCGTGCATAAATTTCTGCTCTGTTCATAAACCTCTTTAAGAATTTCTTCTGCTATATAAGACTTTGAGTTTTTGTCGAACTTTTTAACTTCAAGACTGCTGTTTATAACAAAAACTTCGTTTTCGTCTGACGAAAATCCAATATCTTTACGGCTTACATCGTTTGCAATGATAAAATCACAACCTTTTTTTTGAATTTTTTCTTTAGCATATTCGATAAGATTTTGAGTTTCCGCGCAAAAACCTGTTATTATCGGGAAATTTCCTGCAATATTCTGCATTAGGAGTTTTCTTTTTGCGCAAAGTCCTGAGAGAATATCAGGATTTTTGACAAGTTCTAGCATAAATTCATTTTCTGATGTTTTTTTAATTTTCTGTTCTGTTCGGTTTTTGACTCTGTAATCTGCAACAGCCGCTGCCATGAAAATATAATCAGCTGTTAAAAATTCTTCATCAAGCGCATTTTGCATTTCAAGTGCAGATTTTACTTTTACAATTCTGTATGAACGTTCAAAATCTTTTGTTGTAATTAAAACAACCTGAGCACCTGCTTTTTGTGCAGCATCGGCGAGAGCAAGTCCCATTTTTCCTGAGGAATAATTTGAAATATATCTTACAGGATCAATGTCTTCAATTGTTCCACCGGCTGTGATTACAATTTTTTTCCCGTAAAGATTTAATGACGACTTTTCTTCTATTTTTGAAATAAATACGAGCGAATTTTTTGCGCATTCAGGAGAAAGTAATGTCTCTTTTGCAATATTAAAAATTTTGTTAAGTTCTGCAAGTCTACCTTTACCTTCATATCCACAGGCAAGAAATCCACTTTCGGGTTCGACAATCCTATAGTCGAGAGATGATAATTTTTGCAAGTTTTCTTGTATAATTTTATTTTCCCACATGTTGCAGTTCATTGCAGGTGCAATGATTACCGGTTTTTTGAACGCGCAGACGATTGATGTTAAAAGATTATCGCAAATTCCGTGCGCGATTTTTGAAATTGTGTTAGCTGTTGCCGGAGCAATTATCATAATATCAGCTTCATCCGCATATGAAATATGCTCAGGCTTGAATTCCGAAACTAAAAATTCATCAACACCAACTTCATTTTGACTAAGATTTTGAAGTGTTAATTTTGTGACAAAGTTAAGGGCATTTGGAGTGCAAACAACACGTACGTTTGCATTTTCACGTTTAAACATCCGAATAAGTTCACAGATTTTGTAAGCTGCAATTCCACCTGTTATCCCAATTAAAATATTTTTTCCACTTAACATTGTTCTTTGCTTATAACCTTTTCGAGTTCAGTGATGGCTCTTTCAAGTTCATCGTTTACAATTTTGTAATCAAATTTTCTGGCGCGCTCAAGTTCTACTTTAACTTCATTTAATCGTTTTTGAATAGTTTCCTCATCTTCAGTGTGTCTACCGCGAAGACGACTTTCGAGTGCTTCCAGAGAAGGCGGACAAATAAAAATCAAGACAGCTTCAGGCATTTGTTTTTTTACCTGCAAAGCGCCTTGGGTGTCAATTTCAAGGATTATGTCTTTTCCATCCTCAAGGCACCGGTTGATATATTTTTTCTTTGTTCCGTAAAAATTTCCGGCAAATTGCGCCCATTCCAAGAATTTATCTTCATTTATGTTTTTTTGAAATTCTTCTTTCGACAAAAAGAAATAATTAACCCCGTCGACTTCACCCTCTCTCGGTTTTCTTGTTGTGCAGGAAATTGAAAGCATAAAGTTAGGGTTTTTCTGTAAAAATCCTTTCAAAACCGTACCTTTACCTACTCCTGAAGAGCCTGAAAGTACGAATAATTTTTTCACGCAATTTTTGTTCATAGCATTCATTATACAATGAACATTTTTTATGAGAATAATTCTTGTAAGAAATGTTAACAGTATTATTTGGTATTTGTTTCAGATTTGCGTTTTTTAACTTTTTCGTAAACAAGTAAAATCGTACAGATTACAACACAAATCATTGTTGAAATCATCCAGAACGCGATAGCGCCATTCCAACCGAATTTATCAACCATAAAGCCTGTTCCGCTTGATGAAAGCGCAGCACCTACATAGCCAAAAACTCCGGTAAAACCTATTGAAGCAGAGGCTACTTTTTTAGAACTGCTTTCAACTGCACAAAGTCCGCCAATAAGCATTTGAGGTCCTGCCGTGAACATTCCTATCATCGCCGCGTAAATAAAGTCAAGAGTGTTATTTTCAGCGGGATTTGCAGCAAACGCAAGAAGTGACAATATCAGACAAATCAAAAATACAATATTTATCGGAGTTCTGTTTCCACTGTATACTTTGTCTGAAATTACACCTGCAAGAATTGCACCACCAGCGCCAACAAGTGCCAAAGAGCTTAGTTTTGAACTTGCGAGCGTTAAAGAATTTCCTTTAACATCAACAAGATATTTTACAAGCCAGTCTTCTGTTCCAAAACGAATTATGTAAACGAAAATATAGGCAATTGCAAGCATCCAGATTACAGGGTTACAAAGAATATGTTTTTTAAAAATTTCAAAATAGGTGCGGTTGTCTTTTTCTTCCGAGTCTTCACATTTCGTTTGAGGTTCATTGCGGAATTTTTCAACATCAGGAAGCCCAATTGACTGAGGTTTGTCACGAAGTCTGTCGAAAAGCCAAATTCCTGTTATTATACAGATTAGTGCCGGAATGTAAAATGCTGCCATCCAACCGAAGTGTTCAATCACAAATCCTGAAATCATTACGGCTGCGAACACACCGATTTGGTGAGAAGTTGACCACAATGACCATTTTGTTCCACGCTCAGAATTCGAAAACCAATATGAAAGGCTTTTTGCAACAGGCGGAAATCCGCAGGACTGGAACCATCCGTTAGCACCCCAGAAAAAGCACAGAAGCCACAGCAGTACTGTTGCCGAAGGCAGTCCGAAAAATGTTATGTGCCCCGGTGTCACGAACAAGGCACTTAACACAAAACATAGGTTACATATAGCAGAAAGTATCAATGCCGTCGGCAAAAATGTTCTTACATTTGATTTGTCAGCAAGAACACCGTTTACAAATTTTCCGATACCATAAGTTACATAAAGAGATGAACCCAAAAGTCCGAGTTCAGTATTTGAAAGTTGCAAAGCTTCACCCATCGATGGAAGTGCTACAGCAATATTTTTGCGGCAAATATGAAACACCACGTACGCTATAAAACTTGAGTAAAAAATCCTCCAACGAAAGTGAGAATACGTCTTTTTTATTTCTTCTTCGCTCATTGTAACTTCGCGAGCCGGCGGCTCTTTAAAAAAGTTGATAAGTGCATTAGCCATAACTTATTTTCCTGCCTTTATAATTTGAATATTTCTTGTTTCCGTCAATTCTTGACGAGCTTCTCTTATGATTTCTCTTTTGTTTTCATCAAGACTAAACCCGCCCACAAGTCTGTCTACAAATCCGGTGTTGAGCTTAACAGCCTTGTCAAACGCACCGACTTCTTCCAATACATCTTTTATTTGATGAAAATCGTATCCGAAAGATTGTTTTGAATTGTAAACAAGAGTTTCTCCCGTTTGAGAACGGATTGGAGTTCCACCCTGTTCAAAATAAATTTTGAAAACCGATTTTAAATCCTGAAGTTCTGACTGAAGAGTGTTGACAGTATTTTGAATTCTCAAAAATCTTTCAAAAAGATATTCAACGTTTTCAATTTGTTTCATTTCCCAGTCATATTTTTGCATGTAAAGTTTCTTAAGCTTCGGATAACTAAGAGCAAGTCCCATCGTGTCCGCCATCGCCCTATGGTGATTATTAAGTTCAACGTGAAATCTTTTTGTAAGAGCTTCCAATCCATGAGAATCCAAATCCGGATAAATTTCTTTAAACATCTGTTGAGTGTCAATTCTTGAATTAGTAAGCTCTTTTCCGGTTGTTCTGAGACTTGCCTCATTTAAAAATGTGTAATCAAAAATAGCATTGTGCGCAACAATCGGATAATCCCCAATAAATTCAAGAATTTTGGGCATTATTTCAGCCTCGGTGGGGGCATCTGCTACCATATCTGCCGTAATTCCATGGATTGCGATGCTCGATTTTCGTATGTGTTGTTCGGGATTAATAAGAGTTTGAAATTCGTCTTTGATTTTACCGTTTTCAAGCCTCACTGCCGCGAACTCAACCATTTTTTCTTTTGTATAATCTAAACCTGTAGTTTCCGTATCTAAAACAATTTCAATTATTTTTTTTCTAGCCATTTTCCTACCTTATTGAATTCTATATAGATAATAGCACAAAAAAAAAATCTGTGGTATTATGGGGCAATAAGTGAATATGTGATGTACAAGATTGCATGTTTTTATTTGAAAATTTATTCGACAAAAGGAGATATGACATGTCTAACGCAATAGATATTAATGATGAAGTATTTGAGGCAGAAGTTTTAAATTCTAAAGAGCCTGTTGTAGTTGATTTTTGGGCACCTTGGTGCGGACCTTGCAGAAAACTTGGTCCTGTTCTTGACGAAGTTGCTTCTGAGTTTGAAGGAAAAGTTAAATTTGTAAAAATGAACACTGATGAAAGTCTTGAAACCGCTAAAAATTACTCAATTAGCGGACTTCCTAGTCTTCTGGTATTCAAAGACGGAAAAGCTGTCGAAAGGTTGGTTGGACTTATGCCAAAATCTTCAATCATTTCAAACATTGAAAAACATTTGTAATTTTTAAATTATTAAATTTTATTAAGCCGGATTTTAAAGTCTAAAAGTCTTTGAAATCCGGCTTTTTGGTGTTCATATACAAGAAATTCCAAAATCGGAGTTAAAGTTTTTTATAAATATGCCGTGAATAAAACAAAATATGTATAAGAAAGGTATACAATGTATAACAGAGTTTCAAGTATTCAATCATTAAAAAAACAACTTGGGAATAGTAAATATACAGAAACTGAGCAATCAAATTTTCTTCAAGAAACAATAGAAGAACTCCGTAAAAATTCCAAATTTGCTGGTTGGTCTGATTTCGAGCTTCAAAATTATGCTCAAAGTATCATAATGGAGCATAACTCTGCAACGCGTTCACGCGGATTTGAGAGGGTTGCATCACTTTTTGGAAAACCTGTCGATGATATATGGTCACAGTTTACTTATGAAGAAATTTTATTAATGGAAGATGGCGGTATCATAATTCCGGAAGAGTTTTTGCAGTGGGCACATTCAATGGAAGAAGCTGACACTTCGGATTATGAACTGGACGAGACGGATTCTTTGAACGAAAATGGCGCTGATACCCTAAGAGCAGATGCCGGAGGTTCCGGCACAGTCGGCGAAAAGAAAACAGTTAAAGCTCTTTCCAGACAAATTATTTTGAAAGAAGAAACCCTTCAACAAGCCCAAAACGAATTCGCGCAGTATTCATCGACCCTTGAGACATCTTCAAATGAAGCTAAAACTCGTCAGAACGAGTCACTTCAAAGAATTCAGACAATGCTTAGCGAATGGCAAGTTCTTGATAAGAAAGCTAAAAGCGGAGAACCATTAACCGAGGAAGAACAAACCCGTTACGGACAAATCGGCAACTTAATGAATGTTGAAGTTAAGGCTTCAAACGCGGAAATCACAAATTATACAACTGATTTTGATGAAATTTCAGAATTAATAAAAGCCACATCAAAAGATGCAACACTTGCACAAAATTTTGTTCGAGATACAGAGCTTATGGGAAATCTGGTTCCGCAACAAGAAGGAAAATACGGATATATGTCTGTTAATCAGAATAGCGGATTTACTGGCGCATTCGGATTAATGGATATATTAAAATCTTCATCAATAGGCAAAAATATAACTGTTGATACGATTAAAAACAGTGCAAATCTTCAGTCTGTTTTGTCAACGTCTAACAAATCATTGAAACAAGTTTCCAATCAAATGGAAAACATGACAGAATCTGTTAACTCAGGTAACACAAGTATAAAAAATGAGACTAAAGATGTTGAGATGGGCATGCCCAAAGAAAATGTCGGAGATGTTCGTGAAACACCGCCACCACCACCTGAAAGTATGGATGCACCTCAACCTGCAAAAGCCAAAAACCTCGATGAAGAAGAGGAAGAAGACCGTCTTCTCGGCAGTGAGGATTTAAATAATATAAATTCTATACTCAAACGTCAACAGAAAAAAGCCCCTGAACCGGAATTGGAAGATACAGTAATAGAATAGTTCAGTTCCGATATATACTTATGATTGTCTTTGAAAAAATGCAGCAATTTGTTTATGCGGAAAGAACTTTGAAATTGGTCTTCCGTGTGGGCATGTGTAGGGCATTTTTGTCGTTCGCCATTTTTTAATTATTTCCTGCATTTGCCATGTGGAAAGTTTTTGTCCTGCCTTTACTGCAGCTTTACAAGATGTGGTAATAAGAATTTTCTCCTCCAACCCGTCAATATTACCTTCTATATTTTCAAGAATGTCTGAAAGAATTTCCTGTGGCGGAACTTTTGCTATCATCTGAGGGACTTTTCGGAATATTAATTCATTTTCTTTTGTAAATTCAATTCCGTAGCCAAATTTTTCAAATTTGTTCATATTTTCTTTTATGATTTCTGCTTCTTCGGGGTTTACCGTCAGAACATCTGAAATAAACAAAAGTTGCGATATTACGTCTTTTTCAGACATAAGTTTTTCGTAAAGATATCTTTCTTCAGCAATATGTTGATCAACAATTTCAAGCCCATCGTCTTTTTCAATCAAAATGTATGTATTTTTGTATTGTCCGATAATGTTTTCTTCCGGTTCCGGAGGTTTTGCAGGTTGTGCAATAAGTTTTGTCTGCGCAATAATTTCTCCTTCTTTGTGTGGAGAAATTGTTTGACTAATTTTTGTCATTGCACTATCTGAAACATAAATTGAATCCGAATCTTTATCTATGACAACATCGGAATTTTCCTTTTTTTGAAATTCTAGAACATTCCTATTATATTCCGGTCGTGGAGCAGTCTGAACCTCGGACATAATCGGCTCAACATAATTTGAAAGTCCAGCCTGAATTGATGAATAAATAAAATTAAATACCATATTTGTATTTTTATATCGAACTTCTTTTTTTGTCGGGTGAACATTTACATCAACATCCGATGGCGGAATTTCAAGATTTAAAATTACAAATGGATATTTGCCGTTTGCAATCAAACTTTTATATGCCATGTCAATTGATTTTTGAAAAACAGGGCATCTTACAAGACGTTTATTTATATACATGTAATAATTTTTTTTGCTGGAACGAGTGAAGTCTGGAGTACTAACGTAACCGCTTATTTTCATTCCTGCGAGTCTATCCGTCTTTAAAACTTCTTTCAAATTATCAGCAACCTCTCCGCTGAAAATTTCTTTTACAGTTCTCCTTAAATCTCCAAGCCCACTTGTTTTCATAACGGTTTTGTCATTCTTTTTAAGTTCAAATGCAACATTGGGATTTGCAAGCGCTATTGATTGAACAAAATCTTGAATATACGAAAATTCCGTATTTGAATTCTTTAAAAATTTCAAACGCGCAGGAACATTATAGAATAAATCTTTTATATCCATAATTGTTCCAACTGCACATCCTGTTTCAATCTGCTTAACTTCAGAATTTGCACAAACAACTTTGGTTCCCGTATCAAATTCCTGAGTTCTGGTTGTGCAGGTGAGTTTTGAAATTGAAATTATACTCGCCAACGCTTCACCCCTAAAGCCAAGGGTGTTAATCTCAAACAAGTCTTCATCAGTCGGAAGTTTGCTCGTTGCATGTTTTGTAAAAGCAAGAAGAATATCATCAGGATGAATTCCGCAACCATTATCAGCAATTCTAATGTTACGACAGTCATTAGTAATTTCAATACTGATTTTCTTAGCTCCCGCATCCACGGAATTTTCGACAAGCTCTTTCACTACAGATGCCGGACGCTCAATTACTTCTCCTGCGGCTATTTGGTTAATCAAATTTACAGATAATTGCCTTATTCTTGCCAAATTATTTTTCCCCTACAAAAAATGAGATACAAAGAATTCTTTTACAACATCAAATTTCACAAGCAAGATTACAACCGTAATTGAAATTGCGAGTCCAAACGTAACTTTTGTCAAATCTTTTAAAATGTGTTTATACATTTTTTTGGGACTTTCAAATCTTAATCTTGTGTAAAGTGCAATTTCACGACCTGCAAGAAGTCCGATAAATACCCAAGTTGTTGACATTGGAACATTATTTAGTTGTATAAAATACAAAAGTAAAAATGCGTAAATCATATCAATAATTGTTGCAGAGCGCGGATCTTGAACATTTGTTTTCATTTTTATTATTTTTTGAACTTCCCCACCACGTTTATATGCGACAAGCCATAACATTGCGGAAAAAGCCGCCAAAACAAGACATAAATCCGTAAATGAAGCTTTTCGAGGCAGATAAACAAATAAGTTTGCAGCATCCTGCATTAGCCATTGCGACCACAAAAACGCTGTTGAAACCCATTTTGCAGCAATCCACCATTTTGATATTTTTCTATCAGCCGTATAGTAAAAATATCTTTCAAGCGGTCTTGCGATAATGTTATATATGACAATAGATACTATCAATGCAATGAAATATCCTATAATGGATTTTGATAAAATCATTCCAATTACACTGATATCGCTTGCTGAAAAGATACTTAAAATCAAAAAAGTCGTGGATACAGGGATACCGTATTTAGTGAGAAAAAGCAGTATTACCGGTGGCAAGGCATGAACAAGAGTAAATGTTTCCGGAAATGGTATTCTCTCAAGCCTTCCAAATGACATATCTCCGTCATTTACCATCCATCCTATAGATATTGTTAAAATCAGAACTGCACTTGTATATGCCCAAATAAGCCAAGTAGGAATTTTTTTACTTGTGGTTAAAAAAGTACCAAGTGTTTGGATTACATCGTTTGATACACACGAATACATCGAAATCAAAAAGCCTGTAATCATATAGATATTGCTTAGTGTTAAAAATTCAGGAAACATAATTCCTCCATACACATTTAGCGTACAACAAAAACAAATTCATCTAAACAATTGATTACAAATTTGAAACATTTCTATAAAATACCCTTATACTAATCTGATATGGGGAGAAAAAGACTTGGCAAGAATAAAAACAAATACTAAACTAAAACCGTTAAAGAAAGCTGATTTGCAGGTTGTAAAACCTGTTAAGACTACGAAATACAGCGATATTGATCTTAATAACTGGAAAGAGTATTCTCATGTAAAAACTGATACTTTGTGGGAATTTCCGACAAGACTTCGTGAAGGCGGACATTCTAACGAATATCACGGGAATTATATTCCTCAAATTGCCCAACAACTTTATGAAAGGTTTACCAAGAAAAATGATGTTGTTTTAGATTTGTTTTTTGGCTCCGGAACCTCCGGCATAGAAGCAATAAATATGGGACGCCGTTGCATCGGTGTTGAATTGAAAGACGAACTTGCAGAACAGGTTTCCGAAAAATTTACACCCAAACAACTCGTAACAGATGTAAGAATTATTTGTGCAGATTCGGCATCTGTTGAAATGAGAGATAAAGTTCAGGCAGGTTTGGAAATTATGGGGGAAGAGAAAGCACAATTTTTAATCCTTCATCCGCCATATGATGATATTATCAAGTTTTCCGACAGAAAAGAAGATTTGTCCAACTGTGAATCTACCGAACAATTTTATAATTTATTTGCAAAAGTTGCAAAAAACGGCTACGATATGCTTGAAAAAGGTAGATTTGCGGCTTTGATTATCGGTGACAGTTACAAGAATTCAGAAGTTCAGCCTTTGGGATTTGAATGTATGGCAAGAATGATGAATTTAGGATTCAGGCTTAAAGGAATTATTGTAAAAGATATTCAGGGAAATGAAAGAGCAAAAGGTAAAACAGCAAATTTATGGCGCTATCGTGCACTTGCCGGAGGATTTTTCATCTTCAAACATGAATACGTTATGATTTTTCAGAAAGTTTAACTCTCAATCTTGAAAAACCTTTCGCAACATTAATTTTCAGTGTTTCACTCAGGAGCACCCATTAAACACAGACGGACTGCACTAATATTTCAACGAATTCAGGATAAAGTTTGTGGTATTGAACTTTTTTATGTATTCTTCTTTAACTTTCCCAAAGGTTATTTTTGAAAGAATTGAGTATCTTGTTTTATTTCTTTGAAGTTTTTTGTAGGTTGTTACAATATTATAAATATTTTGATTTATAAATTCATCATAGCAGGGTGTCTGCATTGCAAGTTCAACCCATTCCTGCTTGAACGAATTTATGCAGGTAAACCTGTTTGGATTAGGTCCTGTAAAATGAACTATTTTAGGATTAATTGTCGGAGCAAAATCAATTTCTTTACGTATGTGAGGTTCACAATAATTGTACTCTTGAGCAAGGTCTAATTTTCTTGTATCTGATATTACGTTGAGTACATCCTGATCTGCATAGGAAATTTTTTTGTTGTGAATTTTTACATAATCGTCAAGTTTTTTGAACACATTTTCTTCTCGCCAAAGTTTGCAGTTAAACAGAACTACTCCGGCATTAAAATAAGTGTCTGATTTTAATGATAAATCTTTACGGTGATTTTTCTGATTAACGGTTGCAACATAATTATCAGAAAGTTCAAGTTCAAACAACTCTTTAAGAGAACTTCTAATCATTGTATCCGAATCCAGATATAATACACGCTCAGCATCAGGACACAAATCTGCAACTTTTGTCCTGAACCAAGTTGATACAGTAACCCAACATACAAGCGGATATTCTGCAAATATTTTACGCTCTACTTCAACATATCTTATTGAGCAATTCTTGTAAGTCTTTACCCATTCGAGTTTTGCTATCGCAGTATGACTTAATCCGGAATGCAGAATTATGAATTCAATGTCATCGCTTCCTGCATTTTTTAATGCACTAACCATAGAAACAACCGTTAAACCGACATAGTTTTCATCAGGCGCGTAAGCAATCCTCATCTTGTCCATAAATAATACCTCTTATTCCAAATTCCTCAACTGTGCTAATTGTAACATTAACAACTACATAGTCAAATAACCGGTCTTCATAATTTTATCGGCTTGACAATATATTATGTCTTATTTATGATGGAGTAACGAGGTACGGCGACATGGCCAAGTGGTAAGGCAGAAGCCTGCAAAGCTTTTACCCCCGGTTCGAATCCGGGTGTCGCCTTTTTTATTTATTTTCGTTGAAAATTTTTGCTAAAGGCAGGTAAGTGTATGATTAAAAAGTTTTTATTGACAATGTTGTTGATTTTAACATTTTCTTGTGGTGCTGTTTTTGCCTCGGTTGAAAACCTGAAATTTAATGGTTTTATTGCTGATGAAACTGGAATGTTTGAACAGAAAATGGTAAAAAAAATCAATTATTCGTTAAAAAATATAAAAAAGCAAACTGGTATTACCATTGCAGTAATTATGCTCAAGTCATTAGATGGGCAATCTATAGATGTTGTTGGGCAACAAATTTTGCAAAACATAAAAATAATTGAGCCAAGAAAAGGGTACTCAATTATTTTGCTTCTTACAGATGAGGAAAAATTATTACACATTGTCGTAGGTAACGAATTAGGCGGTTTAGGAAATCCTGATGAGGTTAGCGACATAATTAAAACAGCAATTGTTCCTTCTCTCCAACGTAATGAATTTGACAAAGCAATAATTAATTTTGCTGAATTAATGGTGAACAATGTTGTTGAGACTAATAATTCAGAAATGGTTCTTTATGGTTCAATTCCTGCATATGGAGCAAGGAATAGCTTTAACTGGTATTGGTTTATGATTATTCCGATAATTTTTATTGCAGCTTTTGCTGGCTGGTATTTAGGAAAAAACAGCTCGAAAGCTCATCATAACTCTTGAAATAAATAAAATATTTTTATCATTGAGAAAGTTCAGGTATTTGCCTGAAATGACTATCAAATATTCTTTTAAGCGTGTAAAAATTTTCCAAAAGTAAAATCTACTCCGGTTGCAAATGGGCGATTAGCACTCTGCCGAGTAAAACGATTGAGTATCGTTTTGCGAGAGGGGTAGCGCACCTTTACAAAAACAAAGTTTTTGTTATATAATTAAGGCTATGGGCGATTAGCACTCTGCCGAGTAAAACGATTGAGTATCGTTTTGCGAGAGGGGTAGCGCACCTTTGCAAAAACTTTGTTTTTGCAATATGATTGAATCTATGGGCGATTAGCGCAGTTGGTAGCGCACCACATTGACGTTGTGGGGGTCACGTGTTCGAGTCACGTATCGCCCAGATAAAAGGAACGACAAAAATCGTTCTTTTTTTTATTTCTGTTTTCTCTGGGCTTCGTGCCTCGAATGCAGTTCGGTTTTTAGGTGGATATAAAACTAATAGACAATTTTGCCTTTTGTGATAAAATTACTGCATGTTTAGAAAAATTACCGAAAAGGACAGAGATTTTTATTTAAAAACTGTAAAAGAATTCTATAGTTCGGATGCAGTTCTTCATTCAATACCTGAAAACTTTATTTCAAAAACTTTTAACGAATTAATGCTCTCTGATGTTTATGCAGAATGTTATATTATCGAACATGAGCATAAACGAGTTGGCTATGCTCTTCTTGCCAAAACATTTTCGCAAGAAGCCGGAGGCATGGTTGTATGGCTTGAAGAACTTTATATTATACCGGAATTTCGATCAATAGGGATTGGCGGAAAATTTTTGGAATTTTTGAAGGGAAACTTTAATGCCGCACGTTTAAGACTTGAACTGTGCTTTTCTAACAATAGGGCTTGCGAAGTCTATAAACGACACAACTTCAAAAGTCTTGATTATAACCAAATGATTTATGAAAAGAAAGAGCTTTAATATTAAAGCTCTTTTGAATTATTAATAGATTTTTCTGTTAAATATTTTGAACAAACAGCTCAATGTCTTCATCAGATATCATTTCTGTTGCGGCAACAAGAATTCGGTTGACATCAAGCTTTATCCCGCCTAATATGCCCACAGATTTGAGTTTATCAAGAGTTTTATCGGAATTTGTAACCTCTATCACAAATTCATTGAAAAAGTTTTTGTTAAGCGTTCTAACGCCTTTAGATAATAGCATTTCAGAAAGCTTATGAGCCTGTTTTGCACTTAAATATCCTGCTTGCTTAAACCCGTTTTCTCCGAGTATACTCAAGTAAACCGTTGCACAAAGTCCGATTAAAGCCTGATTTGAACAAATGTTGCTTGTGGCTTTTTCTCTTTTTATATGCTGTTCTCGAGTTTGAATTGTTAAGCAAAAAGCCTGATTACCATCTTTGTCAACAGTTCTACCAGCCAATCGCCCCGGAAGTTGACGCATATATTTTTCGCAACATGCAATAAATCCGGCATGCGGCCCACCAAAATTTTGAGGTATCCCAAGAGTCTGGATATCTCCGACAACGATATCAGCACCGTATTCAGAAGGCGGTTTAAGAATTGATAATGTTGAAATATCCACACAAACAATAAGTAATGTATCAACAGCTTTTACATCAATAATTTCTCCATAATAATCCGGTGTTTGAATTAGCACACAAGCATAGTCAGATGTATTTTCGGGTAAACTATCAAAGTATTCTATTTCAATGTTATTTGCCCACGCATAAGTATCAACAACTTTTCTGTATTCAGGATTAAGATTTTTAGATACGAGTGCTTTTATTTTTTTTGAAATTCTTTTTGCCATCAAAATTGCTTCAGCGCATGTCGTTCCACCATCGTAAACTGTTGCATTTGAAACATCCATCCCGGTAAGGCGTGAAATCATTGTTTGAAATTCATACATGACTTGAAGAGTTCCTTGAGAAATCTCTGCCTGATATGGAGTATATGCAGTTAAAAACTCAAATCTCTGCGCAATTTGTCCTACACACGCAGGAATAAATTTATTGTATACCCCACCACCTAGAAAACTTATGTAGTCAGACTTATTTTTTGTAGCAAGTTTTTTTATTGCACGCTGAGCTTCCATTTCACTTAAGGCTTTAGGTAAATCAAGTTCCGCCATACGCGCTTCCTTCGGAATTTGCGAAAACAAATCCTCTATAGAATTCAATCCTATATTTGAAAGCATTTCTTTTTTTACGTCATCGTTATGTACTAAAAAATTTTTCATTATTCCAATTCTTCTTTGTAATCTGAGTATTCCATTAAATTACTGAATTCTGTTTCACTTCCGGTTGCATTAATTTTTACAAGCCAACCTTTTTCGTAAGAATCTTCGTTTAATAGTTCAGGAGATTCTGCAACTTCGTCGTTAACTTCAACAACAGTTCCGCTAATTGGCATATAGATTTCACTTGCAGCCTTCACTGATTCAATAGTTGCGAAAGTTTCATTCTTTTTGAATGCGGTTCCACTCTCTGGAAGTTCTAAAAATACGATGTCTCCAAGCTGTTCCACAGCATAATCCGTTAAACCAACGGTATAAGTTCCATCTGAATTTTCAAGAATATATTCGTGAGTTTTTGAACATAAAATTTTTTCTGTGATACTCATATTTTCTCCTTAACTGTATTTTACAATATTCCTTTTTGTAATAAATGGCTTTTTCACTATTTTAGCGTCGTGTAACTTTTCTCTAATCATAACCTGAACAATAGAATCCATGCAAATATTTTCAAGATTTTTTACATAAGCAAGCGCAATATTATTTCCTGTAGTTGGAGAAATTGCACCACTTGTCACGACTCCGATTTTTTCACCGTTAAAATAAACGTCATAACCATGTCTTGCAATATTTTTGTCAAGCATTTTTAGCGCAACGAGTTTTTTTTCAATACCGTTTTTAATCTGGTTCATTATAGTATTTTTCCCGTTGTATTCGACTTCTTTATCTTTTGGAACAGACCAACTCAAACCAGCTTCAATCGGTGTTGTATTTTCATCCAAATCGTTGCCGTAAAGAGGAAGTGCTGCCTCAAGTCTGAGTGTATCTCTTGCACCAAGTCCTATCGGCTTTATGCCGAAAACCTTTCCTGCATCGAGAATTTTGTCAAAAAGTTCTTCACAAAATTTATTTTTAACCATAAGCTCAAACCCGTCTTCTCCCGTATAGCCGGAGCGTGAAGCAAGGACGCCAATTCCACCGACAGTTGCACATTTTATCGTAAATGAGTTTTGGTGAGTATTTAACCCCATAATTGACATCAGTTCAGCGGCTTTGGGTCCTTGAATTGCAAGAAGAGAATAATTGTGAGACTGATTATCTATATTCACGTTATAATCTTTCGCGTTCAAAGACATCCAATTAATGTCCTCGTCAACTCTTGAGGCATTGCAGATAATTAAATACTTATTTACATCAAGATTGTATATAATTAAATCGTCAATAATTCCACCATCTTTATTTGTAAGCTGACAGTAAACAGCATTTTCTTTTTTAAGTTTTGAAATATCTTGAGGGACAATTTTATTTAAGAATTCTAAAGAATCTTCACCGTATATAAATACTTCACCCATGTGCGAAACATCAAAAATGCCGACACTTTCGCGGACAGTTTTATGCTCTTCAAGAATAGATGTATATTGAACAGGCATGTGCCAACCTGCGAAATCAACCATTCTCGCACCAAGTAAGACATGTTTGTCATGTAAAAAAGTTTGCTTTGTCATATATCCCTCCTTGAGTCTTATTTTCTTCTTAAGAGGGGAAAATGTCAAATAGTTTCATTTTATTTTGTTATATTTAATTACATACATGCGGTTGACTTTATCGGAAAAATGACTAAAATATAAGTATAGACAAATCCGTTTATCGGGGAAGGTTATATTTTAGTTATATTTTAGTTTTTTAAGGATTTATTATGCGTTTTATTGAGAAATTAAAGGAATTTGAACAAAGATATATGTTTATCCGCTGGGCAACAGGGAGTGAATACGGAAAACTTGTTTATGCCGGAGACGATTTTATTGAATTTGATGTTATAAATGTGGATACTATGGATTATTCTGAAACTGTTTTTATCCATAGTCCTTTGATTTTGGAAGCAGCAATCGGCGGAGCTGATATTTCAAGAATTGTCGCAGAAATGTCATCAAAAGTCTCCATGGACGAAAAAGGATAGTGCCATCGTATTTCTGAGACTAAACTACTGAAGGTTTCATTTGGAACTATTTTGCCCTAAAATGTTCTCAAATATTAAAACTTTTTCTTGCACCCTCTTCGTGATAGAAACCGCCACCGCAGATTGTTTCAATAACTTTCAATACAAATTCGCGCGGGGCATCAACCTGATTAAGGCTGAATTCTCTGTTTGCAAGGTGCTTAATTTTCATAATTGAATTCTGGTTTTTTTCTGCCGGGATAAACAGTGAGGCAACTTCATTATCAAGAAGTTTAACCATTTCTTCGTCATGGTTTCTTACACCGTTCATTGCTTCATAATAATTTCCACGGATTGCCATAATTCTTCCGGAAAACACGTGAAGTCCGTTTTCTCTGTAAAGCGCCTGAGGCTGGAAATTGCAACGAGTCGTAAAACTAATTTTGTGCCATAAAATATTTACTATAATAACTGACTTTTGCGGATCAATATCGAGATAAATGTTTTGGGTCGTAACGTTTCTTGAGGAAAATGCTTCTTTCAAAGTATCCACAACATCCTGAAGATTTGCAGCCATCCCGAGAAATATTTCGTTGGTATTGACTGTGGCATGCTGATAATCCAGAAATTGTTTGTACATATGAGTTGAAACAAGCCCGACGCGTTCCTGAATTAGTGCGGATTTTCTCGTTGATGTTTCAGAATTATCAAAGCTTTCGTAGTTATTAAGCAATTTTTTGCCCCTTTATTTATCCTATTTATATCACATTTTAATATTAAACATGTAGTTATGTAAAGATTATATTTTTTTTCTTTACAATTTTGAATACATAAAAGTATTTATTTTTATCAATTCAAATAATAATGTTAACTTAATTTTCGTGCTATTAAAAGAATTGATGAATATGTCAGAGTAGTTTTGTGATACATTTTTGAATATTCCCGACAAAAATCTTTGACATCAGCGAATGTCCACGGTTTTGAATTTAAAGAATTAACACCTGTATTTTTCATATGGTAAAGAAGCTCCAGAGGAGAGGTGAATTCAAGCGTATTTTTAAATTCTTTGAGTTTTATTATTTCATAGTTTTTATTCAGAATTTCTTCAAGTTCATTTTTTGATTTATATCGGAGGGAAAGACCTGTAACCTCTTTCAACTCCGGAAAATTATCAGGTAAAAAGGTTGTGAATGCAAGAATACCATCTTTATTTAACATATCTTTGTATTTATTTAAAACTTCGTCTAAATTATTAATCCACTGAAACACCGCATTTGAAATTATCAAATCGTAAGTTTTTACCGAATTAATTTTTTGAGCATTGCCTGAGATAAATGTGTAATTTTTCAAAATTCTGTCGATATATTTTTTTGATTTCTCACTCAAATCATTGACAGTATATGATGTAAATTTTAAACTTTTTGTAATTTCTTTAGTCAAAAGTCCAGTACCGGAGCCTAGTTCCAAAATATTATCAAAATCACTCCGTATAGATGCGGTTTCTTGTGCAAGTTTTTCCGCAATAAATTTTTGGACAACTGCATTTTCATCATATTTGTCCAAACTTTTTTCAAAATGTTTTTTGACTGATTTAGGGTTTATCTGCATAATTTTGGCTAATTATATCCTCCCAACTCGTAAAATTATAAAACGGAAAGTGACCACATTCAAGTATTTTATATGATGCTTGATCTTTCCAAAAATTAATCTGGTTTTTGGTAGGAATAATTTTGTCATTAACACTTATTAACACAAAATCATAGAAGTTTTCGTAAACAGTTTCAGTTGATTTAATCTTATTATATAAAGATTTAAGTTCATTTTCACGATTTTCAATTGTACGTTCGACGGGGGTTCGGGAATATATTTCAAATTCTTCATCATATGAGAAAATATTTCTGTAGAATTTTCCTTTCAAACCTGTCTTCGCGTGCCGCAAAGTTAAGAGAAAAGGTTTAAAAGGAATTCCGAATTCATCATGTACAGGAAAAGGGGTACCGTTAATTGCAATTTTTTTGTCAAAGTTCTTAAAATTTTCTCTTAATAAATATGCAATAAATACTCCCATTGACCAGCTGATAAGATATTTTTCTCTATAATTTTCAAGCGGCGGAAGCTGTGAAATATCGTTGTAATCATATACCAAAAGAACATCAAAATCTTTACAATTCAAAAACGTAAACGGATTAAAGTCAAAACTCCAACCCGAAAAAAAAATGATAAGTTTTTCGTTATTTTTTTTATTTAACCAGTGACATTGCATAAATTTATTATAGGATAGATTGTTGTAAAATGTAAAGATTTATGATAAAAATAGCAAAAAAGTTTTTATTTGGTTTTAAAATTAGTGTGAATAGAGAAGGATTTATAATATGGCAATTTTACCAGTAAACAGTTATGAAAACAGAAATAATACATTGAAGAATACCGCAATTGCATCAGTTATCGGACTTGCAGGTGGAGCTTATGCCGGAAGACTGGCTACGACTCCATTAAAAGACAACAAATTTGATGATAAATTTGTTTATAATGTTATGAATGCTTGTACTGACGACATTGATGATGTAAAATTCATAGATTTTGCAAAGAAAGTAAGCAAAATGCCTGAGAAACCGACTACAAAAGATGTTCAGATGGTTCAAGATTATCTGTTGGAAAATGCCAAACAATTGAATTTATTGGATTGTATTGTTGAGAATAACGGTAAAAGATCTGTAAATTTCTCCATTGAAGAATATATACAAAGTGTTAAACAAGGACACAAAGAGGCTCTTGAAGATGTAAAAGACTCTCTCGGAAAGGTTTATGATGTATCAAAAAAGACTTTCAAAAAATTGTCTGAAGATACAAGTAATGAATTGAAAAATTTTGCAGAAGTTTCTAAAAAAGTTTTAAATGAAACAAAAGCTAAAAATGCTTGGAAATTTGGCGGAGCAGGACTCGTCGCTGCCGGTACTGCAGCATGGCTTGCAACCAAGATTTCCAACAAACATCAATAACATAAAACGGCAGATAAGGTTTCATTAAAATAGTTAAATTTTGCGCGAATCTGTTATTAAGGAGTAATCTTTCAGTTGAAGCGTTTGTTGTGGTGTTAAATGTCAGCGGATAACGTCGAGGATATTTGTCAACTTTTCCAAATCTTCCTCTTTAATTTCTGTAGTGAGAGAAAGCCTCAGTCTTGAAGTACCTTCGGGAACGGTTGGAGGTCTTATAGGAAGCGTGAAGTATCCGGCATCAAAAAGTCTCTGACAAACCAGCTCCGTTTCAGCGTTTGAGCCTATTATAACGGGAATAATGTGGCTTTCATATCCGAGGCGGCGAACAAAATTGAGTAGATTTTTTCGTTTTTCAAGAGTTTGTGGGAGTTTATTTTCTATAATCCATTTTGAGAATGCTATCTGAATAGGCGGAAGCGCTGTCGAAAAAATAAATGAGCGTGCTTTGTTTGTTAAATACTCAATAAGAATTTTATTTCCTACCACGAATGCGCCCATTGAACCGATTGCCTTGCCGAAAGTTCCGACAATTAAATCAATTTTATCTGTAACCTTGAAACTTTCTGAAATTCCGAGTCCATTTTCTCCATAGACACCGAAAGCATGTGCTTCATCAACAATCAAAATACAGTTGTACTTTTCTTTTAATTCAACAAGTTTTTTTAAATCAGCAATGTCGCCGTCCATAGAAAATACACTTTCTGTGATTATTATTGCATTGTTAAAATTTTTTCTTTCACGAATAAGAAGTTTTTCAAGGTTTTCCATGTCATTGTGAAGATATCTGAAGAACTTACCGCTCGAAAGTCGCATACCGTCAATGATGCTGGCATGGTTGAGTTTATCGGAGAATATTACGTCATTTTTCTCAGCTATGGAACTTGTAACTCCGACATTCGCATGATATCCACTGTTAAAGAGAAGTGCGCGGTCTTTATTAAACATCCGACTTAGAATTTCTTCCAATTCATTGTACACAGGAAGGTTTCCGGTTAGTAACCTTGCAGAGGCACTTCCAAACGAATACTTTCCTTCTGTAAAATCTAAAAATTCTTCTGTTATATTTTTGTTATCACCAAGTCCGAGATAATTATTTGAGGAAAGGTTTAGAAGTTTTTTCCCCCTAAAATAAATGTATTTTTCATCTTTCCGTTCGATATCTCTGACTTCACGAAAATGAGAATTTTCTCTTAAATTTTCAAGTGCGTATTCATAACTCTTGTACATATACTGATTTTATTTCAAACAGAAAATTATGTCTAATTTTAATCTTTAAAAATAGATTATTTGATATATTGATAAGCTGTTTAAAATAGGTTAGAATGGGGCATGAATAAGTTATAAGAGTAATTAGGAGAAGAAGCTTGTTCTGGTCATCCGGCGGAAGTAAAAATATGAATAGATTTTTTACAGGTATGTCATTGCTGGAATTTATTCTTGTTATGGGTATTCTTGGAGTTGTCGCTTCTATGACTTACACAGGACTTCAAAGGCGTGCTGAAGAACAAAAAAATGCCGTAGCCATAAAAAAAATTTATTCAGTTTTATCCCAAGTAACTCTTTTTGTCATAAAAGACAGAGATTCTTCAATTCACTGGGGATTGGAAAGTTACTCTCCAAATGCCTCTGAACTTGCATTTCAATATTATGAACCATATTTTAGAACACTCAGAGTTTGTGCAAACGATGAAGGCTGTTGGCGTTACCCCTCTTGGTTCTTGAGTGGAAACCAGTATTTATCTGAAACTGAATATTATAATTACATGTTTACACTTGCAGATGGCATGAATGTTATCATTAATGTTTATCCGCCGGAAGTTGTAGTGAGAGATTTTGGGGTTAACGTTGAGCGTCCGACTGTTGTCTTCCTTGCTGATATTAATGGAGATAACCCGCCTAACACTATCGGAAAAGATATTTTTCCGTTTGTATTAAGAGATGATGTTATCGTACCAAGCGGTATTGATAATTCTTACTCATGTAATGTTAGAAGTACCGGCTTGACCTGTACTTCAAGGATTATTAATGATAATTATGAATTCCGATATTTCTAGTGGACAAAGTCCACTTTTACGCATTGGAACGATATTAGAAAAAGTCGCTTTTGAAAGGAATTAGGGCAAAGCAAGTACAGAATTAGGATAATACCGCTTTATTAGATATATGTATTTTTTGCAAATCTCGGTCGAGTGTGCTAAGCACCTAGACTTGTTTACTTGAATTGGGTGGACAAAGTCCACTTTTACGCATTGGAACGGTATTAGAAAAAATCGCTTTTGAAGGGAATTAGGGCAAAGCAAGTACAGAATTAGGATAATACCGCTTTATTAGATATATGTATTTTTTGCAAATCTCGGTCATGGGTGCTAAGCATGCGAAATTAGCATTGATAGTGAAGCGCGCAGCAATAAAATTGCTGCGCGCTTCACTTATTCGTTTTATTTATTTTTTAACTTCTTTTCTTTAATGTCGGGAACGCAATTACGTCTCTGATTGACGGTGAATTTGTCAGAAGCATTACAAGTCTGTCGATACCCATTCCCATACCGCCTGTCGGAGGCATTCCGTATTCTAGCGCACAGATAAAGTCTTCATCAATATCCATTGCTTCTTCATCGCCTTCGGCTTTTGCTTTTGCTTGAGCTTCAAATCTCATTCTCTGATCAATCGGATCTGTAAGTTCTGAAAATGCATTTGCAATTTCCCATCCGTTTACGCGGGTTTCAAAACGCTCAGTCAAACGCTCATTGTCCCTATGAACTTTTGCAAGCGGAGAAATTTCTCTCGGGTAATCAATGATGTGACAAGGTTGAATTAAACTCGGTTCAATTTTTTCTTCAAATACGGCTTCTACAACCTGCCCCCAATTCATTGAATCTTCTACATGAACATTTAACTTTCTCGCAGTCTCAACTGCTTGGGCAGCACTATATATTTCCATAAAATCAACACCTGTAGCATCTTTTATTGCACCAAGCATGGTTTTTCTATCCCACGGAGGAGTAAGATCTATTTCATTTTCTCCGTATTGAATTTTCATTGTTCCGAGAACTTCCTGAGCAACATATGCTACCATGTTTTCAGTCAATGTCATCATATCATTGTAATCCGCATATGCCTGATAAAGTTCAATCATCGTGAATTCAGGGTTGTGACGAGTATCAATACCTTCGTTACGGAAACATTTTCCGATTTCATAAACTCTTTCCGACACTCCGCCAACGATAAGACGTTTTAGATACAATTCAAGTGCAATTCTTAATGTCAAATCCATCTCAAGCGCGTTGTGGTGAGTGTTAAAAGGTCTTGCATTTGCACCTGATGCCATCGTTTGAAGAGTAGGTGTTTCAACTTCCAAAAAGTCATGCTTTGTTAAAAATTCTCTAATTTTTTGAATAATCAAGCTTCGTGTTTTGAATGTTTTTCTAACATCCTCATTAACAATCATATCAACATAACGTTGGCGGTAACGAGTTTCCACATCCGTAAGCCCGTGATGTTTTTCGGGAAGCGGGAGAAGGGATTTTGAAAGAAGTTCCAGAGAAGTTGTTTTTATTGAAAGTTCACCTCTTGGAGTTCTTCTTATAGTTCCTGTAAAACCAACGATATCGCCAATGTCAATGAGTTTCAAGATTTTCATCTGTTCTTCTGAAAGGTTTTCCTTATGCGAGAAAATCTGAATTTTTCCAGTAGAGTCCATTAAATCTATGAACATACCTGTGTTTCTGATTGCCATAACACGACCGGCAACAGAATATTTATCCTCAGTTTCAACACCTGCTTCAAGGTCTTTGTATTTTTCCTGCAAGTTTGCAGCATTAATATCTTTTTCAAATTTATAAGGGTATGGATTAACCCCCTTATCAGCAAGATCCGTTAATTTTTGAATACGAGTCTGTCTAATTTGTTCTTTTGCCGAATTCGGCTCTGTTGTTACTTGTTGTGTCATAAGTTTATTCCTTTTACCTTCTGTAACTCTATATTCAAATTCTAACACAAACACCTTCATTGACAAACAAAATTAAAAAACTACCCTCTTAATAAGAGGGTAGAAAACTTTGTATTTGTACTGTACAACCTTATAACTACATCAAAGTTTATGCATTATAGTTGACCATTCGCTTGAATTCTTCAGGTCGTGAAGTTTTTGACAGGGCATCTTCCAGAGTAATGCTTCCTGCTTTGTAGTGTTTTGCAAGCGCCATTTCAAGAGTTTGCATGCCCATTCCGACATTCATCTGAATCGTAGAGTAAATTTGTGCAGCTTTAGCTTCTCTGATAAGGTTTGCAATTGCAGGTGTTACAAGCATTATTTCCTGAGCCATTACACGACCTTTTTTCTGCCCGTTGGGTAAGGTTTTTGGAACAAGAGTTTGTGAAAATACCGCAACAAGCGAGTTTGCAAGCTGAACACGGATTTGTCCCTGTTGCCCTTCAGGAAATACGTCAATGATACGGTCAATAGTCTGAGAAGCTGATGAGGTGTGAAGTGTACCAAACACTAAGTGACCTGTTTCAGCAGCAGTCAGTGCAAGAGAAATGGTTTCGTGGTCACGCATTTCACCTACGAGGATAATATCAGGGTCTTCACGGAGTGCTGATTTAAGAGCATTCGCGAAACTTCTTGTATCCATACCAAGTTCACGCTGGTGAACAATACATCTTTTTGACGGATGAACAAATTCTATCGGGTCTTCGATCGTAAGAATGTGTTCTGATTTATTGTCGTTAATGTAGTCAATCATTGCAGCAAGAGTTGTAGATTTACCTGAACCTGTAGGACCTGTTACAAGAATAAGCCCACGAGGTTTATCCGCTACAACTCTTACTGTTTCCGGCAATCCAAGTTGGTCAAAAGACGGAACTGTATCCGTAATTGTACGGAATGCAGCTGCATAATTACCTTTATCTTTGTAAATATTGACCCTAAAACGGCTTAATCCTTCAATACCATATGAAAAGTCGAGTTCCCAAACTTGTTCAAGAGTTCTTCTTTGCTCGTTTGAAAGCATTGGGAACAAAAGATTTTCAACCGCATCCGGAGTTAACGGCTCCATATCCAAACGCATAAGTTTTCCGTCAACTCTAACTGCCGGAGGAAGGTTACTTGATATATGCAAGTCACTACCGCCATCCTTTACCAGTTTTTCCAATAAATCTTCAATTACCATTGTTGTCTTCTTCCTTAAAATTTATTATAACAGTTCCTATTCATCGTAAGCAATCATTGCGTCATCTTCTTTCATTGCAATTTCGATTAACGCGTAAGTCATATATGCACCCAAAGCCACAGCTTTCGGATCAAGTTCTGTGTTATTTGCAGCTTCAATGATTGCACTATTTATTTCAGGATTTTCTTCTTTTAAATAATGAATCATTTTTTTACGCCAAGCAGGCATATCCTTGAATATGTCCGAAAATACTTTTGCAGCGGTTTCTTCTGATATTATTGGAAGCATATAGTACCTCAATATATTTTACAAGACAATTTTACGTTACATTCATTTTTTTTACAATAGATATTAAAAAAAATCCTTTGTTTTATGTATAATTTTTTTATGAAATTAAAAGTTTTGAAACTTAAAGGTTATAGAAATTGCAAAAACTTGGAGTTAGATTTTTCTTCAAACAAGATTTTAATTATTGGGAAAAATGCACAGGGGAAGACTAATATTCTTGAAGGTGTTTATTTTTTATCAACTCTGAAAAGTCCGAGAACATCTAACAACATCGAAATAATAAATTTTGAAGCAGAATCTGCTCAGATAGAAGCAGAAATAATTAAAGCAAACACACCTGTCAATTTGGACTTTTGTTATAATCGAGAGAAAAATCGTTCATTGAAAATTAACGGAGTAAAAACCACTCCAAAGAATTTTAAACAGATTTTGAAGACCGTTCTTTTTTCAACAAATGATTTAATGCTTTTGCGCGGGAACCCTTCAGACAGACGAGACTGGCTTGATAGAGCCATATCACAGATTTATCCCGCGTATGATGAAAGACTATCAAAGTATGACAAAATTCGTGTTCAAAAAAATAATTTTTTAAAGGAACTCATCAAAGGTGCCCCGTTGGATGAAACCCTTTTAAGCGTATTAAACGAACAATTGACAATTACAGGAAGTAATATCATTTATCTGCGCATCAAATTTCTCTCTGAAATCGAAAAACTTGCACGAGAAAAACATAGAACAATCAGCGAGACTGAAGAATTAAAACTTTGCTATGATTGTTCATTTTTGCATGGTGAAGATGATATAGAACTTGAGCGGATTGCAGAGTTATTCAAAGCAGAACTTGAGGATAGAAAATTGGAAGAATTTCGGCGCGCGCAGTCTTGCGTAGGTCCACATAGAGATGACGTTTTGTTTTATATAAACGGAAATGAGGCAACAAAATTTGCATCACAAGGACAGCAGCGAACAATAGTGCTTGCATTAAAACTTTCAGAATTAGATATAATTACGGAAAAAACAGGCGATGAACCCGTATTATTGCTTGATGATGTGCTTGCGGAACTTGATGATATAAGACAAAATTATCTTTTAAAATCTATCACGAATGCAACTCAGGTTGTAATCACCTCGGTGGATACAATTCTTTTTGAAGACGAGTTTTTAAAAGATGTAAAAATTTACAATATTTCCGGCGGAAGGATTTATTAAAATTCTATTTTCATCTTGCAAAAGAATATTAGTTTTAAATTACTCGGCTGTCCGGGTTTTTGCACTCATTTAAAATCACTTTCGCAATATTGTTACTTCCCCATTTGTCAACCCTACATTCCAGTTCACCATATATTAAACTGCTCATCTGAGTACCTGATTACTTCATCAAATTAACAATTTTCACATTAATTCAAAATAAATTGACATTAAATCATGCTTATCATAATCTTTTGAATAAGAGGAAATGGAGTGAATATCTCCAGCTGTAGCCGCAACCGTAATAGCCGGAACACTCGGGAAAACAACTTTCTTTACGTGCTATTTAAAGAGGTTAAAACTTTTCTCAGTGTCCTCACGTGCAGCCCGAAAGGGACATTTACGAGAGGATTTTTTAATGCAATTAGCCACAATAAATGCAAACAATTCCCGTATCGGCACCTGCCCTCACGGATTACCAATCGGCTCTTGCCCCATATGTAACGGTATGGGTGGAGGGGGCAAAAAGGCAGACTTTTCAGCAAAACCAGGTGAAATGAGTTGGAATGAGTGTGCAGCAATAGGCGCATTTTTAAAAGCTCAGGCAAATGCAAAAGCTCAGAGACAAAGCGATATCCAAAATTATGCAATTCAACTTCAAACATTCCAAGCAGCAATGGTTTCAGCCCACGCGAAAATTGCTCAAATGTCTCAACTTATTTCAAACACAATGCCCGCAATAATCGCAAAACCCGTAAATTTAATACTAAACACAATTATCGGTGGCACAATCAACTTAATAAAGAATATTCCGACAATAATTTCAACCACAATCCAAAATTTGCATCAGAAACTTGCAGATATTTCAGATAAACTTACAGCAATGATGGGCGAACTTAAAGCCGCGATTGACAAAAAGATATCGGAAACCTTTAATGAGTTTAAGAAAAAAGTAAAATCTCTCTTCTCTATCTTCAAACCGCTTGACGCAGAAAATGAAGAAAAACAAATTGATGAAACAAAAAGAACCTTTGAATTAAGAACTTTTATACACGACTTGTATAAGAAGTTAACCAAAGCAGAAAAAGATATTAAAGATAATGAACGTTAATACATTCCACGACAACGAAACATTAAGACAGCAAAAAAACCTTACGCGCGCCCAGAAAAAAACAAATCTGGACACAAAAGAAGGTGTTCTGGTAAATTCTTTCATCAAGGATTCCTCCCAAACCGGCATAACCCTTGACGATACTATGGACACTCTTGTCATTTCAAAAAGTTCGCAAATGCCGGAAAAGTTATACGAAAAAGATAACTCCGGAGAAAAAAGCCTCATCCCGATAAGCGCAATTGCCCTCGGTGTTATGGGGGCTATTGCAGGACTTACTGCACTCATAAATCACAGCGCAAAAATTAATCTTAACATTAACTCTTTAAAACGTCTTCAACCCACTGTCAGAAATGTCGCAATTAATGATGAACCTATTCAGGCACTATATAGAATTGTAGAATGCCCTAACTGGAAAACTATCACTGCAGGAACTGGGGTTTTTGCCCTAACCGTAATGGCATTTATGGCAAAAACATTTTTTGACGGATTTCGTGATGTTTGGGTAAAAAAACGAGAGGCAGATATTCAAAAAAATCTTCAGGAAAAACTTGTTGATATTGAGACTCAATCTTTTGCAGGGAAAATAGGTATTACGCGTAGCATGCTTTCCCAAAAAGCAATAGAATTAAGTAAATATCTTAAATTTGAACCAGTGAAAAGACAACCTTCTGAAGAAACATTCAAAGCACTTATGTTCAAAGGTGACAAGCAAAAGCCTTCCAATATTGAAAAGAAAGACAACAACATAAACTATATATTAATGGGATTAGCAACTTTTGCAGGAATTGCAGGTCTCGGATTTTTAGCACTCAAAAACCTTACAAAAAGTAAAGGGCACATTGAAAAATTCATCAAAGAGACATCTGACGAAATTAAAGAAGTTGTAAAAAAAGCAAAGCCCGAAACAATCGAACAAACAAAAGCTGACTTAAAAAATCTTTTTAAATCCATTGAACCATCAAAAGAAAAAATGGAAAAATGGCTTGAAACTCTTAGCTGGGATAAAAAAGACAAAGACGAATTTATTCAATCAATGGCAAATGAATTTGAAAAATCAACTGTTGACGCAAACCCACATTGCGGCGGCGGCTCAATGCCAAAAACAACATTTTACTCTCACGTAAATGATTTTAGGGCATTTTTCTATAACTATCTTCTAGACACCGAAAATAAACAATTTAAAGCACTTTTCTGGGGCACAACAGGATTAACGGCAATCGGTTACGGAGGAAAACTTGTAGGAGAAGCTGTTAAAGACGTTCAGGTCAAAAAGCTTAATGCCGACACTGAAGCAGAACTCCAACAAAGACTCGTTTCAACCGAATTGAGAAATTTTAAATCCAAAAAAGAAGCTGCAATTCAACCTCTAATGGAAGAGTTCAACAAACAGGCAAGAGAAGGCAAGCCCAAAGAAGAATTAAAAACAATGGCAGAAAACATTTTGTTTGAAATTAAAAACGGTCCACCATTTGTTTACAGCTAAACTTTAAACTTTAACTCACAGACCAAATAAATGGAAATAAACATGCAAATTCAACCTCTACATAATAATATATACCCGAATTATCAACCAATACAAAAAACTTTTGGCGAATATTCCGCAATTCAAATGCCCGAAGGAAAACGCAATTATATTATTGCAGACAAAAACAAAGTGGATTATTTTGTAAAACGAAAAGAAATAGCGCTACCAGTTATTTCAAATATTCTTACTCACTCAAACAACGAAGCCGAAATTACAGAAAACCTTTATATTTTAGATAGGATGATTGACAACGGGACAAAAGGGGTAGACAAAATGTATCCTATCCTTTCCAGATTTAACAATACGAATTCTCCTAATATCCAAACATTTCTGGCGGGAATTTATAGAAAAACACAGGTTCCGGACGCGTTCGGACCGCTCATCGCAATGCTTTTTAGAAATTCAGTTAACCCTCCGCCATCAAATTTTGATCCTAATGAAGAAATTGGAGGAGCCATACTTTCCTATTTTTCGGAGCGGTTTAGGGGTAACCCTTAACCCTTAACCCTTAACCCTTAACCCTTAACCCTTAACCCTTAACCC
>CAZCIW010000015.1:0-5852 GCA_964499135.1 uncultured Muribaculaceae bacterium
ATGATAAATATGCTTAATGAATTTAAATGGCAAAATTAATTTTGTGGAATTGTTGGATAAACAAAGAAATTTTTCAAAATTAAAGGCGGATTTAATCCGCCTCATTTATTTAAAAGAATTTTCCTTGCCACATTTTATCAAGCATGTCTGCCCCCTGTCCTGCAGCCTGACAACCTTTAGCCATGGATTCATCTAAGGTAGTATTTGGATTAAATAGACCATTCAAAAATGAGCCGGCTAGGGTTAATACCCCTGCCCCTGCTGCAACAGGCGCCATAACTACTGCACCTGCTCTATTAACTGCTAATTTTGCTGTGCTTGGGGTTTTTGCTTCCGTATGAATACAATTTGGCTTAGATTCTTTAACTTTTTGTTGCGGTTTTTGTTGTGTTTTTGGGGCCTGTGTTGTCGGTGCTGTTCTTTTTACTGGTTCTGTCATAATTTCATCTCCTTAATATCTTGTAGTAACTTGTGTGCACATCTTACTCTTATATAAAAACATTTTGTTATCTAAAATTGCATAAAATTCTATGTATTGTTTCTGATTTTTGATAAATCTCACAATAGTGCGACATTCAAGCTTTACAAAAGTTAATATACTATGATTTAGTAGTTCGTATTTGCTTGAAAAAACGATGTTACACAAGGAGTTTTTATGAACATTAAACGAGAATTAGGCGAAAAAATAAAACGATTTAGAAAACAGAAAGGTTTTACACAGGAGCAATTAGCTGAAATAGTTGATATTTCATCAAGAAACCTAAGTAATATTGAAGTCGGTGCAAATTTCCCAAAAGCCGAAACTCTTGAAAAACTACTGACAGCACTTGGTGCCACAACAGAAGAACTCTTTGCCAACGACCATATAAAAACAAATTCGGAACTGTTAGAGCATATAAATTTTTACATTAATTCGGCAAAAGACGACAACAAAATGCTTGAAAAAATTTATAAAATTTTGAGAGATTTGGTAGAAGAGGTTTAGTCCCCATCCCAACCTTCCCCACAAGTGGGGAAGGAGCAAGTTACAAAGATTGCTAATAAATTCATTTATCAGATTTTATTTAAAATAAAATACTTCATCCCAGTCTTCCCGACAAGTTAGGAAGGAGCAGGTTAAAATATTTCCTTCCCCACTTGTGGGGAAGGAGTAGGTTACAAATTCAATTTATTTCAATTTTGCGTCGATTGCATTTAAGACTTTTTCAACAGTTGCTTCTTTGATAACTTCGTCATCAACTTTTACATAAGGAGCTTTGGAAAATTCCCAGTCGATTGAACAAAGCCCAAGGCACGGAACCCCTGAAACTTCTACTTTATCACCGTATTTTGCGGGAACCATTTCAATTAATTCTTGCAAATTTGCTGAACCCATTACAAAACATGTTGTTCCTAAACATACTTTTACACTAACTTTTTCTGCCATTTCTTATACCCTTTCCGTCAACATTTGTTGAACACTATTTCCAGATACCAAGTTACTACGGCTCTATGGCACTAAGGCTTATCTTCAATCTATTTTGGAATTTTGTACAGATACTTATTTGGTAATTACTTAGTATCCTTAGTGCCTTATTGTCTTAGTATCTTTTAACTACATATACTGCACATTAACTTTTTTAAAATATTTTTCTTGAAGTACACCTGCTATCTTTTTGATAATGTTTTTTCTGATTTCAATTTCTATTGGTAGTGCCGGATCATAATGGGCTTGGTTTAATTTTGCACCTACCATAAAATTTATACAGTCACTATCTAATAGAAATTTTACCAACTTTCCTGCTGCGTTGTCAATATCTGTAGTTCCGGCTTCCAAATATTCAGCAGTTCGTGTAAGTGTAAGAATTCCTTCTGTTACTAAATCTACTCCATCCATATAAGAGCAAGCGGGAAGTTTCCCAATACTGATTGTTGTATCCATAGTAATCGGCCGGTTAAGTTCTCGAGAAATAAGATTTGCAGTAGTTCCGCCGCATATTGCTTTCTTACCTTTGAAATTGTCAAACATTTTGGCATATTCTGCATCCTTTTGCTGATGATACGGAGGACCGGTGAAGACGAGTGATTCTCGCGGTTCTCTGAAATAAAGCACGCATGCAGAAATATCATCTTTAGGATTTCTGTCGGTTTCAATGTTCCTTGCTTGATTTACAAGATATTGTGAAAATTCGGAGCTTGAAATATTTGGTTCCGCTGCAAGCTTATCTTTTACAAGTACTATTAAACCCTCTCTTCTAAGTCCCAGCTTTAATCTTCCGCCACCCAGTCCCGATTGGGTTACACCGTCTGAACAGAAGATTAACCTGTCGCCGAGTTTGAGTTTTATTTTGTAAATTTTCATTCGACGGTTTTTGAACGTTTTTGATTGGATTGTTTCGTACTCGGGTGTCATAACCTCGTTATCTCTAATCCATAAAAATTCCGGATTTCCTTCTTCTACGATTTTTGCATTGCCGTAATCATCGCAGTCGATTGCCGAAAATGTTGAATAACTTATCCTTCTTACTTTGCAAACAGGAAGTGAATTCATAACAATTTCTGCGGCTTTTCTTATCGGAATTTGTCCGTTTTCTATAAATTGCAAAAGCATCGTTGCGGTCATACAGGATAAAATGTTTGCCTTAATTCCACTTCCCAGACCGTCTGACAGAACTGCAATCAAACGCGCTTCATCAGGATATCTTTTTGAAATAAAATAATCCCCGAAGGCATTTTGATTATATTTTTTCATTTGGCTGCAATCAATGTCGATGAACATAATTACGTTAGTAAGTTAGGACGTAAGTTAGTAGGAAAATTTATACTAACTCACTTATATAATTACCTACTAACTTTCCTCTCTTTCTTCATAATCTTCCGCAATTGAACTCAAAAGCGTTTCGGTTTCTACCATGTGTTCGCCAAGCAGACATGCAATTTCTTGAACGATTGAAATGTTTTTCGAAATAACTTCGTGTGCTTTTTGCGAGATTTTTTCTCTGTTGGTTTCGGCAGAGGTTACGTCAGTGATGACTGCGCCAACAATTTCGTTTTCTTCAATAGTGAATGCCGAAATGTCATATAGTCTGCCTTTTATGTTGTAATGTTCTTTGTGCAAATCTTTTCCGGTTTCCAAAATTGTTTTGAAAAGGTCTGCAAAATCAACAATTCTGTCAAGAGCAGCACCTGTAAGTCCGTCAGGACGAGCCTTAAAGACTTCGTACATATCGCCTGTAAACATTTTCATAAAACTGTCATTGGCTTCAAGTATATTTAAATCATTGTCTACCATTACGATTGCAGATGGCATACATCTAATCATTGCGGCAGCCTTTCTCATTGCAATTTTTCTCATATAAGAAACGCACATTGAGGTTTCAGCATCTCCGTCAAGCAATGCTTTTGCAAGATCCCTGCAAGTTGCATAACCACAACCGCCACAGTTTAATTCATCATCTACTGAGTGTTTACCTATTTTTTTGAGCGTTTTTAAGATTTCTTCAAGTGGATAATCTGAATCTACAATTTTTTTAGGTTCAATTTTGTAATCTACGACGACTTTCGGACTAGATGGAATTTCTTCACGTTTTTTCTCTTTTGTGAGAATGTCAGAAACCATTGTAATTCCTGCTTTTTCGGATGAAATACACGGACCTCCGACACATCCACCTTCACAGGCAAGAGCTTCTATAAAGATGGTTTTATCAAGTTTTTCCGGATCAAGGTTTTTCAAGGCTCTCTGAAGTGCGCTTAATCCGCATACTTCCAACAATTGAACATTATCATTTATTCCTGATTTTCTAATTGTCTGATTCATTCCGCCGTCTATAGGATATAATGTTCCTTCATAAGCAGATTCCGGAACAAATTTAAATTTGCTGTCCCTTGCAACTTTTGTGATATCAATAATTTCTTCGTTAAACCACATTCTGAGTTCTTCAAAAGTTAAGGCAACATCAAAAAGTCCCGAATAAGTAACTTCGTTTTTCTTGCCGATGCAGGGTCCGATAAATACAATTGAAATATCTTCGCCGAAGGCTTCTTTTAACATTTTGGAATGAGTCATTAGAGGTGAGCCTATCGGTGTTATATATTTTGTAAACTCCGGCATGTAAAGTCTTATATAATCGACGATTACAGGACAGGCGCTGGAAATAAATAACCCTTTTTCCGCGGCATTTAGCATTTGAGTAGTTTTAATGGAAACTTCCTGTGCGCCAAGTGCAGTTTCTGATACTTCTTTAAATCCAAGTTGTTTCAACAGAGCAATCATCTTTTCTGCAGAATTTTCAAACGAAGCTCTCCAAGATGGGGCTAAGGATACATAAACATTTTTTTGCGCTCTTATTAAAGCTTGTGCTTTATCTATGTCGCATCTGACGCGTTTAGCGTTGGAAGGGCAGGTCTTTACGCAATTTCCGCAAGCAATACATTTTTCGGGAATAACAGAAGCATGTCCGTTTTCTATTTTAATAGCTTTTACCGGACATTCGCGGATACATTTGTAGCAATCGTGACACTCGTTCGAAAGTGTATAAACCGGATAATTAATATTCATCTCAACCCCATATATTTTGTTTTGTAAGGATACTTTTTGGATTTTTTAGGTGTAAAAACTTTTAAGCTTTTACAAGTTCATCAAGGATGTCTTTTATTTTGTCTTCGTCGACTTCGGTGTATTCAACTCCATTTATAACGATATTTGGTCCCGTAATACATTTTCCTTCGCAACGAGAGCCGGAAAGATCAATTTGAGCTTCAAGACCATTTTCTTTGATGTAATTTTCAATAAACTCAAGGTTTGCGACATTTCCGCGAGCAAAACATGAACTTCCCATACATACATTAATATTTAGTTTTGTCATAATACCTCTTGTCTATCCAATGTACATCCACATTCTACTGCAATTTTATTTTTAACGCAAGAGGATAAAATTTAAAATTATCTGTTTATATTAAAAACAGATATTTGCTTCTTATTTTGGAACGCGGAAAGTGAATGGAGACAACATAAAAGCGAATAATCCTAAAAATTAAAGACTCCTCAAATTTTTGAGGAGTCTTTTTTCCGTTTACACTAACCTGCTCATCGCTTCTTTCACCTTACGCTTTTTGAGGAATTACTAAAATAAACTTTTTTTTGATGCAAATTTTATGTGCAAAAAATTTTAAAGAAATTTTGTTTATTTGTTTGGCAAAATTTCTATTTAAGATTTTTTCATAAATCTTTTCACATGCCCTCCTGATTCTTTTTAGTCATATAATTTTGCATATTTTCCCCTGAATAAAATTGTGTATAAACTTATTTGAATTTAGTCCTAATAACCGGACGAAGAAAAAATGTCGGTTTTAGGGTTTTAATTCAATTTTCGGCTAGACTTTTTTGTATTCTCTTCCGCCGAGATTTTTGTGAATTTCGTTGACAAGTCTGTAGATTTTTTTGTCATCTCTCCACCATTTGTCAAGTTCTTTGACAACTGCATCGTATTCTCTTGAGATGTCAATATTTGCTTCGTCAGCTTTTTCTTTTAACGCATCAAGAATTTTCATAGTGTACTTTTTGCGTGTATCTCCGCTGAATACATCTCCATATATGCTTTCAAGCAAAGATTCTCCGCCGAATTCTCCGGCTTTTGTTTTGTTCCACTCGTCAAGAGTTTCCATTACCGTGTCTTTTGTAATCGAACTCATTGCAAGTTCAAGTTTTTCGTTATCGGTTCCGCTTATCCATCCGTCGATTGCTTTAAAAGCGGTGTCGGCGATTGCTTTACCGATTTGTTGAGCTTGTGGTGATGTTGCATATTGAGTTTGAGAATATTTTGCTGAGTATTGAGACTGTACTGCAGCTTTCGGAGTTGCTGCTGCGGCAGGAG
>CAZCIW010000015.1:5952-34807 GCA_964499135.1 uncultured Muribaculaceae bacterium
TATTTCCTTCAGCAGGAGTATTTCCTTCAGCAGGAGTATTTCCTTCAGCAGGAGTATTTCCTTCAGCAGGAGTGTTTCCCTCAGCCGGAGTATTTCCTTCAGCAGGAGTGTTTCCCTCAGCCGGAGTGTTTCCTTCAGCCGGAGTCTCTCCAACTTCTTCAGTACCTTCACCTTGAAGTTCTTTTTTAATTCGTTCTATTGTTTTTAAAGTGTTTTCTGTTAATTCTTTTACTTCTGCTTCTATTTCCGTCAATTCATCACGCAAAGTTTTTTTGTCCGCTTCAGGTTTATTCATCTCCTCTGAAAGTGCTTTCAATTCTTCTTCCAGAGCCTTTGCTTTATCTGCAATTTCTTGGATTTCGGCTTTCTGCGCATCTGTAAGGTTTTCATCTTTAAGTAACTCTTTAGTCTGAGATGAAATTTTGCTAACTGTTGTAAAATTATTATTTAATGCTACACCAGTTTTTATGTTCAAATATGTTTCAGCACCACAATCTTGGGCAGATTTAATTCCTTGCTGAATGTATGCATAATCCGTAATTTCGTTATTCATAGGAATTGAAAACATTGGATTCCACTGGCTTACATGGTTTGGATTAAGAATTCCATGAGAAAGTTTCGCCTGATTCAATGAAAAGTAATCCGGAAATGTATTGAATTGGATTGAATCACCCCAGTTTGATGTATAACCATATGGTCCCATCAAATTAAATAAATATGGATTTACAAGTACGTTTCCCATTCCGTAGGACATTTTTAATTCTCCTTAATTATTCCCGTACTTATATAAAGTATTTTTACTCAGGGAAGTTGCTTTTTAAGAGAATTGTCGCTTAATGTTTCTTAATATTTTGCGAATAACTGCTGTACTAAAAATCTTAACCAAGGTTCTCAAATGCTTTAACCAGTTCATTTGTATCCATATTTGGAAAAATCTCTTTTATGCAGGTAATTTCTTTTGTGTTAACGTTTTCATTAAAAATGTTTTGTAGAAGTTCTGTATCATAATCAATTAAAATTGAACCGTGTTGGAGTATGTATCCGTTTTTGCGGCATTGTGCCGAGCCGATTAATTTTTTGCCTTTGTAACATAGGTCCGCACCGGTTGAAACTAGCATGCAGTAGTCAAATTTTGTTTTTATGGCTTTTTGAGTGCCAAATTCTGTGTGAATTCCGATTTTTTCAAGAGTTTGTATCAAAAATTCGGAGATTTCTTTATATGAACCTGCAACATTTTCGCCGTGTTTCAGGTAGTTAAATGGGCAAATAAATGAATAAGTCAGTTCTTTATCGTGTAAGAGCGCCCGCCCACCGGTTAGCCTTCTCACAACATCAATATTATTTTCTTTTAGAAAATTTTTGTCCAAAAATTCATCGTTCTGGTTTCTGCCAAGAGAAATACATGCCGGAGACCAGCCGTAAAGTCTGAAAATTGCGTCTTGAAAATTATTTTCTATTGCCCAATCCAACAAATCGCTGTCAATTTGCATGTTTTGGGCACCTGTTTTGACTTCATAGGGAATAAATTTCATTAATCTAATTCTTCCTTGTCTCTTTCGTTTAATATTTTTTCAAATTCCACAAAAGTTTCGTTTCCGACGAATTGTTCAAGAGCTGCACGTTTTGCAAGATAATCTGCTTTTGCTTTTGTTTGTGCATCAATTGCTGAGCGGTAATATGCATCAGTAATCATTATTATCTCGCGAGATTCATCCTGTGCCATGTCGTAATTTTTTTTGCGCTGAATAACTACTTTATCAATAAGTCCAAGCATTTTTCTTGCGGTCATGTAGTTGTAATAAAGGTTTACTGTCGTTTGTTGAAGTTCTTCGATTTTTCTGACCAGAATAATCATATCGGCATCTGTGACGCGTGTATATTTGTAATTAAGCGCTTTTGTATCTTGTGACATAATTCCGAGAATATTTCCGCTTAGCATTGAACCCGTAGCCAATAAAGGGTTCCCGACTCCTGCTCCCACAAGGGTTGACATGCTCGCGATTGTTGTGAGAACTTTTTTTACAGATTTTTCATCTGGCTTGTCCTCATCGGGATTTGAAAGTTTGTAAAGTGCAAACGCAATGGTATCACTTTTAGAGGCTGCTCCGCGCCACAAAAGTGATAAATCTCCCATCATTGTTTTTTCATCGTAAATCAGTTCCCGTCCAACTTCTGCGGAAATTTTTTTTATGCTTAAATCCGCGTATGTCAAATCATCTACATCAAAGTCTGTGTGTTCTTTTGTTACATATTCTTTTTCTATAGGTGTAACTACTTCTGTATATTTTTCCTCCGGAATTTCAGAGAGCCCTGTTCGGTTTGCAGGCGGCATAGGTTCGGATATCTCGTCGTATGTTAATGCAAATGACGGTGCACTTAAGCTAAGAATAATTACTAATAAAAGAAGTTTTTTCATTTTTTATTTTCCTCCTTTCATCAGTTCAGAGTTGAAATTGTACTGGTATAAATTCAGCTTGTCGACGACAGTTTTTCCAGCCATTCGTTGTAATTCAAGGTGATATTTTTTTGCATTTTGAAGGTAAATGAATTCCTCAAGAGCCATATTGTCGTAAAGTGATGATGAGATTGTTATTTCCAATAAATCATCATTTTCAAGTGCTTTGGAATAATTTTTGTTGTAAAGAAGCAATTTTGCGCGAGTCTCTTTCAGTTGAGTCAGAGAACTTTTGTAATTATAGTATGCGTCAATAATTTTATCCTGAAGATTTTCTATCAAACCTGCAAGTTCGATTAATTCTGTATCTGTAAGCGGAATTTCTTGCGGGATATTTTTTTTGTTAATAAGATTTTGCGCTAATCTTCCTGCTGCAAATGCTGAAGTCTGAGTCAGATAATCCCCGCCCACCATCATTGGTGCAAAAGAAGCACCGGCAATTACCGCATTCAAAGTTTTTGCCATAAGTGACGAATGAATTCTTCTTTGGCTTTCCGGAGTAGCAAGTTTTTTAAGGGCAAATCCGATTACTTGATTATTTTCAACAGTTCCTTTCCAGAGGTTTTCAATATCTTCAAGATCTTTTTCTCTCTGCATTTTTATAAGTTCCTGTATAATCTGTTCGTCAGTTACAATGAGAGAGGTTTTGAACTTCACATTATTCTTTGGAAGTTCTAGCTTTTGCTCCTCTACATTGTTTAGCGTGACTTCATCATACGCAAACCCCGGTATCCCCAATATTATAATCAACAAAATTAAAAACTTTCTCATACCAGTATTTATATCACAAGAAAATAAATAAATCCAACGATTGAGTTCCCTCTACATCAAACAGAGGTTATCCCATAATATGCCAATAAGTATAATTATCTAAGAAATGAGGTTAATTTTGGGAAACAACAAACTAAACAAATCTAAATATATGACGGTTAAAATCGGAGGTTCTGATTTTCATGAGCGCGCGGATGAACTTTTAAAACAAAATTTATACAAAGAAGCCGCCTCAAATTATCTCAATGCAATTCTCATCACCAGAGATGACGCCAAATCTTATTACGGACTTGGGATGTGTTATAAGAATACAAAAAATTACTCAAAGGCTGTTAAATATTTGGAAAAAGCTGTTAAACTTGACGAATATAATTTTGAAATATTATATGAACTTGGAGTTTGCAATCTTCTTCAAGGGGTTCCGTGTGCAGCAATAAAATGTTTCATTCGTGCAATTCAAATAAATCCCGATAATCCGGAAGTCGTTTTGCAGCTTGGAATTGCGCATGAAGCTTGCGAAGAATACGATATGGCTCTGATGGTTTATCAAAAATTGATTGAAAATTCTCCTGAATTTATAAAAGCCTATGAACATAAATCTGCGCTTTTAATGAAAGTCGGAAGATTCAGAGAGGCTTCGTTTGTTCTGAACGAACAAATTAAGCGAAATCCTGCTGATGCAGATGCCATTGCCGGTATAGGGATTTGTTTTGACAAGCTTGGCAAGAAAAGTGAAGCTCAGAGATATTATAGAAAATTCCTTCAGACTAATCCTCTGTCTTCTCAGTCTCAATTTATAAAAACAAGGCTCGAAAAGCTCAAATCTGCTGTTTCCATGAGAACAGACCGATTTAGTGTGGTTTAAATTGAATTAACTGCTAGAATAACGATTATTCTAAAAATCTAAGTTGGTAAAATAGCATTTTTATTATAAAATAATTCCATAGACAGAATTAAACAAAAAGGAATATAAATATGCTGAGAACAGGAATTGTGGGATTACCTAATGTCGGGAAGTCGACTTTATTTAACGCTTTGACAAGTGCAAAGAATGCTCAGAGTGCGAATTATCCGTTTTGCACAATTGAGCCAAATGTTGGTGTTGTTAATGTGCCGGATGAAAGGTTAGAAATACTCGCCAAACTTTGCAAAACCAATGTAATAATTCCTACAGCAATCGAGTTTGTTGATATTGCAGGGCTTGTAAAAGGTGCAAGCAAAGGCGAAGGTCTTGGAAATCAGTTTTTGCATAATATTCGAGAGGTAGACGCAATTATTCAGGTTGTAAGATGCTTTGATGATCCGAACACAATCCATGTCGCAGGAAAAGTTAATCCGCTTGATGATATTGAGGTTATAAATACAGAACTAGCGCTTGCAGATTTAGCATCTGTAGAAAAACGTCAGGCTCGAATTTCCAAACAGGCAAAAGGTGGAGATAAAGATGCCGTTTTGGAAGATAAAGTTCTTACAAAGCTTACTGATTTACTTTCGGAAGGTACATTTATTAATGTAAAAGAGCATTTCGATGATGATGAAATTGCGGTTGTAAAACAGCTTAACCTAATGTCAACAAAGCCTGTAATTTATGCGGCAAATGTTTCGGAATTTGACCTTAAAGATGGAAATAATTACACAAAACAGGTTCAGGAATATGCCTCAAAACATAGTGCCGAAGTTGTATTGATTTCTGCAAAAATAGAAGAAGAACTTGCCGAACTCGGTGAAGAAGAAGCTAAAGAATATCTCGCTGAACTTGGAATTGAAGATAGCGGAATTAACAGAATGATTAAGTCTGTTTATAAACTATTGAATTTAAGAACATTTATAACCGCCGGAGAAAAGGAAGTTCATGCTTGGACAATTCCTGCCGGCGCAAAAGCTCCTCAGGCTGCGGGTGTTATTCATACTGATTTTGAAAAAGGTTTTATCAGGGCAGAGATTACTCCGTATGAGGAATTCGCTTCGTTAGGAAGTTATACAGCTTGCAAAGACAAGGGTGTGACACGCCTTGAAGGCAAAGATTACATTGTACAGGATGGAGATTTGGTTCATTTTAGATTCTCTGTGTAATCAATGTTGTACTTTTTTATAACAAAGCCCGTTCCTTTAAAGGAACGGGCTTTGTTAGTTAAATTGATTTATCTTGCTACATAATTTAATTCTTTGCCAAGAACTTCTTTTGTTGGAACATTGTATTTTTTGGGTGGCATTGGAAATTTTTCATTAACACGTATTGGTTTTGAATAAAGAGTTAATGTTGTTCCATCAACAATAACTGGACCTTCTTCCACGACCTCTCTTTTGGCATTTAATTTGACTCGTTTGATAAAGCAATCATCTTTATAAACTTTTACCATATATGTATCTTTAGGATTTTTTGCATTGTATAGAATTGTTCCCTGAGTCAATCCTGTAGAGAAGTTTTTCGGTGATGGGGATAAATTATCTCTGTAGTTTGAAATGTTAATTCCTTCCAGTTTAACTTTTGCAGGATGATATTCTCCATCGAATTTTTTATTTATACCGGAAGTATTAATTAACGAAATAACGACAGAACCGTCTGTCCCTTGGTTCAAAAACGCGCTCATTTTAAGCGGTCTGTCCCCGTTAACAGTTTTTGCATACTGTATTGGAAGTATATATGGAGTGCCGTCATTCATTGCATGAAGTTCCGGTCTGGCACGCATTTTCATGATATCGTTCATTCGTATGTAATGATTTCTGATAAATTCAAAATCTTTGTTTTGAGGGGCCGCCCATTCACGTCTCAGGTAATTACGGTTTTGTAAATACATGTTTTTTGACTCTGATTCGTAACCTGTTGCTCCGAAATCGTCACCGGCATATAATGTCGGCATTCCGGGCATGATATTGAGTACTTCTGTCATTGCAACAAGTTTTGCGAGGGCAGGTTCAAGTATTGCTTTGATTGTTGTATTTCTGAGCTTTTCCATCTCGTCAGGCTGAAGACGCAGATTATGTTTGCTACAAGCTTGGTTAAGTATTATCTCAACTGCCGTTTCTACCGGCTTTGTACCGAAACCTTCGGAAGCAAAGTTTTTGTCAAGATATGTTCCTCTTGAAATATCAGCGAGAGATTTGTATATTGCACCGGTAATTTTTGAATTTTTTTCACTTTGTTTTTCATAAGGATATTGTTTGTTAATTGATTTTTCAAACCCTTTTTGCAACGATTCAACGAGAGCAAGTGTTTGCGGAGCTGCATTTGACAAATCTGCTTTATCTATAATGTTTCTGAGTCGCTTGTTATAAATTTCGTCGGCTTCGTTTTCAAGTCGAGGAATTGTTGGATCCAAGAAATTTCCATGCATTAATCTGTAAGCTTTTTCTCTGAATTTGAAGTTGTTAGTATCATCAAGATCCGTGTTATACCAATCAGTATCTACAATTAATCCGTGAAGCGCACGTGTTTTGTCGTGGTTTCCTATAAAGTTGTAAGAACTTAGAATTGATCTTAATGAGGTGTTTTCAAAGAACTCAAGAGACTTGTCGCGCATCGTAGTTGCTACACCATCGTTAAAGCCATCGTTATCATTTCTTCCCCAAGGATCAAAGTGTTTTCCAAAGAGGTTTAAAATTGAGGAATAGTAATAATCATAATTCGCGATTGCGTTCATTCCTGTTTCGCGGAGGAATTTTTTTATCAATTCATCCTTTGAACTATATTTTTTCGATTTCCCATTTTCGCCGGTTACTTCGAATATGTCAGCGTGGTTTGTAAATTCTGCAACTATATATGCATTCGGGTTTCTTTGATAAATAAATTTTGTAAAAAGTCCCCAAAATTTGGTTAAGTCACCCCAAACTTGGTCAAGACTTTGTTGGTGGTCTTTAAGGGCATCTATATTAGCAATATCTTTTGTTGCATCGATTCTCCAGTCAAGTCCTGCGTTGGTACGATCCATAATCATCTCGGCAAGTCTGAAACTTTGTAAGTTTGTCCCTTTAATAGTTGCATACAATGCTTCTGTAAGTTTGAGTTTGTCTTCATTACTTATATTCGCAATACCTTTTTTGAGCTTGTTAAGGAGCAGTTTAGCTTCAATTTGTGGATCGGCATTAGCAACACCGAGATTTATGATAGTAGTTGCTTTTAATGCCTCATAATCGTAAATAATTTCTCCGGTTTCTTTGTCTATTTCAAATTTTGCATCAGGTACAAGACTTTTTATGAATGCAAATCTTAAGATTGTTTCTGCAATTATAGGTAATACACTCCTGCCAAATCGACTGCTATTGTAGCCACTATAGATTTTTGTCTTTGAATCCGGAAGCATTTCGTTTAAATTATCAATGATTTCAATTGCAAAATTGCGAATATCTTCTTCAAAAATAGTATCCATGTATTCGTATGTTTTAGTATATTTTTCCGGAATGTTTCTCAGTTTTTTGGGAGTTAAGTATATGTCAAATCTTGATTTAGGAAGATCTTCAGCAACCTGTGCTCGCTTGGAAATATAAGGACTTCCCAAAATTGCAGATAAATCGTCGCCGAATTCAATTGAATCTAATGGAACAGCCATTAAGCATATAAGAAGTTCATTTATAAATTCAAATTTTGGGGTGAGATCCGGCATATAGTCATAATCTTCATCCAAAACATTTTTTATAAGGTCTAAATTAATCTCTTTCTTTAATTTAGCAGGGAACTTTCCAGAATCAATATTCTCAAGAATTTGGTTATATATTTTTGACGGATTTTTTATGTCAGCACCCTTAAGTTGTTGTGCTATATAAAGTCTTAAAATATCGCAAGTTTTTAGAGTCCAATACGTACCTGAAGTTAATACATAATCCTGAACTTCAAAGTGCTTTTGATTCATTTCTTCAGTTTCATCTTCCTTGAATTTTTCTCTGGTGTGAAGAATAGAATATTCTTTATCTGTATATCCCGGAAGAAAATTCAGTTTTACGATATCGGTATTAGCATCCCAATTGTCGATTTTTCCTTCAATCTTTTCTTCAAGTTCAAATGCCGGAAATTTTGAGACAAATCGGGTACCCATATAGCTATCAAGCATAAATTTATCTTTATGATTAGGGTCAGCATTGTATTCGTTTAGGGTTCTAATGTTGTTGAGATAAAAATACGGATTTACCTCAAAAGCATACGGAATAAGTGTATCGTTGTGAGTACTAATTTCAAGCGGATTTTCGGTATTCTGTCTATCATACTTTCTTATTAAATATTGAGGATCTTTTTTATGTTCATCACTTACAAGTCTTTTATCGTATATTTGGAAGTAGGTGGGTTTCTTCTTATCATAATTTTTGTTATCTTTTATGTTTACATGACCTGTTTTAGGATCCTGAATGCAGATGAATGGAGCATTTACAAGTTTATGTGAAACCATTTCATGGTTTTTAGGGTAAACTCCAAGTGTGAAAGGTCCGTTTTTTAAATTGTGTGCAATAAACCAACCAAAATACGGAGAATTTTCACCACGTCTCAAGACATCTTTAAAATGAATACCCTCAAGTCCTTCATTAACAAACGCTCCGTCAGAAACTAGGTTAATCCCTTTTTTGAATAATTCTCTTTGCAGGGAAGCGTAGTTATTTATATTTCCTAAAGAAGGGCTTATTTGCATGCAGTTTCTATTCCAGTAGCCGTGAGATGATACATTGTCATCTGTAAATATCGGAGTCATTATGAGTCTTGTATATCCGTCAAATTTTCCATCACGGACATCTTTTTCAACACCCGCAAGTGTCCCGCCAACTTTGTTTGCAAAAGTTTTATTCATGTTTTTTATATTGTCAATTTCAGGATTTCTTTCAAATTTCCCTTTTTTATCATATTGCCACAATGGATTGTAAGAGTCGGGAATAAGGAGTTTCATGGAACCGTAGTCTGTTGTTCTTTTCGCATTTGCGGCTACTACATTATATATTTCGTGAGATCCGCCGGTTTTTGTTGAGTCGATATGAGCGCCGGCATCAATTTTGTAAATAGGACTTACATTAGGATCGTTTCTGTCTTTACCCTTGGGAACAAGAGCATAGTGATAGCCAAAATCATCCTCTTCGCTAAGTCCAAAATCAGCTGCGAGATCGACATTGTTCGTTCCGGGTTTAAGCTTGTAATAGCCGTTATTGCTGCTTGCACAAGGGACACCGTAAGCGACAAAGTAATTCCCGTTTTTTTCGTCGTCTTTACCCAATTGACAAATTTCAAGATAACAGTCGTAACGATCTGCATCAAACGGGTAATTAAATTCATAGTACAAAAGACCTCTATTGTCTTTTACCGGTAAGTAACCTTCAAAATTCACTTTATTATTGTGAATAACTCTGTTGTTTTTAATATCAAAATTGACTTTCACACGCACTCCTTGTTCTACTGCAATAACTGTCGTGAATATAAAATTTTGTCAAAATTCATCTCTTTATTAAGAAAATTTTACATTTATTCCCTATTATCTTTTTGTATTTTATAATCTTATTATAGTCGAAAAATGGAGAATGATATGATTACGAAAGAAATTAAATGTGATATCAAAGATATTAATCTTGCAGACCAAGGTAAAAAACAAATTGAATGGGCATTTAAAGATATGCCTGTTTTGACTGAAATAAAAAAAAGATTTGAACAGGAACAGCCATTTAAAGGTTTAAAGCTCTCGGCATGTGTCCATGTTACAAAAGAAACGGCAGCATTATGTACGGTAATGAAGGCGGGTGGAGCTGACGCAATTCTTGTTGCGTCAAATCCTCTTTCTACACAGGACGATGTTGCAGCCGCATTAGTTAAGCATTGGGAAATTCCTGTTTATGCAATTGCCGGAGAAAGTGTTGAAACTTATAAATCGCACATAGAAGAAGCCCTAAATCACAATCCTGACATTATTATTGATGACGGATGTGATATAGTTTCAACCATTCATGCAGAAAAACCGGAACTTGCTGAAAAAATTATCGGTTCAACAGAAGAAACAACAACCGGAATCATAAGGCTTCAGGCAATGGAAAAAGATGGAACGTTAAAGTTTCCGGCAGTTGGAGTCAATACAAGTTTGACAAAACATTTGTATGATAACAGGTACGGAACTGGACAGAGTTCGTTGGATGGAATTATTCGTGGAGCCAATATCTTAATTGCAGGGAAGACTGTTGTAATTTCCGGATATGGATGGTGCGGACGCGGATGTGCTTTGAGAGCTAAAGCGATGGGTGCAAACGTTATTGTTTGTGAAGTTGAACCCTTAAAAGCGTTGGAAGCCGCAATGGAAGGGTATCGAGTAATGCCAATTGCTCAGGCTGCAAAAGAAGGAGATGTGTTTATTACTGTTACAGGTGATAAACATGTTGTTGATGTTGAACATATTCTTGAAATGAAAGACGGAGCTTTCCTCGCAAATTCAGGACACTTTGACTTGGAAATTAATGTTAACGGGTTAAAAGATTATGCAGTTGAGATTAATGAAATTCGTCCAAATTTTGAAGAATATAAACTTAAAAACGGAAAATCTGTTTATGTTTTTGCGCAGGGACGGATTGTTAACCTTGTGTGTGCAGAAGGTCATCCTGCAAGTGTTATGGATATGAGTTTTGCAAATCAGGCTTTAGGTATTGAATTTCTGGTTAAAAACAGGGGTAAACTTGAAAACAAACTTTATACTTTACCATATGAAGTTGATGTAAAAATTGCCGAATTAAAGCTTAAATCAATGGGAATTCAAATTGATACATTGACGGAAGAACAGGTGAAATATTTAAACAGTTGGAAAATTGATTAGAGCTGGAAGGATAGGTGACTAATTATGACGAACACAGTTGTTGTTGGATCTCAATGGGGCGACGAAGGAAAAGCAAAAATTACAGATATACTTGCAAATGATGCTGATTTAATTATCCGTTATCAGGGTGGATGTAATGCAGGGCACACTGTTGTAGCAAACAATAAAACTTTTAAGTTTCACCTTATTCCTTCAGGAATCTTGTACAAAGGTAAAATTTGTTTTCTTGGTGCCGGTACTGTTATTTTGCCGGAGTCTTTTGAACAGGAAGTTTCCGAACTTATTGCGCAGGGAATTGATGTTTCCGGATTAAAAATAAGCCCGTTGGCTTCTATAACAATGCCTTACCATACAGAAGTTGACGGTTACAGTGAAAATACTGCTGGCAAAGGTAAAATTGGAACTACAAAAAAGGGTATCGGTCCGACTTATACAGATAAAGCTCAGAGAATAGGGTTAAAAATTGGCGATTTATACAACATAGAAACTTTAAATGAAAAACTTGATATAATTCTTCCTATAAAGAACAAAATTCTTGAAAAAGTTTACGGACTTCAACCATATTCAAAAGAATGTATTCTTTCACTCTGCGAAAAATATGCCGAAATTTTCCGCCCGTATGTTTGTTTTGAATGGCAGGAACTTCTTGAACAATCCCGCAAAAAACAGATTCTTTTTGAAGGTGCGCAAGGGGTTATGCTGGATGTTGACTACGGAACTTACCCTTTCGTAACATCTTCAAACCCTATTGGTGGCGGAGCTGCAACGGGAAGTGGTTATGGCCCGACGATGATTGATGAAGTTATTGGAGTTGCAAAAGCCTATGTTACTCGAGTTGGAGAAGGTCCTTTTGTTACTGAGCTTAAGGATGAAACCGGCAAAAGAATTCAGAATATCGGGCATGAATTCGGGGTTACTACGGGTCGTCCGCGTAGGTGTGGGTGGTTTGACGCTGTTATTATGAGATACTCTGTTCTTGTTGGTGGACTTACTTCAATTGCGCTTACTAAAGCTGATGTTTTCGATACTTTTGAAGAAATTAAAGTTTGTACAGCATACAAAGACACTCGCGACGGTAAAATTTACACATCATATCCGACAGATGTATTCATGCATAAATATTTAGAGCCTGTATATGAAACTCACAAAGGTTGGATGGAAGATATTTCAAAAATTAGAGAATACGAAAAACTTCCGATTAATTGCAGAAAATATCTTGAAAGACTTGAAGAACTTCTCGGCGTTCCTGTATCTATAGTAAGTGTTGGTCCGGACCGAGAACAGACTATTTTTAGAAAATAAACCTGATGTGATTTTATTATTCTTTAAGAATAAAATATAGAATAGCGCCGACTTGATGAAATCAAGTCGGCGCTATTCTGTGTTAAATATTTTTATACATTACCGGTTGAACTGTTTCTGTCGTCTTCCAATTGTTTTATATCAATACCGGATTCTGAGTCGTCTCCATAGCTTGTAATTACAGGTACGTCAATTTCAACGTTAACGTCAGCATCAACCATTTCTATATCATTTTTGGGAAATTCTCTGACTTTGCCATCTTCCATTTTGACCGCAACTTTTCCGCTTAAGAACTGGAGATAGCAAACTTTGCCCAAACCTTCCGATGTCATAACAGAAGAACCCACAGGAGGCATACCTTTTGCGGCATCGATGTAATTGGAATACTCATAAGTTAAGCAACATAACAACCTTCCGCAAGTTCCTGAAATCTTTCCTGGGGCAATTGGCATCCCCTGATCTTTTGCTAATTTAACATTAATTGTTGCAAACTTTCTCAAGAAACTTGAGCAACAGAATGGTCTCCCGCAAATCCCAACACCTTCCAGAATAGAAGTTTCATCACGAACTCCAATGTGACGAAGATCAATTCTTACTCTTGTAAATACTTGCGTCAAATCTTTTAATAATCCCCTGAAATCAACCCTCTCTGGGGCGGTATAATAAAAAGTAATCTTTCTTCTATCAAAAGTTATTCTGCATTGAACAAGGTTCATGTTCAATTTATGTTGCTGAACAAGTGCTTGACATTTGAAAAAAGAAGTAACTTCTTCTTTCTTTATGTCATCAAGAATTTGCATATCTTTTTGTGTAAGTGTTCGGATTACGGTCAAAGGGTCAGGTTTATGTTTACTCTTTTCCCAGAGTGCCGAAATCTTTGAATTTACGAGAATAGCCTTTAATGCTTCTTCTCCTTTATCGGTCCTCACCAGTACCATTTGTCCGTCTTCAAGCCGTATGGTATCAGGTACTATTAGCGGGTAAAAAGTATTCTTTATATAATTTACTGCAAATTTCATCTTTTATACGTATCTTTCTTCTTCTTTTAATTTTCTGTTCATAAGTTTTTCTAATAATGCCTGAGGAGTAATGTCCGTGTAAACAGCTTCATATATTGCTGAAGAAACCGGTACTTCTATTTCAAGTTTTTTTGCAAGTTCGCAAATTGCTTTTGATGTCTTTACTCCTTCGGCAACAGAACCGAGTTCGGCGAGAATGTCATCAATTTTTTTCCCTCTGGCAAGCATTGAGCCGACTGTATAATTTCTGGACATCGGGCTTGAACAGGTTGCAATCAAATCTCCCATACCTGAAAGTCCATATAAAGTCGACGGGTTTGCGCCCAATTGCAAGCTAACACGTACTATTTCCGCCATTCCGCGGGTCAGAAGTGAACCTGTACAATTATCACCCAGCCCCATTGTTTTTGCGAAACCGGAAGCTATCGCAATAACGTTTTTCAAGGAACCGCCAAGTTCAACTCCGATGACATCTGTATTTGTATAAAGTCTGAATTTTGAAGGCACTGTGCATGCTTTCTGCACAAATTCGGCAACTGTTATGTCTTCACAAGCAACTGATGCTGCGGTAGGTTTACCTTCCAAAACTTCTTTTGCCAAAGTCGGACCGGAAAGAATCGCAAGTTTTTGTTTGGGCAAAACATCTTTTATAACTTCGGACATTCTCATTAACGAGGGAAGTTCAATTCCTTTTGAAGCATTTACCAGTATTTGTTCTGATTTAATTCCTGCTATTTTTAACTGTTCGCAAACGCTTCTTGTTCCTGATGTTGCAACGACATTTAAAATTATATCTGCATCTTTAATTGCTTCTTGTAAATCGGATGTAACTTCAACTTTATCTTCAAGCTGGACTTCAAGAGGTTTTGAGGTGTGTTTGTTTTTAATTAAATCTTCGTTTAAATCCTGGGCTCTTCCCCAAACCGTAACTTTATCAAAATTGTTTGTCAAAAGCCATGCTAAGGTTAAACCCCAACATCCTGCACCAATTACTGTTAATTTCATACCTTTATTATCCTCTTTCGTTATTTTCTGTACTGCTGATTATATGGAAGTTTTTGATTTTAATAGTTTTCTTAATACTCCACGATGTTTTCTGAGTTCAAGTCTCGCTTCTTCAACAGTCAATTTCATATCAAGATATACTATTGCCGTTTTGATTTCCCAATCAGTTTTAAGAAGTGCGGCAAGTGCTTCGCTGTGAGAAACTTTCGCAATTTGTGCAACAATTCTTATTGCTCTGTCTTTCAGCTTTTCGTTTACAGCTTGCAAGTCTATCATAAAGTTTTCGTAAGTCTTGCCAATTTTAATCATAGCACCTGTTGAGAGCATATTCAATATCATTTTTTGTGCAGTTCCGGCTTTCAATCTGCTTGAACCTGCAATAACTTCAGGTCCGACTTCGACACAAATTACAAGTCCTGCTTCTTCCGCAATTCTCCCTTTGGAGTTGCAGGTAATTCCGATTGTTTTACAGCCAATGTCTTCTGCTTTTTGAAGAACTCCGAGTAGATATTTAGGATTCCCGCTGGCTGAAATTACGACTGCAACATCATCTGATTTCAAAATTGCAGCATCTTCAAAACCTTGTTCAAAATTATCTTCAGCTCCTTCTACAGAATTTCTTATAGCACTGTCTCCCCCGGCGATAATTCCCTGAACCATATCTGAAGGAACGCTGAATGTTGGAGGACATTCTGACGCATCAAGAATTCCGAGTCTTCCGGATGTTCCGGCTCCGAAGTAGTAAAGTTTTCCACCTTTCAAAAACTGTTTTGCAATTAAATCAATGGCTTCGGCAATATGTTCAGTTTCTTCTTCAACTGCAAGAGCAACAAGTTTGTCTTCTTCATTCATTTTCTTTACCATTTCTACGGTAGAGAGAATGTCAATGTCTTTGGTATTCTCGTTACGGCATTCGGTAATTACTTCACTCATACAACCCCCTTTGGTTTTATAATAATAAACACTAAATTGCTTTTAACAGATTAACCATTTCAATTGCTGATTTTGCAGCCTCAGCACCTTTATTGCCGGCTTTTGTTCCTGCTCTTTCGATAGCCTGTTCTATATTATCGGTTGTCAAAACCCCGAATATTACCGGGACTCCGGTATGCAGACTTACCTGTGCAACTCCTTTTGAAACTTCGGCGCTTACATAATCAAAATGAGCGGTTGCCCCCCTAATTACGGCACCGAGAGTAATAATTGCTTCATATCTTCCTGTTTTTGCGGCTTTTTGGGCGGCAAGCGGAATTTCAAACGAACCGGGAACTTTTACTATATCGATATTATCTTCAAGAACGCCATGTCGTCTTAGTTCATCAATCGCACCATCTACAAGTCTTGAACCGATAAAATCATTAAATCTTGCAACTACTATACAGTATTTTTCGTTGCCAGCTACTAACTGACCTTCATATGTTTTCATTTTTTTTACTCTCCTATTAAGCCCATTATAAGATATTAAAGCCCTTTTTACAACTATACGTAAAGTTATATTAGCAAAAATTGTTTCGTTTTAAGCATATAAAGAAATTTTTTCAGAAAGTTGTATATTTGTATTATGTATTTTACAATTTTTATAATATAATGTTGATTATTAAATAGGAGAGAAAAATGGATCAGCAAACTTACATGAAAATTATGGGCTACGTTCCTACTGTTATTGAAGCATCTTCCAGAGGAGAACGTTCTTTTGATATTTTTTCAAGATTATTAAGAGAAAGAATTATCTTTTTGGGATCTGAGATAAATGATGAAGTTGCAAATTCAGTTGTTGCGCAACTTCTGCTATTAGACAGTGAAAATAATGAAAAGGATATTATGTTGTATATTAATAGTCCCGGGGGTGTTATTACTGCGGGGATGGCGATTTACGACACAATGAATCTTATAAAATCTGATGTTAGTACAATTTGTCTTGGAGACGCGGCATCGATGGGTGCGTTTTTGCTATGTTCCGGAGCTAAGGGTAAAAGAATGGCGCTTCCTAATTCAAGGATTATGATTCACCAGCCGCTTGGTGGTGCTCAAGGACAGGCTACAGATATTGAGCTCGAAGCAAAAGAAATACTTAGAATGAAAGATATGTTAATAGGTATTATGGCTGAAAATTCCGGTCAACCATATGACAAAGTTAAAGAAGATTGTGAACGTGACCACTTCTTATCGGCTTATGAAGCTAAAGAATATGGTCTTATTGACAAAGTTGTTGAAAAAAACTCTTTGTAACATAACTTTACAAATAAGTGAAAAACATGCAATTCTGCGGAGTTGCATGTTTTTATATATGTGTAGGTAATAGGTTATACAAAAGGTTAGTTAAAAAGGTAGGAGTTCAGCCATGTCTATTTTGGCGGCGCAAGCATTAAAACTGAATTTAATTCGTCGGGAAAACGAAATTAATTATCAAATGCTACTTCTCGACCAAAAATTGAATGATTTGCAAAAATATGGTTCGAGCATAGGCGATGAAAATATTTCAATGAATGATATGTTGAATGTTCCAAGCTCTGTATTTACAAGGGCACTGGCATTTATGAATTATTCACACAATGGTGCATTGCGTGGTGCTCAGATGAATATGCAGATGATGGGTCCGCAAATTCAGGCTCAGATGGCTCAAATGCAGCAAACGGCGCAGGCTGATGCAAACGCAATGGCTCAATATCAAAGATGGATTTTTAACAATCTTTATAAACAAGAGCTTTCAAAATATCAAAAACAGGAAGCTAAGAATTTAAACCAGCAGGAACAGGAAATACAAAAGGAAAAAGCAAGATTACAAACAGAATTACAAATTATAAAATCACAATATCAAACAGCTGAGTCAATGCAAAAAGACTCTCTGCAACGACTAAGAGCATAAAAATTCCCCTATATAACTGACCATAAACTCTAATTAAAGAGTCCGCTTCTCCTTTCGCGGGCTCTTTTTCATGTTTCGGTTAATCTGTCACGATAAAATCAACCTTTACATCAAACTTTTCAGGGTATATTGTTTCCAAAACGAATTCCTGACATATTGCTGTAAGAGATTTTACGTTATGTTCAAAAAGAAATCTGTCATAGAACCCTCCACCATACCCAAGCCTGTAGCCGCTTCTGTCGACTGCTAAAGCCGGAACAATAACTAAATCCAATACAGATGGATTAATTGGTTTGGAGCAAGGCTCACAAATTTTTAAATCAGATAATTTGACATCATCTCCATTTTTAAATGGGCAGACTAAAAGTTCTTTTCCGCAAACTTTTGGTAAATAAAAATTTTTATTATCCGTAAGGAGTGAGCGCAAGTCAATTTCAAATGTTTTCGGATAAAATAGCATAATGTTTTTTGCCATTTTGTAGCAGTCTAACCTTCTTATCTTAGAAGTTATCATGGCACTTTTTGATGATATGTCAAGTTTTTTCCTCGTGCTTTTTGCCCATAACCTTAAGTCTGTTTTATTATCCATGTTTTTAGTATATAATGAACAGTAAATAAATTCTAGGAGAAATAACTATGACTGACTTTTGCGAGAATAATCTTATAAATCCGAATTGGGCAAAGCACGGTTATATACAGGTTTATACCGGGGATGGAAAAGGAAAAACAACGGCATCGCTCGGACTTGCAATGAGGGCGCTTGGCAGATGTTGGAAGGTTTTGATAATTATGTTTACGAAAGGTGGCACTGACTACGGAGAACTGAATTCTTTCAGAAACCTCTCTGAACAAATATCTCAAAATCTTACTATTATTCAAGCAGGACTTGATAGAATTGTTTATTCCGAGAATAAGAATATAAATGACGAAACCGAAATAAAAAAAGGGTGGGAAATAGCAAAAAAAGCAATCAAAAATGATGAATATAACCTTATTATTCTGGATGAAGCAAATATTGCGATAGATCTTGGTTTAATTGATCTGAACGAAGTAATAGAGGTTTTAAAAAGTAAACCAGAAGATATGGAAATCGTTTTAACCGGCAGAAATGCAAATCCGAAAATCATCGAACTTGCGCACCTTGTATCAGAAATTAAACCTGTAAAACACTACTGGGATACGGGGATTACCGCAAGAAAAGGTATTGAATATTAGTAACTTCTTCTCATTAAATCAGAAAGCTTAATTTCTGATTTCGGAGGAAGTGCAGGTTTCTTTGCAGCTTTTTCAACAGTATCAACCGTTTTGAATTGTGTAAGTCCGATTTTTATATTATCCTCTTTTTTAAACATAAAAATTTCTTTTAAAAATTTAATTATTTCTTTCATAAATTTCTCCTAACCGCCAAGGTTTCGTTAACTACATAATACATTAAAACGATTAACCTTGCAAATTTCATTGTACTTTATGTTATATTATCTATATAAAAAATAGCTTTGTAATATAATAATTAAAATACGGATATAAAGAGAAAGTGTCGAATTTGGAATCAGGTTACTACAAGACTATAGACGAAAATTTTAATCAAGCTTACAAATTAATAACTTCACAACAATCTCATGATGAGCTTATTGATATGCTGAAAAATGGCAATATCGTTCAAAAACAGCTTGCAGCTCTCAAAATTGAAATTATTCAGGATGAACATGAGGCACAAATATTAGTTGATAACCTGACGGGACAGGATGGGAAAGTTCGGGAAGCTGTGTCTTCAAAGATTGATGAATTTATGAAAAATGAAAAATTCTCCGAATATTTTAGTCCGAAAGATAATTATGAAACTTTCCTTGATGCAATTATTGATATAAATGGGAATATATGCAGAAATATTATCTCTGCAATTTCTACACTTAAAAAAAATGATGAATTTTGCAATGTATTTTGTCCGGAACTTTTAAATAGAACTCTTGAGCTTGCCCAAATAGTTGAAAAATTTGACCTTCAAGAGGGTAAATACAAGGTTAATAAACAAATTTTTAAACTTTATTGGTATCTGGAAACTATTTTTACCTTTGCCTATCAGGTTGATTTTGAAAAGTTATGCGAAATACTATCCATAACCGCGTTAATAAATGAATACACAATACGCGAAAAAACGGCTAAAATATTAACTCTTGATTTTAAAAATTCAAAACTTGATAACCTGCGTAAAATATTAAAAAATGATACAAATTACTACGTTAGACGGTTTTAAGTATATAATACAATTGTAAGGATTTGTATTAAGAATTATTACAAAATTTTAATTTTTAAACCTAAGTAAGCAATTTTCAAAAGTAAATAACCTTTATATATATAAGAGTTACGAAATTTGTTTATACAGGGAATTTAAAAGGAGAAATTTATGGCAAGAGTTCTAATTTCAATGCCTGAAAGATTTTTAGATGAGATTGACAATGTTGCGCTCAATGAAAATCGTACGAGGTCAGAGTTAATCAGGGAAGCTCTCAGGACATATATGTATCGTAATCAAGTAAGAAATGTTAAAAGAGCGGAAAAAAATGCAGAACTTTTAGAAGATTTGCTAAGTTAACAATTCAGGGGAAAATAAACAACAAGATTTTTGGGGGAAATATGGAAAACACGGAACAAGATTACATTATGTCATCAATTGATGAGTATTTCAATTTGCTTGATGCTGAAAACCAAAAGCGTTCAGAAATGGTTGCAAAATCTTTAACAAAATACTTGAAAAAATCTCAGGAATATGGAAAATTTGATGAACTTAAGTCTGCTCAAGCCTAATTTGAAACAGAAAAGGAAAAATTAATGAAAAAGAATTGAAACGTCCTGCAATTTAATGCAGGACGTTATGTTTTATAGTTTTCTAAAGTGTTAACAAATGTAACAACTTTTATAACACTTGAAATTGATGTTTCCGATTTGTTTTTATATAAGTAAGAGAATTAAACAGAGAGGACGAGAGCGATGGCTATTTCTAACATTCAGGAAACTTTGTTAATGTACACTAAACAAAAATCTATGATAAACGGGAAATTATCCGATATCATGTTTAATATTATGAATGCCTCGGCTCAAAGCGCGGAGCTTCAGCAGCGTTATAATGAAAAGCAGCAGGATTATTATTATGAATATTATTCAAGCGATCCTGAGCTTTATCAGGAAGTTTTAGAGGTTCTGGAGATGGATCATGAGTTTGAAATGTCAACTCTGAATTCTTGGGAAAAAGAACTTGAACTTCAAAAGACTGACTACGAGACAAGGTTGAACGAAATTACTTCTTATGAAAGTTCATGGCAAAAACTCCTTCAAACAAACGTTAAAACAGATTTCACTTACGGCGGTGCCGGTAGATAATTTGAATAAGCGGACTTTTAAAGTCCGCTTATTTATTGTAGTATTATGTCGTGATAAATTCAGAAGAAAAATTAGGTGTATTTATTGTACCAACAGGTGTTGGGGCTAGTATCGGAGGTTTTGCCGGCGATGCGTCTTGCTATGCGAGAGAATTTTCAAAAGAAGCAAAACTGATTGTTAATCCAAATGTTGTAAATGCCGGAGTTTTTTCAGGCATTAATGATAATATGTTTTACACAGAGGGTTTTATTCTTGATGAATTTTTTAAAGGAAATATGAATTTAATGCCTTCGGGAAGTAATAAAATTGGGGTTATTTTTGACAAATCAATTCCAGAAGATGTTCTAAATGTGCATATAAACACAATGCGTGCTGTTCAAACTGTTTACGGTGTAAATATTATTGGTTATGAAATTACGAGACATGAAGTCGGAATAGAATTTTTTGTAAATGATTACGGGATTTCAACAGGTGCAGTTCTAAATCCCGAAACTCTTGCTGATGCAGCTTCAAAACTTGTTAACAAAGGTGCGGATGCTATTGCAATTGTTTGTTTATTTGAAGATCCTGAAGACGTCAATGAGGATTACGCATATGGTAACGGTGTAGATCCAGTAGGTGGAATTGAGGGGGTAATTTCGCATTATATTTCAAAAAAATTTAATATTCCCTGTGCACATTCTCCTGCATTTTTGGATTATCAAATTTATCCGGAACTTGTTAACCCAAAATCTGCGTCAGAATATATAACTCCGACGTTTTTACCTTGTGTTCTTCTTGGTTTGGAGAATGCGCCCAAAATAGTAAAAGAGGACGGATTTTCTGTTGAAAATGTTGATTTCCTTGTAATGCCTTACAACTCTCTCGGCTCAACTCCTGTTTTTGAAGCTTTAAAACGAGATATTCCTATTTTTGCGGTTAGAGAAAATAAAACTCTTCTTGACGTCAAAAATGATAATTTATTTAAATCGGATAGAATTATTGAAGTTTCGACATACAAGGAGTGCTTAGAGCGAGTTCGGGCAATTCATTGATTTCGTAAAACATAGAAGCCGCCATCATAAATTTTTCAGGATTTGCGCTCACATAAAATTTCTCAGACCCGTTTGTGTCGGATTTGTTTAGCAAATTTTTTTCTGATAAGTCGTTTTTGATAATTTTAGCAAATTCTACCGATGGATTTATAAATAAACTCTTTGGTGCAAAATTTTCCAGAACTTCAATTAAGTATGGATAATGCGTACAGCCAAGAACGATTTTTTCAGGTGAAAAATCAAGCATTTCAAAAAATTTTTCTTGGACGCACGTTTTCCCAAATTCGGTTTTTTCTTCACCGTTCTCAACGATTTTAACCCATTCGGGGCAGGCAATCTCAATAACTTCCATTTTTTTGTTGTATTTTTGAATTTCTCTTCTGTAGCAGTGCGAATTAATTGTAGCGGGGGTTGCAAAAATTCCAATCCGTTCCAATTTAAGTTCTGACAGTTGTTTTGCCACAGATTGAATTATTGGGAAAATTTCAAAATTATAATTGTTTTTTAATTTTTCGTAAACTATCGCAGAAGTTGTATTACAAGCCATTACAACTGCTTTTGCTTTATTCTTTTCAAAAAATTTGAAAATATTATCAGCAAATTCAATCAATTGTTCCGGTGTTTTTTCTCCATATGGCATATTCTTTGTATCGCCGAAATAAATATAATTTTCGCTAGGCAAGAGTTTTTTTACCTGTTCAAAAACAGTTACTCCTCCGACACCGGAATCGAAAAATCCTATTGGGTTTATTGTTTTATCTAAGTTGTTTAAAATAATTCTCAACTCCTTCTACGATAGCTTTTGCAGTTTTCTTTCTTCTGTCGGCGCTCATAAGTTGCGACCGTTCCTCAGCGTTTGACAAAAATCCTATTTCAATAAGAATTGCAGGGGATGTTGTATGATTTATAACATAAAATTTAGATTTAAACAAACCTCTGTTTTTGGCATTAATTTCACTTGCAAGTGCGGCATGTACAGTTTGAGCAAGGAACAGGCTGTTTTGGTTGTAATAGTGTGTTTCAATACCGTTTGCCTCAGTTCCGGTGCTTGAATTGACGTGAATACTGACAAAAATATCAGTGTTAAAGTTTTCGCTTATAGAAACTCTATCCTGAAGGGATACATATTCATCAGTATCGCGCGTCATTTGAACAAAATAGCCTTTTTTAACCAACATATCTCTGACTTGTTTGGATACATCAAGAGTTATATCTTTTTCATTAATATCCTCTCTAATTGCGCCACAATCAGTTCCTCCGTGGCCTGCATCAATCACAATTTTCTTGGAGCCTGAGCCTACCGGTTTTGGGGTTTTTTCAGAACGTACGAACGGTAGGGTGATAATTGGCGATGTTTGCTTTTTGGCAGTTTTTACAAATACTTTCAGCGCTTTTCCGTCTGCGCCTAAAAAAGTATTTACAAGACTGTCCTGTCCGAGAGGAACAGTTAATTTCAATCCGACACCGGGCATCATCGTAATTTCCGAGTTTTCAAACACAGTATTTTTTAGAGTTTCTTTGAAATCATTTTCATTATAATTTTGAACATTATACAAATACAGTGTTAATTCTTCGTTTGTACGGTTAATTCCGTGCACAACAGGACCGGAAAAACCAATGGTCATTGATGTCGTCTGAGAATCTATTTTTTCTTTTGAATAGGATATGGCGTTTGCTATGTTGGTAAATAAATTGAAATTATTTACATTATCCGAATTCGCAATTAATAAAGATTGGTTATCGCTTGAAATTATAGGAATATATTTTTTTACGTCTTCTGTTGTAATTACTATTCGCGCTTTATTTACTGAAAACTGACCTATTTTAACGGTATCAGTAGTTCCGATTTTATATTCGGTATTTCTGATATCAGATCTGACAAGAGTGTTTGGAATGTCATAAACAATTCTTGACGGATTGGTCAAAATCATTGGTTTTTCAATCGTAATGGCTCCGAATCCGTTAAGAAGTACTGCTCCTGTTTTTGGTGTAATATGATCAATAAAATATTTTGTATTTAATTTTAATTCTTTTTTGGAAATGTTTTGAGCATTAAAAGCTTCTTCGATTTGTCCTGCAATTTCATTGTGAGAACGTTCTTGAGTTGTCATTGTAAGATATTCATAAAAATCACTTGCGGAAGCATGGTCATCTCTGTATGTATTTTGAAAATATTCATTTTTAATCTTTGTATCTTTTAATTTAATAACAACATTGTTTTTAATCCTAAAAAAGTTTATTGTTGAAAGGTCATAATCATCATCAAGATACATGACAACGCGCACGGTATTTGGATTTGTAGAAAACTGACTGACAACGACTTCTTTAAGTCCATTGGATGTAAAGAGCCAATCCTGTTTAGGCATTGTCAGGATTGCATTTTCAATATCAAAATAAGCCCTTGTAGGATTTTCCATTTTGACCACTTTAACATTTGGCATAATAGGATATTCACAATCATCGGGTGCCGTAAGTACAATCATAGAATTTGAAGTGTCATAGTTAAACGATGTAATTTTGTATAAGTCTTCGGCTAAGACTTTTTGAGCAAATGTAAGTATAAATATAAATAATATTATTATAATTTTGAATAATGTTTTCATAAGCTTATTTCCATAGGAGTATTATAATAATATTTTGGAAAACGTTCAAAATTGTTACATTAATTAAGCTTTTTCATGAATCCTGATTGAATAGCTATGCAAGCGGCATGGGTACGATTTTTAGCTTCAAATTTTCTAATAACGACACTGACATGAGCTTTAATTGTATGAACGCTGACTCCCATTATTTCTGCGATTTCTACATTATCCAAACCTTCAATTATGTATTTCAAAACTTTTATTTCTTTCGGGCTTAAATACGTATTCGTATTGTCTATGTACACTTTTTCCATAAATTATATTCTTTCTGCTTGTTAATTATTATGCCTTAAAAAAATAATTTTGGAAAGAGGTGATATTAATTATATTTCCAATTTTTACAAACTCTAATTAAAACTATAAAATTGGGAAAAATATAGTACTTGAAAATAAAAATTTATTTGTTAATATAAGTAGGTGACAAATGAATAAGCGTGCGTAGCTCAGTTGGATAGAGCGTTTGGCTACGAACCAAAAGGTCGGGGGTTCGAATCCCTCCGCGCGTAAATAAATAAACCGAGGGTAACACCTCGGTTTATTTATTATAAAAATAAGTGGTTTGGGCGGGTGTATTTCAATAATTGGTTTGCTTTGTTCGGATAGTGTGCTTTGTTTTGACAAACCTTGTTGTTAAAAATCTTCAACCCAACTGTTTTTTTACTGCATTTTTAGTTAGCATTGGCTTCTGTATTTTTTTCAATTTCTTTTAAATTTGCATTAATACTTTTTGCACGTTTTTCTGCTGTTTTCAGTCTGTTGTCGATACCGGCTGTTGCAGTATGCACACGTTCTTTGTATTCCAACTCGTCTTGTTTGAGTGCTGCTTCACGCTGTTTCATTTCTTCTTCATATTTCAAGCGTTCTTGGAATGTTGCTTCACCTTTTTTAGATTGTTCGGCTTTTAATACAAGCATAGCCTCTTTTTCTGCGCTTTTTTGAGCAAGGCTCATGCCTTTTGTGAAACCAAAAACACTTAATGCTGTTAAGCCCAGACCAATTGCTAAGCCAATACCATTACCTATTCTTAAGTGTTTAGGAATTTTCTTGAAAACTTGACCTGCATCTTCAAAATTAGAAAGAGCCCTGTTTATTTGGTAGCCGGTTGTTGCTAATCCACCAATACCGGTAACAAGTGATGTAACTGCAATTGAATCTCTACTCGTTTGGGAATTATGGTTACCGTATTCTTTAATTGTTTGACGTTCGTCATAGGTAAACATTTCTTTCCCACCTTTGGAGGTCAATTGTTTTTCTGTGCAGCCGTATTCAGATAATAATTGTGATAATTCAACTCCGTCATCAATCTTGAAATTTGAATTTGGATCGTACTTGTTTGGATTTGAATTTACCAATGTTTGGATTTCCGGTCTAAGACTTGTGATTTTGATGCTCATGATTTTCCCCTTTCATAATGTGTGTTACTTTGTTCAATGAAATTTATTGAACTTATTTCCCCTTTGTATATTTAGAAAAAAAAATTGCAGAGAAAAATTGACAGAGCAAACTCCTATCCTATCCTATCCTATCCTATCCTATCCTATCCTATCCTATTAGTGATTATATCTGGATTTGAGCATTTTGAAATTCGACTTAACATTTTTTAACAATTGTAATATAGTAATGCAAAGACCTCCGGTCGAGGGAACTTTTGACACAAAAAGTTCCACAAAAATATCTCTTTTAATTTATAATGTTCATTTCTTTCTTTTTGAAGCGATGCAAAAAGAAATGTATTAAAAATTTACTATCTAATGGCAAAAATTTATTTTACGAGTTTTTGAATAAATATGAATGTTCAAAATTTTCCACAAAACAGTAATTATATAACGGTTTTGCCTGTTCAAAAACGTGATAAAAAGCCGGAATTTATTGATAAAATACTTGGAACTATCAAAAATCAGGACGATATTAACGATTGCGTTGCGGTGCCAAGAGGAATTTTTAAAGCATATTTGTGGATAATGAGTGGATTTGGCTTGTTAGGTATTGCTGGCGCTTTGCCGTCAAAATTGGCGAAAACCAAATCAGTATTGACTATCGTCGGGAATATTTGCAATATTGTCAGTGCATTCTATTTTGCAAAAGGGTTTGCATTTAAAAATGTTTCTCCAACTGTAAAAATGAAAGATATTAATACTAGAAATTAACGAATTTTAAGTCCTAAAATTACTTGATAGCATATGTAATTTATATAGAAAATAAAAATTTCCGTTAAAAAAGCCGGTTTTTATGCCGGCATTTTTTCTTTATCTTCTTCTACATTTTTTGCTTTATCTGTATTTTCCTGTGGAATTTGTTTTGAAAGCTCTTTTTTAAAGTTCTCGTGATTAGAGTACAAATAAATTATTCCAACTAAACCTGTGTAGAATAAAAGTTCTGTTATTTCTTCTAAGACCATATTATGCGCTACTTTTTCGGCATACAATCCGAGCGTCATTCCCGTGAGCATTAACATCATATCCCAGAGAGGAAATCTGATATTTTTGATTTTATCCCAAAGGTTTAAAAACAATTTATTGTAGAGAAAATAAATTCCCACATAGGTCATATATGCGCCATAAATCGGATGTGCAAGATATCCGTATTTAATTTCTTTCCAACTGTAAAAAGAATTTACTTCTCCGGGAACTGCGAAAAACAGTGTTCTACCGCAGTTAACCTCTCTCAACATAAGTATTGCAAGAACCATTGTTACAAAATAGAAAAATTTCTTGTCAATTTTGCTTCTCATCGCAAAGAAACATCCTGCAAAAAGTACTACCATTTGCATATTTTCAAGCAATCCGTTTTCGTAACCGTACCTTTCCGGCAAAAACATTACGCATGGTACAATCAGAAGTGCAATAATGATATTTATGTAGGTTGTCGGATAACATTTGAAATCAAGATGTGCACAAATCCAATTTTTAATTTTTCCAATCATTCTTTAACTCCTTAAATTTTAAATATGTAAATATTATATTTGCTTCAAATTATCAAGTCAATCTTTTGTTGACTTAAATTTATATTGGCTATAAAATTTTACCTATGGCTGAAGAGAAAACTTTAATTGAAATGTATACAGATGGTGCCTGTAGTGGTAACCCCGGAGCCGGAGGGTATGGCACAATTTTGCGTCACAAAGATTCGGCTGGTTTTGTGCATGAAAAAGAACTTACCGCAGGATATAAAACTACTACAAATAACAGGATGGAACTTCTTGCAGTTATTGTTGGTTTAGAGGCATTGAAAAAACCTTGTAGAGTCAAAATTTGTTCTGACAGTAAATATTTTATCGACGCGTTTGAACAAAAGTGGATTGAAAATTGGAAGAAAAATAATTGGCGCACTGCGGCAAAAAAACCGGTTAAGAATGTTGATTTGTGGCTCAGATTGCTAAAAGCAATGGAAAGGCATGATATTGAATTAATCTGGGTAAAAGGTCACAACGGGCACGAATTTAATGAACGCTGTGATCGTTTGGCTGTGGCTTCTTCCAAAGGAGATAGTCTTTTAACAGATGAGGGAATTGATTAAACAAGCCCTTCTTTTAGTGCTTTAACTGCTGCTTGTGTGCGGTCATCAACTACGAGTTTCTGTATAATATTGCATACATGTGCTTTTGCCGTATGTTCGCTTATTGTGAGAGCTTCAGCTATTTCGAAATTAGATTTCCCGTCAACTACAAGTTTTAAAACTTCGTATTCTCTTTGGGTAAGATTTGCATGCTGCTCTTTGAACATTGCTCTTGACATCTGACGAGGCGGAATAACTCCGCAATTTTTATCCCTCAATATCGGTACAGCCTGAGGGTCAAGCCACATTGCGCCATCCTTAACAGTTTGAATAATCATTTTTAAAATTTCCGTGTTTATGTCTTTCATTACGTAAGCACGGGCACCTGCCTGAAGAGAATCCATAACTTCGTTTTCTGAAAGATGAGATGTCAATATTATTATTTTAGCTTTTGAATCAAGTTCAAGAATTTTTTTAGTTGCATCAATTCCGCTCATATCAGGGAGCCCTATATCCATAAGAGTTATGTCAGGACGAATTGTTCTGTATGCCTCAATTGATTCCTTTCCGCTTTGTGCTTCAGATACAATTTTTAGTTCAGGGTGTTCTTCAAAGAGCGATTTAAGTCCAACTCGCATTAGTTTTTGATCTTCAACAAGCAGAATTTTTATTACTGAATTCACCATATTATCCTCCAAATTATTTCTTTGCATTTTTATTAAACATTTTTTGATTAGCTTTTTAATCGGCTTACTTTTAGTTTTATGTGATTATATTTTGCGTTTTTGAATTTGATTGTAAATTTGACAATCATTTCGAATGCAAATAAACTTTTTCAATAAGATGATTAGATGAATTTCAATTGAAAAAGAGTCTGTCAATTTGACAGACTCTTTCAAAGATTAATTGTATTGTTTAAAAATTATTCAATAATTTTGTCAACAACACCGGCACCAACTGTTCTACCACCTTCACGGATAGCAAATCTCATACCTTCTTCGATAGCTACAGGGGCGATAAGTTCAACTTCCATAACAACGTTATCACCAGGCATTACCATTTGACCGTCGAATTTGATTGAACCGGTTACGTCAGTTGTTCTGATGTAGAACTGAGGTCTGTAAC
>CAZCIW010000016.1:0-34108 GCA_964499135.1 uncultured Muribaculaceae bacterium
ACCCTGATATGGTAGGGCATACAGGTGTTGTCGAAGCTGCAACAAAAGCATGTCACGTTGTTGATGAGTGTGTTGGAAAAATTGCCGATGCGTGCAAAAAACATGATATTGTAATGCTTTTGACCGCTGACCACGGAAATTCTGAAGTTATGGTAAATGCAGAAACAGGAAAACCTCAAACTGCACATACTACAAACGAAGTTCCGTTTGTAATGATTAATGCACCAAAAGGTGTTGAATTAAAATCGGAAGGTGCGTTATGTAATGTCGCTCCGACGGTTTTGGATTTGATGAATATAGAACTTCCAAAAGAAATGAGCTGTGGATCGTTGATTGAACAACGTCACTAGAGCATTATAATATTAAGGCACTAAGTTTTTCAATAATTCTTAGTGCCTTGGAAATTTAGAGATTTAGTATCTTTAGTAAAAAGGATAAACATGACAGAAACAAATATAGCAAGTTTGGATATTGATTTTTCTTTTAAGAAAAACAATGTAGATGAATTGTTTTTTAATCTTTCTGAAAATCCGGAAGGCTTCAAGAACAAAGATTTTAGATATACGTTAAGTTTGATTTATCAAACAGTTGAGGATGAGTTTAAAGATGTTTTTTTAAGCCCGCATACTCCTGCCAGGAATACTGATTTTTTCCTTGTAAATGAAAATGAAAAGTTATCTTTCTTTGTAACTCCTACGAATAATTTTGAATATTACTTAAAGTCTAAAGGCTCGCTGTTTCGTTTCCGCTCTCAGGTAATGGGGGATTATGTCGGGTATCCGATGAGTCTTGATTTAGTGTTGGATTATTTTGGCGGTTTTGGTGATGTGATTGATTTGGATGCGATGACTCCAACTTTTATTTATATGAATAATCTTACTCACTTCGTGATGAAGTTGATTGAAAAATTGTATTTTATTCCGGTTGTAAAAAAACGCGGTCAAATGTTTAGAATTCTATATGAACCGATTATTTCAAATCAGTATATTGCAAGAATTATTAACACTTTTGAGGAAAATGTTCCTGACAATCTTTTTATAAAAGGTGAAAAACCTAAAAATTTTGTAAATGATTTTATCTATAATTATTTGAATTATATCCTTTTTAAATTCCTTGGAATTAAGGCATATAAGTTTAAGGATGTAAAGTCCGGAACTTACATGTTGAAAGATCTGGAACAGCGTGCTCAAATGAGAGGGGTTGATGTTGCTGAAAATCTCGCGCAATGGTTTGATGAACTTTACCTTGGCAAATATGATGTAATTCCGTTCTTTAAAATCGAAAAAGTTGAAGATGAGCTTTTTAAGCTGAAAGTTCATATAAAAAATAGAAAAACCGATGAAAGTGTTCTAATAGATGATTTATATCAAAAAGATGAAATTTTTGGAGCTAATTCTTCAGATATTGCAAGAATAGTTGAAAAACAGCTGAACTACGCAATTCGTTATATGCCCGAATTGGAGGACTTGTTTGAAGATGAGTCGAAACTTTCGTTAGACTTAAATTTGAATGAAGTTTATAAAATCATTACGCAGACAGCGTATTATCTTCAAAAAGCTCAAATTGAAGTTATATTGCCTGATGAGCTCGTTAATATTGTTATTCCGAGAGCTTCAATCAATGCAAAGGTTAAATCCTCACGTGCAAAAGATTTGGCTGCTGTTTTTAACAATACTTCTTCATCTAAGCTTGCGCTCGATGATATTCTTGAATTCTCTTATGAGGTTGCAATCGGTAATGAAAAACTCTCTCTTGAGGAATTTAATAAGCTTGTTGAAGGCTCAAATGGTTTGATAAAATACAAAAATAAATATGTTCTTATTGATAAAGACGAAAGTAAGAAAATTTTTGAACAGATCGCCAAATCAAACTTGAAGTCGCTTTCCAGAATGGAACTTATTCACGCTTCCATGTCCGGACAACTTGCTCAGTATGATTTCGATTATGATGAAGCATTTTCTAGAATTATTAGAGATTTTACAAAACCGATTGACGTTACTCCACCACAAGCTTTGCAGGGTGAGCTGCGACCCTATCAGATGACAGGTTTAAAATGGCTGTGGACAAATGTCTCAAAAGGTTTTGGGGTTTGCATGGCGGATGACATGGGGTTGGGTAAAACAATTCAGGTTATAAGCTTGATTTTGAAAATGAAAGAAGAAGAAAAGCTTAATAAACCGGTTCTGGTTATTTGTCCGACTACGTTAATGGGGAACTGGATGAAGGAACTCCAAATGTTTGCACCATCTCTTGATGCGGTTGTATATCACGGTGCGGAGCGTGAGCTTGACGTAAAGCATGATGTAATCCTGACAACTTACGCTATTATGAGAATTGATGTAGAAGAATTGAAAAAGCAAGCTTGGGGAATGGTAATTGTTGATGAAGCACAAAATATTAAAAATCCGGATACGGCTCAAACCCTCGCAATTAAAATGCTAAAATCTGATGTAAAAGTCGCAATGACAGGTACTCCGGTTGAAAATAGATTAACAGAATTGTGGAGTATTTTTGATTTCATTAATCAAGGTTATCTTGGTAGTCTTCGTGATTTTCAAAAGGGTTATGCAATCCCTATTGAACGTTTCAAGGAAAATTCTCGTGCTTCAAAGTTAAAGATGTCAATTTCACCTTTTGTTTTGAGACGATTGAAAACTGATAAACATGTAATTACGGATTTGCCTGAAAAAATGGTTCTCAATGATTACTGCTATTTGTCTAAATCACAAGCAGTGCTATATGAAAAAACTCTTAACGAAATGATGGAAAAAATTAGCGGATTTACCGGAATTAACCGCCGAGGCAATATATTTAAGCTTATTACGGCGCTTAAGCAAATATGTAATCACCCTTATCAATTCCTAAAGAACGGTGAGATGGGAAGAGATTTGTCCGGAAAAATGGATAAGTGTATTTCAACTCTTCAAAGTATTCTTGAAAATGGTGAAAAAACACTCATTTTTACTCAATATAAAGAGATGGGTGAAATTCTCACTAAAGTCATTGCAGATGAATGTAATACAGAGCCTCTGTTCTTCCATGGGTCTTTGACTGTTACGCAACGTGAAGACATGATTAATCGTTTCCAAAATGATGATGATGTGAAAATTATGATTTTATCCTTAAAAGCAGGCGGTACCGGCTTGAATCTTACAAAGGCTACAAATGTAATTCACTACGATTTGTGGTGGAATCCTGCTGTGGAAGATCAGGCAACAGACAGAACTTACCGTATTGGTCAGGATAAGAATGTAATGGTTCACAGAATGATTACGCTCGGAACATTTGAGGAAAAAATTGACGAGATGTTAAAGTCGAAAAAAGAACTTGCAGATCTCGCAGTTTATGAAGGTGAAAAGATTATTACTGAGCTTTCTGATGAAGAAATTTACCAGATATTCACTTTGTCTGCGTAATATGAAAGTTTACAAAATTAAATATAGGAAAATTTTATAATGAAAGTAAATTTTACCCCACAAGTAGCACAAAGCCCTCGTTTTACAGGGAATTGGTTTTCAAAGATAGATAATGCCATAGGAAAGTTTCTTACACCTACACCGTCTTTGTCGGTGAAAAATCAGGAGGCATTAATGACTATTGAACAAATTGCGCGAAATAAGTACAATTCAGTTTCGGGCTTGCCAGTGAATTTGAACGTGAAAAACGGTAATAAGGAATTCAATTTTAAATTTAATAATTCAGTATGGCACAGAGTTTCTTTGACTAAAAAAGGTGAGGAATTGGCTGATTTCGAAATTTTGCATATAAAAAGCGATAAAGTTTTTGAGTTTTATTCAACAGGTGGTTATCCTTCAAAAATTATTGATAAAAAATTTATCGCAAAATTCAATGGTATTTTGGAAGAATGGATGCCGAGATTGATAAAAAGGTGCGAAAAGCTTGACCGTAAACAAAATATTTCAAATCTGCATAATTAAAAATACTTGAAAAAATTTTTTTTTAGGATATAATCATAATATATAGTAAAAAATGACCATAAAGGTGGTGAAAAATAAATGGCAGAAGTAAAAGTTGGCGAAAACGAATCAATTGAAAGCGCACTTAGACGTTTCAAGAAAAAAATTCAAAAAGCCGGTATCCTTTCAGAAGTTAAAAAACGTGAAAGATATGAAAAACCAAGCGTAAAAAGAAAACGCAAATCAGAAGCTGCTCGTAAACGTAAAGTTTAGTTAGTAGATGTAAATAATAAAAAAGACAGAGGTATTTAAACTTCTGTCTTTATTATTATAAAAGAAGCGCGGAACAGCTTTAGCTATTCCGCGCTTCTTTAAACATTTATTTTGTTTCAATAAAATTAGTGTTTGGAATATAGTTATGTTTAAAGTCTTGAAGTTCAATTTTGTTAATGATGTTTGCGCGTTTTTTACGAAAAAGCATATCAACAAAAGCTTCCAGACGAGTGATAAATCCGGCTTCACCGGTTTGTTCATCAATTGTAAGATGAAGAAGCGGTTTTCCAAAGTGTTTTGCCTTACGCTGAATTCTTTCAACCATAAGAGAATCCGGTCCGCAACCGAAAGCTGTAAGAGTTATAATACCGTCAATACGGTTATCTTTGAGGTAATGACCCGCTGTACCAGTCATTTCATGTTCATTTGCCCAGTATTTAAGTTCACCGAGTGTATTGATTCCTTCGTCCATTTGTTCGTTCGAAAGCTGAAGCGGTGACATAACTTTGACATCCATAGCTTCAAGTTTTTCAATGATTTTCATTGAAGTTCTGTCGTCAAAAATGTTGTACCCGTGAGATACAAGTGCAACTGATATCGGGTATTCTTTAGTATTATTTTCAATAAAAATTTTACCTTGAAGAGCATAATTCATTGCTTTTTTGTAGCTCATTCCCGATTTTGTCATAATAAAGAAATTATTGTAACATCTCCAACCGGCTTTAGATGCGCGCTTAATAATTTTTTCATCTGTAATGTCATAATAAGCTGCAATTTCTTTCAAAAATTCGTACAATCCCTGATTTTTTTCCGATTTATCCAATGTTGCTTCAACGAGTGTAAAATTCTTTTTCACAACATTTCGAACAAGATCCGGCAGACCTCTTATTTTTGAACAGTTGTAAATTTTGGGTGCTATAGATTGTATTGATGGAACGAATATTTTATCGACACCTTTGTCAATAAGGTTCAGAATATGTCCGATGTAAACTTTTATCGGAAGACAGGTCTCCGTTACAACCAGTGAAGAACCTTGCGACATCGTCTGTTTTGTCGTCATGTCCGATAACACTATTTTTATGCCAAGATCTGTAAAAAATCCGTAATAGAACGGGTAATTGTTATAAAATGACATGGCACGGGGTATTCCGATAACTTTTTCATTGTTTTGTATATTTTCCACAATTGTCTCCCAGTTGGTTATAAAATTAAAGTTTCTGCTACCAATATAATACTTGAAAAACAAAATAAAATCCATAGATTTTTTAAAAATTTAATAAATATTTTCAATCAAGAAATTTTATTGTAAGATTGTAAGAGAAAGAGGTTTAAAATGCCACATTTTTTTATAAATTCAAGTGCCTTAAATGCTGATTTAATAACGATTTCAGATAGAGAAAATTACAATCATATTGCAAAATCTCTTCGTTTAAGGTGTGGTGAAAAATTGCTTCTTTTGGACGAAAATCAAATTCAGTATGAAACGGTTGTTTTGTCGATTTCTTCAACTTCCGTAGTATGCAAAGTCGAAAAATTATACAAATCTGAGCGCGATTTAGATTTTAATTTATATCTTGCTCAAAGCCCGTTAAGAAGTGATGCGCAAAGTTTTGTAATTGAAAAAGCTACTGAACTTGGTGTCAGGGCAGTTATTCCCGTAATTACTGATAATTGTTCTATTAATAAATCAGTGATTGATAAAAAACTTGAGCGCTGGCAAAGGATAATGTTTGAATCTTCTAAACAGTGTGAGCGTGCATGTGTACCGAATTGTGAAGAGCCTTCATCATTTGAATTATTAGTTTCTTCGGGTAGATTTGATAAAATAATTGCTTTTTGTGAGCGCCGTGCGACAAAAACTTTGCGAAAATTTTTTCTTGAAACTCCGATAAAAACAAATGAAAATGTTCTTGTAATAATTGGACCTGAAGGTGGTTTTTCAGAACGGGAATTCGATTTTTTTGTAAAAAATTCTATTCCTATGCTAACACTGGGAGATTTGATATTAAGGGCTGAAACTGCGGTTACTGTTGCGTTAGGAAATATAATCTATGAATTTGGAAATTATAAAATCTGATGAAATTTTAAATAAAATAATAGCAAATTTTGATGAAGAGATTTATCTTGTAGGCGGTTCGGTTCGGGATTTATTTTTCGGAAGTATTTTAAGAGATAGAGATTTGATCGTTATAGGTACAGATGCGCGAGATTTTTCTTTAAGAGTTGCCGAATTTTTAGATGCAACATTTGTTCCTTTAGATGAAACTAACCGTATATACAGACTTGTAATGTCGGATAAGATTAATTATCTTGATATTACAAATCCTATTGAAGGTGATATTGATAAAGATTTAAAAAGACGTGATTTGACTATAAATGCAATTGCTTTAAATCTTCGTACCTTAGAAATTCTTGACCCTGTGGGTGGAATTGATGACTTGAATAAGAAAGTAATTCGCGCGATATCTGAGGAAAATTTTAAAGATGATCCTTTGAGGATGTTAAGAGTTTATCGTTTTCTTGCTAAAACTGGATTTGATATTGATTGTGAAACAAAGAAATATGTTTTTCAAAATTTAAAACTAATTTTTATGCCCGCAATTGAGAGAATAAATTATGAAATAATGCATCTTTTTGCCTGTAAATTTTCGCATACAGCCTTATTACAAATGGATGAAATCGGATTTTTAGAGATGATTTTTCCTGTTGTAAAAGAATTAAAAAAAGTCACGCCGAATTCTCATCATCATTTAAGACTTCTTGAACATTGCATAGAGACTGTTAAAAATATCCAGATGATATATGAAAAATCAGAATCGGATGTTAAAGAGCATTTGGAAAAAGTTGATTTTGGCGGATACTCAAGGCTTTCTCATCTGAAACTTGCAGGTTTTTTGCATGATATCGGTAAATTTTCGACTTGGTCAATAGAACCCGATACCGGAAGACATCGTTTTATAAAACATGATGACGTTGGAGCTAAAATGGTTATTCCTCTATTAAAAAAAATGGCTTTTTCTAATAAGCAAATTGATTATATTTCAACAATGATTAAAAATCACATTTATCCATCGTCCGTAATGTCTGCACCGGAAATAACAGACAAAATTATGATGCGTTATGTTCGAAAAATGGAAAATAATGCGATTGATTCGATAATTTTGGCTCAGGCAGACAGACTTTCTGCGCGTGGATCAGCAATAACAGATGAAATGGTTGAAAATAATCTTAACAGCTTGAACAGGCTTCTTAATTTTTATCTTGATGTGAAGGATACACTTATGCCTTTACCAAAACTTCTTGATGGTAATGAAGTTATGAAAATTTTGAATATTAAACCCTCTCCAAAACTTGGCGAAATTATGAACGCAATTCATGAAGCGCAAATTTCTGGTGATATTTCAACTAAAGAGCATGCTGTTGAATTTATTAAAAACCTGAAATAGTATATAATTTTTATATAATACCTTCTTTATAAAGCGTATTTGTTACAATTATTTACAAAAATTTTTGTAAAGATTTTTTGAAAATAATGTGCTAATAAATTAATTATGAGTAAAAAATCTAATGATTTTTTTAATTTTTTAGTTAAAAAACTCTATTTTTAAAAAAATATATCAAAATACATCTTAACATCTTCTTAATAAAATGTTCTAATGACGCAATTTTTTTTCTGTACGGCTTTTAATATAATTGTGCTATTGTTATAATATGTGTGTGAAGTTTAATACCAGACAAATTTTATGATAGAAAAAGTCAGTATAAGTAGTGTGAATAAAAAAAATACCCCTAAACATCAGATAAATGATGTTAAAATGGGTTCTCAGCCATCATTTAAAGGTGGATTGGTTGACGGGCTTATTTGGGGGGTTCAGCAGTGCGAGAAGCATCCAATGGTGAATGTTTCCGTACTGGATTTGTCGACGGCTATTATTCCAAGAACAATTGTTGAGACAACAGCAGGCTCAAAAACAAAAGATGAAAATGGCAAAAAAAAGCGTAACTGGAACTTTTTTGGCGGTTTTGAGGCATTCAGACGTGAATCTTCAGGGTTAATTGTAAACTGTCTGATACCTAGTTTTATTGTAATGGGTGCTGCAAAACTTTTTAAAACTCCGATTATGGATAATTTTAAAAAGTCTAATCTTACTAATGTCTGGGCAAATGGTGAGTCTTACGATAAGATAAAATCTTTCTATAAGGAAGGCGAAGCCACACGCGAAGGTTTTAAAAACTTCTTTAAGCGTTCTATTCTTTCACTTGAAGGTGTCGACGGAGAAGCTTATAAAGAAGGCGGAATAAAGAAATTTGCGCATCTTTTGGCAGAAAATCCCGATGAGATTAAGAATTTAAAAGCTATTGATGAAGTTGTTGAAAAAATTAAATTGAAAAAAGATGCTGAGACAATATTTGATAATTTAGCGGATGCTTCTTACAAAGGAGATTACAAGCTTGCTAATAAGGCATATGAAAAACTTGTAAATATGACGCATATTTCTGAAAATATAAGATTTTCAGGAGATGAAAAATATCTTTCAAATAATCTTGAATCTTTCTGTACTGACACTCCGCGAGTTTTGAACGGAGTTAAGAAAGAAGGAATTAAGACTGCTGATGAACTTGCGAAATATTTCACAAAGGCTAAAAAGCTTGTTAATGTAAAAAGTATCGCAGGTTTGGGTGTTATTATTCCGTTGGCAATATCAATGCAACCTCTTAACAGATGGATTACTCGTAAAATGTCCGGACGCAAAGGTGCTCCGATATATAATGATTTTGCTAACAGAAAAGAAGATAAAGATCTTACGGCGAAAGAAAAATCTGAACTTTTAAAACAGAAAGTGATTTCAGTTGGCTCTATGTGTGGAGTTGCGGCACTTTCTATGTTTATGGATAAACCGAGTCTTAAATCTTTGTTCCAATTTAAAGGTTTATTCCCAACAATGGATCAAGCTCGTATAATTTCGACAGCAACTTTTGCAAGTAGGATGGCAGCTTCTGAAGATGCTAACGAGCTAAGAGAAGCTACAATAAGAGATATTGCAACATTCGCAAGTTTTTATTTCCTTGGGGATTATGCAGCAAAAGGTATTGCAACAGTAATTGAACGCCGCAATCCTTCTGCAAAGCTTATAAACAGATTTAAGCAGTCAAATCCTGATGATAATGTATTTAAAAAATTCTGGACTTGGGCAAAACATACTTCACTAAAATCTACAGATGAACTTGTAACTAAAGGTGACAAACGGCTGAGAACACTTTGTCAGATAGGCAACCTTGCATTCTCACTTGTTTCACTTGGTGTCTTCATTCCTCTATATACAAGAACTCAAACTAATAAGAAAAAAGCACAACAAGATCTTGCGCAATTCAATAATGCAGGAACAGGTACGACAACGTCGACCGGCGGTGCCGGTACGTCGGCTGCGACTTTTTCGTCGAGAAAATTTTCGACATTAAGCCAAGCGGCCGAAAAACCATCGTTCAGTGCATTTATTAATTCGTAAGGAGACAAAAATGGAAATTAAATTTAGACCCCAAAATTATTTAAAAGCAGAAAACAAAAAGGACAACGAAAAAGATATTCAATTCAAAGGTGCATTTGATATTGGTCTGAGATTTTTGGATACAAATCAAGCGTGGGGAGCGAATGCTGTTGACTTATGTTCTATGGTTATTCCGCGAACTACCGTTGACTTGATAAATCGTGGTCCGGCTGCAGGTACGGAAACAGCAAGACGTGAAGCTTCCGGAACTATTAACCATTCATTAGTTGGTGTTTATGGTTCTCTTGCAGGACTTGCTTTTGCAATGGCAATGAATAAATCTTTCGGTATTAGAGCCGATAAGATTTTTGCTGATAATGAAACTTATGATATTATCGGTAAATTCTATCACGATAATTATCATAATAAAAATGTTAGCGACAAATTATCTGCGACTTTAAATGATATATTTAAAAATGTAAAAACTTCATCTAATGGTCAGGAAAAATCTTTAAATCAGTTTGAGATTGATAATGTTGTTAAAACTATTACTGGTGCTCTCGATAAAGCTGATAATAAGTCTTATTCACTTCCAAAAGAAACAAAACAGTATCTAGTAAATTATATTATGCAGTCAACCGGCTCAGAGTCTGCTTATAAATTAAAAAGTTTTGACAAAGAAACAACTTCAAATCTTTCAACATTTATAGATAATGTTTACGGAATTGCAAAATCATTGAAAGAAAAAAATGTAGTTGATACATTCAAGGAAATTGATTTTTCTAAAAATAATTTCATTAAGAGTATCAAGAACGTCAACAAGGGAAGAACAATTGCTGGAATGGCGATTGGTTCGCTTGTTGGGATGTCAATTCAGCCATTGAATATTTACTTAACAAAGAAGAAAACCGGAAGTGACGGTTTTGTCGGAGTAGAAGGCAGGGAAAAAGATACAAGTGTAGGTTTTAAAGCTTGGAAGGCTGCTGCCGCTGCTCTTTTTGGTGGTGGAATAATTGCGGATCTCGCAAGAAAAGAAGGTGGACTTCTTAAAAATGTTCAGTTTAAAGGGATGGTTCCGACTATTAATCAATTTAAACTTATTTATGGTGTAACGATTGCATCAAGATTTCTTTCTGCAAGAGACAAGGATGAACTTAGGGAAGCCGTTGTAAAAGACGTTCTCGGCTTCTTAAACTGGCTTGTCTTAGGTAATTTTGTAGCAAAAGGTGTTGCTCTCGGGCTTGATAAAAATAAATCTTTACTCAAAAATCCAAATGAAACAGCTTTCTTGAAGAAAACATTGAAGACTCGCGATGAAGTTTTGATTGAAGGTATGAAAAGACTTAATCTGTCTTCAGTAACTGCTGACGGTAAAGCTTTGAAATTCTCTGAAATGCTTAAAAAACTTCCTGCAAGTGAAGCCGGAAAATCAATAAGAAAACAACTTACAATTCTTAACTTTGCACAAATTGCCGGTTATTTATATTCAGGAATTGTGCTTGGTTTTGGTATTCCGAAACTTAATATTTATATGACTAATAAGTCAGAGGCAAAACGTCAGGCTAAACTTGCTGCACAAAAGGCTGCAAATCAATCAGAAGCTCCCACAAAAGTTGTAAATCCTGATTTTTTGAGTCAACATACTAAAAACCTGTTAAATTAAAATAATGGTTTATTTAAATATAAATAACAAACGTTATTTGATATAAATTAAGCATTTAGCGAAAGGAATATTTAATTGATTTGCGCATTTGCACCGGAAACTACTTCGATAATTTCCTGCGTAATCGCAAATTGGCGGGTTTTGTTATATTCGGTGGAAAGTTCTTTTAGCATTTTATCAGCATTGCTTGTTGCCGCTGACATCGCAGTCATTCTGCTTGCAAGTTCACTTGCCTGAGCCTCCAGTAATGCTTGAAAGATAATATTTGCAATATACATCGGAACTACTTTTTGCAAAATGTGATGCATGTCAGGAGTAAATTCCATCATTGGTTCAAGGATGTTGTCGTGTAGTCGTTCGTAATCATCATTAATTCCTTTGAGTGGAAGAACTTCCCAGTTTTCAACAAAATAGCTCATCATATTTTTAAATCTGGTTGTAATAATTTCAATTCTGTCTATTTTTTGATTAACAAAATACTCAGCCATATCTTTAACGATGAAATCTGCTCGTTCTCCAGTTGGATTATTTGCCACAGCTGTGTATGTTTTCGCTATTTCACAATTGAAATCTTTACATTTTTTCTTTAGGGAACCGATACCTTTTTGTCCTACTACAAAAAGAACGACTTTAATTCTATTTTCGTTATAATTCTTTATTGTTTGAATAGTCTTTTTTATAACGTTAGTATTGTAAGCGCCTGCAAGTCCTTTGTTGGATGTTATAATGAGAAGTCCCACTGATTTAGTTTCTCTTACTTGTAAAAGTGCAGGATAATTATCAACGGCGGAAGTTATTTTTAATGTATTTACCGAATACACACCGACCGAATTTAACAACTTTTGGAACATAGTATTCAATTCAGTAGTGAATGGTCGTGACATTTTAACGGTTGTTTCTGCTTTTTTAACTTTTGCAGCCGCAACCATTTTCATCGCACGCGTGATTTTTTTTGTACTCTGTACACTCTGTATTCTGTTTTTGATATCTTTTAAGTTCGCCATTTTCGTTTCCAAATTTTTGTTGTTGTACTACCTTTTATTAGTTTCAATTGGTTTCATTTTTCTGTTGTTAATTAGCATAGATATTCCCAAAACAGAGAAAATAAGGGCAAGAATCATCATGCCAATATCCCAAAATCCCAGAAATCCGAATATTATTCCGGCAATTAAGAATACAAGCCCCAAAAAACCTGTAAAAAGTCTTGTGCGTTTTGAATAAACATTTTTGACATTGTCGTATGAAATAGAAACAAGTTTTGCGGTTTCTGCGCATTTGGGATTGTCTTTGCAGACTATCATTCCGGAAACTTCTTTCATGCAGTCAAGGCATAACCCTTTTCCGCAGGTTTTGCAGGTACCGAAAGCATCTCTGTCATGATGATTAAAACATTTCATTTAGTTTTCTCCTTTAGTGTGAATTTAGCCGGATTTTAGAATGTTTTCTTAAATTCTTCCAATGCAGCTTTTAATTCAGCTTTATCTTCATCTGAAAGTGCACTGCCATCATTCAAATTGTCAGCCAAAGCTCTTAGGTTTGCGTTAAGATGGATAAACCAGTCTTTTTTAAATTTTGCGATATCATTGTTTGGAACATCATCCAACAATCCTTCGTTTGCGGCAAAAAGTATGGAAACCTGTTCTGCAACGCTTAATGGTGCATATTGAGGCTGTTTTAAGACTTCTGTAAGCTTTTCACCACGCAATAACTGATTTTTTGTTGCTTGATCGAGATCAGATGCAAACTGTGCGAAAGCTTCCAACTCACGATATTGCGCAAGGTCTAACCTTAATTTACCTGCAACCTGCTTGATCGCTTTAGTTTGAGCTGCGCCGCCGACACGAGAAACGGAAATTCCTGCGTTAATTGCCGGTCTTACACCTGCATTAAAGAGGTTAGATTCAAGAAAAATCTGACCATCCGTGATTGAAATTACGTTTGTTGGAATGTATGCAGAAACATCCCCCGCTTGAGTTTCAATAATAGGCAGTGCAGTAATACTTCCGCCACCAAGCTTGTCGTTGAGTTTAACCGCACGTTCAAGAAGTCTTGAATGGAGATAAAAAACATCGCCAGGGTAAGCTTCACGTCCGGGTGGTCTTTTAAGAAGCAAACTCATTGCACGGTAAGCCTGCGCGTGTTTGCTCAAATCATCATAAACAATCAGAACATCTTTGCCCTGTTCCATAAATTCTTCTCCGATTGCAACTCCCGCAAACGGTGCTATGTATTGTAAAGGCGCGCTTTCATTTGCTGTAGCAGAAACAATTAATGAATATTCTAATGCTCCGTGTTCTTCAAGCGTTTTTGCGATTTGCGCAACCGTTGAAGCTTTTTGACCGATTGCAACGTAAATACAGATAACATTTTGACCTTTTTGATTTAAAATTGTATCAATTGCGATGGCAGTTTTTCCTGTTTGACGGTCGCCGATAATAAGCTCACGTTGACCTCTTCCGATTGGAGTTAATCCGTCAATAGCCGTTAATCCTGTTTGAAGCGGCTGGTGAACTGATTTTCTTGAAACAATACCGGGTGCAACTCTTTCGATTGGGCGAGTTTTGTCAAAACTAATTTCGCCTTTACCGTCAATCGGTTTTCCTGTTGGGTCAATTATTCTGCCGATAAGTCCGTCTCCAACCGGAACCGAAGCGATTCTGCCGGTTGTTTTTACGTTCATTCCTTCTTTAATGTGAGTGTATTCGCCCAAAATTACGATACCTACATTGTCCTCTTCAAGGTTTAGAGTGATTCCGAGCGTGTCTTTGCCATCGTTAAATATTACAAGTTCATTTGACATTACGTTTCTAAGTCCGTAAACACGGGCAATGCCGTCGCCAATTTCAATAACCGTTCCGGTGTTTGAAATTTCTGTCTGTAAATCATAATTTTCGATTTTGCTTTTAATTATTGAACTAATTTCATCCGGTTTTATTAGTGCCATAATTTCCCCTTTATTTGATTATATTTTTACTTAAATTCGTTATTTTATTCAGAAGACTCATATCAATTATGTCATCATCTGTCTGGATAACAAGTCCGCCGAGTATTTCTTTATCCTCTTTCCATATCGGAAGAACTTTTGATTGAAACTTTGTTTCAAGTTTTGATATTATTCTTAATTTTTCATCATCATCAAGTGCGATAGCCGAAGTAATGAAAATTTCTTTTTCGCCTTTAATTTTTTGTATTTGAACTTTTAATGCCTCGACAATATTTTCAAACTCGTTGAACCTTTGTTTTTCGATTAACATTTTCAGGATATTTTTTTCGTGTTCATCAAGTTCTGATTTGAATATTTCATTTATAATTTCAATTTTTTTAGAGAAATCAATTGCAGGATTTTTTAACAGGTCATGTAATTCCTCGGATGAATTTAAACTCAATTGAATATTTTTAAGATTATATAAAATCCTTTCAGCTTTTGAAATGTCGCCGGCAGAATACTCAATTATACCGTCTGCATATGTTTTTGCGATTGTTGATATTTGTTTTTTCATTATAAATTTATCCTGTCGAGTTCTTCTATACTTTCGTTTATAAATTTTTTGTGAAATTCTCTGTTGTTTTCAAGAAGATTTTTTATATGATCCTTTGCCAATAATATAGCAGCCTCAGCTGTTTGTTTTGAAAGTTTTGTGCAAACTATCTTTTCTTCGGCTTTTATACATTTAGAAATTTCCGTTTCATATTTTCTTGCTTTTTCGCCTGCATTTTTTAAAATTGCTTCTGAAATATTGGAGGCATTTTCTTTCGCTTTTGTCAACCGCTCGCAGATTTCTTCATCAAGGTTTTCTACATCTTGCCTTGCGTTTGAAAGTAATCTTGCAGCTTCTTCTTTTTTTAATTGTGCAGTTTCAATAGCTTTTACAATTGATTGTTTCAAATTGTCAAGCTTTTCACTAATGTTAAGCTTGTTCGCCAATATTGCAAATATTAAAATTAAAATTGCAAAGTTGAAGGTATTTGATTTTACGATTATGTCCCAAATTTTAATAATTTCATCCATATTAAACAAGTATCCTGTCTATAAGTTCTTTGTTAACATTTTCAATGTGGATTTCCTCATTCAAAACTTTTGAAGCAATTTCTTCTGCAAGTTCTTTTACTTTTAATTTAAGTTCATTTTGAACTTGTTCAGTTTCGGAGTGAAGAGTTTCTTTTGCTGCGTGTATCTTCATTTGAGCTTGGCGTTTTGCTTCGTTAGAAAGTTCATCGCCTTTAATATTTGCATCTTGAGTTGCCGAGGTAAGCATTTTTCTTGTTTCTTCAGCAGTTTTCAAAAGCCGAGCGTCCTTATCTTTCAAAAGTTTGTTTGCAAGTTCTTCGGAATTTTGAGCATCATCAACAGTTCCTTTTATATAGGTTTCTCTTTCTTCAATAATTTTTGTCAAAGGTTTGTAGAATATAGCGTTCATTACAAACGTGAACACTATAAAACTTAATGCTGATACAAAAAATGTTGCGTTGAATTCCATTTTTACCTCGAAAAATTCTTGACTAAATCTTATTTACCAAGCAGTTGGAATGCGATTACAAATGCGTACAGCGCACATGCTTCAGACAAAGCTGCACCTAAAAGGAAAAATCCGAATGCTTTACCTGCCACTTCCGGCTGACGTGAAACCGCATCCATCAAACCTTTTGTTGCAAAGCCGATACCGAGTCCTGCGCCGATTGCACCAAAACCGATTGCAATACCTGCACCTAAGTGTGCCATTTGTGAAATTTGTGCGATTTGTTCTTCCATAATAATTTTCTCCTTTTATTTAAATTGTATAATTTGTAAAAACTTTTTTAATGCGCTTCCGAACTTGCCGATGAAATATAGGCAATTGTAAGCATCATAAATACTGTCGCCTGAATAAATGCAACCAACAATTCAAATAACATAATCGGAAGCGGTAAAAAGTATGCCGACAGCCCGAGAGCTATTGAAACGAGAATTTCTCCTGCAAATACATTTGCAAAAAGTCGGATTGCGAGGCTTAACGGTCTTGTTACCATTTCCAGCAACTCGACAAGTCCCATTACAATTCCCGTAAAGCTGAATTCGTGTAGAAAAAACTTTGCACCTTTTGCCTTTAAACCTGCCGCTACGTAGTATATTAGAACGATTAATGCAAGTGCTCCGGTCAGGTTCAGATCATTTGTCGGAGAGGCGAGTTCACCTGCTTTTAAGTGAATTATTCTGAGAGGAAGCTGTCCCATAAGATTTGCTGTCAAAATGAATAAAAACAGAGATGCTACAAGCGGAACATGTTGTCTGTTTTTATTTGGCATCATCGTGTCCAGTGTGCTCCAGAAAAATTTTAATATACTTTCGGAAAGTGCTTGTAATCTTGACGGGAAAATAGACATTTTATGTGTTGCAACTAATGCAAATATTATTATAACTGCCATTGCAAACCACATGGTGAAAATCGTATCAAGGTTGAATGTAAAGTCTTGTCCATTTGTACTCAGTGTGTATATCCAGTGACCTGTTTCACTCATTTATCTCTCTCCCTCTTGCAAGATTATTCTACATCATAAAAAAAAAATCGCAAATTTTTTTTGTTTGTTATAAAATGATTGCATATAGGAAATTTTAGAGAGGGGAATATGAAATTTCTATACCTCGATGAGGTAGATTCTACCAACTTATACGGTAAAAAACATATTGATTCATTGGATGATAGATCTGTAATTGTCGCAAAACACCAAACTGCCGGCAAGGGGCGTCTGTCTCGTTCTTGGATTGATTTGGGTGACGGAAATTTGTTTGTATCAATTGTCTTAAAACCTTCTAAAATTTTTGATGAAAAATTCGCTAACTTAACACAGTATTTGTCTGTAGTACTGTGTAAAGTCTTGGAAGAGTATTCTTTAAAACCTGAAATTAAGTGGCCGAACGATGTTTTAATTGGCGGAAAAAAAATTGCAGGAATTTTATGCGAAACAATTATGCAGGGAGCTAATTTAAAAGGTCTTGTTTTAGGGTTTGGCTTAAATATTACAGCTACGGAAGATGATGTAAAAAAAATAACGGATAAATCAGTTACGTCACTTGCTGTTGAACTTAAAAATAATTCGCCGGCTTCAAAAGAATTTTTGGAAAAAGTTCTCACTTTATTTTTTAAGGAGTATAATTGTTTCTTGGATAGTGGTTTTGAACTAATCAAGCATGATTATTTAAATAGAGCATGCTTTCTTGAAAAAGAAGTTTGTGTGCAGGTATTTAACGAAACTAGAAGTGGAATTGCAAAATCCGTAGATGACAACGGGGCTTTGCTTTTGGAAAATAATAATGAAAAATTTGTACTTACAATAGGAGATATATTATGACAGGACAATGGATTCAACTTTTTGAGCAAGGACTTGCTCTAATGGGTATAGGAATGGGATTTGTATTTGTGTTCCTTATTATTATGATTTATTCGATGAATGGTATGTCTAAGGCTGTTTCAGCTTTAAACAAGCTTTTTCCTGAAGAAGTTAAGGTTGCCGTAAAACCGGGTAAACGTTCAAATGTATCGGAAGATGAGGCGATTGCCGTTGCTATTGCTGTTGCCAAATCTCGCGGATAGAATTTTTTAAAATTATGAAAGGATATAAATTATGGGAAAAAAACTTATCAAAGTTATGGATACCTCATTTAGAGATGGTTTCCAATCAGTTTACGGAGCAAGAGTATTTGTAGATGATTTTATTCCAGCTCTTCAATCAGCTGTTGCTGCCGGAATCAAACACTTTGAAGTTGCGGGTGGTGCTCGTTTCCAATCACCAATTTTTTATTGCAACGAAAACGCGTTTGAAACAATGGACAAAATTAGAGCCGCTGTTGGTCCGGACATTAACCTTCAATCTTTAGCTCGCGGAGTAAATGTTGTTGGTCTGGATTCTCAGCCGAGAGACATTATTAATCTTCACGCAAAAATGTTTAAAAAACACGGTGTTACAACTGTAAGAAACTTTGACGCTTTAAACGATGTAAATAACCTTATTTACTCAGGTCAATGTATTCGCGATAACGGGTTGAAACACGAAGTAACAATCACTATGATGGAGCTTCCTATCGGATGTGAAGGTGCTCATGACGTTGCATTCTATGAAAGAGTTTTAAGAAACATTCTTGATGCTGGTATTCCATTTGACAGTTTAGCATTCAAAGATGCTTCAGGTACATCTAATCCGAGAAAAGTTTTTGAAACAATTAAGCGCACAAGAGAAATTTTGGGTGCAGATGCTCATATCAGATTCCACTCTCATGAAACTGCCGGTACAGGTCTTGCAGCTTATCTTGCTGCTCTTGATGGTGGTGCTGATGGTATTGACCTTTCAATGAAACCTGTTTCAGGTGGAACTGCTCAGCCGGATATTGTTTCTATGTGGCATGCATTGAAGGGTACAGATTATGATCTTGGTATTGATGTTGAAAAAATTCTTGAAACTGAAGAAATTTTCAAAGATTGCATGAAAGATTACTTCCTTCCGCCGGAAGCGCTTGCCGTTAACCCGATGATTATCCAATCACCATTGCCGGGTGGAGCATTGACTGCAAATACACAAATGCTTCGTGATAACAATTTGATGGACAAATATCCTGAAGTCGTTGCTGCAATGAAGGAAGTAGTTGAAAAAGGCGGATTTGGAACTTCCGTTACTCCGGTCTCACAATTCTATTTCCAACAAGCATTCAACAATGTTATGTTTGGCAAATGGAAGAAAATTGCTGAAGGCTACGGAAAAATGGTTTTGGGTTATTTTGGAAAAACTCCTTGTGAACCAGATGCTGAAATCGTTAAAATTGCAGCTGAACAATTAAATCTTCAACCTACAACCGAAAAAGTTGTTGACTTAAATGACAAAGATCCTAACAAAGGTATTGAAGCCGCAAGAAAAATGCTTAAAGATGCAAATCTTGAAGAATCTGAAGAAAATCTCTTTATTGCAGCTGCTTGTAAAGAAAAAGGTATTCTTTTCCTTGAAGGTAAAGCTACAATTGGTGTAAGAAAATGCGAAGCCGGCTCCAAAGAAGTTAAAGAAGACTCTTCAAACGGTTACACTGTTACAGTTAATGGTAAAAAATATGCTGTTGCGATTGAAGGAAATAAAGCAACTGTCAATGGTAAACTTTATGATATCAATGTTAAAGCAGGTATAGAGGCAAGCAATACTGCTGACAGTGGTGAAGGAACACCTGTTAAGGCAGCTTTGCCGGGAACTGTTTTAAAAGTCCTCGTAGGTGTTGGTGACAGTATTCAGGAAGGCGATGTTCTTGCTGTTGTAGAAGCTATGAAAATGGAAACAGAAATCAAATCTCCGCTTTCAGGTGTTGTAAAATCTGTTGACATTGAAGTTGGTAACCAAGTTAAGACCGGTCAAGAATTGGTAGTAATTGGTTAATTGAAGGAGGAATTGTAAATGAGTATTAGTATAGGACAAGGTTTACAAGAACTCTGGCATTCAACAGGGATTAGCTTGTTACAAAAAACGGCTGAGAATGCGTTTAACAATCCGTCGTTAAGTGGGTTGGATCAAGTTTTTCAAGCTCACGGACAATGGATCATGATTCTTATCTGTTTGTTCTTATTGTGGCTTGGTATTAAAAAACAGTTTGAGCCATTGCTTCTTGTACCAATTGCGTTTGGTGGTTTATTGTCAAATATTCCAATGCTACCCGGTGAAGAAATTGCGGGTCCAAATGGCTTTTTAGGTATTATTTTTGAGGCCGGTATTCACAAAGGCTTATTCCCGTTGATTATTTTCATGGGGGTAGGTGCGATGACTGACTTCGGACCATTAATTGCTAACCCTAAGACGGCATTATTGGGTGGTGCTGCTCAATTTGGTATCTTTGGCGCATTAGTTATGGCATTGTTGTTAGGACCTGTTATGGCATCTATGGGTCTGGAACCTTTTACAATGGCTCAAGCTGCGTCTATCGGTATCATAGGTGGTGCAGACGGTCCTACATCAATTTATGTTACAACTAAATTAGCTCCTGAATTATTGGGTTCAATTGCTGTTGCGGCTTATTCTTATATGGCATTGGTTCCTGTAATTCAGCCGCCTATTATGAAGCTGTTAACTACCAAAGCTGAACGTGAAATAGAGATGGTTCAGTTAAGAGAAGTTACAAAAAGAGAGAAAATTGTATTTCCATTGATGATTTTAATTCTTTGTATAATTTTCTTGCCAAGTGCATGTCCGCTCCTTGGGGCATTGTGTTTCGGTAATTTATGCAAAGAATGTGGTGTTGTAGATAGACTTTCTGACACTATGCAGAATGCTTTAATCAACATAGTTACAATTTTCTTAGGATTGTCGGTTGGCTCAAAACTCTCGGCTGAACAATTTTTGAATGGTCAAACTTTGTTCATTTTGCTTTTGGGTATCATTGCCTTTTCTTTCGCTACTGCCGGTGGTGTGTTGATGGCTAAATTAATGAATTGTTGTACTAACTTAATTGGTAAATTAACAGGTAAGGAAATTCCGCCTATCAACCCGTTAATCGGTTCTGCCGGTGTATCTGCCGTACCTATGGCGGCTCGTGTATCTAATAAAGTAGGTTTGGAGGCTAACCCTCAAAACTATTTATTAATGCATGCAATGGGCCCAAATGTATCAGGTGTAATTGGCTCTGCTGTTGCAGCAGGTATATTACTTGCACTTTGTGGCTAGATAATTATATAGAGAAATATCCTACAAAAAGACCGCTTGTTTAAGCGGTCTTTTATTGTTTCGTTTTTAGCCGGCTTTTTTGCCGATTCGAGGAATTGAGAGTCTTTTTACATCAATTTCATCACCGTATAAAAGAATTGCTTTTTTATAAATTTCATCTTTTTTAGAGGCTGCATTGTCGAGTTGAAGAACAAATTTTTTTAATCCTGGAATTTGGCTCATAAGATGTTCTGAAACATTTTGTAAATGTTTTAAAAATGCTTTATTATCAATTCTAAGTATGGCTTTTTGTTCTTCTTTGTTAAGTTTTGTAATTGAATTGATAAAATTAACAGCATCTGCTTTTCTGATATCTTTTTTACTTGCTATGGCGAGAATTGTTTCTGTAGGATATTTGGTTCCGAATGCAAATTTTGAATGAGAAGAATTGTTTATTATCATATATTTACTCCTTTGATAAATTTTACAAAACTTGTAAAAAAAAAAATTGCTACTTTATTAAATATTTGTATTAAAATTCTTTTAGGGAGGGTTTGTTATGAAAAAAATAGCGATTTTAAGCTCTGACAGAGGAATAAATTTGGAAGCAATTGTAGAACATTTTATGGATTTGAAAGACAGTGATGTTGAGATTACTCTTTTGACAGATAATGTTAATTCTGAAGTTTTAAAAAAAGCAAAAGAGCTTGGTTTAAAATCAAAATATCTGCCTTATGAAGAAAATTCTGCATTTTTTGCAACAACCGAATTCGATTTGATAGTGCTGGATGATTATAAGAGAGAATTGAAACCAAATGTGTTGGAATTAGGTCGTTTTATTAGAATTCATCCTTCTCTATTACCTGCGTTTAAGGGTGAGGATGCTCTTTCCAGAGCATTTTCTTCCGGTGTAAAAGTTAGTGGTGTGACTGTTCAATGGTATAATAATGAAGTAGATGGTGGAAAAATTATTGCTCAATATCCTGTTTTAATTGGAAATTTGATGCATTTTGATGAGTTTAAAGCCTCTATTGAGATGTTAGAAAATCATCTTTATCCAGTTGTAATTGAAAAAGTTTTGGAGGATAAAGTTTTTGATTTCGAAGATTTATTTAGTGCTCATAAAGGTTGTAGCGGGTGCAATTCTTGTGGAGGGTGCTCCGATTCTTAGATTATTTATAAAGTATTGCGTTTTTTCCCATTTATGATGTATAATTATAGAAAATAAATGAAAGCGGGGTTATATGTCGATTGATGATGCATTGGTCATGATTTTAGCGGGTGGAGAAGGAAAAAGATTGTATCCTTTAACTAGGGATAGGGCAAAGCCGGCGGTTCCATTTGGAGGACGTTACAGGATTATTGACTTTGTTTTGAACAATTTTATAAATTCAGGTTTCTATAAAATAAAAGTTTTGACTCAATATAAATCTGATTCTTTGAACAAGCATATTACACGCGGTTGGGCATTGTCTCCGTTTTTAAATCAGTATGTTGACCTTGCTCCGGCTCAGATGAGAACAGGTTCGGATTGGTATCGTGGTACGGCGGATGCGATTTATCAGAATATTTTTCATATTAATGATGAAAATCCTAAATATGTTTGTATTTTCGGCGGCGATCATATCTATAAAATGGATGTTTCTCAAATGCTTTCTTTTCACAAAGATAATGAGGCTGATTTGACAATTTCTGCAATTCCAATTCCGATTGAGGAGGCTCATGAGTTTGGGATTATTGAAGTTGACGATAACTGGCGACTTACTAATTTTGTTGAGAAGCCCAAAGATAAACCGAAATCTATTCCTGGAAATCCAAACTATTGTCTTGCTTCTATGGGAAATTATATTTTTGATAAAGATATTTTGTTAAATGCCCTAGAGGAAGATGAATTGATTGATACATCAAACCATGATTTCGGAAAGAATGTTATTCCGATGCTTCTTGAGCAAGGAAAAAGAATTTATATTTATAATTTTGCATTAAACACATTCCCCGGAATTACTGATGCTGAAAAAGGCTATTGGAGAGATGTAGGAAGTATTGATGCTTACTGGCAGGCTAATATGGATTTGCTTGACAGCAATCCGGAGTTGAATTTATATTCCAGAGAGTGGCCGTTGAGAACTTTTAACTACAACTATCCGCCTGCAAAATTTATCTGGTCTGAAGGTGACAGAGTAGGTATGGCGACAAATTCAATGGTGTCAGAAGGCTGCGTTGTCTCGGGTGGCGGGCTTTCAAAATGCGTACTTTCGCCAAGAGTTCGCGTAAACAGTTACTCGCAAATCTCTGAAAGTATTTTGATGGAAAATGTTGAAATAGGTCGTTATTCAAGAATAAGAAGGGCTATTATCGATAAAAACGTAACAATCCCGCCTCATACGCGTATAGGCTTTAACAGAGAAGAAGATGAACAGCGCGGATTTTATGTTTCACAGGGTGGAATCACCGTTGTTCCAAAAGGTGCTATTCTATAAAAATTTTGCCAAAAACTTCAATTTTCTTAAAATTGGAAAATTCTGTTTTAGAATAACAAAGCTTGTAAATGATTTTGTCCTTTGGCTAGGGTACATTTCTTTATAGTTTTGTTCTACTCTTTGTAATGCGTTGGAAACAGTCGGATGACTGGAACCTGAAATTTCAACTGTAAAATCTTTAAATTTTTTATGAAGAGCAGATAATTCATCTTTTTTGCCAGCTTTTTTTAATTCTGCTACAGTGTTTTTATACATATCTCGCGTAGCACCAAATGCAGATGCACATTGATAAATTGTTCCGCGCGGGTTATTTTTGCCGTTGTTATACATATTTGCAAGGGCTGTTCTTGCCATAAATCGATCATCATTCATATACGGAATGTAAACTTTGTTAATGAACTGATTTTTAAATTCTGAATATTGCATTGGAGTCTCCTTCGCTGTACCTAAAAATCAGTGAATGTAAAAATTTGCTACATTGATATTGTTTTGTAAAATTTTTGTAATAATATATCGTTTGCAGGCAATTCTATACATTTACTATCTTTATTGATTTGGGTAAAAGTATCATGTCTATAGGTATAAATTCATTTAGAAACAGTTCTTTTTATAAGGCTGCCAAAAATGTCAGTCAGCACGTGAATCAGGTATTTTATGATTGCCTGCCCAATTCGGTTGTAAGCAGCGAAAAGTGGCAAAAAAGAATTAAATGGATCGGTTCGAAAATTTCTTCTCCTGAAAACCGCTTGATACTTGGTGGAACTGCACTTATGTCACAACCTTTTATTGATGCAAAAAATAAAGGAGTTGATGAAGACACAAGGAAAGTTTCTGTATGTAGAACTATAGCAAAGATTATTGCGGGTACAACAACCGGATATTTTATTAGAAAAGGGTGTATATCTGCAATCAAAAACTGTTCTAAACTTGCTTCTTCTGTCGACAAAAACGGTTTGCGAGTGAAAAGAACTAAATGGAATACTTTATTTTCCCCATCAAGAGCTGTATCTGATCTTTCCGAATCTTTTAAACAATATCAAAATGCCTTTGGTACAATAGCAGCACTTGTTGTTATGACTTTTACCAATTTCTTAATAGATGTTCCTCTTACCCGTTATTTGACAAATAAATTTGTAAAAGCTTCCGGAGGTGCAAAAAATGAAACATCTAAATAGTTGTGCAGATTTTATGTCTAAAAATTTCATGGATCTAAAAAATTATCTTTACAAAAAATACGGTGAAGCTCCCGGGAAAATGCTTGTTCATACAGGTGTTTTGGGGTGGATTTTGTCTTCAGCGGCTCAGGTTACTGCGGTTCTTATAAATGATAAAATTCAGACAAAGGAAAAACTGTTTCTAATTCCGCAAGAATGTGCTGATGCTGCCGTTAACATTTTATCATTTTATATTGTAACAAATACTTTCAAATCCATTGGTTCAAAACTTGTTTCCACGGGTAAACTTGCAACTCCAAAAATCCAAAAGTATATAAAAGATCACAACCTTACCGATAAAGTAGGAAAAGTTTCAACTGATATAAAGTCTGGAATGACAGGTGATATCAGAGAGCATTATACTGATTTTAAAAATGGCGTAGATGTTATAACGAGTACAGTAGGTTCTATTTTGTCTTGTAATATTATTACACCGATTTTAAGAAATCGTTATGCTGCGAATACGCAGAAAGAAATCCTTGCGAAGAGAAATGCAAATATTAATAATTCCGAAGTACATTTGCCTTATCAAAAATTAAGTATTGATGCCTATCTACAACAGGCATATTCAAGATTTTATAGTGGAAACCTAAAAATCTAAAATGGGAAAAAATGTGCAACACCTAAAAGTGCTGTTGCCATAATTATTATAAATAATATCATCAACAAATAGAATTTATCAAATTTATTCGTGTTATTCATTGCGTAAATCTGATTAAGTGTGTTTTTGGTAAAATCTTCTTTTGTTTCATTTTTTGTTTTTGTAAATGAGGAATGAAGAAGTCGCTTGTAGTTGTAAATATCCTCCAAATCTTTTCTGGCTACAGGATTTGAAATAGCAAATTTTTTTACTCTCAGGTTTTCTTCGCTAGAAAGTTCATTATCAATATATGCTGAAAGATTTGTTTTAAAATCTCCGTATCTTTTGTCATTTGTTTCTGTATTTTTAATAGTTTTCTCCTGCTCTGATTTCTTTTGACTTGAATTTGAAATTTTATCCTTTATGTTTTTTAATTGCATGAATTTTTTCTTGCAAGCAGGACAAATACTTAAATGATATTCAATATCAGTTGTTAGTTGTTTATTTAATTTGTTTTCTATGTAGTATGCAAGAAGTGCTCCTACTTGATTGCAAGTTAGTTGTTGTTGCATGGTGGTATTATCCTTTCTTTAAATATAAGTCTTCAACCCTTCTTGGAGTTTACATCTTGCACGTGCGATTCTTGATTTAACAGTTCCAATACTTGAATGCGTCGCATGTGCAATTTCTTCATAGCTTAATCCTTGAAACTCTCTCAAAACTATTGCTATTTTAAAATGTTCCGGAAGCTTTTGTATTGCCTCTTTGATTATTTTTTCAAGTTCATTTGAAACACATTTTTCATGAGGTTTACATTTTTTATCAGGTATCAGTAATGAAATATTTAAGTCCGGATTTTCACAAATACTTTCATCAAGAGATAATGTTGTTGGTTTTTTCTCTATTTTTCTAAGTTCATCATAAAAAATATTCGTTATAATTGTATTAAGCCAGCTTTTAAATGTTTTTGGGTTTTTTAGATTTTTTATATTCTTAGCAAGACGCAGTAGAACCTCCTGCGTCAAGTCAGCAATGTTTTCACGTTTTTCGGTAAGATAAGAAAATGTCGCAAAGATGCTTTTTTGTTCTCTGCGGATAAGCTCTTCCAGAGCTTTGAAATCATCTTGCTGGGATAGAACTATTAGCTCTTCCAAAGTCATTTTTTTGTATTGCAGCTTGAAATCGGGCATAGTTTTCTCCTTACTTCTATGGTAAGGAAAATTCTATCGCAATTGTACGCGCTAAAGCTTATAGTAATCAGGTTATATTTTTTTTACTAAAACTATAAATTATTTAGCAGATATATAGCCGTTTAATGCTGTATATGCCGCAACATATGGAGAAGAAAGGTAGATAAATCCTTTTGTGTTCCCCATTCTGCCTTGGAAATTTCTATTTTGAGTAGCCAAACAAACTTCACCATCTGCAAGAGTTCCGGCATGAACTCCGACGCATGGTCCACATCCCGGTGGCAAAATTGCTGCATTTGCTTCTACAAAAATGTTTATTAATCCTTCCCCTAACGCTTGCAGGTATACCTCTTTTGATGCCGGACAGATTAACAATCTTACATCAGAATGAGCTTTTTTACCTTTTAATATTTTTGCAACGATACGTAAGTCTTCAATTCTTCCGTTTGTGCATGTTCCGATAAATACTTGATCAACTTTTATTTTATCAAGTTCGTCAACAGTTATTGTATTATCAACAGTATGCGGACACGATACTGTATGTTTAATGTCTTCTGCGTTGATTTTAATAACTCTTTCATATGCAGCATCAAAATCAGGTGAAAGAGTTCTAAATTTATCTTCTCTTCCGTGTTTTTTTAAATATTCTCTAGTTTTGTTATCAGCAACAAATAAACCTGCTTTTGCTCCTGCTTCTACAGCCATATTTGCAAGTGTAAATCTTTCGGACATTTCCATATTTTCAATTGTGTCGCCACAAAATTCCAGTGCTCTATACGTAGCTCCATCGGCACCAATTAAACCGATAAGGTGAAGCATTAAATCTTTTGAGCAAATACCTTCTCTGAATTTTCCGTTAACTTCAATCTTAAAAGTTGAAGGTACTTTGAGCCAGGTTTTGCCGAGAGCCATTGCTACGGCAATATCAGTTGAACCCATTCCTGTAGCGAATGCACCGAGTGCGCCTGATGTGCAAGTGTGTGAATCTGCCCCAACAAGAATTTCACATGGGTTAACAAAAGTTTCAATAAGTCTCTGGTGGCAAACACCTGCTCCGACGTCGGAGAGCACTGCTCCGTATTCTTTTGAAAAATCTCTCAGAACAGTGTGCGTGTTTGAAAGTTCTTTTCTTGGACTTGGAGACGCATGGTCGATGAAAAGGATTGTTCTTTCCGGATTGTTTAATTTCTCTTTCCCGAGTTTTTTGAATTCTTGAACAGTTAAAGGTCCTGTTCCATCCTGCACTGCGCAAACATCTACATTTGCAATTACAAGTTCTCCGGCTTTGACATTATGTCCGGCATGTTGTGATATTATTTTTTCAGCTAAAGTTTGACCCATGATATCTCCTTTTTGCTATTATTTTAGCATAAAAATATCACGGGTCATTCTTTTCTAGATTAATATTTTATTCTTCTTCTTTTGAAGTGGCAACAACGGTGTTGACGTTTGCAAGTTTTGACTCTTCACCCTGTTTATTTCTTACGTTAACAGAAGTTCCGTTATTTTTGGTGTATTCGTATGTTTTTGAATATGTCCCGTCTTCATTAACATTAAATTGTGTTATTGTGTCATTTTGTAATGTCATTAGCATTGAATTTAATTTATTTTCGCCTTCTTTATCAAAAACATTAACGAGAAGTTTGTCAATGCCGGCTGAAGTTAATTCAAGCCTTTGTTCAATGGGGTTCCCTTCTGTAGGTATTGAAATTAAGTCCATTGTAATCATATTTTTATCATTTTCATAACCGTTAAGTTTTAATTGATTAACAGTTCCGTTTTTTTCGTTAAGCCATGTTAACTGTGCCGGAACAATGTTATTATCAAAACTTCTTGTTGCAACATATTCTTTATCTGCGGTTTCTGTAAGTAAACCTAATGCTTCAATAAAATTCAGAACTGTTTTTAATTCGGATGATTTATGCGCGTTAAAAGGAACATGAATTACGCTTTGCGAGAAATTTACTTTCCCCATTCTAATTGTGTCGCCGTCATTAACTACGTATCTATCCATTGTGAGTTCCGGAAGAATATAATTTACACCGTTTTTCAGTGTGTCGGGGTTAGTCGGATTTGAGGGAAAATCAGGGTTTGTTATATGATTCGGATGGTCACAATTTTCTTCACAAAAATGTTCTTTTTCACATGATGTCGTAATTACCGGCATAAACGCAATTGAAGAAGCTAGTGCCAGCGCTTTTAAGGCTTTGGTTAATTGTTGACTATTTACTTCTGATGTGTCTCCGGTAAATGTAGCATGTTTATTCTGCTGCGTTTTAGTGTTTGCCGGGGTAATTGAATTCGCGCTAACTTTTAACGCTGAAATCGGTTGTATATTCATAAAAATTCTCCTTATGATTTTTATGTAATTAAAGCGCTTGAATAATAATTTTTGCTTTAATATTAAGAATTGTTTACAAATTAAATAATTCTTCCTGGAGTTGTAATTAGACCTGCTTCAATTCTTTCTTTGATTGCACCTTCCGGTTCATAATAAGGTGAAACAGTCATTATTTTGGCGGCAACATCTGGATAATGGTAGATAAATCTTAATTCACTGTCGGTCAACGGCTGTTGAGTATGAACGTTTGCGTATCTTGCAAGTTCCAGAATATTTCGAGCTTCGTGCTCATCTTTAAATTCAAGTTCAAGATTTTCGTAAACGTTCCTGAACCCTTTAATTCCCCCATATTCGCCGGTTGTAATCATTCTTCCTGTTTCAATTATTTCAGGTTCGCCTCGTCCGAGTTCTTCAAAATCGTAAAGTTCATAATTTCTTCTGTCTTTTAATGCTCCGTCAGCGTGAATGCCTGATTCGTGAGCAAAAGCATTTGCACCAACAGCCGGTTGGTTTATCGGAATTGGAATACCGAATGCATAAGCTGTGTATTTCGCAAGTTTCCATGTCTTACTTATGTCAATTTTCTCATCAATCTTGTACCTATTTTTAAACCCCGCGGATTTCAAAACGGCAAGCAGGCAAGAAACTAAATCTGCATTTCCTGCACGTTCTCCCATCCCGTTGACAGCTGTATTTATGTAGGCATCAACTCCTGCATCTATCGCGGCTTTTGCGCCCATAACCGAGCATGCGGCAGCCATTCCAAGGTCATTATGATAGTGAACTTCTATTGGCATTCTTACTTCTTTTGCTATTGTATAAATTCTATCGTATGCGGTTTTAGGGTCTTCATAACCAAGTGTATCACAGTATCTGAAGCGATGGGCTCCGCATTTTTTTGCTTCAAGTGCAAATTTAATAAGAAAATCCATATTGCTTCGAGATGCATCTTCGGCATTTACACCAATTGTTTTGGCACCCTTTGCAACTGCGCATTCCACAGCTTCGCATGTCATGTTTATGATGTCACGGGAAGTTTTTTTGCCCATATATTTGCCGTGAATCATTTGTTCTGAAGTTGATTGTGAGAGGTTTACGTTCTTTAATTTTGGCACATTTTTGAATGATAATTCCACATCATCGGCAATTGCTCTCATCCATCCGGAAAGTTTTGTTCTTGTGATTACGTTTCTTTCGACAAGTTCCAAGTTGCCGTTCAGGTAATTTATTTCGTGCCGGGTTGTTGGAAAACCGAATTCAGATTGCGTAATTCCCATATCATCAAGCATAAGGTTAATTATGGTTTTTTGAAGTTTTGCAAGCCCGAGTCTTGAAGTTTGTACGCCGTCTCTATTTGTTACATCTACAAAATAAATTCTGTTATCCATTGATCAATACTCCTTTTTGAATTTTTCATCATTATACACTAAATAAATTTAAACAACTTGCTTTTTTACATAATCTTAATTAAAATAGTGTTATGATACAGGCTTGGTTTTAAGAGAGATTATGGCTACAGATACAAAACTATTGGAAAAGAAAATAAATAGAGAGTACAAAATTGGTAATGTAAAGAATGCAATTGAGCTTTGCCAGATTGAGTTGCAGGAAAATCCGACTAATGCAGACTTGCATTTAAGGCTTGGAGATTTATATCTTGCGTGGCATTTAGATATTTATAATTCAGCTCAGTATATTGATGAAGCAATCACTGAGTATCAGCGTGCACTTGAATCTTACATTGATTCGTCGGAAATTTATTACAAAATAGGACGTGCACATTTTTATAAAGGCGATCTGGATAAGGCTATAAACTATCTTGATATGGCAATTTCAAAAAATGAAAAGTTTGCTAAGGCTTACTATCTTCTTGCTGAAACATACACGAAAAAAGCTCGGTTTTTAGAAGCTTCAATTAACGCAAAAAAAGCTATTAAATGTAAACCTTTTGCCAATTCGTGTGCACATTATTTATTAGCAAATTTATATAGTCTGTCATCTGCTAGATCTTTTAAAAAATGTCTAAAATCATATTTTGAATACGTTCTTTCTTTGTTGACGCTTCCGTTCGATATTCAAGCATTGGAAAATGTTGGAAGAACTTTGTCTTATTTAAAATTCTTTCCGATACTTGTAAAAGGCTTTTATATGGTTCATACAAAAAGCGTTGAAGATGCAATCGGAATTTACATTGAGGCTATAGAAAAGGCGCCTGGTTTTGTTCCGTTATATTGTCTTTTAGGCGATATTTACAGAAGTCTTGGAAAATTTGACGATGCAATTACAGAATATAAAATGGCAATATGGTTAGATTGTTTGAATATTCAAGCATACCGACATCTATGTCAGGCATATGAAGAACTTGGCGATTATGACAGTGCAGTTGAAATTTATGAAAAATTAATTCAAATTATGCCAAACATGCCTGATGTGCATTCAAATTTAGCTAATATTTTGTATGTAAAAGGTGATATAGAAGGTGCGATTTCTCATTTTCAGACTGCTGTTACTTTAAATCCGCGCAAACAATGGACAAGTATTATAAATCAAACTCTTGGGTTTGTTTATCAAGAGTCAAAGAATGATATAAATGCGGCGATTACATCTTATCAGAGTGCGTATTTGCTTACTCCTGAAGACATTGATATTTACATCAATCTCGGAAGTGCTTTTTATGATAAGGAAGATTACGCAAATGCGCTTGCTGTTTACAGGAATGCGCTTGATTTAGACCCTAAGAATGCAAAAATTCATTGTAATCTAGGCTTTCTATACTGGGGTAAAGGTGATCTTGATGAGGCAATTAAAGAGTATGAAATGTCCATTGAGTATGACCCGAATTATGATATAGCATATAACAATTTGGGTGTAATTTATCTTGACGATTTGGGTCGAGTTAAAAAATCAATTGACCTGTTTAAAAAATCTATTGAATGTAATCCGAATTATGCGCTTGCTCATTTTAACCTTGCGCGTGCAATAACGATTACGGGCGATAAAATCGAGGCGGCTAAACTTTATCAAATTGCGCAGGATATAAACAAAGTTACTAACGAAATTGACCCGCAAGACATTATTGACAAGATCAACGGGTTATTTTCGTAATTTTATCTTAGCTGTATTCAATTAGGGCTGTTTGTTATCTGTAAATGTTTCAGGTTAGTTGTACTTGAGTAATGTACATATATTCACATGCCCCGTAATCTGTGGCTTGCAGATTTTTTATCACTTATTGAAAGGCGTGTGAGAGTGGAAATTTGACTTTTTAGCTTATTGTCAATTCCTCATCCTGCACGGAAGCTTTTATTGGTAGAATAAATCCGAAAGTTGAACCTTTTCCTAGTTCTGATTGCACAAAAACTCTTCCTCCGTGATGTTTTTCAATTGCTGTTTTAACAAGATTTAACCCCAAACCGGTTCCTTTTATCGTATGAGTGTTATTTTCTACCCTATAAAATCTGTCAAAAATTTTCTTCTGGTGTTCAGGTGAAATCCCGCAGCCTTCATCTGTCACTGAAACCTGAATTTCATCGGTTAAATTACTTATTTTAACTTTTATTGTACCGTTATCAGGTGAATATTTTATAGCATTGGACATAAGGTTAGTGAATGCTCTTTCAATACTGCTTTCATTTAATTCGACTTCGCTTATGTTATCATCTTTCGATATTTCGATTTTAATATTTCTTTCTCGTGCAAGCACTTCAACCTGATTTGTGCAATATTCGACAAGTTTTGTAATATTTGAAGGTTCTTTTTCTAAAATTGCATTAGTTTCAAGTTTTGAGAAATCAAGAATATCATTTACCATATTTTGAAGTCTTATTATTTCTTGGTTTAAAGTTCCGATGAATTCTTTTTTAGTTTCTTCATCAAACTCATCGCCGTAATTGTGAAGGGTATCTATGTAACTTCTTAAAACAGTTACGGGAGTTCTTAGTTCATGCGAAACATTTGAGATAAAATGTGTTCTCATTTCCTCCATTTCGGTTTCTTTCGTTACGTCGATAAGAACGATTATGTAGCCGACATAATCGTTGTTTCTGGTAAACATTGGTGAAATGATTGATTTTAATACTCTTTTGTCAATTGAAATGTTAAATTCAAGTGGTTTAGATTCAATTATTTCCAGTGGTATATCTTTGAATTCTTCAATTTTATCTTTAAAGCAGAAATTTCCTTCCGTATCAATATATTGTTGAATTTCTGTATCAAGAAGCTTTTCTTCGCTGACTTCAAGAAGATTTTGAGCATGGTTATTTACCAGAACAACTTTGTCGTTGTTGTCACATACAACAACTCCGTTTGCTATACTCAAAAGAACTGCTTCAAGCTTGTTTCTTTCAAGTGTAAGCTGTTCAATATTTTGTTCTTCGTATATGTGCAAACGACCCGACATATCGTTGAATTCTGTGAAAAGTTCTTTAACTTCGTTTGAGACATCCTGACCTTCGATTTTGAATCCGAACTCACCTGTAGAGATCTTTTTAACACCATTTTGAAGAATTCTGAGTTCTCGTGTAATTAAGTAAGTATTAATTAGGATAACGAACGCAAAAACGACCCAAGCTATTGTAAATACAAACAAAAGTGATGCGCGTGTAGTTGAGGAAATCTGATTAATTATGTTTCCTGAAAGTGCAATCGTTACACTTCCGACGATTGTTTCCGAGCCTTGTTTTGGAGTACTTATAACCGGAGAAGTTACTGTAATATTGGCGCGTTTTGCATTTTTGTGAGCTCCATTTTTACCAGAATAAACGATATTGCCGTTTTTGTCTTTAAATTCCAGAAACACAATATCGCTATAGCTTTTTAAAATTCCTTCAAAGTGTAGTTTTAAAGTCTCTCCGGTTTCTTTGTTGTCAAGACCGCGCGTCAATTCAAGTGTTTCTATGGCAAGGATTTTCGAGATAACCTGTCCGAAACTTTTATAACCCTCATTTAGTTTTTTTTGTATATTAAAAATCGCAAAAATCGCAATAAATACAATTAAAACGGTACTTAAAATCAAGCCTGAAATTATCAGTCGGTTTTGCGTTGTTAAACTAACCTGTTTCCTCATATCAAAATTATATCACTGTAAATATATTTGAACAAGAGGGGGTGTTGTCAATAAATACTTTTCTAACCTTGGGTTGAAAAGTTCAGAGAAATATGTTAAGATAAGGAAGTAACAGTAATTAATTAAAAAAGAAAGAGGTAAAAGCATGGAAAGACGCGCTATGACTGCATTTGCGGGGGGGGGTACACTCTAAAAGGTTTCGTAGACAGGGTTTCGGGGGTATCGCTATGATAAAACCCGGTAAAAATGCCCAT
>CAZCIW010000017.1:0-32612 GCA_964499135.1 uncultured Muribaculaceae bacterium
GTTTTTAACATAGTCAGCGTGACCAGGGCAGTCAACGTGTGCATAGTGTCTTGTAGTTGTTTCATATTCTACGTGAGCAGTAGAGATGGTTATACCTCTTGCTCTTTCTTCAGGAGCTGCGTCGATTTCATCGAATTTTTTCATTGCAGCTTGTCCTTGAGCAGCCAATACTGCAGTAATTGCTGCTGTCAATGTTGTTTTACCGTGGTCAACGTGGCCTACTGTACCTACGTTAACGTGCGGTTTCGTACGTTCATACTTTTCACGTGCCATGAGATTAATCTCCTTTTTACTACTTATAACTACTATACTATTTGGTATTTTAAGCCATATCATATATAATATTTGCTCAATATTATTTGTCAAGGCGCAAGCTTAGGACCGAAAATTTGTTATAAAAATACAAAATTAATTTTTTTAGCAAAAAAGAGAGATGTTGAAACATCTCTCTTTTCTAAGTTGAATTTATTATGAACTAAACTTCATCTTCGGAAGTTTCTTCTTCAACAGATTCTTCTACTTGAAGATCTTCTTCATCATAAGCCTGCTGATTCATTTCTTCCTCAATTTCCTGTTTTAATTCATCGTCTTCGTCTTCCAATGTGTCTTCCGAAATGTCTTCATTGTAGTTTTGAATATTTTGAGCTTCGGCTTTTTCCATCTGAGAAACGCTCTTGATGTCAATTTTCCAGTTTGTAAGTTTATGTGCAAGTCTTACGTTCTGACCTTCTCTACCGATAGCAAGTGATAGCTGATCGTCAGGTACTACAACCATCGCATCGTGAGCATATTCATCATCAGCAAGGATATCTACAGAAACAACTCTTGCCGGAGAAAGCGCGTTAACAATGTATTCAACAGGGTCTTCGGAATATCTTACAATATCTATTTTTTCATTTTTTAATTCCGAAACGATAGTCTGAATTCTGCTTCCGCGAGGTCCGATGCAAGCGCCGACAGAGTCAACTTCGGGGTCATTTGACCAAACGGCGATTTTTGTTCTGTAGCCGGCTTCTCTGGAAATTGATTTAATCTCAACAATTCCATCTTCAATTTCAGGAACTTCAAGTTCAAACAATTCTCTAACTATTTCGGCATGTGCATGAGAAACGATTACCTGCGGCAATCTTGTTGTTTCTTTTACGTTAAGAACAAAAACTCTTATTCTGTTGCCGGGTTTGTAATATTCGCCGGGGATTTGCTCTTTCTGAGGCATTATTGCATCAGTTTTTCCGATATTAACAATTACGTTGCGGTTTTCAACACGTTGGATAATACCTGTAGTAAGAGTACCTTTCTTGTCCATGAATTCTTGCAGAACAAGGTTTCTTTCGGCTTCACGAATTCTTTGGGTAATAACTTGTTTAGCAGATTGAGCTGCTATTCTGCCAAATTGATCGGGTGTAACTTCAATTTTAACTTCATCATCAAGTTCTACATCTTCATCAATTTCTTTTGCATCTTCAAGAGAAATTTGAAGTTCCGGGTCTTCAACTTCGCTAACTACGGTTTTTGTGCTGAAAACACCGATTTCGCCTGATTGTTCGTCAAGAATTGCTTCTATATTTGCTGATTCTTTAATTCTCATGTGCTTTTTGTATGCGGCAACCATTGCATCGCAAAGGGATGATATCAAAACATCTTTTGATATTCCGCGCTCTCTTTCGAGTTCTTCGCATGCTTCAAATAATGCTGTTCCAATTTTAATCATGTTATTCTCCTTATATTAATCAATGTATAACTTTGCAGATTGAATGTTATCTTTTGGAATTTGAAGTTCTTTAGCATCTTCAAATCTAAAAAATTTCAAACCTTCCGACTCGCTGAAATCCAAAATTTCGCCCTTGAAAACTTTTTCTTCTTCACCTTCCAATGGCGTTTTTAATTTGATACTGACATTTCTGCCTTTGAAAATGACGAATTCTTTATCGGATTTGAACTTCCTTTCCAAACCCGGAGAAGAAACTTCAAGGTAATATTTAACAGGAATAAGTTCATCCAGAAAGTCGGAAAGACTCCTTGTAACCTTTTCACAGTCATCAAGAGTGACTTCTTTTTCACTTGAATAAAGATAAATTCTTAAAAACCAACGATGATTTTCTTTTGAGAAATCAACTTCAAGAGGAATATATCCGAAACGCATTGCTGTATTTTCTATTAACGGATTTATTTTTTCAAGAACTTCATATCTGTTAATATCTTGTTTCATGACACTTCCTTCCTCTGCTTTTATGTATGTAATACGCATTTTTCTGGAATAATTTCCTCAAAATGTAAGAAAAGAACGGGGGTGCCCGTTCTTTCTTCTGTCTATATTATAATTTAATGATTTGTAAATGTAAAGTCTATGTAACAAAATTTTATTATTAAGTTTATGACAATTCCGCATTAACTGCTGTATATTGAGTGCTTGAAGAATTTTTAACTATTTCGTTATATTCGCTTGCAAGCTTTTTATATTTTTCTTGTAATTCTGTTTTTTTAGCGGAATCAGTTTCTTTTTGAAACGATTCTGCAATTTCATGAAGTTCGGTATAAGCTGAAGACATTTTCTTTTCTTCTTGATCTTCTTTTTTGTCAAGTTTTTCTGTATATTTTTGTTCAGTTTTGTCAAGTTCTTTTAATTCTGCTTGTTTGTTTTCAAGTTTACTCTGAGCTTCACCCCAGTTTTTCTTAGCTGTTTCCAATGCCGTAGTGTGCTGTTGTTTAGCCGGTTCAAGGGTGTTTTTGATATTGTCTTCAGAAGCTTTCATAGAATCTTGAGCTGCTTGTAAATCTTTTTTCATCTGTTCAATCTTTGCTTCAAGCTGTGTAATTTCATTTTGTAAAGCTGTTTTTGTTAAATCGGTAGCAGATCTTAGCATATTTTTCTTCATATTAAGAGTTGTTTCTTCAAGACTAATGCTGCTTTGAAGTTTTGTAATTGTACTTGATTGCTGTTGAATATTTTTGTTTTCGGATTCGATTTGACCTGTAACGGTTTCAATATTTTGTTTTGCGGTTTCTTGAGCCTGAGCTTCTTCGCTAACTGTTTCCTTAAGTCCTTTGATTTCTTGTTCAAGTTTTGTTTGTTGAGCATCAACTTTTCCGAGAGCAGCTTTGATTTCTGCTGAGGTTTTTGCTTCTTTTAATTCCTGTGTTGCAGTTTCTGCTGCTGATTTTACGGTTGAAGCACTTGTATTTGAAGTAGAAGATGATTTAGATGAATTAACGGTTTTTGCAATCTGTGAAGTTATTGTTCCTACGGACTGACCGATTTGGTTTAGCATTGCAAATGTTGACATTTTATCGGTACCATTGTGCTGATGGTTTCCGTAATTCATATGTTCAAGCATTTCCTTATATTTTGTCATAACTCTGTGTTCACCTCGCGGAGTTAAGGCAAATCCGTTTGCAATGCTTGCACGAAGATCTACGTTCGTATTGCCGCGGAATGCGATATCAGATGGAGTTGGCTTTTTAAATCCGGCAACATATGTAGAATTGGAATATTTCATGTTCTGAAAAACATTTACTCTGTTATCTGTTTTTGCCAATGCTTGTGTTGCTTGGTATGCAACTCTGTTACTGCTTGTATTTGATGAGGTTGAAGATGATGCAGTTGTGTTGTTTGCAGATTTGAATGTCGGAACAGTATTTGTTTTATTCATACTGGTCCTTACTCCGGGTTTCATATTGAATTTTATTGCTGCGTTGACACTCATCTTGTTTTATTCTCTCTCATTATATGCTTAGTATATATATAAAGTATATAATGATTCAAAAATTGCCTTTTCCCGAATATTTTTTGTAACAATTGTTAACAGTCTGAAAAAATGAATAATATATACTTATTATGCCCGATTTATATGAAGTTATTCAAAAAAGAAATCTAAAAAATATATTATTCACAGTTCTTAACGTTAGTAAAAACAAATATTTTGAAAAGTTTAAACTGAAAGCTTGCCGGCAAGAGTTCTTTGGGAACATGCAAGGAATTGTTAAAGTAAATTTACAAAATTTTTGTAAATTTTTTGTTGTATTTTTTTTAAAGCTGTAACCTTCTCAAAGTCTCAATCTTTAGATTTACTACGAAAATAATTGTAAAAAGATTGGCATGGGGTGTCAGAAATACGTTTTATTTTTTCTAATTTGTTCTATGATTAGTTTACATCTTGGGAGGTGGGGTTAGTAAAATCAATCCCCGCCGTCAGTCTAATCAATCCATAGAACGATTAAAGACATTTAAAAATCGTTTAAAATGTGGATAACAGTTTATATTCGGAGGGAATGAGAAGTGTTAGAACATGGTTATATTCAAATTTATACGGGAGACGGAAAAGGTAAAACAACGGCATCATTAGGTTTGGCACTTCGCGCACTGGGTCATGGTTGGAAGGTTCTTATCATCCAGTTTACAAAAGGTGACAGCGCAACATCGTACGGAGAAATAGTTTCTTCATCAAAGTTTTTACCTAATCTTGATGTTGTTCAGTTTGGTATGGATAGGGTATGCTATTCCCACAATGTTTGTATGGATGATTATAAGGAAGCTAAAAAGGGTTGGGAATTTGCGAAAAAAGCAATTCAATCCGGCGAATATCAGTTAATTATTCTTGACGAAATTAATATCTGTACTGCTATGAATATGATTAAAGTTTCGGAAGTAAAAGAGGCTTTGATGAATAAACCGGAAAATCTTGAAATAGTTTTAACCGGCAGATATGCTCATCCGGAACTTAAGGCAATGGCTCATCTTGTAACCGAAATGAAACCTATCAAACATTACTTCGATATGGGAGTTATGGCAAGACAGGGTATTGAATATTAGACGTTAATAGGAGAGATGAAAAAGCTTAAAATAAATTTTAAGTAATGTAAATCCTTTTTGTTTCAGAAATGAAATAACGGACTGACTGAAAAGAAAGTCCGATTTTTTTTGACTAAAAATTTGTTATGTCTCTTAATTTCCGTAAGCAGTCGTGGATTCTTTTTGAATTATTTCCGAAAGAATTGTTTTTGCGGTTTCAAGTTGGACATCATGTCTGTTTTTAACGTCATCCATAGTAACTTTGACTTCTATATCGGGTGTAATTCCTTTTTTATTAATGTCAGCTCCGCTTGGAGTTAAATATTTTGCAATAGTTAAATTTAAACCGGTTTCATTTGGAAGCGGAACAATTTTTTGTACCATACCTTTACCAAAAGTCCTTGTGCCGAGAAGTTTTGCCTTTTTGTAATCTTTGAGCGCGCCGGAAAGAATTTCACTTGCGCTTGCGCTTGCACCGTCGACAAGAACGATCATGGGCTTATTTATTTCAAATTCGATATTTTCAGCCTCAATATCAAACTTGTAATTATTTCGTCCGACAATACTTACAAGATTTCCATCAGTAATAAAAAGGTTTGCTATAAATACCGCGTTAGGTAATAATCCGCCGGTATTTCCTCGCAAATCAAGTATCAAACCTTGTGTATCTTTGGTTTTTTCCACCGCATCAATAAACTCATTCGGAGTTGATGTCCCAAGAAAACTTGCAATCTGGATATATCCGATATTTTTGTCAATAGAGCTTTTGACTGTTTTTATCTTTATTTCTTTGCGCATAACTTTTTTAAGAAATTTGTCTTTATTACGTAATATTGTAATATTTACAAGCGTATTTTCGGGTCCCCTCACCAGATTGGCAACATCAGAAAGTGAAAGCCCTTTGACATCTTTTCCGTTTATATCAAGAATAATATCTCCTGCTTGAAGATTTGAAGCTTGAGCCGGAGTTCCATCCATTACATTGATAATTTGAACTTTGCCTGATACATAGGCAATATTCACTCCAATTCCGGTTATTTTTGAATTTATTGAAGTGTTTTGTTCAGTATACTCTGATTTATCCATGTATTTTGAATATGGATCATCAAGGCTTGCAAGCATTGAATCTATAGCAACTTTTGCATCTTCATCAGTTTTTATTCGCCCGCGGTAATGCTCTTTCCAGCGTGTCCATGCTTGATGATTTAATGAAGGGTCATAATAGTTATTTCTGATAGTAACCCACACATTGTCGAAAAGTTTTTGACTTGAGACATGTTCATGATTCACAAGTTCATTTGAGGTATCAATTTGCATGTTATTATTAGGATTCATAATAAACATGTTTAATGCCGTCAAGCCCGCTACAACAATAAAAAAGAGTATTAACTGATTTCTGTTCATACGAATATTTAACATCAAGAAATTCTATTTATCAACATACTTTTTTGGTAGTATACCTAGGCATATTACAAATCTTCAAACCCCGGAGATGTTGCCGGAAGATTTGCATAACCCGGGTTCGATTTTACGGTTTTTTTTATATATTTACTTGAGTAGTTTCCTTTCTCGAAAAGGTTTTTTAATGTATTTTCGCGGTTTACAAGCGGATGCAGGTTTTCATTGCTTTCCGGATATGCGTCTAATATGTCACACCACACTGAAGCTTCCATAGTCCAAGCATATGTTTCTTCAGCAATAGAGTTGTATTCATCTTGATGAAGAGCTTCATGTGCAAGAAGTGCTGCGATTGCTCCGGGAGGTGCATCTTTGTGCTTTGGGTTGATGAAGATATAGAGCCTACCGCTTTTTTTCCAACCCAAGGCATCAAATTCTGCATAATCCGTTCTTATCTGTCCAAGATCTTTAAACATTATCCTGACAGGTTTTTGTGATAAATTATTTCCCAAAATTGCGCGACGGGAAAATTCTCCGTTAGTGTTTTTCAGCATATCAAGTGCAACATAAAAAATATGGTCTTCGCTTACATCTTTATACAAAGGTTTTATTCGTTTGACATAGTCTGCATCAAATTTCTTCGGATAATTTTCGGGTATTATAATTTCATCTTTTTTCATGAAAGCTTGTGCTGGCAAAGTTATTGCCGTTACGGCAATTATTAGTGTAACTTTCATTATATGTCTCAACTTCTTAATATCCATTGATTTCCTCCAACTTACTACATACTTAACAGTATATAACAGCATTATTTTAATGACAAATTATCCAAAGACAATATTTGTTAGCAGTTACATTAACCTCTTCTGTTAAGTATTGCAAGCTCTTTGTACATGCTTTTATAGCTTTCGTTTCCTTTGTCAAGAGACTCTGCATCCTTAATGTATTCAAACGCAGTTTTAATATCTCCGCTTTCTCTATAAAGTTTACTCATTTCTGCATAATAAAGCGGATTGTTAATATCGTAAAAAATAGCTCGTTTCATGCATTCGACAGCTTCTTTAATATCATTTTCATTAAAGCGAGCTAGAGCCAAATAGTAGTATCCGGCTGAACAATTAATGTCTGAAGAAATTGCTCCTTGAGCATAAGTTTTGACTTTTTCAAAATCACGTTTTGCCATAGCTGCCGAGGCGCCGCAAATGTATGCGTCAAGAATATTCTCATTTCCTTCAATTAATTTATCTGCAATATCAAGTGCTTTATCAAACTTTTTTTCTTTTATATAAACATTTGCAAAATCGAGTGAATATGAGATATTTTCCGGAAATTTTTCTGTTAAATCTTTTAAAATATTCTCAGCCTTATCAAAATTGTAAAGTTCTGCATAAACCTTTGCCAATGCGGACATTGTAAATGTATCATCAGGAGTATTTTTTAGATTTGTTTCCAATATTTTTTGTGCTGAAAGAAAATCTTTGTCCTCATATTTCAATAGAGCTTGAAGAACAAGAGTTTGCGAGTGATTTGAATTCAAATCCAGAATAAAATTGACTTCGTTTGCGGATTTCTCAAATTGTTTTTGTCTGTAATATACATAAGCTAGAGAATACCTATAATCTGTATTTTCGGGTTCCAAACCAATAGATTTTTTGTATGAGGAAACTGCTTCTTCTATCCAACCGTTTAAGTAGTAAGCGTTCGCAAGATTATATAAATACAGGGCACTATTTTTGTTTAGAGATGAAGCTTTTGAAAAATATTTTATGGCAGAGGTGTAATCTTGCAGTTCCATTGCAAATAGTCCGAGATGATTGAAAACTTCATCGTTTTCTGTAATTTTTTCCAATCGTTTGAAAATTTTATAAGAGTCTTCAAATTCATTTTTGTTGAAGAGAATTTTCCCTTTGATAATTTGAGCATCATCACAGTCTTCACTTATTGAAGAAATTATTTCAAGTGCTTTTTCAAAATCTCCCCTGCCTGAACAAACTTTTGCATATTCAACTTTTACGATATTGTCAGAGATATTAGAGTTCATATACTTATCAATTTCGTCAAAATCATTGAGACTTGCAAGAATTTTAATGAGGGAGGCTAGATTTTTGGATGAACCGTCAAGTGTGTAAATCTTTTCAGCAATTGTTTTGGCATTATCAAGGTTGTTTTCTCTTAAATAAATTTCCATCAATAATTTGTAAGAGTCTATATGTGATGGATTTTTTAATAAGACTTTTTCAAAATACTTTTCTGCTCTTGGATAATTGTGAAGTTGAAAATACAAATCTCCAAGCTGATATAATATTTCAATATTATCAATTTCCACTTCCAGTGTTTTATAGAGCATTTCAATTGCCTGCTTGTAACAACCCTGGGCTTTTAAATCAAAAGCTTGTTTTATATAATCTAAAACTTCTTTGTCTTGCATAATTCCTCTGATTACTGTCTCCCGTTCTCGCTTTCGGCAGGAACCTCTGTGCCTGTGTTATTGTTTATTATGACCAGAACTTCGTTTTCTCCTGCCATTTTTAAATTGTTTCTTGCAATTTCTTCCAATGAATCTGTATTTGAGAACTGCTTTATACTTTGTTTTAAATCCTGATTACGACTTTCTGCCTCATCTCTTACTTTTTCAAGTGTATTTATTTTTGATTTGTATGAAATAGTTTTTGAAATATTTAGTATTGCGCCAAAACCTACTTGAACAACACAAAACAGAAGGACTATAGTTAAAAATGAATAATAAAATCCTTTCTTAACTCTGTCTTTATTTATCTGTTTTTTGGTTTCCTGTAAAGGTTTTACCATTATTTCCTGATTATTCAAATTATCATTTTGGACAGCCACATCTACCTCACACTACAGAATATATTCGATGATATTTCTATATCACTATTATAAACTAAATACATTTGAGGTACAATTATATTTTAATAAATTTACAATTTGAACTTGGTTGTAAATTCTATTTGAGACCAAGTATTTCCGCTTTCAACATCTTGCGTAGTTTTCGCACCCAATTGAAGTCTAACTCTGTCGACATCTTTTTTCCCCAGCGGATTTACCGACAATACAAGTTCTCCGGAACGTCGGTTTCTTGTGATATCTGCTGATAAAACTTCTTGAACGGCAAAAATATTATTAAACTTGAGCTCCGGTATAATACTAAAATTGTCTGTTTGTATTTGAGATACAGTCATGTTATTTTTCTTGTACAGAGATTTTAAAGAAAAATATTTGCTGTCGTATTTTGTAAAAAGACTTGTTGTATTTTCGACCTGACCGATTGAGGTTGATTCGGTATCAAATGTTGTTCCGATAGACCAATTTCCGTATTTGTTAGAATAACTGTTTTCAACTTTTTCACTTTGAGAAGCTACGCGATATTCTTCTGCCCGAAATTTTGAAAGTGAATTTGTGAAATTATTTTGAGAAAGTTTTTTAACGGAAAATAAAGAGTTATTTTCTTCGGCAATCATTTTAGGAGTTCTTATATTCAAGGTGAATTTTGTGTAATCATCCATATAAAGAACATCTTCAGCTCCTTCGACATACTCGGTGTAACCCTTCAATGTAGTGGTCTTTAAAACAATAGGTTCGCCTTCGGAGGAAGCTGACTCTACATCAGAGTCTTCTGATTTATCTTTGTTCTTTTTTGATTTTTTAAAAGGTTTTTCGTCCGTAACCCCGCCATCATCGTCATCCGGGATTGCCCAAATAAAGATATTGGGGAGCTTTTCTCCGTCGGCAGACGATGATACTTCGCAAAATGCCGGAGAACTTGCAATCAAAAATAAACTTAATAACAAGATAACTCTCTTCATATTCTTATTTTACACTCTTAACGTATACAGTCAAACATTTTATCGTAACATATAATATGAACTTGAAAAGAAACCATGCTCATGTTATCCTTTGTATGCTGATTTATAAATTAGAAAGAAGGATAATAATGGAAGAAGTAAGAGTAAGAATTGCACCGTCTCCAAGCGGAAATTTACACGTAGGAACGGCAAGAACAGCATTATTTAACTATTTATTTGCAAAGAAAAACAACGGAAAATTTGTCTTAAGAATTGAAGATACAGATGCAGAACGTACAAGTCAGGAATATATCGACAATATTTTTGACAGTTTAAAGGCACTTGGTTTAAACTGGGATGAAGGTCCCGATGTTGGTGGACCTTACGGACCTTATACACAATCAGAAAGGTTTGATATTTATCCGAAATATGTTCAAGAATTAATAGATAAAGGTTTTGCTTACGAATGCTTCTGCACTCCGGAAGAACTTGAAGCAGAAAAAGAAGAAGCTTCTAAAAATAAAAAACCTTATGTTTACACTAAAAAATGTGAAAATCTCACAGAAGCTGAAAAAGAAAAACTTCGTGCAGAAGGCAGAAAGCCGGCAATTCGATTTAATATTTCAAAAGCCCAGAAAGCGTTCCACGAAACTTCCATGCTCACTTTTGATGACCTTGTAAAGGGTGAACTTCACGTTGATACAAACCTTCTCGGAGATTTTGTAATTCTCAAATCAAACGGAACTCCGACATATAACTTTGCGGTTGTAATTGATGACATGCTTATGAAAATCTCTCACGTTATCCGCGGAGAAGACCATATTTCAAATACTTTCAAGCAAATTCTTATTTTTGAAGCTCTCGGGGCAGAAGTTCCCAGATTTGGGCATTTAGGCATGATTCTCGCTCCGGATAGAAGTAAACTTTCAAAACGTCATGGCGCAACTGCGGTTTCAGAATTCGTAGAAAAAGGGTATTTGACTGATGCGCTGATTAACTTCGTTGCTCTTCTCGGTTGGTCTCCATCCGATGGCGAGGAAATTAAAACTGTTGATGAAATTGCTCAGGATTTCAGAATTAATGAAATTTCATCTTCAAATTCAATTTTTGAATACGATAAACTTAATTGGATGAATAGCCATTATATCAAAAAGCTCTCTATTCCGGAGCTGAAAGAAAGGTTAAAACCTTATTTGGAGAAATATGACCTTTCAGAGTTGACAGATGCTCAATATACAAGAATGGTTGAGATAACTTATGAACCGTTGACTTTGCTTTCCGATATAACTGATGCAGTTCCATATTTCTTTGGCGAAAGTGTAGAATTTGACGAAAAAGCAACTGAAACATTGGCAACCGAAACTTCACAGGAAGTCCTTAATACATTCCTAAAACAAGCTGAAAATTGGGAATGGACAGAGGAAAATCTTCACGAAAAGTTGGAAGCATTTAGAGGAGAATTTAAAGAAAAGGGTATTAAACCGAAAATTACAATGTGGGCAATCAGAGCTGCCGTAACAGGTAGGATATGCGGTGCCGATATGACTGCAATTCTTGCCATTATCGGTAAAGATAAAACTTTCAAAAGAGTTAAAACAGCTCTTAAATAAACTACACTTGTAATAGTTTGTAAACATTTGTTAATAACAGACCGTCAAAACTTAAAGATTTTGGCGGTCTGTCCGTATACATGGATACAACTACAATTAATGGTTTACACAAATCGGTATTAATCGAGAGTATAAAATGCACAGAATACCGAAATCAGACAAAGGAGCATCTTATGGGACTAGCAAAAAAGACATCGGAAAATCGAAAACTGGCAGATGTACTTGATTTTTTCACAACTGAGGAGATTCAGAACAATTTAACTTTTTTAGCAATTGCAGATTCCCTTATTCGCAGGGGAGTAGAAAAACAAACAGATTTTATCAAAGTAATTGATGATGAAGATGAAAACAATGTAATTTATTACACAAATGACAAATTCTTGGAAATCATGGATGAATTTGGTTTGGACGGCTTTATTTATTCCTATTAGCATGCTAATATTCTTGTATGGAATTTAAACACTATACAGTAATGAAAAATGAAGCAGTTGACGCTTTGGAATGTAAAAGCGGACGAGTTTATGTTGATTGTACTCTTGGCGGAGGGGGTCACAGCGAGCTTATTTTACAAAGAATTCAACCGGATGGAAAACTCATCGCATTTGATATTGACAAAGATGCGATAGAAGCAGCTTCTGAAAGGTTGAAAGCATATAAAGATAATTTATTCATAGTCAAATCCTCCTATATTGACATCAAACAGACACTGGCTAATCTCGGGGTTAAAAAGATTACGGGCGGTGTCTTGTTTGATTTAGGTGCAAGTTATCATCAATTTAACAAACCTGAAAGGGGTTTTTCGTTCTCAAAAGAGGCTCCGCTTGATATGCGATTTAATCAGGATGCTGACTTTTCTGCGTATGACGTCGTGAATTCTTACTCTGAAAATGATTTAGTTAAAATTTTTTCAGAATATGGAGAAGAAAGGTTTTCCAAACGGATTGCGAAAAGAATTGTTGAAGAAAGAAAACTTAATCCGATTAAAACAACAACAGAGCTTTCAAATTTGATAATTAATTGCACTCCGCGGGTCAAGTCATCTATTCATCCCGCAACAAGAGTCTTTCAGGCAATAAGAATTGAAGTTAACCAAGAGTTAACAAATGTAAAAAATACTTTAAATGATGTGTTGGATTTATTAGATATTGGTGCTATAATAAGCGTGATAAGTTTTCACTCTCTTGAAGACAGGTTAGTGAAAAATATATTCAGATATCACTCGCAAAGGTGTCACTGTGAACCAAACCAAATGATTTGCAAGTGTCCGCCGCCCAAATTGGAACTAATAAATAAAAAGCCAATAGAAGCGAGTGACGAGGAGATTAGAGAGAATCCTCCGTCTAGGAGTGCGAAATTAAGAATTGCAAGATGTATTAACTAGAAATCCGGACGAGATGTTTTCAGACTATTGAAGTAGTTGGGGAAGAAAAAATTGAATACAGCTAGAGTAAGACAAGATGAATTAAATTATTCGGACTATTTAGAAAGCCCTATAGCTCAGGCAGCAGTTATTGAAGGTCCGTTCTATTACGACAAAGAAAATCTGGTAAAAGAAATGGCAATTAGAAGAATAAATAAAACTTTATGTAGTCTCTTGACAATGCTCGTATTTACAACATTTGTGAGCTACTATTTTGCCATGACCAATGAAGTTTCTCTCAATAAGCTTCGTCGTCAAATTACAGTGTTAAATGAAGAAAATTCAGAGCTTCAAAATCAGCTGGACCGATTGAAATCGTTTAATAATGTTGATACAAAAATGGAGCAGTACAATCTTCTTCAAAAAGCTGCAAAAGTGATTGAAGTTCCGGCGGTGGCTGCATTGGCTCCGGTAGAAAAATCCGGAAATACTACTGCGGCTTTTAGTTGGGCAATTGGATATTAAAAAGCATGCTCTGCTGTTAGTTATATTTTATTGTTAGTTTAATAAAATAGTTGGTTTTGTAGGATAAATTCTGTTTTCATGTTTATATCCTTTTTGTGTTATCTAACTTTAGTATAAAGTTTGCCATACTAAAGTATGAATTTTTGTAAAAAGTATTAAAGTTTTTAATAACTTGTGCCGTTACACATGGAAAAGGTAGTTAAGTAAGAAGGCATGATTATACATGAATAAAGACGAAAATAAAAACGGAGTTTCACTATTCAGTCAGTCGGAATTTTTAATTGACAATGATCCGTTTGAAGAGATTTTTGCTCTAAATTTAGGAGATTTTTTATCAGAACATCTTATTTCAGAGGAACTTGCACATAAAATCGGCAAACAATCAAAGGATAAAAAAGAGGGGCTAAAAAACCAATTAAAGGAACTTATTTCAATATATTCGCTAAAAAACACTTTGTGTGTGCTAAATTTTGAGACTCAGGAAGATTATGCAATATTTACTTCAATTGCAAAATCTATAGCACAGATGGTTGATATTACTACATGTAATATATATTTGGCAAAAGAGTTTTCAAAAGGTTTATCTGTAGATAATGATTCAATGCAGCTTGTATTGGCAGGAAGTTCATCAGAAAATCAGGTTCCGGGTTATGATGTAGATAACAATAGTACGATTGCACAAACGTATTTAAAAATGGAAACTTTGGCTGATGAAAAAACTATAACAATTTCTATACACAGCATTTCTCAAAATGTAGGTGTAATTGAACTTAAGACTCAATCAATTCAGGAGGAATTTGTCGAGCTTGTTGAGAGCATTGCAAATCTTTTTGCAACCTCAATTACTCTTCAAAGCCAGATTGATGAAACTTACAAGCTAATAGAAGGTGAAGACTCGGCAATAACTGAACTTCAGCACATGAGAGCTGAAATAACTGCTCTTATTGGAGATTTGTGTAATTTCCAACAGGCTTTTGTTGAAAATCTTGCTAATGCAGTTGATACAAAGGGTGGTTATAAAGTTGCGCATTCTCAAAATACTGCAAATCTTGCAAGAAAAATTTGCAAACAACTTGGTTTGAACGAAAAAACGACAGATTTAATATATTATGCAGGACTGTTGCAGAATATCGGGAAAATAACCTTACCGGAAAGCATTTTTGCAACAAACGGCAAACTCTCAGCCGAAGATTTCCAAAAAATCCAAAACCATTCAAATATTGGAGTTAACCTTTTAATGAACATAAACTTCCTGTCAGAAGTTGTTCCATATATAACGTACCAGAAGGAACGTGTAGACGGATCCGGTTCTCCGGAAGGTTTGAAAGGTCAGTCCATCCCGTTCGGTTCAAGAATTATTGCCGTAGCTGATGCGTATTCTGCAATGACGTCGGATAGACCTTACAGAAGAGCTATGACAAAAGATCAGGCACTTGAAATTATGAAAAATGAAGCCGGCTCAAGATGGGATGTTGATGTTATTAACGCTCTGGCTGAAACGATTTGATTGTGCATTCATAAATTTTAGCGGATTAAAGGCTGCGATTCTATCGCAGCCTTAGTCATTCAGACGGTCTTTATTAAGAAGATTATTCACTAATAACACTGTATGAAGCGATATGATGAATACAAACATTCAACCAGTCATAGCGGAAGCATACGTAATCGTTACATTCGCAATCGTTATTATCGCATGTGCAATAGTCTTCCAAACGGCAGACAAGTGCATTTTCAAGAGTGATATAATCTTCATGGCACTCTTCGCACTTTCCTTCGGGAAGGTATATTCTGCCGTCAATTTTTAAATGTTCGGTAAAAATAACTATTTTATCTGTACCATTTTCTTCAATAATTTTTTTGATGGATTTAATTAAATTCTTAGACATTTCAAAACTCCTTATTTACTACCACTTCATAATAGACTATTAAAAAGTTTTTAATATTACCCACCTTGCCATACTTTGGAGAGTAAAACATGTAAATTTTTGTCATAAATTAGCAATAAAAATATGTTTATGTTACAATACTATCAAGGATATTAGACTAATTAAGGGGAGAAAATATATATGTCAGACGGAATTCAAGAAGCAGTTGGACAAACTTCAGCTCAAACTCAGGTTGAAGAAAAAGTTGAAGTTGTTGATATTCCTAACAACGATGAAGCAATTGAAACCAAAACAAGTGCCGATTACGGTGCAAGCAATATCAGAGTTTTAGAAGGGCTGGAAGCTGTAAGAATGAGACCCGGCATGTATATCGGATCAACTTCTCAACGCGGACTTCACCACTGTATTTATGAAATCGTAGATAACTCAATTGATGAATCTCTTGCTGGTTTTTGTACAGATATTCATGTTACCGTCCACAAAGACAACAGTGTAACTGTAGAAGACAATGGACGAGGAATTCCTGTTGATATAAAACCGGAAACAGGTAAGTCTGCACTTGAAATTGTTCACACAGTTCTTCATGCCGGTGGAAAATTTGGTGATGGTGGCTATAAAGTTTCAGGTGGTCTTCACGGTGTTGGCGCATCTGTTGTAAACGCGCTTTCTGAAAAATACCGTGTTGAAGTTTCTCGTCAGGGCTTTGTCTGGCGTCAAGAATATATGAGGGGTGAACCGCTTACTCCTGTGGAAAAAGGAGAAGCGACCGACAAAACCGGTACAAAGACAACTTTTTGGCCTGATCCTGAAATTTTTACGGAAACAACTGAAATTGATTGTGATGTAATTGCAAACAGGCTCAGAGAAATGGCATTTTTGAACAAGGGTTTAAAGATAATTTTCCACAGACATAATTCGGAAGAGGAAGAAGTTTTCCACTATGTTGGTGGTATCGGAAGTTATGTCGAATTTTTAAACCAGAACAAGACAGTTCTTCATGAAAAACCGATTTACATAGACAAAGTTGTTGATGATATGCAGGTAGAAGTTGCAATGCAATACACAGATGCCTATAACGAAAGCGTTCTTTCTTTTGCAAACAACATTAATACACATTCCGGTGGAACTCACTTAACAGGTTTCAGAAACTCAATTACGCGTGTTTTGAACGATTACGCAAGAAAAAATAATATTTTGAAAGATTCTGATCAAAACCTTTCTGGAGAAGATGTCCGCGAAGGTTTAACTGCAATCGTTTCAGTAAAGATTCCAAACCCGGAGTTTGAAGGGCAGACAAAAGAAAAACTTGGTTCACAGGAAGCTATGGGGGCAGTTCAAGACGCAGTAAGAGATAAACTTCAGGAATGGCTTGAATTTAACCCTAAAATTGCGAAAATGATTTTAGAAAAAACTCTTCAGGCACAGCGTGCAAGAGAAGCCGCTAGAAAGGCAAGAGAACTTACAAGAAGAAAAACTGTTCTTGAGAATTCGACGCTTCCGGGAAAACTTGCAGACTGTTCAAACCGTGAACCTGAAAAATGTGAAATCTACATCGTTGAGGGAGATTCAGCAGGTGGGTCTGCTAAACAGGGTAGAAACAGGATGTTTCAGGCAATTTTGCCTTTGAGAGGTAAAATCTTAAACGTTGAAAAAGCAAGATTAGATAAAATTTACGGCAATAACGAAATTCAATCAATGGTACAGGCTTTCGGGATTAACATAAGCAAAAACGAGGAAGAAGTAGACATTGAAAAACTTCGCTATCACAAAATTATTATCATGACCGATGCCGATGTTGACGGTGCCCACATCAGAACGCTTCTTCTGACATTCTTCTTCAGATACGCGAAACCTCTGATTGATAACGGTTACGTTTATATCGCGCAGCCGCCTTTGTATAAAATTACGACAGGCAAAACTTCAGAATACTTATTTAATGAACATGCGCTTGATAAAATGCTTAAAGAACGCGGAATTAAGAGTCTGAGCCTTTCTGACAAGACAAAATCGAGGGTAAAAACAGGAGATGAATTGTTAGAACTCATCAAAAACATGTCGACATTCTACAATTCTTACAACAATCCGATTTTGAATATGTTCCCTGCGGTTGTGCTTAGAGGTTTGGTAAGGGCAAATATTCAACCTGAAAACTTTGACGATCAGGAAAAAATGAATGAGGTTTGCGAATATCTGAACAATTACCTTCAAGACCACGCAAAGAACTATAATATTGCAGAAGCAAGTAATTACAAAGTTACAGTAAAATACAACCCTGAAAACTCAAAATATGCGCTTCAATTAAATTTAAATGAAGAAGAACATGTAATAATAAACCAGAGCATAATAAAAAGCAGCGAGTTCAAACGTTTGAGAACATCATATCCGCTAATTCGAGACTTTTTAATCGAAGAAGAGGATCACTTACTCCTCGAAACGGATACGGAACAATATGAAATTACATCGTTTGACAAACTTCAAAAAATCATTGATGACAGAGGTCAAAAAGGTTTGACAATCCAGCGTTTCAAAGGTTTAGGCGAAATGATGCCGCAGCAGCTCTGGGAAACAACAATGGATCCTGCAACAAGAACTCTTTTGAAAGTAAATGTTGAAGATGCAATGCTTTGTGACCAGTTGTTCGACATCTTGATGGGAGACAAAGTCGACCCGAGAAAGAAATTCATCGAATCCAACGCGGTCTACGCAACCAACATTGACACATAGAAATTAAGGGGGCGTAAAATTCGCCCCTTTTTAGAGTAAGTTTTAGAGAGGATTTATGAAAAAAGGTTTATTTATAACGTTTGAAGGAGCAGACGGATGCGGGAAGACCACCCAGATGAAACTTTTAGCCGAATATTTAAAAAATAATGGTTATGAAGTAGTTCTGACCCGAGAACCCGGAGGAAAAGGGCTTGGTGAAAAGGTTAGAGAAATTCTTCTGAACTATGACGGAGAAGTTTCTGACAGGTGTGAATCCTTTTTATTTCTTGCAGACCGCGCCCAAAATATTGATATAATTGTTAATCCTGCGGTAGAAAGCGGGAAAATCGTGCTTTGCGACAGGCATATTGACTCAACTCTTGCTTATCAAGGATACGGAAGAGGGCTTGACCTGAAGAGAATAAAAATGCTGAATGACATTGCAACAAACGGCAGAAAACCCGATTTAACAATTGTTTTTGACATTGATGTCGAAACTTCCATGAAGCGCGTCGGCGCGGAAAAAGACAGGATGGAAAGCGCCGGAATTGAATTTCATAACAAAGTCCGAAACGGATATTTAGAGATTGCAAAAGAAGAACCCGAGAGAATTAAGGTTGTAAATGCCGCTCAGTCAATTGAAAATGTTTTTGAAGATGTAAAAAGAATTGTTAAAAATATTTTGACGCCTTCTCCTGTGGAGAGAGGATAAAGAAAGGCGGCGGCATCCTCGATGCCGCCGCCTTATCAGTTATTTTTATTCCTCAACTTTTTTATTCAAAATTTCATCGACCTGTTTGTTTGCTTTATTCAATTTATTATTAAGCTTTGAGGCTTTATTATTTGAAATGGAAAGATTTTGTTCGATACCGCGTGTTGCAGTATTAAGCCTTTCCTTGAATTCCAGATCAGCGGCACGCTGCTCTTCTTCGCGCTTACGTTTTTCTTCCTGCAATACTTTATCGTTATCAATCTGAGTCATTTTTGCAAGGTTGTTGTGATCGTTGTTGATTGAATTAAATGCGCGTTTTGAAACATAAGCAAGAGCCATTGAACATAATCCGAGAATTACTCTGGCACGTTTAGGCATTGGTATTGGAGCTAGAGCCGCAATACCCGTAGATCCAGCCATAAAAGCACTAAACTGAGCCGAAAAGCCATTAGCGTTTGAATCCCCATGCCTGTCAATATATTCTTTTTTTGAGACATAAAAATCCTCGTCACCGTCTGTGTATTTAACTCTGTAACCGCCCTGTTCTACAGGATAAACGTCCGATGTCGGCATAAGATATCCGCCGATTTTGGCGAGCGCACTCTTTTCTTTTTGTAAATCCGCAACGTTTAAAGATTTGTACTCTTTCAATAATTCGCCGATTTCGTTTGAATCAATGTACTCGTTCTTATCAGGATTGAATTTATCCTGATTTGACAAGATTTTCATCTGAACTTCCGGTCTGAATGATGTGATTAAATGTCCTGCTGACATAATTTCCCCTTTCTGCATCCACGTGACGCTTTTAAAAAATTTTCCCTTACTCCTACATAAAAAAATTTTTGGAGAAATTATTTACAACACACCCTTCCATCATATCATATCATATCATATAGGGCATTATAACTGGATTTGAGCCATTTTTAAATTCATATTTACATTTCGTTACATTTTTATAAAATAAACTAGCAAAAAAAATTTTTCACAGTTTTTAGGATATCAGTTACAAAATTTTAAGGTTTTTACAATGTATATAGATTCTGCAAATTCATATCGTTACCCCACAGCATCAGAAAAATCAAAACGACTTGGTGCAACAATTCTCGGTGGAGCACTTGGTATGACCTGCTATTATCTCCCCATTACAAAATCAGGATTTGTTAACGAAGCGTTCAGAGTTAATAAAAATTTAGCAGAAAAAGATATTTTAGATTTAACAACCGCGGCAGAAGAAATTTCAAAAAAGAAAGTTTCAAATGAAAGCAAAATTCTTCTTCACAGGCTTGGTGTTGCTGAAAACCTTGACTCAATAAAAGACAAATGTAAAATTATAAGAGAAAACATTACAGACCCCGTAAAAGTCAAAGCAATGAAGAAAGATTTTTCGGACAATTTTAAAAAGTACAAAAAAGATGCAAGCCTTATGGACACTGTATGTGCAAAGGCAATGAGCAACATTAAATGGAACGGATTTAAGTGGGGAATGGGCATTGGAGTAGTGCTTGGCGGTGCGCTAAGCCTGCTCGCAACGAAAGATCGCGGTTAATTCCCTGTGTAAATTGGCGGTAATTTTTTATAATAAAGTGTATAAGCAGTTATGCTTGCTCCGCCATCTTTGTTAGGGTCAAGATTATCAACATTACACTCAACTCTTTTCTTACTTTCAATGAAGCACATACCTTTGTAAGAAGAATACCGGCTTAAGTCATAAGCCGGATATGGTGTTATATCATTATTAATAAAGTATTTACGTTCAGCTCTATCTTCAATAGTGGAACTTCCCCAAACGTTTCCTATATAAAAGAAAAAGATATCTCTTCCTACCCTGTTTGGTTTCAATGGACCATTGACATCTACAATTAGATTAAAACTGGAGGGATTAGCGTCAATAGAAAATGTTGTTCCATCCTGTAGCAGATAGGCACAATCTCCGAATTTTTTTTTGCTTATTCCGAAATAACTCGTGGCTCCTGACTCTTCAGGATTTTCTCCATAATAGTTATAATATTTATCTGGGAGCCAATCTCTTGTTTCATTTTTTTCTCGGCTCACCGAATCCACGATGCGCATTTCTGCTGCAATGCCGCTAAATGTTCTACAATCACTATCTTCAGCAAACGGTAAACAATCTGAGATGTTTCCTAGACATTCTTCTTTTGCCTTATAAAGATTAATCGCTTGAGATAGAGTTGATACGAATTTTTCAAGCCTTACAACATTTTCTTTTTCGTGTCTGCTTGATATTACAGAAGGCAGCGTCATCGCTGCAACCACACCAATAATCCCAAGGGTAACTAAAACCTCCGCCAAGGTGAATGCGTGGGCTTCTTTTTTAATCCAAGCAGAGCACAAAGGTTTATTTTTTAAACCTGCTCTAAAACTTTTTAAATCCTTTAAACTCCTGAAATCCGGTCTATGAGCTCTATTGCCCCCCCCCCCCTATCAGAAATCCAGTAATATCAATAGTTTCAGCCATATTAAATCCTTTCATAATACTAAGTACCTCAAGCACTACTATAACATATTTTTTGGATAATAGCAACTGTTGTTTGCCAATGTGGGTAAAATCTTTAAATTCCGACGCTTAACCCTGCGCATAGGTTAATTCCTTGTCCGGTAAGACCTTTTGCGTCTTCTGAAATTAAGTATTTGACGAGTTTTGCAACTTCTTCAGGTTTTACAAATCTTCTTTGCGGAATACATTCCATAATTTCTTCTTTCGAAAACTCACTTTCGTCAATTGAATTCATTCCAAGGTCGGTGTCCACCCAGCCCGGATTTATGGTGTTTACGGTAATGTTAAATTCGGCAAGTTCAAGCGCCAATGCTTTTGTTAACCCCAACAAACCTGCTTTTGATGAAGAATAAAGGCTTGCGTTTGCCTCTCCCATAACCCCTGAAATTGAACCTATATTGACAATTCTGCCAAATTTTTCAGTTTTCATATGAGGTACTGCCCGTGAGATAAGATATGCAGGCGCGATTAAGTTCGTTTTGTGAATTCTCTCAATTTCGCTAATCGTCATTTTTTCAATTCCGCCGTAAATATATTCTCCTGCATTGTTAATTAAAATATCAATCTTGTTTTTTTCGATAAAATCACCCAAAATTTCCGGATTTTTTGAAAGATCGCATACACAAAAATCTTTTGCCCCGAGAGTTTTCAGAGCCTGTTCGTTTCTTCCCGAAACAAAAATTTCTCCGAAATTTTTCATTTCTTCAGCTATTGCGCGTCCAATTCCTTTTGATGCACCGGTTATTAGAATATTCATTTAACCTCTTCCTTGTTTTGTCTCATTTTTCAGTAACTCTGATACAATATAGTATGCCATAAATATTCCTGCAGTACTTGCAACAAAAGGTGTTGAGGCAGGAGTTATTTTTGTGAATTCAAGTTCTTTACCTGATTTGGTTTTTACAATTTCTTTGGACGAAATTTTTTCTATAGAAAAAGGCTTTTCTCTGCTTGCAACAACCGTAATTCCTTTTTCTATCCCAAGTTTTTTGAGTTGATAAATACAGTTTGAAACAAACGGAGCGTTCTTGTTTTCAATTTCTGAAATATCGGAAATGTATAGTTTCGTCGGGTCAATTCTGTTTCCTGCGCCCATGGAGCTTATGACCGGAATTCCTTTTCTTACACAGTTTTCAAGAAGACTGATTTTTGATCGGAGTGTGTCAATTGCATCTGCTGTAAAATTAATTTTGTCTGATAAAATTTCATCGGTGTAAAAATCTTCAATTACATTTAGTTTGATTTTTGGATTAATATCTTTAAGGCGGGTTTCAAAAAGTTTTGCCTTGCTATGTCCGATGGTTGAATTAAGTGCTATTATTTGTCGGTTAATGTTTGTGGGTGAAACTTCGTCAAAATCTACAATAGTTAATTCTCCGACTCCTGCTCTTGCAAGACATTCTGCACAAAAACCGCCCACACCACCTAATCCGAAAACTGCTACATGTGTGTTTTTTAAATTTTCTTGCGCATCAATCCCCCAGAACAATTCGTTTCTGGAAAATAAATTGTTATCACTCATTTGTAAATCCCGATTGTTATTTGATTATTCCGTAACCGAGTAAAAATGTGCAAAGGATAAAAATTCCTGCAATAATCCCTGTGATTTTGTTTAATCCTTTTTCTGCACTTTTCTGTGATGAAAAAATCTGAGAAGCTCCTCCCATTGCCGCAATTCCGTCTCCTTTAGGTGAATGAAGCAAGATGAGCACAATTAAAAGTAATGCCGAGATTATTTGGATAGTCCAGATAAATGTAATCATTTTTTATTTTTTCTCCTTTTTCTTAGAAATAAAATGTGCACGTTTAGAATTTAATTTAATACTTTCAAACGTGTACAAGCGGGCAGGTCGTTTTGATGAAGATTTTGTGTATTCATCAAGTTCAATAAGACCTTCGGTACAGAGAGCTTTCTTACGGAAATTACGTTTGTCGAGTTTCTTCTCCATAATTAATTCGTAAGATTTTTGCATTTCTGTCAGGGTAAATTTTTCATTCAAAAGCTGATATGCAACCGGACAAATTTCCAATCTTTCGCGGGTGCGTTTTAGTGAATACTCAATAATTTCTTTGTGGTCAAATGCTAATGGCGGGAGGTCTGAAATCTTGTGCCAACCAAGTTCCGGAGTTGATACAATCTGAATATCCTCTGAGCGAACAAGTGCAAAATATGCGCACGTAATAACCCTCGCATTAGGGTGACGAAGTGGATCTCCGAACGTATATAACTGCTCCAGATAAATGTTATCGACATTGGTACGCTCTTTTAGCACCCTCAAAGCTGCTTGGTCAAGGTTTTCTGACAACCTTACATATCCGCCGGGGATTGCCCATTTGTCTTTGAATGGTTCGTTTAATCTTTTTACAAGAAGTACTTGCAAGGAGCCGTTTTTAATTGTAAGTATTACTACGTCGACTGTAATCTCGTGTGTTTTTGTTTCATTGAACATAATTATTTTTACCCTAAGAAAATCATACAATAAAAATATTATTTTTACATAAGTTAATAATTGCACAGTTAATATTTTTTTACAAATTATTAAAAAAAGTAAATTTTCAATTCCAAAAATACTTTATATACATGAGGAAATTTGCGGGGAATTTATGTTCGGGTATACGGGATTTAATAACTTAAATATGTATTCTTTCAACGCATACAACATGTTTGGCGGTTGTTGTAACCCGTATGGCAGTATGATGGCTGCTAATTGTTTATATAATCCGTTTATGATGATTAATACTGCAACTCAGCTAATGAACGGAAATTTCCCGATATTTGGCATGAATTATGCAATGCCACAATATACTTTACCTGCATTTGGCGGGTTGACTTCTTTTGCAAATACTAATTTCCAGCTTCCACAAGGTAGCTTGTTTGATGATGTCTATTATTCTTATGGAATGGGGATTATGCCGACTTCTCCCGAATTTAATGCCCCGATTTTAAGCAACAATTTCAATGAAACTGATTTTAGTTTCAAGGGAGATTTGTACAACAATTTTGGATTAACGCTTTCAAACAGAATAAACAGTTCAAAGTTATCGCAAAACAAAGTTACACAGACTTATAAACCGGAATATACAAAACTTTCCGCTTCTCATCTTACAAAAGATTTTTTAAGTGCAGTTAAGAAAAGTGCTGCAAAAATAGGATGTGACTATGAGGATTTACTTGCCGTAATGAATTCCGAATCTTCACTTGATCCTGCTGCAGTTCACAGAAACAGAAAAGGTGAAAAAACTGCCGTCGGTTTAATTCAATTTACAAAGAATTATGCGATTCCGGATTTGAATAAAAAATATAATCTAAATTTGACTGTCGAAAAAATAGAAAAAATGAGCGCAATTGAGCAGTTAGATTTGGTTGAAAAATTTTACGAAATGAATAAAAGCAAATTTCCTGCCGGCAAAAAAGTTACAGCAGCCGATTTGTATGCAGTAACTTATCTTCCGGCAAGGGCTGAGAGAGATGTCTTGTGCAGAAGAGGTGAGAGAAAAGCTGACGGAAAACTTCTTGGATATTATGAAAGTAATCAAGGGCTTGATATGAACAATGATGGTAAAATTACAAAAGAGGATTTGAACAATAGACTTGCGCAAAAAAGAGTTAGTCTTTCTACTTTTGCGTAAGACGGACTATTAATTTTTATTAATATTCTCTTGCATGCTTAAATCTTTTTATATATTGTCATAGAATAAATCAGATTGTTGGAAGGGATAATATGACCAAGGGATATATTGAAAACGGCTTTATTGTGGATTTGAGCAATACGCGTAAGACTTCTGAAATAATTTACGAGCTTAGTAGAATATTGGATATGCCGGATGCTAAAGATAAAAATGTCTGCTTGAAACTTGGTGGAGTTGATTTGAACGAATCTCAGCTTCTCAGTGTTAAAGCATTGATTGAGACGATGGACAGCAAGTTGGAATTTATCTCAACAGTTTCTGACGAGACAAAAAATGCGGCTTCTACTCTCGGTATAGAACTTTATGAACTGGAAAATAAAGTCGAAGCTCCTGAGTTTTCAGAGGATGGAACTTCTCCGGAGGTAAACAGTGAGCTTGAATCCGCACTTGATAAAATTTTCGGAGAAGGTGATTTTGAAGAACGTTATCCGGAAGAGGATGAGATTAATGAAGAAATTCGTTCGGAAGAAACGATTTCTACTGACGAGTTTGCAGATGATATTGAAAATGAAGCTGAAGTAAAAAAACAAATGAAGGAAAATGAAAAACTTCCGACGTTATACGTGCAGAGAACATTGCGTTCGGGTCAGAGTTTAAAATCTGATGGTAATGTTGTTATCATTGGAGACGTTAATCCCGGAGCAGAAATTATTGCAAAAGGTGATATAACTGTTTGGGGAATCCTTGGAGGTATTGCGCATGCCGGAGCAGGCGGAAGTTCGTATTCCAGAATTAGGGCGCTAAAGCTTTACGCAATTCAACTGAGAATTGGTGATGTTGTTGCAAGACGACCTGATACGGTAAATACTCCATACGTCCAGAAGTCCGAGACTTTCACCCCGGAAGAAGCCCGAATAAATAAAAAACATATTGTTATTTATAAATTGCATGAGGCTTCATAAAAAAGTTTTCCCTGAAAAAGATTTAAAAGTATTTAAGAATAGAAGGAGATATAATGAGCGGTCGAGTTATAGTTATCACTTCCGGTAAAGGTGGAGTAGGCAAGACCACAACAAATGCCAATATCGGAACAGCTCTCGCAAGAGCCGGCAAAAAAGTAGTAATGATAGACACTGACTTGGGTTTAAGAAATTTGGACCTTTTGTTGGGGCTTGAAAACAGAATTGTATATACAATTGTTGATGTAGTTGAAGAACGCTGCAAGTTGAAGCAAGCTTTGGTTAAAGATAAGAAAAATCCTAATCTTTGTCTTTTAGCGGCAGCGCAGACAAGAGATAAAACCGCGGTTACGGAAGAACAGTTGAAGAATATTTGTGAAGAACTCCAAAAAGACTTTGATTTTATTCTAGTTGACTGTCCTGCGGGAATTGAACAAGGTTTTCAGAATGCAGTTGCTGGAGCTTCGGAAGCTATAGTTGTTACAACTCCTGAAATGTCTGCGGTTCGTGATGCCGACAGAATTATAGGACTTTTGGAGGCAAGAGAAGAAATAAAATCATATAAACTTCTTTTAAACAGGGTTCGCCCAAATCTTATCAAATCAAACGATATGATGAGTGTTGAAGATGTCGTTGAAATTTTATCTGCGCAGTTAATTGGTATAATTCCGGAAGATACGGGAATTATTACTTCAACCAACAAAGGGGATCCGATAGTTAATGATGAAAAATCACTTGCAGGTAGAGCTTACAATAACGTAGCCAGAAGAATTATCGGTGAAGATGTTCCGTTTTTAAATCTTGAAGAAGATAACGGAATTCTTGCTAAGTTTAAGAAATTCTTTTCCGGTTTAGTAGGAAAGGAGAAGTAAGATGAAAGATATTTTCACTGGTATATTTAGTAAAGTTTTTGGATTTTTTAGCAAAGCCGAAAAAGAGGAAGAAAGTGCAAAAGAAACAGCGGTTAATCGTTTGAGAGTTGTTTTAATGCAAGATAGAACAAATCTTACACCTGAACTTCTTGAAAAAATGCGTCAGGAACTTATCGATCTTCTTTCAAAATACGTAGAAATGGATAAAGATGCACTTGAACTTAACTTTGAACAAGAAGGCGATCAAATGGCGTTGATGCTTTCAATACCTGTGCTTCGTGCTAAAGATGAGGATGAAATTGAAGCAGCTGAGGAGGATGATTTTGAGGATGAGGACTCCGAGGACGACGATGACGAAGAAGATGAAGATTTTGATGATGATACAGATGAAGAAGATGAAAGTGAAGATGGTTCCGAGATTGATTCTGATAATAAATAGAATTGCTTGGTAGGATTTTCATGAGTTTTTTCATTAGTTAAAATTCTTAGTCGTTGTGTTTTTGAATTTCATGAATGATTGAGAATTTAAATATAAATAATCCTCTGGAAAAAATTTTCAGAGCAAAAGAAGAGAGAAATGCCGCGACAATGCGGCTTTTTTTTATGCGTGCGGATTAAACTTAGCACATTTTTTATAATATTAATAATAGTTCCATAAAATTTTCATGTAACAAAATGTTAAAATTAATTTATAATGTATGAAACCCAGATATAATCCCTAATAGGATAGGATAGGATAGGATAGGATAGGATGCGGTTTTTATAACAAAGGCAAGAAAATCCGTTCAGTCCAACTTACTAAAATAGGTGACGCTACGCATGGACGTTCAATTTGCAAAGACAAGAACGGTAAAGTATTCGTAGTAGCACATGATGGTGTAATTCTGAAAAATACATACGTTCAGGTTAGTGCTCATCGTGAGGTTGTTCAACTTAAAAACGGTGGACGAGTTGCTGTTGACGGAAGCCGAAATGATGGACATGGAAGAAGTATTGTTTATAATGCCGACGGAGAAGCAAAAGTAATGTCTCAAGATAATCAGGTGCTCAGACAAGATTATGTTGAAGCATCAGATAATTACGATCAAAATAAAGAAATTCAGAGAACCCAAACTGATGGTGTTGGTTATGGGAAAAGTTCAGATGGAAAAGTTTACTATTTTGATGACAAAAATCAAGGCAGAGCTGTTACTGGAAAAGCCAGACAACAAATTATTCAAGAAAATGTCGAACATTCTAATAATTTAGATGAATTAATAAATAACTTCGACATCTCAAAATTAAAAACATCCGATTTTTTTAGACCGCAGCGCCAAGGTTTGGATGTCGCAAATGATTTGTATGATGATATTCATGCAAAAACAAAGTTGGGTTTGCCGACAACTGGTGAAAATTTTGATGAACATATAAAAGATATTAATGCAAATAATGTTGTTGATGTCTTGAAAGCTTATGATGCAAAATCCCCGAAAGAAACTTTGATAGAGGCGATTTTTGATGAAATTGGTATGGACAAGAAAAAACAGCTTGAAAGCGTAACCCATATTAAAGACGCTTTAATTGCACGTTCAAATAATCTTGGTGTTGATGTCAGCGTATTAAACGCCGAATTTGAAAAAGCCTTTGAAGATGCAACGACCGGCGCGCTTGCGACCGTAAAATACATTGATACAGAAAAACTTGATAAACTTGTCGCCGAATACACAAAACGAATTGATACAATGGAAAAAATGGACAAAGCCGCACGCGAACGTTATCTGGAAGACGCTGGTTTTACTACTGTTAATGAAGAGATGAGAAAAATTGTATCGGATATTACGGACGTTCTTGGCGTAAATGGTGATGACGCATTAGGTAATGGGAAAATAGATAATCCTGCAATGCAAACTACGGGAAACTGCTGGGCTCATTCAGGAATAAATGCAATGCTTGCAACGCCTAATGGGAAAGAAATGATTAATAACCTTGTAACCAAAAAAGACGGTGTTGTTTCTGTATGTCTTCCTGAAGCGGCAAAAAACGGGTTTCCAAAACCAAACGGAGACGGCATTTATACATTCTCAGAGTTTGATATTGCAAAAGGACTAACAACGCAAAGTGCAGGCGATGGTGATGTTACTGCTGTTATGCTTGCGCTAGATAAATATTTTGAAGAAACCGGAGAAAATCCTAGTGGTGGAAACCGCATGGATGGTAATACTTTAGCTAGAATGTTTGAAATTTTGTCAGGTAAAAATAAGGAATTATTCCAATTTGCAAAAATTCCTGATGGCGTCGGATTTACTGTGGGATGTAAAAACTCTTCTTTCTATTCTAATTTACAAAAATTAATTTCGGAAGGTAAAGGTTCCGTAGTATGCGATTTAAACAATGGCGCCGACGGTCAACCCTCCGCTTCTACTCTTGTTGGGCGTGATGGTACAGAACAGTTGAAAAATGGAAATCCATATATTTCAGGTGGTCATGCGTACGCGATAACAAAAATGGATGATGATTTTGTTTATCTGATAGAATCAAATCATCCGGATTCAATTATAAAAATGCCAAAAGAAGAATTTCAAGAAAGAGTTTGTGGCATATCAACTTATAAATTCTAAAATTATTTCCGCTCTTCACGAGCGGATTTTTTATGTTACAAAATTGCAACAAAGGCGCAAATTTTCTGTTGACAGGCATTTATGTTTGTAATAACATCAATTATGCTTGAAGTATTGTATATTCTTGCGAATAACCGAAATTATTTAAGAAATAGCAAATCAGGCAAAGTTAAGGCGTAGCAGAGGTTTCGCCTGAAATAAAAACCTCTAAAGTGTATTTATACAAAAAGAAAAGGAATAAATATGGCAAGCACAAAAAGACCAAGAATCAGAGTTTGTTTAAAGGCATACGATCATAAGCTTATTGACGTATCTTCAGACAAAATCGTAGAAACTGCAAAAAGAACAGATGCAAAAGTTGCAGGCCCGATTCCTTTACCGACAAAAAGACGTATATATTGCGTTCTTCGTTCTCCTCACGTTGATAAAAAATCTCGTGAACACTTTGAGCTTAGAACACACAAACGCATTATTGATATATACGAACCGACTCAACAGACAACTGAAGAGTTAAGTAGATTAGATTTGCCGGCTGGCGTTGATATTGAAGTAAAACTTTAATAAAGCCGGAGTTGTTCCTCTTCTTTGTAATGAGCAAGGCATGTAGGTAATAACTTAGAGATACGGATGTTAAAATTAAAATTGGCAGAAGTATTAAATTGAAAATTAAATAAGCATTATGCATATATAATGTGATCTACTACCCGTTCGGATGTAAATGCGTTCGGCACGGAGGGTGAAAGTCCCGAAGGTAAAGTACAAGGCAGCAAGTAGCGCTCGCAAGTGAAAATGCAAACCCGAAAGAGGGGCGGATAATGTCCGCACCAAGTAGGGCGAGCTAGAAAGGTAAATTATGACACTAGGTGTAATAGGCAAAAAGCTTGGAATGACACAAATTTTTGACGAACAAGGATTAGCTATTCCGGTTACTGTAATCAAAGTTGACGATATTGTTGTAACTCAGGTTAAAACAGTAGATACTGACGGATACAATGCAATTCAGGTCGGAACAGTTGCAGCAAAAGAAAAACACTTAACAAAAGCTCAATTGGGTCATTTCAAAAAGAATAACTTAGAAAACTACAGACACTTACAAGAATTCAGAGTAGATAACCCTTCTGATTACAAAGTAGGTGACAAAATTGAACTTTCTGTTCTCGATAACGTAGAAAAAGTTGACGTAACAGGAAAATCAATCGGTAAAGGTTTTCAAGGTACTGTAAAACGTTGGAACTTCGGCAGAGGACCAATGGGACACGGTTCTAAAAATCACAGAGAACCCGGTTCAATCGGCGCAGGTACAACTCCTTCACGTGTTATCAAAGGTAAAAGAATGGCTGGTAACATGGGTAATGAAAGGGTAACTATTACAAAATTGAAATTAGTTAAAGTTGATGCTGAAAGAAATATTGTATTAGTAAAAGGTTCTGTACCAGGCTGTGAAGGCAGACTCGTTACAATAGTTCCGACACGAACAAAATGGAATGCGTAATAGTCGTCTATATGACAAGGACAAGTCATTAAAACCGGCTGGTCGTGCCAGATAAAGCCGAAAGGCAAGCGGTAAGCAGTCTTAAACGATAAATAATTAAATAAAAGGAAAAATGAAAATGTCAAAAGAAATTTTAAATACAAATGGAGAAAAATTAGGCGAAATCACATTGAACTCTGACGTGTTTGGTGTGGAACCTAATTTGCATGTAATGCATTTAGCTTTGAGAAGACAGTTGAACAATGCTCGTCAAGGTTCAGCTTCTTGTAAAACAAGAGCTGAAGTTTCAGGCGGCGGTAAAAAACCTTGGAAACAAAAAGGGACAGGACGTGCTCGTGCAGGTTCATTACGTTCACCTTTATTCGCAGGTGGTGGTGTAGTATTTGGACCAAAACCGAGAAGCTATGCTTTCAATATGCCTCAAAAAGCAAGACAATTAGCTTTGAAATCAGCGTTGTCTGCAAGACAGGAACAGTTGGTTATAGTAAAAGATTTTTCAACTATAACTGAACCTAAAACAAAATTAATGGTTTCTGCATTGAAGTCTTTGAATGTTTCAGGAAAAGTTCTTGTCGTAGCTGATACAAAAGCAGCTGAAAATAAATTCTTAGAACTTGCTGCAAGAAATGTTCCTTGCATTAAAATGATTTTACCTTCAAACCTGAATGTAAAAGATTTATTGGAAGCAGATTTTGTTGTAATGACGGAAGCATCAGTAAAAGAAATCACTGAAAGATTAAGCTAATTTAGAAGTGTAAATTAAACCAAGAAAAAGAAAAGGAAATAATAATGAAAGAAACAGCAAATACAGAAAAATTATATGGCATCATTAAAAAGCCTTTAATTACTGAAAAAACGGTAGGTGCAACTACACTTGGTCAATACACTTTTGAAGTAGTAAAAGATGCGACTAAGATTGAAATTGCACAAGCTGTGGAATTAGCATTCCCTGGCAGAAAAGTAAAAAAAGTAAGAACAGTATATATGCCATCTCACGAAAAAAGAATGGGATACAAATTCGGCAGAACTGATTCGTCTAAAAAAGCAATCGTGACTATCGAAGGCGATCCGATTGAAGAACTCGCAGGAGTTTAATGCAAGTGTGCCAATGGTCAAGGGACTAAGGTGGAAAAACTGTTAAAACCTAAGAACCGTATAAGAGCATATTAGCAAAACAAAATGGGGCGAAACGAGTGATCGTTAAGGCATAAGTCCCGTAAAACAGTACAAAGCCAAATAAAGGAGAAAACTAAAAATGGCAATCAGAAAAATTAACCCGACATCTCCCGGTCAAAGAGGAATGACAAAAAGTGATTTTCAGGAAGTAACAACTTCAACTCCTGAAAAATCATTATTGAAATCCTTAAACAAAACTGCCGGAAGAAATAATACAGGTAGAATTACATGTCGTCACAAAGGCGGCGGTGTAAAAAGAACATACCGTGTAATTGATTTTAAACGTGAAAAATTCGGAATTCCCGCAACAGTTAAAACTATTGAATACGATCCGAACAGAAACGTAAGAATTTCATTGGTATTCTATGCTGATGGTGAAAAAAGATATATTTTAACACCGGAAGGCTTAAACGTAGGTGATGTAATTGTTTCAGGACCGGAAGCTCCTGTTCAGAACGGTAACGCACTTCCGTTAGAATTAATTCCGTTAGGTACAATTGTTCATAATATTGAATTGAACCCAGGTCGTGGCGGAGTTATGGTTAGAGCAGCAGGAAATGCCGCTCAGGTAATGGCTAAAGAAGG
>CAZCIW010000018.1:0-31988 GCA_964499135.1 uncultured Muribaculaceae bacterium
TGTTGGTTCTACTGCAAAGATTGCTGATACTTGTAATTATCTTCAAGGTTTAAATAATAACTAGTTTATAGTTCAGTATCTGTATTAAGTATAGCGATAAACTCGTTTGCTATTTTAGCATTCCATTTTTTGTCAATATCGTTTTTGATTACTTCAAGCGCTTCTTCTTTTGTCATAGCTTGACGATAAGGTCTTTGTTCTATAAGTGCGAAGTATGCATCTATAATCAAAACTATTTGTGAGCATAGCGGGATGTTCTGTCCTGACGTATTGTTTGGGTAACCTGAACCATCCCAATTTTCGTGGTGATGTTCGATTATAGGTATAATGTCATGAACTACTGAAATAGGCTCTAAAATTTCTTTTGCTGCAATTACAGGATGTCTTTTGATAATATCTTTTTCTTCTTCCGTAAGCGGAGTTCGTTTTTGTAACAAGTCTTTCGGAAGCATTGTGTTTCCAATATCATACAGCAATATTGCAACTTTTAAATTATCAATATCCTCTTTTGATAGTTCAAAACGTTTTGCTAACAAATTTGCAACCATAATTTTATTTTTTGTGGAACCTTCTTTATGGTTAGGGTTATAGGTAGCAGATAACATATCAGATAGTGTAAATAATGTTTCTTTATCTTTATTTGGAAATTCTGATTTTAATAATGATTTCATTTCAAAAAGCTTATCGTTATCAAACGGAATATTTTTGTTTTTAAGAATTTCACGCAATGATTTAATAGCAACATCTTGCCAAGAATCGATAGTTTTAGGATTTGCCAGTGTGACTCTGTTTCTGCCGTTCTTTTTAGATGTATACATTGCAAAATCAGTTAATTCCATAAGTTCAGTCAGGTTATCGGAATGTTCGCCGAATGTAGCGACTCCAATACTTGCTGTTACATTGCCTATGACTTCAATTTGAACTTCTTCAATAGCTTTTCTGATTCTTTCTGCGGCAATCATACCACCTTGATAGTCTACTCCCGGAAGAAGAATGTTAAACTCTTCTCCGCCCATTCTTGCGGCTATATCTATGGAACGAGCGTTGGTTTTGATAACTTCTGCAACGGTTTTGATTGCAATATCGCCACAGGAGTGCCCGAATTTATCATTTATTTGTTTTAGGTGGTCTAAATCAAGTCCGATAATAGTAAATCGTTGACCTTGACGAGCTGACCTTAACATTTCTTTTTGAGCTTCTTCTTCAAAATATCGTCTGTTGTTTAACCCTGTTAAACTATCGGTGATAGCTTGTTCTTTTACTGTTTGGAAAAGGTTTGCTATAGTAATTGCCAGTTCAATTTGTTTTGCGAATAGTTCCAAAAATGTTACTTCTGCTTCTTGAGCATCTGTTCTTGAAGATAAAACAACTAACGAACCAAAGTGTATGCCGTTGCTTTTTAATGGTATCAGAATGTAGGACGAAATGTTTGCATTGTGACAAATTTCTTGAAGTGAATCTTTGCCGACATCTCGTAAAGTTGCTTCTAGGACAGAACGGACATCTTTGCTTTGATAAATTTTGTTTTTATCAATATATTCTTCGACATCAGGCAAACATCCCCAATGTAATCGTAAATCATAGATTGATTTTCCCGAATATTTTAGAATATCATCTGCAAACTGACATTTTGAATCAGCGAGTAACTCAAGGTATGCTCCGTCGTTATCAACTTTCTTTTGTAGGATACAGCTGTATAAATATCCAAGTTCGCCTTGCAGACTGTTAACTACGGAGTATAAAACGTTTGATAGCGGTTGAGAAGAATTCATCATTTCCCAAATGTGTTGAACCGTAACAAGTCTTTGATTTGCAAGTTGTAATTCTTCTGTGCGTTCTTTTATTTCTTCTTGTAATTGAATGTTTTTTTCGTAGACTTCGTAAAAATCTCTGCGTGTTGCATAGATAGAGTTCTCAACATCATTAAGTTTATTTTTATATTCGCTAATTTTGTCCCAGAAGCCCATAAATCCCTCGTTTAAACATTTTTTAAATAGTCAATAAGCCCTAATAATGCATATCTGTATGAATTTTCTTTGAACCCAACAACTTGAGCAATACAAACTCCGGATAATAGTGAAGTATGCCTAAACTCTTCACGAGCGTGGATGTTTGTCATGTGAACTTCGACGGTGGGAATTGCAACCGCTGAAATAGCATCACGCAAAGCTACGCTTGTATGTGTATAACCGCCGGCGTTTATTATAATCCCGTCAAAACTGTTCTTTGCACTTTGAATTTTATCAATCAATTCTCCTTCGTGATTTGATTGATAGCAAGACAGCTCAACTTTATTTACTCGTGCCAGTTCAGCCAAAGACTCTTCAACATCTTTTAATGTTAAATTGCCGTATTTATCAGGCTCTCTTGTGCCTAACATGTTAAGGTTAGGACCGTTAATTAACAATATTTTCATAGTATCCACAAGTACAAGGATATACTCATTTAGAGAGATTGTCAAATTTTAAAAGAATTAATCTCTGTATCCGTTAGCAATATATTTATCTAAGTCTGCGATTGTTTGAGAAGATTTATTTGCCATATTTTCTGCAACCGTATAATTTTTAGATTGCGAATTGTCTTCTAACGGGTTTTTATAAGGAAGTGGTGCATTTACATCAAATTGTGGCACGAAACTTCTAGGGATTTTATCGTTTACGCTAACGTTTGGATCGGATTGAGTTGTATGTTGAACAGGTTGTGAACCTGAGTTATTTTGGTTTTGCGGGAATGTAGGCGGCATGAATGGCTCGCCTTTAACCATAGTTGCAGGTGCTGCATTAAATGGTTGGGTTGCAGTTGTTTGATTTTGGGTGTTAGGTTTTATTCCTAATATTTTTTGTTTTATTAAATTGTTGTCAGGTAAAGTATTGATATCAATACTACCTAGACCTTTGGTAGCTTCCGGATTAGGTATTAATCTTGGTCCGAAGTATGGATGAGTTGACTGTTCAGCTTCTTTTGCTTCTTTTTCTTTTTCAGGGTCATAGGCTTCACCGAATATTGCTCTTGTACCCATAGTCATAATTTTGTCTACGATTGGTGCGAATACAGCCATATACAAACCAAATCTAAGCGGATATCCGGCGCAGTTTCTTAAGAAATTAGGGAGCATTCTTTTAATGTTGCCAAAACGAGCAGCACGTTTTGCCGCACCTGTTAATACAGATGTGTTTTCTTTGTACGGTTCAAATTGTTCAAGACCGACACTTAAAACTTTACCGAACCCTTCGAAGAATTTAGTTAATTTACTTTGTGGACCTGCGACATTTTTCAAAGCTTCGATTCTGTTTTTCTCAGCTGTCCATTCTGCTAAAGATGAAAAACCTTTGTTTTTAGCTCTTAGGTTAAATGCTTTTAATTCATCTTTGAACAATTTATATTGGTCTTTTGATAAACCTGTGTTTTTCAAACCGTTAATACCGTGCATACCTATCAAAGCTAACGGCATTGATATTACCCAAGACATAGCTTCTACTACGCCTTCTGCTAAGGTGCCGACTTTTTTATCTTTTGGCGCATCGAATGCGTTTTTAATTGACATCGCAAGAGGGAACGCAACCATACCTGTGTTGATTAAGCCACCACCGAATGTTAAGCCTCTCATTCCGAGTTTTGCAACTTTTGGTAAAAATTTACCAAGTTTGGTTGTTGGGAGATGCATTACTTTTAGCTTGTTGACATATCTTGATAAAGTTGGAGAAGCTGTCGCACCTTGTTCTAATGCCGATTCAACAGTAGATGCGTAAGCTTTTGGATCAGCTTTGATTGCTTCTAATACTCCGCCACCTAAGCCTAATTTATCAAGTTTTAATTTTTTAAGAGCATTACCTCTATAATTTTCTGCTTGACTATATAAATTATTTAATCTTTGGATTGCATTTGAGTAAGACGGACTAGCTGGATCCATTGCGGAAACTCTTTGTTCGTACCATTGAATTATTTGAGGTAATCTTTGTTCTTTTGCTAAAATTCTGTTAGCTACGGTATCACCGCCAAGTTTTCTTAGTTGAAATTCTTGAATAGCAGCTTTTGGATTTTTTATCTTTCCAAATATGTTGGTTCCGTATTTTTGTTTTAGAGCATCTATTTCATCTTTTGTTGCGCCTGCTTCTTTTAATGATTTAGGGGTTTTGTCAATAAATTTTTCTAATTTTGATGTAGCCTCTTTTAAATCACATTCATTTTGTGATTCAAGAAACGCTTTAGGCATTTGGTTTTCGGGCTCAGTAGGTGTTTTTTGCATTGCACTGAGCATAGGGTGTTTATCGATATATGCTTGAGCTTTAACTTTGAAGGAACCCCAAGCTGAACCGATTTTGCGTGTTACGCTATTGTTTAAAGCTTTTGTACCTGACAAATAATCGCCAAATTTACCTAATCGACCCATTATGCTTTTTTCGTAGGTGCCGCCACAACCTTTGTCGAAGAGGTCTGAAGCTTTGTTTAAGCCATACCAGGTTGGGATAACAAAAGCAGCGGTTCTTAGAGGGTTCTCTTCTTGTTGTTGATTTTGATATGTATCAGCTGTCGGAGTAGAGTCAACTGCGTTAGGATTTCCTTTGAAAGAAATCTTTTGAGCATTGTCTTTACCCTTTAGAGGAGCAATATTAGCTTGTGTATTTATTGAATTTTTAATGTCTTCAAGCATAAATATTCCCAATCAACTTAATTCTCTTACTAATTTAAAGTAAGTTTTTTCAAGAAAATTGCTATTATTAGCTTAAAAAGAGTAAATATTTACAAAAGTTTATAAATATTGTTGATTAATAAGGATTATAAAGTTATAGATTATCTTAAAAGAATTAAGTTAAGATTATTATAATAATTGATGGTATAATCAAATTTTAAATAAAAAACTATAGGACTTGATTTTTTATATTCAGCGTTCAATAATGTAATTGTTGAGCGAGTTTGCTCGGCATGAAAATTTAATATCGCGGGATGGAGCAGTCTGGTAGCTCGTCGGGCTCATAACCCGAAGGTCGTTGGTTCAAATCCAGCTCCCGCAACCAATTATATCAAGGGTTTTAAGGTTTTTCTTAAAACCCTTTTTTAATGCTTAGCCCCCTATTAGCCCGCCCCTACTGTGAGATATTGTCTGATTTTTATTGATTATCAAATAATGGTAATTCTTCCTTTTGATAATTTTCCGGTACATATTTTACAATCTCAACTTTATTCTGCAAAAATTTTGGTAATGCCTTTATTCCGCTTTTTGCGTTCCCTCTGAAAAATAACATTTAAAAGTACTTTAATCACCTAAAATAGATGTAATCAGGAAAAATAGACCAACTAATAAATAACCTACGCATAACAAAATGGAGATTATTTTTAGAGAATATTCAAGGAAATTATTAAAAAATTTTTGCATAGACGCATTATAACAAAAAACAGGGATTTTTCAAATGGTATAAGAGTCTTTATACAAAACTTTTTCTAAATATTTTAAATACAATAATATGCCAAAATTTAATCCCATTACCACTAATCTTTAGCATAATAAAAAGGAGCCTATTGGCTCCAAGGAATTAAGAATAGCTGGAAGTATGAAAAAGATTTATGTTTTTATTTAACTTAAAATGTAATTTTTTGACAATTAGACAGGTGGGCTATTTTTATAAAAAATGTTGTTTTTTAGAAAATATTTCTTAATATTTATACCCCTAAACCAAGCCCCATCCACAGCAAGCAGGTGAGGGGAAATTTGAAAGACAGTAATCTTTCTGTGCGCTCAGGTGTATAACCGGACTTATCTCCATAAGAACAAACGAGTATAACTTTATACAAAATGTAGGTATCGCCACGATCACCGGCACCCTACCAAAATTCTTCGGATTATTGCTTCACGCGGCGCAGTCATTCGCTCAGTTCTGCTTTCGCATAACTTCAAGCTCATTTGCTCCGCGCTACTTTGAGTTTCCACTCTACACAAGATCTGCCTATTCTCCAAAATAATTTTTCAAACCGACAGTTAAGTGTTTGTTTTTGCAGAGTTTTTTCAGTTTCGCAAGCGCACGATTTTCAATTTGACGAATACGTTCTCTGGATACTCCATATTGAACTCCGATTTCATCAAGAGTTTTTTTCGTACCATTACTATCAAGTCCGTATCTTAAAATTAAAACATCGCGTTCTTTCGGACTTAACTGATTAAGCATTTTTCTAATATCTTCAAAAAGGTTTTCCTGAGAGACTCTCCCATCTGGCGTAATTGTCGTATCATCGACTATAAAATCCGCAATTTTTGAACTTTCTTCAGTATTGTTTGCAGGAGTTTCCATGCTTATTGTGTTCTGAGCAGATTTTATGATTGATGTGAGTTTGGTAACTGTAATTCCGAGTCGATATGCAATTTCTTGTTTAGTTGGAGTATGTCCGAGTTCTGTTGTTAAATCAATTGTTGCTCGACGAATTTTACCTAAAGATTCTATCATATGGATAGGAAGCCTGATAATTCTAGCTTTATCCGCAATCGCACGCGTGATTGATTGCTGAATCCACCAAGTTGCATAAGTAGAAAATTTGTAACCTTTAGTGTAATCAAATCTTCCGGCAGCCTTCATTAAACCTAAATTGCCTTCCTGTATCAGGTCGAGAAACGAAAGCCCACGTCCAATATATTTCTTTGCAATACTTACAACAAGTCTGAGATTTGCATTGACAAGAAGATTCTTTGAAAATTCGTCTTGTTCATCATAAATTTTTTTTGCAAGTTCAAGTTCCTGTTCACTTGATAATAATGGTATTTTCCCTATCTGTTGTAAATATATTTTAACACCATCATCAGTATTTATAGATGATAAACTCTCTTGTACTTTAGGATCTTCGACGGAATTTATAATCTCTTCTTCTTCATCCATCGGTTCCATTTCATGAAAATTTACGTTTTCATCGGATATAATCCCTGATATTAAACCAAGTTTTTCAATTTCTTTTTTCATTTATAGTAAAACTCTCCATCTCCTAGGTAATTATAATATGAATTTTTTAATAAAACTATTTGTTTACTTTGCTTAACTTTTGTTTAAGAGCCTCAAAAATAATTACACTCATTGCATTTGAAACATTGAGAGAATTAAAATCGTTCATCATCGGAATTTTTACCGTAAAGTCAGACAGCTTTAGCAGTGATTTTGACACTCCCGCGTGCTCCGCTCCCATTATTAACGCAAAATTCATATCGTTATATTTTATATCATAATAATTATCTTTTGCTGATGCGTCTGTTGCAATTACCCACCAGTCGCTTTCTTTTAATTGTTGAATTGCGTTTGTCAGACTATTTACTTTTATAATCGGAATGTGATTTGTTGCGCCTGCACTTGTTTTTTCTACAACAGAATTCACTTGAACATTTCTTCTTGACGGTATGATAATTCCGTCAACACCTGCACATACACATGTTCTAATCATTGCGCCAAAATTGTGCGGATCTTCAATTCCATCTAAAATAACAATGGAACCGTTGGTGAAAGTTTTAGATGATAAAAATTCGTCTAAATCTGCATATTTTAACGGTGAAATTTGCGCAATTATTCCTTGATGGTTGAATTCCGCATAACTTTGAAACTTTTCTTTCGCTACGAACTGGAAAACAATTCCTTTTTCGCGCGCAAGGTCGATAATTTTGTTTATTTTTGCATCTGCGTGAATACCTTTTGAGATAAGGATTTTATTGATTTCTCGCTTGCCACTGATGAGGGCTTCTGTTATTGCGTTTTTGCCAAAGATTATATCGTCCATTTTTATATTCCTATTTTGAAACTTCAAGCATTCTATCAATGCATTTTATTGCCTTGTCCGCAAGAGCCGGTTCAACCGTAATTTCCGGCGCTTCGTTTTTGAGTGCATAATAAATATCGCTCAGTGTATTCAATTTCATACTACTGCATACGGAAGGTTTGTCGTAAATTGAGTAAAATTGTTTTTCCGGATAATCTCTTTTTAATCTGTCAATAACACCTTTTTCCGTTGCGATAATAAATTTCTTTTTGTCACTACTCTTTACATAATTCATAATTCCGGTTGTACTTCCTACGTAATCGGCTTGGGATGAAAACTCTTCTCTACATTCGGGGTGTGCAAGCACAATTGCTCCATTGTATAGGGATTTTGTTTCTTTAATTCCTTGTGGATCAAGTTTGTCATGAATGGGGCAGCAACCGTTATATGGAATAACTTCTACATTTCCAAGCTGTTTTTCTACCCATTTTCCTAAGTTTCTGTCAGGAAGAAATAAAACTTTTTCAGCTTTTAAGCTTTCAACAATTTTTACAGCATTCGAACTTGTACAGCATATGTCACATTCCGATTTAACTTCTGCTGTTGAATTTATATAGCAGACAGTCGGCATGTTAGGGTGTTTGCTCTTAAATTCTCGAAGCTGCTTTAAATTTATCATATCCGCCATAGCACAGCCCGCGTTAAGGTTTGGGAGGATAACTTTTTTATTCGGATTTAGAATTTTCGCGGTTTGAGCCATAAAATAAACTCCGGCAAAAACAATTATATCTGCATCCGTTTTCGCTGCCATCTGACTTAAATACAGTGAATCTCCGACAAAATCCGCTACTTCATCAATTTCAATATTTTGATAGCAATGAGCAAGAATTACTGCATTCTTTTCTTTTTTTATCTTTTTTATCTCTTCTGTATAATTCATTAGGGGTTGTCCTCCATTTAGTGTAAATTTATGTTAAATTCGCAACCTTTACGAATAATATTGTATAATAAAAATAAGATTTAAGTATAGAGGGAAAACAAATTTATAATTATGAGCGCTAATGCAATTTCTGATTTTTTAAATAATTTACTTGCAGGAAACAGACCCAATGTGTTTCTATCAGTTACTCCGGGAATCGGACTTGAAATGATTCAAGTTAATTACGCAAATAGGGAAATTGAAAACTATTCGGTCAGACCTATTTCTTATAACGAATCTCTAAGAGAACTTACCAATATGGAAGAGTTTAAGACTGCGGTGGCTGAGATGTTTACTGAATTGGGTATAAATCCAAAGAGTAATATTACATTGAACCTTCCGACCGTTTTGTTTGGCTCAATGGACATAAACCTTATGCTCGGGGATGAAGCTATTACGGGTGCTGCAACTTCAGAAGTTGAACAGTCATACATATTTAAAAGACACGATCCGATTGTAAAGTGGATGGATTCACATTCAGGTACCAGTGAAAACAGAAAGATTTTCTATTCTGCTGTTCAACAATTGGTTATTGATAATATAGCCAATGCCTTAACAGAATTGGGAGCAAACCTTGTCAGTGTCGAAATGTCTTTGCTTTCTACATTGAGGGCGTTAGATTACACCGGTCTTGCTGCTGATGAAATGAAGGATGGAATTCCTTGGAATGTTTTAACCGTAAATGCTACCGGCTATACAATTTTGTCAATGTCCGGAAAAAATATCGTCGATTATTATGAAGAACCACTTCCTGTAAACTCATATGAAGGAGATGAAATTTACAATGCTATTAGCGCATCTGCTCAGATTTCTCTTATGAGTTTGCCTGCTAATTATTTGATGGTAATTTCTGATACAAATTCAGTTAGTGCAGAAATTCTTGCTAAGAGTTTAAATGTCGATGGCACAGTAGAATACGTTGAGAATAACAACTTTAAACATAGCGGATTTCTCAGTACAAGTTTGTCTGTTTTGCCTGAAAACTCACTTAAAGCATCTTTACAGGCAATCGGTTGCGCGGTTTCAAAATCTTCAAATTATCCGATGTTTTGCAACTTTTTAGCTGCAACGAATGTTGAGGTAAGCCAAGCTGTTGAGCTTGTAACACTTCCAATCGGAGAAGAAGGATTTCAAATTTCACCAATGGTTGCTCAATTGGGGGCTTTGGTAATAATGATCGTTCTTCTGGCTATTGCCGGCGCCGGAATGCTTATTGTCCCGCCAATGAGAGATGAACAACAAGCTCAATTGGATTCGATAAATGCAGAAATTTCAAAAATAGAAAAAGAAATAAAGAAAATTCAGGAAGAACAGCAGATTGCCAATAAATTCAGTGTTAAAAAGGCAATGAGTGAAGTTTTGCAAGACAACAGAGCAAAATTGATTGCCTATACTGCAATAGGTGAAGCTGTACCTAATAATTTGTGGTTAAATAAATTTTCGACAGTTGATCATGGCTCAATTACCGTTACCGGTGGTGCCGGAACTGTAGAAGATGTTTATACTTTTTACAGAAATTTAAAAGAATCAACAAATGCCAGCAATTTACAGATTAAAAAACTTGAAATGCAATCAGATAATGTTGATGATTTTATGTCAAATTTGCCTGTTTCTTATGACTTTGAGATTTCAAATTATACAGCACCTGCTGCACCGGTTGTTGAAGACGACAATACCAAAGGTGCAAAGGGCGCAGCAAAAGGAAAATCTTCAGGTAAGTCAAAAAAAGGAAAGTCGACCGGTCAGGCTGCAAATATTCCTGATGGAAAACTGTTAAGTGATACACCGATAAATTAATGGAGAATTATATAAATCATGCCAGAAGATGAAAGTTTAATAGAAATAGCAAAAAAATTAAAATTAACGGTACCTTTTTTATTGATTGGTATTCTTGGTTTTGCATATATCTTAGGAATGCAAGTTTATCCTGTCTGGCAGGAAATACAGGAGTTGAAGGTTAACATTGAAACTCAATCCGAAGTACTCGTTCAAAAACAACGCGAACTTGATGATTTAAAAGCACAGGTTAAAAAACAGCAAGAAGCTGAAACTCTGGAAAAAGAAATTTTTGTGCCCACAGAAAAAGGGCTTCCCGCGGAAGATATGATTTCCGGTGAGTTTTCCGAAATCCTTGAACTTATTCGCGCAAATACAATAAAAACCCGTTCAATTTCTTTTGAATACAATCCGAAGAAGGATACTTTTGTTCAAGGCGCCCCTCAACAATTTAATGTAGCAGCGCTTGATATGGATATGATTGCTACTTACAAAAATTTCGAGAATTTCTTAAAAGATCTGTATAAGCACGACCATTTCCTTGAAATCACTTCAATAGACATTGAGCCTTATGAAAAAGATAAAAAGGTTCTTTTAATCAAGTTTAAGATGAAATTGTATGCTAAAAAAGCTTAGAAGTTTTTAAAATCAATTGAAAAGAGTTGAGTTTTGTTCTTGAGACAGGTTGCACAGAAATCTGTCTCAAGAATTGTTTTACGGGTATAATTTTTGAAATCGCTCCCAACCCTTCCTCTGTGATCATTTGCAAGAAATGGACAGGAATAAATCCCTTTTGCCGTTAAAATTCTGCCGCTTTCACAATCAAGTTTTTCCCATTTCTCAGAAAAATCTTGTTCTGAAAAATTTGGAGTATAAAGTTGATTGATTTTAAAGTTTTTGTCAGAAGCTTCAAAACCTATTTTTTTGCATACTTGTTGAAAACCTTTAAGAAGTTCCACCTTGCCTTCATTATAATAATCAGTAACGCATAAAACCGGATTAAAGTCATATTTAATAAGACTTTTTACAGCGTTCAAAGTTTGACGATAAGTCCCGCGCCCCCTTATATCGTCACTTTTTATTTCGTCATAGTGGTCAATACTTAGTTGAAAAATTATTTCAAAATCACTTTCGTCTTCAACCTTTTTTAAAAATCTTGCCTTTTTTTCGTTTATAAAAGTTCCGTTTGTACAAATACATACATTTGTTCGCTTCAAGCAAAGCCGCAGTATTGCGTTGAACTCAGGATGGGTCATCGGTTCTGCGCCGGTCAGATAAATACATTCAAGATTTTCTGATTTGGTATCATTAATTGCTTCTTTTATTAAGTCGATTGGAATAAAATCTTTAATATTTTTTGAATAAGGAAAATCGATGTAGCAATGTTTGCATCTCCTGTTACAATTCTTTGCTGTAAGTTCAATGAAAAGATTGTTAAGTTCTTTAAGATGGCAGATCTGTGCCTGAAATAATTTACTCATAATGATTGCTCCGTTTGTCTAAGTTAAGTCATTATAAATATTAAAATTTCAAGAGAAAAAAAAATCCGCCGATTAGGTATTATTTAAAATCTTCAGGTTTTGTAGTGTTTATCCATTGCTGCATAATATAGTGTTCATAACTCAGCGCAAAATTATAAAGTGCATTGACAAGTTTTCTTCCGCTTTCAGATTTTCCGACAATAAAATAATCTTCGGATTCATTTTCGGCAAGCATAATTTCTGTATGAACGATTTTATCAACATGCCCTTTCGGATTTTTCTTTATGACAAGACGAATCCAGTCGCACAAAATTCTTACAGCAGCAGTATTACCGTTAATAATTTCTTCTTTGCGATTTTGAATATATGTTGAGAATTCTTTTAAAATCATTTATTCCTCAAATGGGGTTGTTGCGGCTAAACATGTTATATCAGAAATATTATGTTTTTCAAATTCTTTTATCATTGCCTCAAAGGTAGAACCTGTCGTACAAATGTCGTCAATAAGAAGAATTTTCATCGGGAGACAATTTTCTTTATTTACCTCAAACGCGCCGGAAAGATTGACTTCGCGTTCAATTCTCTTAAGCTTGTATTGTGGTTTTGTGTCTTTAATTCGTTTTATCAAATCTGTGTTTAATGTACAACCCGAAAGTTTGCAAAATTCTTCAGCAACGAGTGTCATGTGATTATATTTTCTCTTCTTTTCTCGTTTGGGAAAAATCGGAACAGGAACAACCTGAAAATTCTTTTTATCCTCAATTTTTGACCAATATTCCCACATGAATTTTGCAAGGTAAATCGCGAGTTCTCTCTGGTTATGGTATTTCAATCCACGAATAAGCTTTTGAAGATTTTTTGAATAAATCCCTGCACAATAAACAGGTTTTTTCAGCACAAAACGGTTAGTTTTTACTTGAAGATATTCCATCTCCTCGTAACATTTTGAACACATTTTGACGCATTCATTTGATTTCCCGCAAAAGTAGCATTTTTTCTTGTAAATCCAATCAAGAAGGTTTAAGAAAAACTCTTTCATTCGTCACCTCTAAAAATCACACCGGCAATTTTACGCAAAATTCTGATCCTTGCCCTTCTTCACTTTTTACGGTAATTTCGCCCCCATGAGATTCAACTATTTTTTGCGAGAGATAAAGCCCTAAACCCGTACCAATTTTGCGGAATTTTTTTGCAGCAGAGTAATATTTGTTGAAAATCATTGTTATTTCTTCCTGAGGAATTCCTTGCCCGTAATCAATTACATGAATGTTTATATATCCGGGTGATTCTGAAATCTTTATATCAATATTCTTTTTCGTATTACTGTGCGATATTGCATTTGAAACAAGATTTTTTATAACTCTTTCCAATTGTATTGGATCTGCACAAATTGTCATATTTCTTTTTGGAGTAAAATTAATTACAAGTCCGGCATTTGTCGCAATCGGTTGAATTGAACCGACAATATTCATAATGAATTCGTTCAACTTAATATTTTCTTTGTAAAGCTGAATACCGGTTTCTTTTATTTTATATGTTTCAAGCACAATTTGTACAAGATCAATAAGTTCTTCGTTTGAAGACTTCATATTCAGAAGAGCAAATTTTTGTTTTTCATTAATTTCACCAAATTTTCCATCAATTAAAAAGTTCAAAATATTGGCTTCTGCAACAATCGGAACTTTCAAGTCGTGGGTTAAAGTTGCAACAAAATCTTCTTTAAGCGTTTCTATTTCCCTTTGGGTTGTAACATCTTTTATCAAAAGAACATAGCGTTTTTTGTCGTCAAGAGAAAGTTTTATGGAATTTATAATAAAGTTGTTTGTTGGAGTGTGCTTTATAAAAACATCATCACCTGAGAGTTTTTCAATTGAATTACCATCGACAATTTCAAGATAGTCAAAGACATTCTTACCTAAAATATCGTTCCCTTTTACCCCGAACCACTTAATAATTTTCGGAGTTGCTCTTAGAATATTTCCCTGCTCATTTACAATTAGAATTCCATCAGAAAGAGAATTGATAACACTTTCAAGCAGTTTGTTCTGACGAATCAATTCTGCTTGGTATTCTACAATCATTTTTTCACGGTCATTAAGCGTTTCGACCATCCTGTTAATACTGTCTGTTACGTTTTGATAAGTCGGATGTTCGATTTTTTCGATTTTAGTTGAGAGGTTTCCGTATCGTACAGAGTTAACTGTATTCGTAACCATCCCGAGATAGTCATTAATTTTTGACCAGCGCTTGTTCATCTGCTTTGTAATCAGAAACAGGGCGATAAAAACTACAATTATTCCAGCGTTAATCAAATACCACAGCATTAATCTTTTTTAACCTTTAGCTTTTCAATAACCTTTTATGATATAATTATACCAGATATATCGAGTATTGTTAATAGTTTAAAATAAGGAATTGAAATTTTATGGCAATAAAACTGCCTAATACAATAAAGATGGTTATAACCGACTTTGATGGAATTATTACGGACAATTGCATTTATGTTTCCGATGACGGTACTTGTTCAAGAAAGCTTAATTTTAAAGATATAATGGGGATTCACTTATTGAAGAAAAACGGATTTGATATCGCGATTATTTCCGGAGAAAAAAATCACGCAATTGAGCTTCTTTCCAAAAAATTTGATATAAAAGAAATTCACATGGACATAAGAAAAAAAATAGATGTTTTAAAATCTGTTATTGAAACATATTCATTATCTGAAGATGAATATGTTTATATCGGGGATGATGTAAATGATTTAGAATGTCTAAAGTTTGCGAAGTATAAAATTACCGTTCCGCATGCTCTTCAAAAATTGAAAGCTATCAAAGATATTCAAATTACAAAGGCAGATGGCGGAAATGGTGCATTTAGAGAGGTTACCGAGTGTTTGATTGGCTAGAAGATATTTTTAGGAAGATTAGTCAACTGAATGCAACAGTTGAAAATTACAAGGAAGAAACCGTAATTCAGTCATTGCCATCGGTTGCATACGTTAACAGGGCAAAAAAATGTATTGAAAACGGGCAGTATAAAGACGCTTTGGAAATTTTGAAAAAAGCGGAAAGCCTTCCGCAGGAAGATGCACTTGTTTATAAATATCAAGGAATTATTTATGATAAGCTTTTCAGATTTGAAGAGTCCGCTCAGGCTTACAAAAAATCTGCAAAACTCAATTGCAATGATAAAATAATTTGGCAAAAATTGGGATTTGCATTATTAAATCTCAAACTTTATGACCAATCCGTTGAATCGTTTGAAAATGCAGACAAAATCTTTCCGGGGAATTCCGAAACTTTAATGGGCTGGGGCATGGCTTTGATGAAGCTTGGAAAAGATATTGAAGCGCGCGAAAAATTCGTGCTTTCTTCAAAATACAACCGCTATAATTCAAATTCTATGTTTTTGGCAGCAGTTACAGAAATAAAACTTAAAATGTATGACGAAGCGGAAGGTAAACTGCAATTTTTGGTAAGTGTTTCTCCAAACGCTGGAAATGCTTACGAGTACGCTAATTTGAAGTTTATAAAAAACGATTACGACAGCGCGATTTTTTATGCACAAAAAGCTTTGGAATTTAATGAAAACATGCTTCCTTCTTATTTGCTTTTGGGGAAAATTTACAGACTCAAGAATGATATAAATTCATTAACTTACTATAAAACAGCAGAGAACCTTCAACTAATTAGTGAAGAGCTTTATATTGAATGGACTTATTCACTGATAAAATTTGAAAGGTATGAAGAAGCACTTGAGAAATTAAATAAAGCCGGAGATATTAATCCGGAAAATACCGAACTAAAATACCTTGAAGCTTTTTTATCTGTAATTTTTGGAAAAACTAATAATAAAGAGCTAATAGATGAATGGTATAAGAATGATGAAGAAAATTCCCTCGCATTGAGGGCTTTGGGAATAATTTCATGTTTAGAAGGTAATTACAAACAAGGAATTTCTAATTTTAAATCATCTTTAAAATCAGCGCCTTTTGAGGTTGTAAACAATTATTATATTGCAAAAGCGTATATGTACCTTGAGGACAATTCAAACGCAAGAGAATACTTTGAAACGTCAATAAAAACAAATCCAAATCATTTGAAATCGTACATTGACTATTCAAAATTTTTGATATCTCTTAACGATTATGCAGACGCAAACAGGAAACTGCGTAAAGCACTAAAACTTGATGAGAATAATCTTGCTGTATTAAATATGTTATTTTTCGTAAATTACAATCTTGTCAAAGATAATGTTTGTGAATATAATATAAGGGAGACTCTTGGGTTTGGAGAAAAAATCAAAACTATAAATGAAGACGCATTCAAATACCCTGACAAGTTTGCTGAACTTTGTGAGATGTTGAATAAATTACAGAAAAAGGAATAAAATTGAGAAAGATAATTGTACAAAAATTTGGCGGAACATCTGTAGCAGATACTTCAAAAATAAAAAATGTAGCGAAGACCGTAATTAGAGAAAAAGAAAACGGAAACGATGTAGTAGTCGTAGTTTCTGCAATGGGGCATACGACAGATTACCTTGTAAAAATGGCAAAAGAATTGAGTCCATCGCCATCCGGCAGAGAAATGGATATGCTTCTTTCAACCGGTGAAGGTGTTTCTATCGCGCTTTTGGCAATGGCAATCCAATCTTTTGGGTATGATGCTGTAAGTTTCAATGCGATGCAGATAGGAATAATTACGGAAAATGTTCACTCAAAAGCAAGAATTGTAAACATAAAAACCGAAAAATTAAAAAAGAATTTACAAGAAGGAAAGATTATTGTAGTTGCCGGTTTTCAGGGAGTAACTGAAGAAGGCGAAATTACTACCCTCGGACGTGGTGGCTCCGATACTTCAGCCGTTGCACTTGCTGCTGCGTTAAATGCTGAAAGATGTGATATTTATACTGATGTTGAAGGGGTTTACACCACAGACCCGAGAATTGTTCCGAAAGCTACAAGACTTGATGAGATTTCATATGAGGAAATGCTTGAACTTGCGCATGCCGGCGCAAACGTTCTTCACCCCAGAAGTGTTGAAACAGCAAAACAATTTAATGTTCCGCTTCGAGTAAGAAGCAGCTTTAAGCTTAATAATTTAGGTACTTTAATTTTAGGAGTTGATAAAATGGAAATTTATAAACCCGTCACAGGTGTTGCAGCAGATTTGTCTCAGGCACGAATAGTTGTTTGCGACGTTCCGGATGTTCCGGGACAGGCGGCAAAATTGTTTGGAAACCTTGCAAAAGAAAATATTTCTGTTGATATGATTATTCAGTCTTACGCAAGAAAGGTTTCTCACACAAATGATATTGCGTTTACAATTGACAGTGCGGACTTGGATAAAACTATTAAGACACTTAACGAAATGAAAAAAGAATTGAACTGTGGAGATATTCAGATAAACGATAATATTGCAAAAGTTTCTATTGTCGGAGCCGGAATGATTGACCGTCCGGGTATTGCGTCAGCTATGTTTGAAACGCTTGCAGAACTCGGGGTTAATATCAGAATGATTTCGACAAGTGAAATTAAAATCAGTTGTCTTGTTGATAAGGATGATGCTCACAAAGCCCTTCAGGCACTTCACAAAGTATTTGAACTTGAATGTGATGATGTTGCAGAAGTTAAGGGAGATCTTCCAAATTTGTAATAGAAAACGCTGAACTTTTAGTAATGCCACACTGCGCCGGTAACTTACTCTCTCGCCTATTGTAAAATAAATAAAATTTTAGCAAACTTGCCTGCTATAATGTTTTGTAATAGAATATATTGAGTAAAAAACGAGAGGGATATAATGGTTAAAATTAAACGTTCAAATTCAGACAAGCAAGCTGCCAGAAAGCAAATTAAAAGGAAAAAACATCCTATTTTCAGAACTTTAAAGATACTATTTTTGCTTGGAACAGCGTTCATTTTGGCGGCAAGCGTTTCCTTTAATTTATATCTTTCTTCACTTCAACCAATCCCTAATCTGGATGGTTATAAACCAAATATTGTAACAAAATTTTATTCTCACGATGGGGAAATAATAAAAACTTTCACAGCTTATACATATTCAAAAGTTGATATGAAAAATGTTCCGCAAGATTTTATAAATGCACTTATTGCAACGGAGGATAAAAACTTTTATAATCATCGAGGTTTTGATCTTATTGGGCTTGCCCGTTCAACAGTCAATAATCTTCTTGCAGGAAAAGTTGTTCAGGGCGCAAGTACGATTACCCAGCAGCTTGCAAGAATTTTATTTCTTTCAAACGAAAAAACTTTTGACCGAAAAATAAAAGAATTAGTTACAGCTGTTCAGATAGAAAAAACAATTTCAAAAGAAAAAATTCTTGAAATGTATATGAACAACGTTTACTTGGGTTCAGGTGCTTACGGGGTTGAAGGAGCCGCTGAAATTTATTTTAATAAAAAACTTAAAGACCTCACACTTCCTGAACTTGCACTCATTGCCGGCTTGCCTCAAGCTCCATCGGTTTATTCTCCTTTCAATAACCTTGAACTTGCAATAAAGCGTAGAAATCAGGTTTTGTTAAGAATGTATAAAATGAAATACATTACGAAGGAACAATATGAAAAAGCAAAAGACGCTAAAGTCGTTTTGAGTACAATGCCAAGATTTTATACAACGAACAAAGCACCATATTTTTGTGATCTTGTGCTAAATGAACTTGCAACTCTCGGGCTCAGTGAAACAGATATTTCACAAGGAGGTTATGAGGTAGTTACAACACTTGATTCAAAAGCCCAAAAAGCAGCCAACGAAGCAATTTTACGAAACCTTACAGCCTATGGACTTAGAGGAAATAACCAACAAGCTGCCGTATATTCATTCAGCCCTATAGACGGGAGAATTTTGGTTTATGCAGGCGGAAAGGATTACACTAAAAGTCAATTTGACCGCATAGAAGCAGTTCGTCCGATTGGTTCGGCATTTAAGCCTCTTGTTTATGCAACTGCAATTGAAAAAGGAATAAAACCTAACGATTTAATAGAAGATGAACCTATAACTCTCGGCGGGTGGTCCCCACACAATTATGGAAACAAATATAGAGGAAAAATTCCTGTCCATAAAGCACTAACCGTTTCATCAAATGTTTGCGCGGCAAGAATGATTGAAAAAGTCGGAATTCGTTCAGTAATCCAATTGGCAAGAGTTCTTGGAATAACAACTCCGTTAGCATATGATTATACAATAGCTCTCGGCTCAAACGGGGTTAAGCTGTCTGAAATCACAAGGGCTTACGGCGCATTCGCAAACGGTGGGTATGTTGTTCAACCGTATGCAATTGAAAGCATTAAAGATTCAAGAGGAAAAGTTATTTACAGAGCGCCAAAAGTAAAAATTTCACACCAATTGAGTTATAATACAGCAGCTGTAATGACCGCAATGCTTAAGAATGTAATCAAGGGTGGCACTGGTGCCGCTGCAAACATTGGAAAACCTGCTGCAGGCAAAACCGGAACAACTGACGACAACCGTGATGCAAGTTTTATCGGCTATACTCCACATATTGTAACCGGAGTTTGGGTTGGAAATGATGATAACACTGTAAACCCGCCATCTGTTCAAGGAGGAACAGTTCCCGCAATAATTTGGAGAGATGTTATGAAAGTTGCAACTGCACCATACAAGAATGTAGATTTTGATTATCCAGCAGTTGAACTTATAGAAGTAAAAGCTCCCGCTGTAGAAAAAGTTAACAAAGAAGTGGTTCCGGAAGAGCAGACAGACGAAACTTCCCATCAGACAACAGTTCAAAATCCTTTGCAGGGAAATGCAATAAATCCGTCAGAAATAGTAAAAAACTTTAAACAACGTCAAAATGACAAAAAGCAAAAATCTGAAACATTGCAAGAACAGTCGACTGTTCCAACTCCGGCACCGACTCCTGCGCCAAAAGCACCAGTACCTATTCCAATGGCAGTTCCAGAAAGTTTAAACTGATATTATTTAAAACAGAAAAAGAATAAAATCCATCCATGTAGCTTTCTTCTGCAGCAGAGAGTCAGGATGGAAGTAGGAAAGCCTAATGCAAGTATTTTTTCCCGACGAGTTCATCCGGCAAAAACTGCTGATAAACATCAGGCGCGTCATGACTATAAATATAACCTATTCCAAAACCATAATTTTTTGCATCTTTATAATGTGCATCCCTCAAATGCATCGGAGGCGGAAAATCTTTTCCATGTTCAATATCAGAAAGTGCCTCATCAATCGCGCAAATCGCAGAGTTTGATTTTGGCGCTTTTGCAACGTAAATTACTGCAAGCGCCAGCGGAATTCGACCTTCGGGAAGTCCCAAAAGTTCCACAGCTTTATAAGCATTAACTGCAATATTAATAGCATTCGGATCTGCAAGCCCGACATCTTCCGCTGCACAAACAATAAGCCTTCTTGCAATAAATCTTGGGTCTTCCCCAGCAGCAATCATCTTTGCAAGATAATAGATTGCCGCATCAGGATCACTTCCCCTCAAACTTTTTTGAAATGCAGAAGCACAGTCATAATGTTCTTGCTGTGAATATCTTGTATTTCTTTTCTGACAAATTTCTTCAATAATTGAAACAGTCAAATTTCTTCTGCTATCCTTCAAATCACTTGCAAAATAAGCATTCTCGACAACATTAAGTGCATATCTCGCATCCCCTCGCGCAAGATTTACAATAAAATCCAACACTCCACTTTCACAATCCATCGCAGTGTAATGCTTTGCAAGATATGCAAAACCTTTTTTAATAATGGTTTTCATACTATCATCATCAATTGAATTTAGTCTTATAACCTGCAACCTTGACAAAAGCGCAGGAACAACCTGAAATGAAGGATTTTCAGTAGTTGAGCCTATTAAAAACAGCGTTCCGTTTTCAAGATGAGGCAAAAGTGCATCCTGCTGAGTTTTGGAATAACGGTGAATTTCATCAATAAATAAAATTGTTTTTATACCGCTTCTCAAGGCATTTTTAGCACTTTCCACCGCTTCTTTTATATCTTTTACACCGGAAGTTACAGCCGAAATTTCAATAAAATTAGCATTTGTTTTTGTAGCAATAAGTCTTGCAAGAGTAGTCTTTCCACATCCCGGAGTTCCCCATAAAATTATAGAAAAAAGACGGTTTGTCTTTAACAAATTCAAAATTGGACTGTTTGAAGAGACAACATTACTTTGTCCAAGAAATTCTTCCAGAGTTTTTGGTCTGAGAATTTCTGCGAGCGGAATTTGTTTATTTTGATTTTCCAGTTCCGTAAAAAGATTATTCATAGTATAATTATAGCATGAAAGGTCTTCTAATCAAATTAACACTTATTTTTCTGTTACTTGCAGGAATTGTTTCTGCATATTTTATTAAGCCCGAAAAAACCGACAATGAAATAATTTTCTGGACTTTACAGATGAACGATTTTTCGGACTATATGAACAACGTTATTTCGGAATTTGAATCCGAAAATCCAAACATTAAAATCAAATGGATTGACGTACCTTTTTCAGAAGGTGAAAAACGTACTCTTGCCGCAGTATTGAGCGATAATCCACCGGATTTAATCAATTTAAACCCGGATTTTTCCGCAACACTTGCTCAAAAAGGCACTCTTTTAGAAATTTCAGAAAACTCTGTTGTTGAATTTAATGAAGAAATAATCGACTCTCTTAAATATAAAGGAAGACTTTACTCAATTCCTTGGTATGCAACTTCAGCCGTCACAATTTACAACAAAAATTTAATAGAAAAAGCAGGTATCCAAGTTCCAAAAACTTATGATGATATAAGAATTTCAGCACCAGTCGTAAGAGAAAAAACAAATTCGTATATATTTCTTCCAAATATTACAGAAAATGACACTATGCTGAAGATTTTGAACAAATTCGGAGTAAATTCTTACAAAAACATAAATTCCGAAAAATCCATTCAAATTTTTAATATGTTCAAAGATTTGTATGAAAAAGACTTAATTCCGAAAGAAACAATCACACAGACCCACCGCGAAGCACTTGAAAAATATATGTCAGAAAATATAATACTTTTTCAAGCAGGTGCAAATTTTTTGAACATGATTAAAGAAAACTCACCAGAAACATATTCTCATACGGATATCGCCCCGCAAATCACAGGAGAACTTGGACAGAATGATTTTTCATTAATGAATTTTGTAATCCCGCTCCGTGCCAAACACAAAGATGAAGCACTAAAATTCGCACTGTTTTTGACCAATGAAAAAAATCAAATTGAACTTGCAAAACTCACTAATGTAATCGCGACAAATAAAAAAGCCTTAAATAATGATTTTTATACAACGTACAATAATTCTGACTTAATGGCAAAAGCTCGCGTCATAAGTGCAAAACAGCTTAATAAGATTCAACCCGCACTAAAATCCGAAAGGAACCAAAAAGACATAAATAACCTTATCAATACAACAGTTCAAGAAATTTTACTCGGCAAAACCGACACTTCCTCTGCTCTTGATAAGGCTGCAAAAGATTGGAAATTACTCACAGACTAACATCAGCAGTTATTCTAAATGCACTTGAACCAATCGCAAATGAGTCGGCTTAAAGAAACCGAATGGTAGTCACGTACAAAGTGGATAATTCAAGAAATCTAACACCAGAAGTGTCTTCCGCCAAATCTTCCACCATGATTTGTTGAGATATTTATTTCAGTAAAAGACATTGGTCCACCCAAAAATCCGCCTGTCGACATTGGAGGCATGCCACAGCAGCCTCCGCCAAACATTCCGCCGCCAAATGGTCCCATCATAGGATACATTCCGCCGCCAAACCAACCGCCACCGTAGCAACCACCGAACATTGATGTTAACATCGTTGCCCCAAACAGTCCTTGCATACCCTTGGCGTTGGCTTCGTCATTTCCGTAACCAGCCATGCCGTTTATCAAAAATCCGAGATTGCTTCCGGTTGTCTTTCTAATATCGTATGCAACCTCGTTTCTTATCGCACCATTCAAAACATTGTTCCCAAAATTAAACAATGCCTCTCCGGTACTTGCGCCTTTATTTTTGTCGTTTAATGCTCCAACAGTACTTCCTAACAGCGCATTTACCTGACTTAATGTGTAGTTTACTTTAGAAAAATCTGTCACGTTAAAATTCTCTCTGGTTATATACCTCGTATATATATTAAAAATACTATTCACTGAAAATTGCCTTGATTAACAAATTTTGTAAACTTATGTTAAGAACTCACAAAAAAAACTAAAGTTTGAGAACAAAGTTACCGATAGACATAATAAGGAAATTATAAAAAGGGATTATCGAAATGGCTCTTAACGTAAACAATCAAAATTACAAACTTGGCATTGATACATCTGTTCTCAAGGAAGTTTCAGCACAAATTCTAAAGAGAGCGGAAGCTAAGAACAGTCAATATAACGTAAACAGCACTTTCGGCAGTGTTTTAAAATCGACCGAACTCGGAGTTGATTTATACAAAGGCAATGTTAATACCCAACTTGCTAAACAAATCGCTCTTAATAACAGCGGTTTAAACATCCAATTAAGCGACACAGCAAAACAAGCAATCCAATTTCTTAATTCTCAAGCAGCGCAAAGGGTTTCAAAAAATGTTGAAGGAAAAATTACAATTGCGGTGAATGAAATTTCCGAACAACCAAAACATCATGCAGTTTCTGTTTTCAACGGAATTATAAGCAATGGCACCAGCAAAGATAAAAACGGTTCAAATCCTTTCTATCATGGCGAATTATTAATGGAAAACTCAAAAAAGACCGAAAAAACAGACGAACAACAAAGCATTTTCGGTTAATAACAAGACTTAAACAATAATCCAGTTAATTTATTGACAGAGGAGTTTACTCCTCAGATTTCTCAGATTCGTCTTCGTGTTCTTCTTTTTTTTCTTTATCTTGTTGATTATTACGATTCTTTTCATCAAGAATCAATTGCTTTTTCTTGGCATTAATCACATTTGCAACATTCATCATCGCAAGTGAATTTAAAGTCGCGCGAAGAACAGCACTTCTGTCCATGTATTTCTCAGAATCATTCTGCGCATCTTCTTCTTCCCGTCTTTGTTGAGCAAAATATTCATTACCCTGCCCCATTTTATCATCCTGAGTCCTAGCCGCGGTACCCGAGATGTCGCCGCTTTTAAAGTTAAATGCGCCGCCAATTCCAAAAAATCCTGCTGACCTGTTATCGACCATGGTTTCTACCCTCAACACAACAATGTGTTTTCTCTACCTACGTGCTTATTAGAGTATAGATGATTTTGTCTTATATTAACTCATCTAAATAAATTATTTTGCTACATTATTAATAAAAATTTACAAAAAAAACAATAACCAATCAGGCAAAAATTGCTACTATCAGCCCTATGCACATATTCACACATAAAACTCATTGTCCACAACAACAAAATAATATCTTGCGTTTAGCTAAAAAAATTTCCAATATTTGTGCTATACTATAAATCAAATAAAGCAGCCGGATAATCGCGCATTTGAAGGAAGTTTCTTCAATGAAGCCGACGACGAATGTGAGGAAAGTCCGTGCATCCAAGGACAGATCGCCGGAGAAACTCCGGACGGCGCAAGCCGGTGGATAGGACCACAGAAAACATACTGCCGATGGACATATTGTCACAGGCGAGGGTGCAACGGCGAGGTAAGAGCTCACCGGCAATGCTGAGAAGCATTGGCCAGGCAACCCCCGATAGGATGCAAGATTAACTTGAGGGTTATAAAGGCTGTCCGCCAACTTCAGAAATATCGCTTGAGATTGTGAGTAATCACAATACCAGACAGATGATTATCTATAAACAGAACACGGCTTACGGGCTGCTTTATTTTTTTATCGGTAGTTATTAAGTACTTAGCATATCTGCAAGTGTTTAAATTAGTTTAAACAAGATTAAAATCCATTTTTTAACCGATGTAAGTTTAGAGGTTTTATAATAGCATATTCAAGACGGCTGAACTTTTAATAAAAAGAGGTTATGATGAAAAAGAAATTAATGTTTACTGCAATAGCTGTAATTTTAACAGCTTCTGTTGCCGCATTTGCCGAATTAGCGGAAAATACTATTCAGGAACACGAATCAGCACCTGCAACACCCTACATTATGCAAAATGATAATTCCTCGGAAATCGACTTGAATTACAAATATTCTGATTCTGCGTTTGAAAGCGAGCAAGTAACTCCGGCAGTAAATAACAGAAGAATTACTACATATACACTTCCTCCTGTATGGGAAGATTATATTCCGGAAAAATATCAAAACCCAAGAAGAGACTTTACTAAAGGCGGTACTACCGCAGAACTTGTAACCGGAATTATCCTAACCGATCTCGTTTTTACAGCTCCAATCGGAATTCCTATGATAGTTCATTCATCAACAAAATTTAAAAATATTAACTATGCTAAGAAAAAAGACAAATTTGAAGAAGGCTTGAAATATGCTGAATTTATAGATGATCCTACCCAGCGGAGAGTTTATTACAAACAACTACTCAAAGAATGTAAAATGACCGAACAGCAAAAAACAAATCTTGCAAAGAAAAGAGCCAAACAAGCGGCAAAACAAGAAAAAATCAGAAAAAAAGAATTAGAAAAAATTAACAACATATAAACAATTAAAGCTCTCTAAATGGAGAGCTTTTTACTTAACGAAATTATCGGCACATAATTCGTAATTTTATCTTAACCAATCTAAACAAAGATTAACAAAAGCTTCCGGCTCTGCCAAAAATAAGTCTTCTGCATGAATTCCGTTCTCAAAAAGAGTAAATTTCTTTTCACACAATGCTTTTTTATATAAAAATTCAGTATGCCATGGACAAACAGTTACGTCACGTCTTCCCGCAACAAAAAGCGTAGGAACTTCAATTCTATCAACAACATCTGCCGGTTTTATTTTTCCCCTAATAACAAGTGAAGGTCTTATTGAAATCCAGCGTTTAGGCTCAAACTTTTTGAATGTAGGAATCCAAGCATTCGGATGCCACATTTTATTCTCAATTTTGTCAAAATCTCCCGGTGCAGAAACAGCAATAATCTTATTAACATCACCGATAAGTGCTCCATGCAATAGTACAAGCGCACCGCCAAGCGAAAAACCCAAAAGATAAACTTTTTCATATTTTCTTTTCGCGAAATCAACAACAGCCTTTAAATCACTTCTTTCTTTACTTGTAAAAGTATAAAAACCCCCACTTTTACCATGACCCCTAAAATCCATAACAATCACATCATACTCTTCAGAAAGCAGATTTGCTAATTCGGAAAATGAACGACTATCCTTTGTCATAAACCATCCGGGACAAACTATGACAGTTGAACGATGTGCCGTATCATACAAATTCAATGCAATTTTAACATTATCAACAGTTTTTACAAATACTTCGTTTACCACAGAATTTATTATACTCTATTTTGAAGTATACGCAATAGATATAAACCTTTTAAATTATTTTAAAATATGCGTTAAAAATTGAATTAATTTCTTAAATACATTTTTAAAATTAAATTTGTATTCATCAGGAATTTCAATTTCATCTTCTCCTACAAAGATATCAGAACTGTCTTTTTTCCCGAAAATACTTTCATCTGAAAGGTATTTGTTCTTTTTTTCTTTTTCATCTTGTCCGCGCTGCATGTACCCGAGATTACCGCCGCCGCCATCGTTGCTCATACTTGCAGCTTCCCTTATTACCGGTTTTATCCCTGGTATTAAATTGAAACTACTCATAACTTTTTTCCTTTTATTTTTCCCTTACATATATAAAGTATTTTTCATGAAGAAATGTTACAATTTTAGCAACAAATGTAACAAATTTTTACAATAATTATTTATGCAAAAACTTTAAAACTGTTTGAGTTTTAAAACCAATTTCAAAAAGATCTCTTTTTCTTATTGCAGAAGTTAAATCAGGGTAATAATCAGGAGTATTCGGAGTAAGTATAAATTCAACAATATTATTTTCTTCATCAAAATTAATTTTAATATTTCTTATCAAAGAAAGGTGCGCTCTATCGAGTCCATCAGCAAGTTTAAGAATTCCTCCGAGACGCTTAATCAATTTACGTTCTTTTTTATCAAAAGATCCATAGAGTTCATGTTTTTCTTTGTCAGGCAAACCGCCTCTGTGAAACCTGCAAATACAGGCAATCATAGCAGTTTCCTTACTATCAAAACCTTTCAATCCATGTTCTATAACCATATCCTGAGAATGTTTGTTGTGCCCCTTTGTATCAATATAATATCCTATATCATGTAAAAGTGCAGCACTCTCTAATAAACGGCGGCTACGTGCAGGAAGCTCCATAACATGCTCATTTACTTCATCAAAAATCATCATCGCAATCTTTCTGACTTCCTGAGGATGAAAAGATGTTGATGAAAATTTTTCTAACATTTCTTCTGACGATAACTTCATACAGGAAATGTAGCAGAAAAAAATAATGATTTCAAATTTTATGCTATAATAAACCCAGATGAGGATATTTTATGGACAATAATTTTGTACCGAATAGTTTTGATTTATCTCCAGAAATTCTGGATGAAATACAATCTAACATTGAAGAAATCATTAAAGGATTTCCTATTTCTGAAAGCAACAAAATGGATGTTATAAAAAAGATTAATTTTATGTACTCTCATACAAAACATTTGTCCGTAACTGATGCTCTAACCGGACTTTATAACCGCAGACATTTTGACAACATGATTGAACGCGAATTTTTGCGGGCAAAGAGATATTCAAATAACTTAAGTATAGCGATTATTGATATAGATTTTTTCAAAAAAGTCAACGATACTTACGGACATTTGTGTGGAGACTATATATTAAAAGAAGTTGCATATCTAATTTTAGAAAATTTCAGAAAAACGGATATGATTTTCAGATACGGCGGTGAAGAAATTCTTGTAATACTTACTGAAACTCCGATTGAAAAAGCTATTATACCACTTGAAAGACTCAGAAAATCAATTGAAAACTATCCATTTAACTACGACGGGCAAGATATAAGAATAACAATCAGCATCGGAGCCGAGTCAATAAATCCGGAAATTTCCAACTTCGAGAAATTAATTGATAATGCCGACAAAGCGCTTTATCAGGCAAAAGAAAACGGCAGAAACAGAGTTGTAACGTCTTTAGGATTGCAGTAAGAAAGTAAGAAATTTACGAATTCGTAATCTAAATAATTGACAACATTATGAAGCATATGCTATAATTGTAACATAAATAAGTATAAAGAGTAAGATAAGGATTAATAAAATCCCTGTCTTACTCTTTTTTTATACCGTTTAAAAACAGAAAGGAAAACAAAATGGCAAAATTGAAAGAATTTTTCAACAAAGTCTCAAACAACAACAGAATTTACACAAGAGAAGATATTGGGAATATGTCTTCTGAAGAATTCAAAACAAATGAAAAAGCAATTGATTATCAATTAGCTAATTTAGGAGTCCCAACAAATTCTGATATGGCATCATCTGATGATGTTGTTTATGTTAATTCATACACGCGTGATGACGGGACAAAAGTTAAAGCTCATTACAGATCGAAACATGGAGGAATTACAGGAGCCGCAAGTAATATTGAAAACAATATGACTCTTGAGGAAAAAACTTTAGATTTTTTAGGTCGCGGGGCAAGTAAACTTATGCCTGTTGCAGGTGCAAATTTACAAAATGCAAGACAAGATTTTGATTATGCAAAAAAAGATGATAATATACACATAATAAATTCCCGCTCTGAAATAAATAATAAAGGATTAAATGATTTAATGGATAAAGTGGGTATTCCAAAAAATTCTCGCGGCGCAATTTATGATATAAATTCCAAGCAATCTAAAAAATTGTTTAACTCCCCCGAAATACGAAATTACATATCTAAGAATTATTCAAATTTAATTAATAATAAACAAAACCCTATTGCTGATATTGAATTTACATATAATAAAATTCCTACTGATAATTATTTAGGTGTCCAGAATTGTAAATTATATAATCCACATATTACATCAGATGGATATTTTAACGCAATGATAGTAGATTACTATGATTTTAAACACAGGAAAGGAAATAGTCTCCCTGTAAAAGTTAACAACTGGGGTTATTCAATGCAAGAAAAAGGCTTATTAGAAAACCAGTTTAATATTTATCAAATTCGAGAAAAATTGTGATAGAATAAATTTATGAATAAAGATGTTAAAGGACTGCTGAAATATTTGAGTATAATATTTACCATATTCCTAATGCCGGCGGGTATGTTCTACTGTCTATTATTGGCATATTCATTTAGCGATGATGGTAATGAAATTTTAGCATACACTTTTTTGATTCTTGCGGTAGTCCTTTTTCTTCTTTATTTTATTTTACCTGTAATATTCACCTACAAAGCGATGAAAAATCATTGGAGCAAATATTTAGACAAATTTTTTTATAACAAATGGCTGCCAACAATATTGTTTGTATTATTTTTGTTTTTGCATATTCGTTCAGACTTATATGAAGGATATATAGGTAATCTAAATATATTTCAGCAAATAGCAACTATTCTTAGTATTTTCATCGCTCCGGCGTATTATTTACCGTTTATAATATTATTTATAATGAGAAAGTGTAAATTATTATAATAAAAGATTATTATTACCCGAATCCTATTCCACAGACCATTTTTTAGGGTCAAAACGAAAATCCGTAACCTTAAGTTTTAATGACTCAAGATATGGTTTAAATTTTACAAGAAGCTGCGTTTTCTTTAACATCAGTTCTTGTGCAACAATCCCGTTTTCGCAAGCGATTACCATAATTCCGCCCGGAAGCATTGAATACGGTCGCGATTTTTGCGCAAACTTTGCACCCGCTACTTTCCCCCAAAAACGGTACAAATTACTTCTTGTGATTGCCTTTTTTATCTCTTTTTGCTCGAGCATTTTTTCAATAATACTGTCTGCTCCAACAAAATCCGTGTATAGAATTTTTTCCATTAAAAACCCTGAATACCCAATTTTGATTTTTGTGCTACCATTAAGGTATGGACTGTCAACAATTAAATGATATCATAAAGTCTTCAAAAAACATACTCCTGATTTCTCACATAAATCCGGACGGAGACACATTGGGCTCTATTTGCTCCATGTATGAGATTATAAAAAATAATTATAAAAAAGAATGTGAACTTCTTTGCTTTTCAAAAGTTCCAAAGCTTTTTGACTTTTTACCAAATGTTTCTAAAATAAAATCTCTTGATGAATTTGATAAATCAAGAGAATTCGATTTGGTAATCACGTTAGACGTAGCCGCAGAAGACAGAATGGGAGAAGCTAAAATTCTCTTTGACAAAGGGAAATTCACTGTTAACATAGATCATCACAAGACAAACAGAAATTTTGCTGATCTGAATATTGTCGACGCTGAAGCAAGTTCATGTTCTGAGGTCCTATTTTATATTTACAAAAGCTTAAACTTAAAAATATCAAAAAAAACTTGTACCTGTATTTACACCGGAATATTTACGGATACAGGAGGATTTAAGTACGCAAATACGACAGAAAGTGCGCTTAAAGCAGCAGCAGAACTTGTTTCAAATGGTGCAGAGCCGAATGAAATTTACAGAAAAATTTATGAATCTTCCTCAAAAAATCACGTTTTATTTCAGGCTTATTGTGTGGGAAAATCAGTATTCTGTAACAATGACAAAGTATGCTACACAACAGTTTATAAAAAAGACCTCGAAAAATTTAACGCACAGGAAGACTGCACGGAAGGTTTGACCGAAAAATTAAGAGCAATTGTAACTACAGAAATTGCATTTACAGTAAAACAACTTGGTGCGACACTAAGTAAAGTTTCAATGAGAAGCAAAACTGTTGATGTCGCAGGAATTTGTGAAGTGTTCGGTGGTGGCGGACATACAAACGCTGCAGGTTGCGTAATTAAATGTTCAGTAGAAGACAGTATAAAAAAAATTCTTGAAGAAATTAAGAAGAGAGAGATTTGATTTATGACTTTGAAACCTTTTACAAGGGGGATAAAAAGATTAATAATTTCTGTTATAAAAAATGATTTTTTCGGAATGGCAGCCGAAATGGGTTTTATGCTTGTAATCGGGATTTTCCCTTTTATGCTTTTTCTTATGGCTATTTTCGGATGGATGGGTAACAAATCATATATGGACACTGTTTTGATGTTTCTTTCAACAATCATGCCCGAACAGGCAATGGAATTGATTTTGACAGTGCTTTCAGAAGTCATGATTTTTTCTCAAGGAAAACTCATGGCAACCATCGGAATTATTGTAACACTTGTACTTTCTACTAATGCGGTTGCAATTATTTTAAAGGGATTAAACAGAGCGTACAAAGTCGAGGAAACCAGAAACTTTATTTACACGAGAGTTTTATCCTTGATTATGGTTCTTGTGAATACTATGGTAATGTTTTTGACAATAAACTTGATTATTTTCGGGAAAGTCATCATTAATTTTATGATTACACACTTTCACCTTTCAAACAAAATTGCAATCACATTATTAACCCTAAGATGGCCTGTTGCATTTCTGGCATTATACTTAATGGCATTTTTAATTTATTATATTCTGCCGGATTTGCGAGGAAACGAAAAATTCAAAAGAGCAAGCGCACTCCCTGGAACATTTTTCTTCTGCTCGTTCTGGTTATTAGGCTCATGGGGATTTTCACTCTACGTAAACAATTTAAGAACTTATAACATGGTTTACGGAACTATCGGAGCATTTGCAGTTTTAATGGTTTGGTTGTACTATACCTCAATATTAATTTTAATAGGCGGAGAAATAAATTCGCAAGTATACAACAGACTTTCCGCAAAAGCTGATGAGATAAAAGCAGATTTTGCAAAATTAGCAGTAATCAAAAAAAACAATTAACTTTTATCATTTCACAAATTTTTATCTTGATAAAATCAACATAAAAAAAGCCCCCCAAAGGAGAGCTTTTTTGAATCTTCAAAACCTGAAATTATTTTTTCAAAGCACCTTCAACAGC
>CAZCIW010000019.1:0-31099 GCA_964499135.1 uncultured Muribaculaceae bacterium
GCTCAAAATTCCGAGGTTCTACTTTTATTAAGTACGCTCATCGTCTGTGCTCGTGTCGCTCGCACGACGCTGCGCTGAAATCCATCTTCGGGATTTTTTTATTACTATTATCCAAATGTTTTTTTAATTCCCCTAAAATCCCGAAAAGTCTTCGTACCACGAGAATTTTTTCGTGTCGCTCAAAATTCCGAGGTTCTACTTTTATTAAGTACGCTCATCGTCTGTGCTCGTGCCGCTCGCACGACGCTGCGCTGAAATCCATCTTCGGGATTTTTTTATTACTGTTATCCAAATTTTTTCAAATTTCCCTAAAATCCCGAAAAGTCTCGGAAAAATCTTCAGTCATTGAAAATCATTAAAACAACAGATCTCAGGGAAAATTTTTATTTAAATCTTCCCTTTGAACTGTCAGTTTGATGTTAATTATATTATCTGCGGGTAATGTACCGATATATATTTTTTATAATCTTCCGGCTCAAAAAATCCAAGTGAAAATTCGGCGCAATTATAGCCAAGCTGTTGTGCACCCGGAACTTCCAAAGGTGGACCAGCAGGTGTTGAACGTGATGGATTTTTTGGATTTGAAATAATGCCTGTACTTCTCAAAAGCGTTATAAGAATTGAATTTTCACGAACTTCATACTCATTTAACCCTTTTGTTATAATTCCAACCCCTTGTGCTCCTACATATCTCTGCATCGGCGCAAAATTTGTTTTAACTTCAATACCCTTTTCGCGTGGAAGGTTCTTTCTCATGTCGTAATAAGGATTAAAATCCCTTTCTATAATTTCGTTCATATCTTCCGAAAATGTCTTAGTTATCGGCTCAGTTAAATTGATTTTAACTTGCCAAAGCCTGTTTGTAAGTTCATTCTGCCATTCAATTTTAAAATTAATCAGATTACCCAATTTATAGAAAAACACATCAAAGAAATCAGTTCTGAGACAAAAACTATTAGTCTGCTCGTTATGAAGAATATCGAGAACTTTTGCACACTCTCCCTCATCATCTTCTACAGCACCAAAATTGTACGTGTCGCCTTCGTCTTTATACCTTACGAATTGAATTCCAACTCCATTAATTTTTAATTCATATTTTGAAAATTCAAGTTCCGCATTTATATCAGAAGGCATATATTTTTTCATTGTGTAAATATCAGTGTAATCTTCTGTTACGGGAATTTTCTGGGTATCATAAAGTATAGCACTCTCAAACCCACCTTCCTTTGCAATTATGGAAAATTCTTCATTTGGTTTTGTATCCCTAAATTCATACCCACTATTTTTTATAACAGCATTGGCATTCTGATTTTTAAATTTTACTTCCTCTACGATTGTATTCGCAATTTGAAGAATTTTCTCGTACCTTATATAATTTTCATTATGAACGGCATCGGTTGAACATCCGCAAATACTATCATGAGCTTGATTTTGCAAAAGTAATTTATAAGCATGTTCTATTACTTTGTCATATTCTGAACCGAACATTTTTTGGAGTCTATCTGCTTGTTCCAAACGGTAAGAAGCCTCTGTTCTATACTGTTTAAGTCCCATTCTCGCAGAATAAGAGCCTGAAAGAATAAATGTGGTCGAATTGTCACGGAGTTCGTCTTTCCATTCTGCAATAAACCTATCTTTAACAAGTTCAAAATATTCAAAAGGATTTGAAAGTCGTATTTCATAATCGTCCAATAATTTATTTACACTCTCAATTTGTTCTGCAATATCTTTTTCAACACCTAGATGATCTGCACCTATTGGAAGAAGCAGGATATCACCGGATTTTTCAGCGATTTTATCGAGATTGACTTTTAAGCATTGCGCCTTTTCTTCAATTGTTTTCCGGCTTGAAAAAATATCCATAAAATATCCGCGAATTAGATTAACCGTATTTACTCCATTGAAAATAAATTCCGATGGCAAATCCGGCACTCCCCTCCAGACAATTATTTTATCAATTCCATAATTTTGTAAAATCTGCGGGATGTTTTTGCTATGCCCAAAAGTATCAGCAAAATACCCTATAAAATCTTCACATCCGAAATCTCGAGATATCTTAAGTCCAATTTCAAGATTTTTTTCAAAAGTAACTTTGTCTGCTAAAAATTCATCTATTAGGCAATAAAACGGACCTATAAAAAGTTTTTTTTCAGAAACAAGACGTCTTATTAGAGGTTCCTTTTCCGGTCTGATTTCAAGATAATCGAGAAGCGCAGCAACTTGTCCATCGAAATAAAATGACGGAATTTTCTCCGTTTCAAGCATGTCAAGAACATTGTCAAAAACCCTCAAAAGCCTGAGCCGAAAGACTTCAAACTCTCTATACCACTCTCTATCCCAATGAGTATGTAAGTATGCTAAAACTGTCTTTTTCATTATTCAGTTGTAGCATTTTTTAAAACTGCGGGCAACTTTTTAAACACAATTTACACTTCAAAAAGACTTCTGAGTCGAGTTCGTATATCATCTTCATCCAGTTCTTGTGTAATTTTATTCAAATCAATTGCCATTTGATAATAATGTGCAGCATCATTTGTGAAATCCATTGCCTGACTTGCACGTCCTGCGTTAAAATACGCAAGTGTATAACTCGGATTAAGTTCAATTGCAGTTTCAAAATATTCAAGAGCCTCTTCTGCATCCATCAAACCGTCAAGATAAAGAATTCCAAGATTATTATGTGCAAATTCGTTTTCAGGGTTTAATTCAATTGCCTTATGATAGGAAACCAAAGCTTCTTCCAGAAAATCTTTTTCCCAAAGAGCAATACCACATTTTGAGTATCCTCTGTAATCATCAGGATTAATCGTTATTGCATCGCAGTAAGCTTTAATCGCTTTATCTAAATCATATTCTGCCATATGTAAATCACCAAGAGACAGATACAAATCGTAATTTTGAGGATCTAAAATAATTCCTGCATGGTAAGTTGCAACAGCAGCTTCCATATTGTCCAAGTTTTCCGCATATATAGAACCTAATGCCTGACATACAATTGATGTCCATTCGTTATCAGGATTAAGTTCTATCGCTTTCTGATAATATTCAACAGCATCTTCAAACAATTCAGCCTTTGTAAATGCGTAAGCCAATGAATTGTTGTAAAACGGGTTATCCGGCGATTCTCTCAGGGCGAGTTTAAATGCACTGATTGAATTAATTTTGTCTTCCTTTCTAAGATATAAATGTCCAAGCTCATAATAAATACGACCTTTTTCTTCTTCAAATGTAAGAAGTTTTTCATAACAGTCAATAGTTTCATCGGTATTGTCAGGAAAATATGTTTGAAGAACCGTTGCAAGTTTTATCAGGACTTCTCTGTTCATAGGATTAGACTCAAGTACTTTTCTATAACAGTTTACAGACATCTCAAGCTCTTTATTTTTAAGCGCTAGGTCTCCCATTTTATCATAAAAAATATCACTATGAGTTGTATTTATTACTGCACGTTTGTAAACATTTTCAGCTGCCGGATAAAGCTTAAATCTCTCTAAAAATTTACCGACAGTATTATAGGTAAATACAGAAAAATCATCCGACATATTTTTACAAAACATTTTCATTGTAGGTCTGTCCCAAGCAAGCATCAAACTTCCAGACAAAAAATAATACAAGAAACTCATATAATCAGAAGCCGAACCATTTTTGGTATTTATTTTTTGCAAAATAGCTTGCGAAAGTATCAATCTCGGACGTCCTGAATTTAATTTACCCATCTTGATTGCAGATTTGAATTCCTCTTCCGCAGATTTGAAATCCTCTGCCATTTTCATGAAAAACCCGGTATACATGTGCGCGTTCATGTTCTTCGGAGCAAGCGAAACTGCTGTTTTGCATTGTTCAATTGCGGTATCAAGACTTATCTGTCCCTGCTCAAACATCAAACTTGCAAGCCTGTAATAGGATTCCGGAAGAGTCGGGTCGAACTTAACCGCGTCGATATAATGCTCAATTGCTTCGTTCAAATCGCGACTGTTCTGACGGATTAAATATCTTTCATGCGCTACTCTTGCCTTTTCCAATGACATTTTCGCTTTTTCTGAATTTTCCGATTTTGTTGTTACTACGGGCTGTGTTAAAATCTGTTCTGACATTATGAGCTCCAATAAGATGTACTAAAAAGTTTATCGTCTTTATTTATATTAAACTTTATTAAAAGATTTTAAAATCATATAAACATACTAGATAGGCGGCTAAATTATACTAAAGTTGGAATGAGAATTCTTCTTGTACAAATAAACCTTTGTTATATAATGAAAGTATGAATTACTTAAAAAACATATATGATTGTATAGTAGTAGGCGCCGGACACGCTGGGTGTGAGGCTGCGATTTCTGCGGCAAGACTCGGCGCGAAAGTACTTCTTTGCACATTAAATCTTGATAATATTGCACTTATGCCCTGCAACCCGGCAATCGGAGGTCCCGCTAAATCTACGCTCGTAAGAGAAATAGATGCTCTGGGCGGAGTTATGGGAGAAGCGGCTGATGCTACCTACTTACAGATGAAAATGTTAAACTCATCCAAAGGTCCTGCTGTCCGCGCACTTCGTGCCCAATCCGACAAACGGCAATATATGGATTATATGAGAAATATTATCGAAAATAACGATAATATTTACTTAAGGCAAGCCTGTATAACAGATTTAATTGCAGAAAACGGAGTTATAACAGGTGCAGTTGATGAGTTTGGCATTCAATATAAAGCGCGTACAGTAATTCTTACTACCGGAACATCACTTTCAGGCAGAATTTTTGTCGGCTTAAAATCGTACAGTGCGGGTAGACTTGGCGAAATGGCGGCAATCGGACTTTCCGAGTCTCTCAGAAAACTCGGCATAAATATCAAAAAACTAAAAACCGGCACCCCGCCACGTGTTGACAAACGCACAATAGATTATTCAAAAATGCAATTACAGCCCGGAGATGCGGAACTAAATTTTTATTCATTCAAACCAAATCGTCCAATAAGAAAGCAATATCCCTGTTATTTGACACGAACAAACGAAGAAACCCATAGAATTATTCGAGAAAATTTAGACAAATCTCCTATGTTTCAGGGGTTGATTGAGGGCGTCGGACCGCGTTACTGCCCGTCTATTGAAGATAAAATAGTAAGATTTAGCGAAAATCCGTCCCATCATATTTTTATTGAACCTGAAGGTCTCGGAACTTATGAGATGTATATTCAAGGCTTTTCAAGCAGTCTTCCTGCTGATGTTCAGGTAAAAATGCTCCACACGCTTCCGGGGTTAGAAAAGGCTCATGTTATAAAGCCTGCGTATGCGGTCGAATATGATTATGTTCCAGCTGTTCAAACCCTTCACTCGCTGATGTCGAAAGATGTTAAAGGTTTGTTTTTTGCTGGACAAATTAACGGAACAAGCGGCTATGAAGAAGCCGCCGCGCAAGGGTTAATTGCAGGAATTAACGCATTTAACTATTTAAATAACTCTGAAATGCTTGAACTTTCAAGAAGTTCTTCGTATATAGGAACTCTTATTGACGATCTTGTAACCAAAGATATTCAAGATCCTTACAGAATGCTTACATCCCGTTCAGAGTACAGACTTTTACTGAGACAAGATAATGCAGATACAAGGCTTACACCGACAGGTCACAAAATCGGACTTGTAGATGAGCTTCAGTTCAAAGTTTTTGAAGATAAACAAGAAGGCATTCAGAAAGAATTTGCACGACTTTGGGAGCATAAGATTTCTCCGAGCGAAGAAGTCAACTCAATTCTTCAGAAATACGGTGAAACAATTGAGCGCGGGGTTAAAGCGGCTGAACTTGTAAAACGTCCTAATCTTAATTATTCAGTAATAAAAGAATTTGATAGAGAAACTGCCGACCTCAATATTTCACGTGATGTTTACGAACAAGTAGAAATTTTGATTAAGTACGAAGGTTATCTGAAACGTCAGGAAATTCAGATTGAACAAGCCACAAAACTTGATAAATTTAAAATTCCCGAAGATATTGACTACGATAAAATTGAACAAATTTCATCAGAAACCAAAGATAAACTCAAAAAAATTCGACCAAAAGACTTGGCACAAGCCTCTCGCATCGGGGGAGTTAAGCCTGCTGATATTTCAATTCTTATGGTACTTTTGGAAAGACATGGAGTTGCGAAGAAGATATCCGATTAAAGTGAATTATTTTTATTTAACTCTTCCAACTGTTCTTTAACATATTCATCATCCGATTTTAATGAAGAAGCTAAAATTGCAGCTTGCTTAGAACGTTTAAGATATTTTTTATCGCCAGTTGTTTTGTAAAGGTATTCGTTTGCGTAAGATTCGTACAAATAAACGGCATAACTATCTACTATTTCTGAGAGTTTATGGAAATACTTTGCAGCATCTTCCATTTTACCTGATTTGTAACTTATGTAAGCAAATCTGGAAAGTTTATCAACCAAATTTTCCGGCTGATAATAATCTGTGGAATTTTCTGATTTACTTATTATTATAGAAACCCTATCCGAAGACTTTTTGCAGGGCAAAACATTGCTTTTATAAATATTATATCTGCCTTCATCGACCCAGTTAGGATTTACAAACATCATATTTTCTTTTACACTTGAAATTCTATCTTCGACCGCCGGATGGTCTGTTATGATAAATCTTGTATCTAAATCAATTGTATCCATGGCATTAAACACAGCCATAGCTTTTTCAACCGAATATCCTGCGCGGATAAGCATATTAACAGCCTCTGCGTCAGCCATGTATTCTGCCATTTTTAATTCATTTGATATTTTTACCTGATAACCAAGCTTATACACTGAATCAAATGCCTTTGTAAAATCTTCTGTTGCAGATTTGCTGACATCATCCATTTTAGCAAGCTTGTGCTCAATTTCCAGCAAACGTTCATTATGCCCAAGAACATGGTGAGACATTTCATGGGCAATGACAAAAGCCAAGGCATCATCATCATTATAAAAAGTGTCATAAAGCGCGGTATGAATAACGACTAAATTTGTCGAAGCTGAATAAGCATTAAAATCATCCATCGTTTTTCTTATGGCAATTCTCCAGTTTGCATAATCAAGTTTGTTTGCGCGAATAAGCCTTTCTGATATTCTGTAAACATTATAAAAATCAACCGGCGCCGGATCAACGTTAACCGTGGTGTTTATCCCTTTTCTTAACGTAGGAATAATTTTCTGTTTGTAAACTGCTTCATCTTTTGAAAGTTTGGAACTGTAATCCTTTTCACTAATTTTTTCATACTCTTTCAACTTAATTAATCCGGGATCCTTTATTGTCATATTTTTAGGAGCAAGATTTGGGAGTTGGGTGGAACTTTTATGATCTCTTGTTAACTTTTTCACTGAATTATACTTTTGAACTTTCTTAACCTCTTTTAATTGACGATCAACATGATGTGCCGCAAATACGGAAGTTTGAACAGATAATACCAATAATAAAACCAAAATCTTTTTCATAATAACTCCATTTCTTTGATTTTATACTAGCGTATTTATAAAAAAAAAGCAATCCTAATATGGCTTTTTGTCAAGTTTTTTATATTCAATGCGATTTCTATCAAGAATTCGTTCGACAATAAAATCACGTGCGTCATTAACTTTTATGTTGAATTTTCCATATACGTGCTTCAATTTAACATTCAAAAATGTGTTTTTCGCATCGTACATCCAAAAGTTATTCATTAACATTCCCATTGTAAATATCTGCTGTCGGGTTACAATAGTGTCTCCGTTAATCTCATATTCACTGCCAAACGACGGATTTTTTGATTTTTTTATCCGATTTAATTGAAGAGTGTTAAAACTGTTTATTGAATCTATTTTCATAAATTTCCTTTTCCTACACGTATTTAAAAAAGAAAAATCCTTACATTTTCCCAAATTCAAAAACTATGTCACAATTATTTACAATTAAAATTTCAAAACTTTACTTCATAAAGCGGCAATAGCAGTCGTATTCTTCTTTGACAGTTCCAAAAAGTCTGCAAAGGTTGGGACGGTTTTCATATATATTGCACAAGTAATCTTTTCTCAAAAACGGACATTTACTCTTTGCCGGACTTTTATCAGTCATTGCAAGAACATTAAATCCATCATATTCCTCAGATTCTCCAATCGGTTCAATTGATATTATTGGATTAACTATTTTGGATTTGTGCTCTTCAATTGTTTTTTGCGGAAGCGGAACTGTGTAGCAACAACAAGCTTTGCACCTTTTTACATCACACAACCCTTTAACACTTTTCTCTTTTTGGAATAACTTATTTATTTGCAAAAATTTCATATTTCTATAATAACACATAACTTTTCAAAAATTTAGTAAAAAAAAACCCTATCTTTCGATAGAGTTTGGAATTCTTTTTGTAATTCCTCGTGTGTAGAAGGTTAGTGTGTAGTAGGTAGTGTAAATAGTAAGTGTGTGTTTTTATATATCTCGTGTTTATTTAATTCTATTTAATGATTATTGCTTACATATTAATAAAGTATTTTTAAAGTATATAATTGCTATATAATCTTATTTTTGTTACATAACTTTACATAAACGCATTGTTTAAGTATTCATACGAATTTAGCAACAATTTTTATCAGAAATTTCCCAAAATTTATCAATTCATAAAAAAATATTTAAATTTTATACCCTGTATAATATAACATTCCCATTTTTAGAAAAATAATCACACTTATGAGAAAATTTGCTATAGGTAATTTTTACTTATTTATAATATTAAAAGTATTGACCTTTTTAGAAAAAAGTATTCTAATAGTATAAGCGATTTAGAGTTTTGGAGGAAATACATGAAAGAATTTACGCACTCACGTCTTGATAACAAACAATTTACAGGAGATGAAATTAAAGCATTAATCAAGGAATACAACATAAAATTTATCAAACTGCAATTTGTTGATATAAACGGACAAGTAAAAAACATGTCAATTCCATCGGAACACATTGATAAAATTTTAGCAAACGAAATTATGCTGGATGGTTCCTCAATAAAAGGCTTTAGAAGTATTGAAACCTCAGATATGTTTTTTTATCCTGACAAGAATTCTTTTCAAATTCTTCCGTGGCGTGGCAAAGACGGCATAAATGCGGCAAGACTTATCTGCGACATTCACAATGCCGACGGAACACCCTTTGAAGGATGTCCAAGGTGTAACTTAAAAAGACTTATGAGCGAAGCAGAAAAACTCGGATTTTCAATGAACATCGGACCGGAAGCCGAATTCTTTCTGTTTGCAAAAGATAAAGACGGTCGTGTAACCACGACTACTCAGGATACTGCAGGATATTATGATGTTGGACCGGAAGACCTAGGTGAAGATGTACGATCTGACATAGTTTTAACATTACAAGATATGGGATTTGATATAGAAGCAAGCCACCATGAAGGGGCAGATGGTCAACATGAAGTTGATTTCAGATACACGGATATCTTAACCGCTGCTGATAACGTTGCAACTTTCAAAATCGCGGTAAAAGCTGTTGCTGCAAAACACAATCTTCATGCAACTTTTATGCCAAAACCAATTTACGGAATTAACGGTTCTGGTATGCATTGCAATATCTCACTATTCAAAAACGGGAAAAACGCATTCTATGACAAAGATGCAGAATTTCAATTGTCAGATGTCGCAAAATATTCCATTGGCGGGCTTTTGAAACACATCAAAGGTATAACGGCAGCATTAAATCCAACAGTAAATAGTTTTAAACGATTAGTTCCCGGCTATGAAGCTCCCGTGTATTTGGCTTGGTCCTTGGCTAACAGAAGTGCTCTATTAAGAGTTCCCGCAAAACGAGGGAATGCGACTCGCGTAGAACTTCGTTCTCCAGATCCGGCATGTAATCCGTATTTGGCATTTGCAACAATTCTACAAGCTTGCCTTGACGGGATTAAAAATAAAATTGATCCTCCGGCACCTGTTGAAAGTAACATTTACAAGTTAACAACAAAAGAACGGAAGAAACAAAGAATTGATGCTCTTCCAGGAAGTTTGGCGGAGGCACTAGAACATTTGGATAAATCTCTTGTCGCAAAAGCAGCACTCGGAGAGCACATATTTAACGAATTTTTATCTGCAAAACAAAAAGAATGGGATTCTTTCAGAACTTATGTCTCGCAGTGGGAAATCGACAGATACCTCGAAAGATACTAATTTAAATCAAAAATTTCCCTGCTTAAGCAGGGAATTTTTATTTGCAATTATAGTTTTACCATTCTTCCTTAATAACTTGACCCAATTTGGCAAGTACAGAATTTTTAGAAGGATTAAGTGGAATAATTTCGTGCTTACGACCATTTATCAAACAAATTTTTCTATCACATTTGTCACACAAAAATTCATATGCAGGGTTTGTGGAGCAAGTTGCCTTCTTTTCGGACTGTTCATATAACAAAGAGCCGGCAAACGCTTGTTTTTTCCAACCTTTATCAGAAATTTCCGTATTAAGATCTGCTATAAGTGTTCTTGACACATCATTATTAGGAAGCACACCATATGCAACAATAAATTTAGAATTAATAACTTTATGCAAACGATCATTGGTTTTTACACTTTTTAATGCAGCTTTAGGAATTGTAACTGCGCCGTTTATCGAACCCGGATAGCTTACATTCGGATCGATTTCAGGTTTATCATCGGGTCTCTCTTCTGGAAGGTTGACAATATCATCTTCAACCGGTTTCTGGACACCGCCTTTACGAATATCTTCAATAAGTCGCCCCTGCTGCCAATATTCCGGATTTGCTTTGTATACAAGAAATCCAATAATACAAACTACAAGCAGCGGAAGTATACTCGGACCACTTTTTTTACGTCTCTTTTTTGCCATATAACCTCCATTCAATATGATTTAAACCAAATTAAAAACCTTATACATAATATATAACTAAATTTAAGCCAATTTGTCAATAAATTCTTTAACAGAATAATTATTATTCAAGACAATAAAATCTTTACCTGTCTGCTTCTTTACATAGTCAAGATTTTTTCCGTCAAGAAAATCTTCGCTGTATGGTCTAAGCATTATTGACGGAATAACAACAGCCTCTGCTTCAATATTTTTAACCGTCTTAATTAAATCTTCTGAAGTTATCAATCCTGCAACCGTGATATTTCGTCCCCAGTATTCTGATTTTACTGGTGCTACTATAATTTCAAGATTTTTAATTTTGTTATTCAAATCTTTTGCTATAAATTCAATTGCATTTTTAGCAGCATATGAAGCAGCAAAAATATATCTAGAAGGCTTTTTCAAAGATTTTGGAAGCTTTAACCCTTTATAATCATCCAGAAGCATTCTCAACGCCCCGACTCCATCTTCGAGTTGGGAAAAATTACCATAATAAGCTGACGGAGGAATTTTTTCACCTGCAAGAAGAAAAAATTCATCCGAAAGACAAACTCTTTTATATTTTGAAGCTATTGAAATAGTTTCTTTCGCGACTTTTTCGTCTACCTGCACCAAATTTTCGGTTCTAAATTGAGTAACACCAACAGGAACTACCGCAACTGAAAGAACTGTATTTTTTAGTGATGCCAAATCTTTCAGAGTTTTTTCCAATTCAGCGCCGTCATTATACCCAGGACAAAGAACAATCTGAGCATGAAATGGAATTTTGTTTTTCCTGAACCACTGCAAATTGTCCATTACACGCGCGGCATTCGGATTTCTTAGCATTTTAACTCTTAAATCGGGATTTGTTGTATGCACAGACACATAAAATGGTCCGAGTCTCATTCTTTTTATTCGCTCTTTATCTTTTTCCGTCAGATTGGTAAGAGTTATATAAGTACCCTGCAAAAATGACAACCTGTAGTCATCGTCTTTTATGTATAAAGTACTTCTCAACCCTTTTGGTTGCTGATCAACGAAACAGAATATACATTTGTTTAAACAGGGTTTTATACGATCAAAAATTGCGCTTTCAAAAACAATTCCAAGATCTTCATCAAAATCTTTCTCAATCTCAATAACTTCAATTTCACCATTATTCTTCTTAACTTCAATAGTTAGAAAATCGGATTTTGTCATAAAATTGTAATCAATCATATCCTGCATAAAAGTATCATCAATCGAAACGATTTCATCACCCGTTTCAATCTCTAATTCTTCAGCAATAGATCCTTTCAAAACTTTATTTACTATTGCCGGCATTATCTTTTTCAAACCCTTCTATTACAGTAATCAAATTTTTATATTCACAAATAGCATTATCCAGTACTATTTTTTGATAAAATGACAATTTCGTATAATCATCATTTAAAATGCTATCGGCGCAATTCTTAAACTTTATAGCAAGAATCTTTAAATTCAAAAACATTTCAGATCTAGCTTCAATATTTAATACTTCGGCGCATGAAAGTTTTATCCGAGCATTCGACAAAAACTGAACCGGATTGAAACTCAATTCCTCAAGCATTAGTTTTTTAAGGTAAGAAACACCTGTTTTGGTAATTGAATAATAAACAGAAAGTTTACCACCGTCAGACATAATCTTTCTGGAAGTAATACAACCCTGTTCCTCCAGGCGTCTCAGTGCAGGTTTTATCGCTCCAAAACTTGGAGATGTGTATGGCGCAAATTCTGCCTCAATATTTTTTTGGACAGCATACATCGTAAATTCACGCTTTGTCAATATGTATAGGATTAATAACTCAATCATAAAAAAATGATAGCACAGAAATCAATAAAATAAAAGATTTATCAATTGCACTAAATAAATCTTTCCATTATAATAAGCATATGGGAGCTTTACAAAAATATTACAAACAGTCAGCAACTTATAAGATATTTTCAGGTATTTTCAAGGAATTGGAAAGTTTTCTTGATACGGTCGGAAAAATATCAATAAAATTTTTTGAACTGATTAAAGCTCTTTTAACCTTTCAAATTGATAAAAATGAACTTTTTGAACAATGTCACCGATTTGGTATAACTTCACTTCCGATAACACTTTCTATTGTTGGAATGACTTCAATAATTGTTTCTTCACAGGTTGCCGATGAAATGGTAAAGCAAGGCGGAGGTCATCTGGTAGGACTTCTTATGACAATGCTTATTGTGCGGGAAGTTGGTGCAATTATGTCAGGCTTTGCAATTACCTCGATGATTGGTTCTTCTATGGCATCGGAACTTGCTACAATGCGAGTAACAGAGCAAATTGATGCGATGGAAGTTTTAAAAGTCAATCCGGTGGAATACCTTTTTGTTCCGCGAGTTTTAGCAGGAATTTTCATGATGCCGGTTATCGTAATAATAGCCTCCGTCGTCGGGGTTCTTACCGGTGCAATAACTTCTGCACTTACAACTGATTTAAGTTTTATAGCTTACTTTGACTCAGCATGGCTCGGAGTTTATATGAAAGATTTAGGAGTTTGTCTTTTAAAAGCTGTCGCTTTTGGTGGAACAATCGCTCTTATAAGTTGTACTTGCGGGTTTTATGCCTCCGGTGGTGCTAAAGGTGTCGGGCTTGCAACTACAAAAGCTGTTGTTTGGTCCTTCGTTTCAATTGTTATATGGGACATGATTTTTGCAATAGCGTTTTTCTTTTAATGAATAAGGATATAATTTATGAGTATAGAAGTTAAAAATCTTGTTAAAATATTTGACGACAAAAAAATTATTGATAACATATCATTTACAGTAAATGATAGTGAAACTCTTGCAATTGTCGGTTTCAGCGGTTCTGGCAAAAGTACTGTTCTTAAGCTGATTTGTGGACTTATTACACCTGATAGCGGAGAAATTAATACTTCAGAAGGCGATATCGCAATGGTTTTCCAATACTCAGCGTTGTTTGACTCTCTAAATGTTGCAGACAACATTTCATTTGCACTTAGGGAAAGAAAAGATTTGAGAAAAAAATTTAAAGAAGAAAATTTAAGAGAAATTGTAAGACAAAAGCTTGAACTTGTAGGGCTTAAAGGCATAGAAAACAAATTTCCTTCGGAACTTTCGGGTGGTATGCAAAAACGCGTAAGTTTTGCACGTGCAATAGTAACTGAACCGAATACAATTCTTTATGATGAACCGACAGCAGGTTTGGACCCAATTTCATCAACATTAATTGAAGACTATATAGTTCGTCTGAAAGAAGAAACCAAAGCTGCTTCAATTGTTGTAACCCACCAAATGTCAACAATTACGAGGACGGCAGATAAAGTAATTATGCTTTATGATGGAAAAATAGTATTTTCCGGAACTCCTGAGGAAATGTTAAGACAAGACAATGATTACACCAGACAGTTTGTTACGGCATCTTTGGACGGTCCAATGAAAATGATTGCCTGAGTTCTAAATTTATGATATATTTAGTTCGCGAATGATATCGCACCCCGTGATACAACAAAATAAGAGGATATGTAATGAGTACACTGGAAGAAAAATTGTTTAATGAGAATGTCATGACATTAGACACTTACATTATGTTCAGAATTAAAGAAAAGCAAACAAAACTTACGCCCCAACTAACAGCAAAAAACAGAGCACCGATATCGCTTTCTATGGGCGCACCTACGGCAGCCCCTCCAAAATTTATCACGGATAAACTTGCTGACTCTCTGAAAGAAGACGGTATTCATCTTTATTCAATTCCAAAAGGTGAATTGTTTTTTAGAGAAGCAATTGCAAAAAGAATGCAAGAACGCTTCAATGTAGAACTTGACCCTGCAAATGAAATATGCGCACTAATCGGTTCAAAAGAAGGGCTTGCAAATACCATGCGCGCACTTATCAACCCCAATCATGATGAAAAAGAAAAAGAAATTATTATGGTTCCGGATCCGGGGTATGCATCATACTCTCAGTTTATACAGGCCTCAGGCGGTTTGGCATATCCCATTCCGCTCTTGAAAGATAACAATTATATGCCGGATATGGAAGAAGTTATGGCTCAATTAAAACGAGATGGATTTAACCCAAACAAGGTAAAAGCTATTGTTGTAAATTATCCTAATAACCCTCTCGGCGCCTCTGCTTCGAGAGAATATCTGCAATCTGTAGTCGATTTTTGTAAAAAATATCAAATTCTTTTAATGTCAGATGCTGCATATTCCGATGTTTATTACGCAGAAGAAGAAAAACCTTTTAGTATATTTGAGCTTGAAGGTGCAAAAGATATTGCGATTGAATTTTTCAGTTTTTCAAAACCTTACGCAATCACAGGATGGAGAATGGGTTGGGTTTGCGGAAATGCACCGATTATTCAACGTATTGCGAAAGTTAAGTCAACAATTGACAACGGTATTTTTAAGGGAATGCAAAAAGCCGGAGCGGCAATTCTCAACTCAAAAGAAGGTAACGAGTACATCAAAGCCATGAATCTCGGCTTCAAGAAAAAGCAGGAAATAATGGTTAAAGGTCTAAAAGAACTCGGCTGGAATATTGATGAAAATACAGTTCCACACACAACTTTTTATCTATGGCTTCCGATACCGCCACGATACAATAATGCGTTTGAATTTTGTGAAGAATTACTTGAAAAATCAGGTATAGTAGTTGTTCCGGGGAATGCTTTCGGCAAATACGGCGAAGGTTATTTCAGAATATCTTTTGTATGCAGTGACGAAAAGCTTCAAGAAGTAATCGACAGAATGAAAGCTGATGGCTTTTGCTTTAATTAATCAATTGAGAGAGTGATTTTCTAAATTTAATCTTATTTTCATGATAAAATTAAGAAAACAGGAGATAGAAAAATGATTAAAGATTATTTTATAGAAAAAATTGAAGAGGCTTTAATTAAAGCTGTTAACGAAAATAAGCTCGGTCAAATGAGAGAATACGTTAAAGGCTCACTTATTGTTGAAAGGCCCAAAAATCCTGATTTCGGGGACTTTGCAGTTAATGTTTCTTCACTTGCGCGTAATGCTAAAATTGCACCTCCAATGATTGCTAACGCAATTGTGGCTGAACTTGACGATAACGAAAATGAATACTCAGTAATCGGAGGTTTTATAAATTTCAAAGCTGGGAATAAGCTTCTTTCAAATACTATAGAAGAAGTATTTAAAAAGCGTGCGGATTTCGGTCGTCCGGATAACATAGAAAAAGAAAGAATCTTGCTTGAATATATTTCGGCAAATCCAACAGGACCTTTTCACATCGGGCACGGAAGATGGGCTGCGATGGGGTCAGTTCTTGCAAATCTTTTAAAATTCTACGGACATGAGGTTTATCAGGAATTTTATATTAATGACGCAGGCAGCCAAATTCAAAAACTTGGCAATTCTCTTGCAATCAGAATTCGTCAAGAGTTGGGTGAGAATGTGGATTTTCCGACAGATGAAATTGAACGTAAAAACTACTATCCGGGAGATTATTTAATTCCTGTCGCAAAAAAATATCTTGAAACGCACAAAGGACTTCCTGAAGATGTAAAAGAGTTGTGTGATTTTGCAAAATTTGAAATGGAAAATCTTCAAAAAGCTCTTCTGGATAATTTCCGCGTTCATTTTGACAATTTTTATTCAGAATTAACGCTCCACAATTCAGGAAAAGTTGACGAGTGTGTTAATAAATTAAAATCAAGCGGCAAAATTTATGAAAAGGATGGCGCAGTTTGGTTTAAATCGTCCGATTACGGAGATGATCAGGATAGAGTAATTAAAAAAGCTGATGGTGCAAATACATATTTGACAGCTGATATTGCGTATCATATTGACAAATTGGAACGTGGCTTTGACAGACTTATAAATATCTGGGGTGCAGATCACCACGGTTATGTTGCGCGTGTAAGAGCTTCAATTGAGGCGCTTGGATATGATCCTGACAAACTTGAAGTTCTTCTTGGCCAGCTTGTAAACCTTGTAATCGACGGCAACGAAGTCAGAATGGGCAAACGCAAAAACATGGTTACACTTGAAGATCTGATTGACGAAGTTGGAGTTGATGCAACTCGTTTCTGGATGTCTATGAGAAATATTGATACAACACTTGATTTCGATATTGAGCTTGCCAAGAAAAATACGGATGAAAACCCAGTGTTCTACGTTCAATATGCACATGCCAGAGCATGTTCAATTTTGCGTAATGCAGTGGAAGAAAAACTTGATACGGAAACCGGAAAAACTATTTCTGCACCGCTTACGGCTGCTGAATTTGATGATTTGAAGAATAATTTCAAAAAAGAAGATTTGCGTTTGACAATCGACACTGCGCGCAAACTTATATTAAAGCTTGAAGAGTTCAAATCAACTATTAAAATGTCAGCAGAAACCCGTCAGGTTTATACTATTTGCAGATACGTTCAAGAACTTGCTTCAGAATTTCATTCTTTCTACAACGCAAACCGTGTAATTTCTGAGGATAAAGCCTTGATGAAGTCTCGATTGGCACTCGTAATATCTGTAAAACAAGTTTTGAACAATGCACTAGATATTCTTGGTGTTACAGCACCGGAAAAAATGTAATTATAATTTTATTATTAAAGCGCCGGCAAACAAGTTTGCCGGCGCTTTAACTTTCCATTTCTATCCTAAAAGGTTATGGTTTAAACTTTCAAATAAACCTCTTACCCTTTCAATTATAAGATGAGGCTGAAAATTTCGATGTGCGGGAACGCTGCTTTTAAAAGATTTAATTTCACCAAATCTGTTTCTTATAAATTTAATTTCTTCATCAGGAGTCTGGTAAAGTTCAAACCTATCACCATTTGCAAATTTTTTACTTTCATACCTCGCATGAATGCCATTCTTATTTATAAACTGATGCGTCTCTATTTTAGGATTGAGAAATGATCCTTTATCATCAAAATATCGCGTATTAACAATCTTTAGACCATCTACATGTGGAGAGTTGAATGTCGCTACTTTTTTATTTAATATTTGAGCTGATTTTGTACCTAAATTCAATCCAATTACCATAATAATATTCTCCTTTTTTCACAGTCCTAAACAACTGTAAAAATAAAAATTTGCTTTTTTTAATCTTCTATGTTTACAAATCTTAATTCATTAAGTATTTTGACGATATTGCCGTAATTTTCTTCCAATACGAGTTGCGTACGAAGATTTTTGGCATTTTTAAACCCGGCAAAATAATATGGATAAAATTTCCGCATGAATTTTATACCTACATTTTCTCCGCGTAAGGCTATTTCCTCATCAAGATGACAACGAAGCATTTGTGCTCTTTCTTCAATTGTTGGCACATCAAGCTTTTCGCCAGTTTTAAGATAATGCGAAATTCTTCCTAAAAGTGTCGGATCGCCAAGTGCACCACGCCCTACAGCAACTCCGTCTGCTTTAGAAAGTTCAAGACAGCGAATTGCGCTTTCAATATCAACAATATCACCATTTGCAAAGACAGGAATATCTACTTCTGCTTTAAGCTGTGAAATTTTTGCCCAGTCTGCGCTTCCTGAATACATTTGAGAGCGGGTTCGTCCGTGAATTGTTATAAAATTTGCACCGGCTTCTTGCATTTTTACCCCGAATTCAACAAAATTCATATCTTCAAAGGTATATCCGAGTCGGAATTTTACACTGACAGGTTTTTTAGTTCCGTCTTTTACAGCTTTTACCAAATCTGCCGCGAGTTCCGGAGCTCGCATCAATGCACAACCATCTTGCCCGCCAACAACTTTTTTAACAGGACATCCCATATTTATATCAATCATATCTGCATAATTGCTTAGAAATTCTGCGGCTTTTTTCATCATCTCAGGTTTGTGACCGCTGATTTGATAAGAAATCGGGGTGTGATTTTCATCTCGCTTAAAGATTTCTGTGCCTGAGCGCCCGTTAAGTGTTTGTGCCAAGTATTCGGAGCTTATCATTTCCGTTGTCAACAATACATTCGGTGAATATCGTCTTACTAGACTTCTCAGAACGTAATCAGTTATTCCTGCCATAGGGGCAAGCGATACCTTGCTTTTTATTAGATTATTAGTTTGTGTTTGCATTTGTATATTCTTTTAACTCTTCCAGTCTGGCTGATGCGTATTGCTTTAATTCATCATCAGGTACATTCGATGAAACATATTTTTGATAATAAGTAATTGCATCTTTATATTTTTCCATTGTGTCATAATCTACTGCAATATTGTAATTTATCACGTAAAGTTCTTCCTGATTGCCGTATTTTAGTGCATTTTTGAAGTCATTGATTGCTTTTGTTCTATCCTCCAACATATCATAAATCATCCCACGATAGTAAAAAGCATATGCATTCATCGGATCTGTGACGAGGAGTTTATTTAATATTGTCAAACTATCATTGTATTTTTCCGTGTCATATAATTCTATGGCTTTGTTCAGCATATTAGCGTTGTTTTGCGCTAATATAGTTTCCATATAAATTTGTGCTTTTTCATTATTTTTATTTAACTGTAGAGATTTTTTTATAAATTCTTCTGCTGAACTCCAGTTTTCTTGTTCCGCATACATTGCACCTATGTAGTAGGCAATATCCGAATCTGTTGGTTTCAAAGAGAAAGCTTTTAAATAAAAGTCAAGAGCTTTTTGACTATTACCTAAATTTTGATATGAAGATGCTATCCCGAGCATTGATTCAGCTGTCGGAGGTTGAATTTTTCCATATTCCTTAATTGCATTTTCATAATCGCCGCTGTTAAAATGTTCTGCAGCTTTATCAAATTTTGAGGCAATATTCTGACCGGATATATTTTTTATTGCATCCAGAACTTGCGAGTTATTCGGAAATTTTGCCTTCGCATTATTTAATGTCGTCATTGCGCTGTCATAATTGTTCATTTGCCCTTGTGCAATTGCAAGGTTTACAAACACTTCAGGATTTGTTGAGTTTTTGGTTATTTCGGAGTATACAACAATTGCATCGTCAAGTTTGTTTTGTTTATGAAGTTCCAAAGCATAGTTGTAGAGAATATCGTCAGCATTTGCTCCATTTGAATTTTTCTTAACGTAATCAACAAACTGTGCAGGAGATAGTGATGCTTTTGCGGAATTGAACATTTCATTTTGCGCAATTTCGTTATTTGGATCAAGACTAAGAACTTTTTTAAAATAAGTCTGAGCAGACTTATTTTCTCCTTGCGCAGCTAAAGACTGCGCTTTATATAAGTTTGCCTGAATATTGTCCGGATATAGTATCAAAACGCTGTCATAGGCTATAACTGCAGTTCTGTAATCTCCTTTTTGCTGATACAAGGTTCCCACATTTATTCTTGTGTTTATATTTGATGGATCTATTGACTCAGCTTTTTGATACTGTGCAAGAGCTTCGTCAAATTTACCTTGTTTTTGCAAAATTGCACCTAAATTCGCAATTGCGTCTGCATCGTTAGGGTTTGTTTCAAGTTTCTTTTTGTAAATTCTCTCTAACGAATAAAGAACTTCTTTGTTTTCAACGCTCCTTGTTAAAATATAATTGTACTCCTCTACCGCAAGTTCTTCACTGCCAAGTTTGTCAAGAACTTTCGCATAAGAAAGTCTCAGCGGTATATCATTTGGATTTACCGCAACCGCTTTTCTATAGTATTCTGCGCTCTTTGTGTCATTTCCGAATAGTTTCATTATGTCGCCAATTTGTTTGAAACTTTCTGCTACATATTCTTTATCTCCCAGAGCTTGCGAAAATTCATATCCGGCAGCAGCAAAGTTTCCTTCAGCTCTCAATCGTTTTGCTTTCTCAAATCTTGATTTCGGACTTAGATCAAATTTCGTAAATTCAAGGCAACGGTCCAAATTCCCGTTAACCTGCGTAATAGCGTGTGCCGAATTTTTCACGCTGTTTGCATTTGGATACATTGACAAGTAAAACAATGCGCTTCTGTAATCATCAGCAGCTTTTTCGTAATTCTTTTCATTATTCGCATTATAGGTTCCACGTGCAAGATAAGCATTTACAAGTCCAATTCTTGCAGAATTATCCAGATAATTTATTTTAAGTGCTTTTTTGAATTCGGTTATTGCGCTTGAATACTGATAATTAGAAAGATATTCCTGCCCCAAATCAAAATGTTCTTTAAAACCCGCATAAGCAGGCTGACACATTACCAAAATTCCCAACAATGTAATTACAGATTTTTTCATGTTGACGTATCCTCATGTTATGAAAAAATTTTAATACAAGAATGGCTTCGTGTATACCTACTTACAGTTATATGAGCTTACAATTTAATATTTTGTTACGATTTAAAAAAAATCAAAATAATCTTTACGGATATTGCATATAGACAATTAAAAAAAGCCTCAAGAAAGAGGCTTTTTTTAAAAATTTTGAGTGTTTTAATTAGGCAATTCCTTTAAAATCGCTTTTCGAAATCATTGTTGTAAACTGATCAAATAAAATTTGTAACGGGATTTCCACAGAAAATGCTACTTCCTCGTTAAGTTTCATCTCATCAAGCGGTGCAAGCTCCATGTTTTCCCGAAGCGCTTGCATGCATGCTTTTGACGTTTTTTTCATAATCAATACTCCTATAAATTGCTGTAAATCTTAACAATATATATTACGGCATATCCTTTGGAAAACTTTAATCAATAATTCATGTTAAAATATCCGAAAATCTTTGATTGACTGTATTTCAGTATAAAAAATAAGTTTTAACATTTTGTAACAAAATCTCCATTTTTAAATGAATATGTGCAAAAAATCTGTGATTGTGCTATCATTTAGCAGTGAGTACTAAAATATAAGGAGATACAACAATCGCAAACGACAATAGAAACAAGGATCAGGGCAAGGTTATAATGAATGAACGCATAAGAGCCCGTGAAGTAAGACTTATTGACCAGAATGGCGGTAACCATGGAATTCTGGAGACATCAAAGGCTTTAAAAATGGCATATGATGCGGATTTGGATTTGGTGCTGATTAATCCCACTTCAGAGCCTCCGGTTGCAAAGATTTTGGATTACGGAAAGTATAAATACGAACAAGAGAAAAGGGCTAAAGAAGCCAAGAAAAAACAACATACAGTTGAAGTTAAAGAAGTGAAAATCAGATATAAGATTGATACTCATGATTATCAGGTGAGAATAAAAAGTATTCAAAAATTTATTGCGCAAGGAAACAAAGTAAAAATAGTTATAATGATGCGTGGTAGGGAAATGCAACATTCAAATCTTGCATTCGATTTAGCTAACAGATTTATTGAAGATTTGAAGAATGAGCCGTTGATCATTGAAAAGAAGCCTATGATAGAAGGCAGAAATGTTACAATGTATCTTGCTCCGCAAGTTTAGAAGACAATGCAGAAAGGTGTTTTTTATAAAAAAGCACCTTTTTATATATTTAAAAATAATTCTTGACTTTTAAGTTTTAGTACATATAATAAAGAATGTGGTTAGAAGACTGTAAGCGTGACTCGAGTGGTTTATATAACTGGCGGGGGCGTAGGTTTGATAGCGGGAGGCTATTTTGCCAATTTCGATAATAATCGAGGTGAAAGATTCTTCATCGGATTGAATAGAGAAATTTTGGAACGTTATTAAAAAGTAAGCAGACAAACCACAATAAGACTAATAAAAAATCAAATAGAAATGCCGCAATAGCTCAGTTGGTAGAGCAAGGGACTGAAAATCCCTGTGTCCTTGGTTCAATTCCGAGTTGCGGCATATTTTTTTGTATATATGGGATTTTTTCTTGTGTCCATTCTATGTCCGTTTTTTAATTTTAATTAAATCCTAATGGAATATTACTATACACGCAAAGAAAATGTCGCCTAGTCTAATATGAGTGTAAAGTGACACTTGGTTTGATTATTTAAGACAGATAGTTTGATTATTTTGGGTTGTGAACTGTTAAATAAAAATATAAAATTGGAAATGAGATTTAAAAATGGTTGAGTTTAGGAAAGCAAATTTCCTACAGTTAGGAAATTTCCTGTTCCGATTTTCAAAGCGAAAGAATGTTATGTGACGAAAACTTAACGAAATTACTTAATAGCACTGACTTTAATGTTAACTTTTGTTAAGATTCCACTATGGTATGTCATCAAAATGCTATTAGCAGAAGAGGTTAAGAAATAAATGCGTATAGTGGATTTGTTTTCAGGTGCAGGGGGCTTAACCTTTGGGTTCTATTATAAATTAATTAACGACGAATTCATAAAAAATGAAAACTGCGAAATCGTTTTTGCAAATGAATGGGACCAATGTGCGGCGGAAGCTTTTAGAAAAAACTTTCCGTCAATCAATATGATTAATAAAGATATAAAATCTTTAACAGAAAGAGAAATTAAAGAAAACCTTGCAGATAAAGAAATTGATTTGATTATTGGAGGACCCCCATGCCAATCATACAGCACAATAGGACGACGCAAATACGATGATAAAGCTAAAATGTATGAAGAATATTATCGATTATTATCAATTATAAAACCTAAAATGTTTTTGTTTGAAAATGTAAAAGGTATGCTATCAATGAAAAATCCAAATGGAGGAAAAGTTATTGAGGATATTAAAAAACGATTCGATAGTATAGAATATGATATTGATTTTAGAGTTCTTGATGCTGTTAATTATGGTGTCCCACAACATAGAGAACGAGTTTTTATTATTGGTTGGCGCAAAGACTTAAATATAAAATGGTCTTTTGATAATATAGAAAAATCTAAAAAACAAATTTCAATAAAACAGGCTATTAATGATTTACCCTCTGTATCTGCAGGGACTAATATAACTTCGTATAATGGTAAACATCCTACAAATAGTTATCAAAAGTTGATGCGCAAACATGCGAAGAATCTTACTTGTCATTTTTCACCTGTGTATGGAGATAAAATCCAAACAGTTATAAATAATGTAATACAGGGCGAAGGTAAAAATTACATAAATCAACTTGTTGATGCAGGGAAAATTCCAGAAGAATATCGTCTAACATCAGGATACAATAACACTTATGGTAGATTAATAGAAAGTCAGCCAAGTACAACAATTACAAATAATATGTCTACGCCTTCTGGGTTGAGATGTATTCATTATAGCGAAAATCGTGCTTTGACTCCTAGAGAAGGTGCTAGAATTCAGTCTTTCCCTGATTGGTTCGAATTTATAGGCACAAAAAAAGATATTACAACTCAAATTGGAAATGCGGTACCTCCTTTGTTAGCCATGAAAATAGCTGCACAAATTGAAAAAGTTTTAAGTGAGGTTTAAAATGGCAAACACAGAAAATTCAATTCAATTTAATTTTTCCTACTATGCCCTTAAACTTCTAGGTAAAAATTTATATAGTAATTCTTGGAGTGCGATATCTGAATTGGTTGCAAACGGACTAGATGCTCAAGCTACATCTGTCAAACTTTTTATTGACATGATTGATAAAGAACACTCGACTATTGAAATCATTGATAATGGTACAGGTATGAGCTATGCAGATTTAGCCAATAAATATGTTTTTATGGGAAAAAATAAGCGTGATGATTTACCTGATAATTTAAAGAATTCCGTAATGGGCAGAAAAGGTATTGGAAAACTTGCAGCATTATTTTTATCAAAAAAATATTATATTATTACGAAAACAGAACAAGAAGGGGCATCTTCTTGGTTTTTAGATTCTAAAAATGTAGATGATTCTTCTGTCCCAACTCTTGAAAGATGCTGTGCCGAAGAAGCCAATATTCAATCCTATGAGGTTTGGAATAATTATACATCTGGAACATTGATTAAACTAACAGATGTTGACTTAACAGGTATTGGGTATTACAAATTAGAAGGTCTTAAATCAAGACTTGCAAATTTCTTTTTGATGGATTCTTTAAATAGTTCAATAGAAGTGTGTGTATTAAATAGTAAAACTGACAAAATTATTTTTGAGCCAGTTTACAAAAACATTGCTTTTAAAAATATGTATTTATTTTTTTCTGATAAGAAATGTGAATTAGCCAAAGAAATAAGAGAAACTGTTTTTGTTGGCAAATCTGACTATCAAGAAATTGCAAAAAAGCCTAGAAATGTGAAAATCCTATCCGAAGAAGAATTTCCGCAAATAAAAGGTGAGGCTTTCTTTACCACAAAAGAAGGTAACATACAAATAAAAGTTCCTTATGAACTGACTGGCTGGATAGGTTTACATACTTCAATCGATAATAAAAATGCACACTTAAACGACGAAAGATATTTAAAAAATGAAGTTTTTAATCCTAATCAATTACGATTGTATGTTAGAAAAAAATTAGCAGTAGAAAACTTTTTAGATATACTTAAAAATACTCAAGCTTTTTCTAATTATATTGAGGGGGAAATTAGTTTTGATATTTTAGATGATGACCGTTTCGAAGATATAGCAACAACAAACCGTCAAAGTTTGGTAACTGATGATGAACGCGTAAAACTACTTATTGAAATTCTAAATCCTATCGTTGGGAAGATGATACGCGAACGTGTAAAATTAGGTCAAGAAGTAAAAGCTGAAGAAGAAGCTATAAAGGCTGAAATAAAACGTCAACAAGAAGAACAAGAAAGACTTCTTGAGAAAGCACGCACAGAAGCAGAAAGGCAAGCAGAAGAAGAAAAAAAAGCAAAGGAAAAAGCTCAACAAGAAAAAAAAGAAGCTGAAGAAAAGGCTAAAAAAGCACAGGAAGCTAAAGAAGCGGCAGAAAAAGCAAATATAAAAACGCAAAAAACATTAGAACAGATTAATAGCGAAAATGTTTTTTTGCGAAAAACTACTAATGTAGATATAGATGCTTTATTAACCACATTTCATAGTGTTTTAAATGATTCAGAGGCAATTACTGAAGTTATAAATTTATATACACCGCCATCTCTTTCTAATATTAATGATTTGGTGGATGGCGTCAAGGAAGCCAATCAAAAAATATATACAATATCAAAAATGGCAACATTGAAGAATTTTAGCGACAAAAAAGAGCCTATAAATGGTGATTTTATAACATTTTTAAAATTTTACCTTAAAGAATTAAGTTCATACAAGTATAATAAAAATATACAGTTTATAGATAAATTGGATGATAATTATAAATTGAATAAAGAATTTATACCAATAGAAATCATTTTAATGATGGATAATATAGTTAGTAATTCTAAAAAGGCGAAAGCAAAATCGCTTGAATTAAAAACTATAAAAAAAGGAAATTCTATTTTTATAAATATACAAGATAATGGAAAAGGGCTTAATCCAGATGCGAATAAAGCTTTGCTTTTTGAAAAAGGTAAATCTTATACTAATGGGTCTGGTTTAGGTTTATATCAAGTAAAAAATGCAATTAAAAAACTTGGCGGTAATGTAGAATACAAAGAAACCGAAAAAGGATTTTGTTTGGAGGTCTTGTTTATATGCAATTAGATTATAATGTTCTTTGGATTGATGACAATCATTTGTGGAGACAGTCTGCAGTTAGAAAAATTGAAAAATGTATTGCAAATTGTGGCTTTTTCCCAATAATTACAGAATACTCTAATGGCAATAACATCTTTCAAGAAAGTTTTGATTTATCTTCATATGATTTAATTTTTATGGATTACGATATAAAAGACCCAAATAATACAAATATAGATACAGGATTGGAATTAATAAAAAAAATTCGCAATAATAAAATTTACTCTAATATAATTTTTTATTCAAGTATAACTAATGATTTACCAGAAAAGGTAAAAGAGCAAGGGATACAAAATACTTACATATTTGAAAGAGAAGTTTTTAGAGATGAAAATATTGATTCTGTCTCAGAAGTAATAGAATTCATTTTAAATCGTGCAAATTCAGTGAATATTATGCGTGGTATAGTAATGGCGGAACTTGCAAATTTTGACAATATAATACTTAATATAATTGAAAATGTTACATTAGAAGAAAAGTGGAATAAAATATTTAATTTGATTACAAAAAGTCGACAAAGAGTTTGCAAAGAGCTAATAAAATCTCATTACGATTTAAAAGGCAAAAAGGAAGAATTGTTATCTATTTGTGAAAATATAAGGACAAAATTTGATATTGAAGAAATGAAAACATTAATAGCGGATGAAAATCAAAGTTCCGCAATATTTCCAAGTGCATTAAGAGCAGATTTTTTGAATACAATAATAAAAGAAACAAAAATTAAACTCAAGGATGAAAATGATTTTGTTATGAATTTCAATCCTGAAATTATAAAGAAAAGAAATAAATTAGGACATTGCGTAAATATAATAGAATGTTCAAACGAAGATTTTTTGCTTATAAGAAAAAATATAATAAAGCATCGTAAAAATTTAAATGAAATATCGGAAAAATTACATATTTAGACTGCAATAATATTGTTAAATAAAAACTTTGTGCTAATTTTAAATTAAAAAATAACGTTTTAATATTGTTTAATAACTCTTATTTTGCCGTAAACATTTGTAATATTAATGAAATTATAAGGATTGATTGTTTATCTTAAAATAAAACCTGATTAATTATTCATAATAAAATTCATAAGAAAGATAGATAAAAAACAAGACAATTTTTGTTATAAATTCACTAATTGTTTTTCATTAATTTGCTCTTGATTTATGATTGATAAAATATCTTCCATAATTTTATTAGCAAGTGCATAGGCCATATTTACAGGAACAGCATTTCCCACCATTTTGTATCCATTTGCTATATTAGAGTACTTAAATAAAAAATCATCAGGAAATGTCTGAATTCTAGCACATTCTCTTAACGACAATCTTCGATATAAATGCTCTTGCCCTTTGACAAATTCTCGCTTATTTTGTTCAATAAAAGTCATTTTAGGTGCTTGAGGATGAATTGGAGCATGACGTCCACCTGCTTGTATTGTAAATGAGGGTTCATCCCAAGCTCTAACGCGATTTCTAGACATAAATATTGTTGAAAATCCACCAATCATATACTCATGGTTAGGGATTTTACACATATTACCATTTGAATAATTTTTTTCTCTCGCCGGAATTACAGAATCTTTTAAATCCCAGATAGCATCTTGTAAAACAGGCTTGTATTCACACATCTCTGGAAATTCAAATGTCATATTCAAATCTTTACGATAACCTACAAAAATTACACGCTTTCTATCTTGAGGCACATTGTAATTATTAGCATTTATTAATCTGAAACTTAAATTATATCCTGCCTTTTTAAACATTCTTTTTATATTAGATAGAGCTTCTGAATGCCTTTTTGCAAGCATACCTTCTACATTTTCCGCTAGAAAAAACAGTGGTTGCTTATCCTTTAAAATTCTTATAAATTCATAAAAGAGTTGTCCTCTGGCATCATTAATACCCCTTAGAGAACCCGCTTCACTCCAACTTTGGCATGGAGGTCCTCCAATTATACCTATACAATCGGGTATATCAACCGATGGAACATTTCTTATGCTTCGTTTATCAAGAATTGTATTAGGGAAATTATATTCAAAAGTTTCCCAAATAGTAGAATCATATTCATTTGCCCATATTATATCAAAGCCAGCTTGTTCAAAGCCTTTATCTAAACCACCGGCACCAGAAAATAAACTTACTACTTGCTTTCGATTATTCAATTTCATCTTCTCCTAAGTTCCTGTAACGATTATAACTCAAAATTATAGAATTTATATGAATGTTAAAAATCTTGTCTATTTAAATTTAGTTAATAAATTGTGTCATTAAAGTTTTACTGATAAAATTAAAAAAGAAAGAAGAGGATGTTATGGTCAAAAAAGGTTATGGTTTATTAGAACAACATATTATTTCCTTGTTTAATCAAGAAAAAAGATTTAATTTTAAAGGTAAAGAATATACTGTGATAATTGCAGATAAACCAAGACCAAGTAGTGGAGAATGCAAAACAGATGTTTATGTCTTAGCCATAGATAATTGTAAAAATAAAGTTGAATTAAAAATTTCTGCTAAATTAAAATCATCTAATGAATTTCAAGAAAATAAAGTTAACGCAGCTCGTGCAGAAGCATATTTAGGAGAAAATTGGTCTGAGATAATTTCAAAAGCTGCATATTCAATACATGAAAAATTTGAAGAAAAGCATTTAATTTATGTAAGCAAGCATCATCCAACTGCGGCAAATTCAATTACTCTCGGTTGGAAATTTGAAATTGCAAGTAAGCCAAGAGCATTGTCGGTAAAAGCCCCATTAACTATTAATGAAGTTAGAAATTATGTTTACAAAGGTACAAATCAAACAGAAATAAAAAAACATTCTTTTATAAATAAAGAAAAAATTAAAAATAGTGGAATTGCGGATTACTTATTAATTTCTGAGATTAATGAATTAAAAACCGTTGATGATGTTATAAATAATTTAATTTTAATTGATAATTATATTCCTCCAGAAACCCATTTTATTTTTACAGCCAATAATTATAGGACTAAAGAAAATAAAGCTGATGGTCCAAGACCGCTTGCGGTATATATAAAATGGAGTTGTAAAAATAAAAAATTATGTTATGAAATTTGTTATGATTCCCCACTAAAATATACTGGTGAAAATGATATCAAACCAATTTTATTAAAGGCATTAGGCACATTATGCAAATATCATCCTTGTGAATTTGATTGCAATTGTGATTTAGAAAACCCTAACATTTTATTGCCATAATATGTATAAATATACTTTTGTTATCTTGTCTTCGCCCGCTGTATATTGCAGTAAAGAAAGTAAAAAATAAAACTATTTAGAATTATTCAAGAATAGAAATCAAGTTTTTAAATACATTTTTTCATGTGGAAGAAAACCAAGATCTTTTAATTTAAATCATGATTAAACCCTGTTCAAAAAATGTTCAACTAGCGTTTTGTTGAACAAAAAATAACAATAGGATATAAACTCCATATTTATGCAAAACAATTCTTAAATCTTGCGATAATTCATTTGAAATTTATTAGATAGATTATCTATATACATTTCATAAATTTCAATATTATTTTTCTTTGCAAAATCTATCAATTTTTCTTTATTATCTTTCGTCATATTTACTCCTAAGTATATAGCAATTGGCTTTTGTATAATATTCGGGAATGTACTACATTGCGATATAATTCGCCATTCTTTTTCATATTGCCAATCAGTTGATTTGTATAGCAATACTTTGTATAACGCTAATTCATCATCTTTAGGTATAAAAATTTCAACTTTGCTATTTCCCAAAACTTGTTGTGACCAAAATGAAGCAACGTAATTTTTAGCATCAAATCGCTCATCAGAATAAATAACAGGAAATAATAGCTCATAGTGTTGGTACATACATTTTTTAGGACAATTTACGCAAGGAGTATTGTAATTTTTAAAATCATATTCAACAACAAATCCTGTGTGGGATTTGGCATAATGAGCCCACATTGTTGGTGATGTTTGAGTTTCAGATAAACAAACAATATTTTGAAACTCTTTTATATATCGAATACAATTTTCAATGGAATTATTGAGCGATTTTTCCAATTTATGAGAAGTAATTCTCATTGTTAATGAATATCTTTTTGCTGATTCTGTTAATAATGTATTTATATTTTTCTTTTGCTTTTTTGTAAGAAGTGCTGTCAACTTTGGATTAAGTTCTAACCATCGTTGCATTTTCCAACGATTTCGAGGGTCTTTAATTTCATTTAAAATTATTGATTTATCAACATATAATAGACTATCATAAGGATCATTAAAATATTTTGGTTTTGACGATGTAATTAAATTCTTTTGTAAAGCATTAAAAGTGTTGTCATTGAATTCTCTGTAACGAAACAATCTTTCAGGCTTTAATTCATGAACTTGCGAACAAAATTTTTTTATTTTTTCATCATTAACAACCGAACCGTCATAATTTCTTATGACAGTTGTCTCTAAAATTTCTTTAAATCTTTCTCTTGCTGTTTTTTCATGTTCCATAGACTTATTATACAACAATTATTAATGAGCAATTTTTTAAAGATTAAGCACATCACTCATCAGTCTATACCTCTCATCAAATTCTTTTCCCCATTTCCAAAGTTCTTCCGCCAAATGCAAATGGAATTTATGAGCGAACGAACGGCTTAAGACTTTTCTATAACTTCTTAAATAAATATTTTTTATTTCAAGGCGTTCTGCTTCCGTGTGTTTTCTTGTATCTTTTGATTCAAGATATTTTTCGGACACAAATAATTTGTTGTCATAAAGATATAAATAGGCTCTTGTGTTCATATAAACTCTTTCTTGAGCGATTTTAGGAGTTTTTGCAAAATATTT
>CAZCIW010000020.1:0-29211 GCA_964499135.1 uncultured Muribaculaceae bacterium
CGCTTGCCGAGGTATTAGTTACTCTCGGCATCATCGGAATTGTTGCGGCGATGACTTTACCTATGTTAATGGATAATTATGCTAAGAAAGTTGTAGAAACAAAGTTACAGAAGTTTTATACAGAAATTAATCAAGCTTTGCGCAGAGCGGAGGTTGATTATGAAGATCGCGAATATTGGGCAAGCGATATTAATGGGGCGCGCTTTGATGAAGATGGAAATGTCATACAAGGCTCATCGCCTCAGGAAAAATGGATAAGAACATATATATTGCCATATTTGCGTTATGCAAAAACTGAGATTATAACTACCGGCGATTCAAAGGTTAAAGGTGGGTTTATGATTTATTTCAGCGATGGCTCAGGTCTTATGGCAAGAGCTCATACTACAAGGGATTGGGTATATTTTACTAATGTTAAAAAATGCACAAAACTATATGGATATGGTTTAGATGAAGCGAATGGAAATTCAGGAGAAGGAATTTGTAAATTTTGGTTCTTTTATGTACCAACTCTGAAAATGTTAGATCCAAATTGGGAGTTAGGATTGCAGCGCTTCAAATTTATGACAAAAAAAGGCTTTGAACCTGCTACTTATGCCTGGAGTGGTAATGTTGAAGAACTGGAGCAGGCATGTGTACAGGGTAAATCTATAAAAGGGACATCCGGTTATTTATATTGCGCAACTTTAATTCAACAAAAAGGTTGGAAAATCCCTAAAAATTATCCACATCATGTTTTATATTAAACCAATTTTTTATAATTTTCTTCGTAAAAATCGCCAAATCTGTCTTCAAGAATTGCTTCACGGCATTTTTGTGAAAATTCTACAAGGAACTGAATGTTATGGATAGAGAGAAGTGTTGCCGCTGTACTTTCTCCACAGCGCCATAGATGTCGGATGTAAGCTTTTGAATGATTTCGGCAGGCAAAACAATTGCAGCCTTCGACGAGTGGATATGGGTCATCTTCAAATGCCTTAACTTTAATGTTCTTTTTACCTTCCCAAGTAAAAAACGAACCATGGCGTGCGTTTCTGGTTGGAAGAACACAGTCAAACATATCAATTCCGCGCTTAATTCCGTTGAGCAAATCTTCAGGAGTTCCTACCCCCATAAGATATCGTGGTTTGTTCGCAGGCAAAAGCGGCGCCGTAAATTCGACAAAATGGTTCATAATATCTTTCGTCTCACCGACACTTAAGCCACCGATTGCGTAGCCAACAGCGTCATATGTTGAGATAACAGAGGCGCTTTCTTTTCTTAAATCATCAAAAAATGCGCCCTGAACAATCGGAAACAATGCTTGACGCGGGTTTGTTTTTGCCCTAAAACATCTTTCAAGCCAACGGTGGGTTCTTTCCATTGCGGCTTTTGCAGTTTCGTATTCGCAAGGGAATGGTGCGCATTCGTCGAATGCCATGATTATATCTGCGCCGATATCCTGTTGAATTTCCATTGAAACTTCAGGACTAATAAAATGTTTTTTCCCGTCTTTCGGGTCTCTGAATTCAACTCCGTCCTCTGTGATTTTTCTCAAATGGGCAAGTGAAAATACCTGAAAACCGCCAGAATCTGTCAACACCGGTTTATGCCAGTTCATCCAGCTGTGAATTCCTCCAAAATTTTTTATTCTTTTTGTGCCTGCTCTTAAGTACAAATGGTAGGAATTTGAGAGCATAATTTGTGCACCAGTGTCTACAATTTGATCACAGGTAAGAGTTTTGACAGCCGAATTCGTTCCGACGGGCATAAAAATCGGTGTTTTTATAACTCCATGAGGAGTTGTAAAAACACCGGCTCTTGCCCCTGTTTGTTTGCAGGTGTGAACAAGTTCATATTTGAAGTATTCGTGAGAATTATCTCTTATTTTGTAGTTTTGTTTAATTGTCTCACCTGTCATACTTCACCTTTTCTTTTAATTACTGTGTCTTGTTCGTATTGACTATGTAATAAGTATAAGCTTATTATTAGTCTAATTTTTCAATAACAATTTCTGCCATGTTGTCATATTCATCGCAAAGTTCTTTTTCGTCAAAGTAGATGGCGATTTCTCTTTCTGCGCTTTCAACACTGTCAGAACCATGAACAACATTGTATTCCTTTACGAGAGCAAAGTCCGCACGAATTGTTCCGACTTGAGCTTCGTTTGGTTTTGTGGAACCCATAATCGCTCTTGCTCCGTGAATAACGTCATAACCTTTCCAAACCATTGCAACGATAGGACCGCTTTGAATGTATTCGATTAAACGGGGGTAGAACGGTTTACCTTTGTGTTCTCCGTAATGTTTTTCAGCCATTTCCGGAGTAACATCAAGCATCTTAATGCCGATTAATTTGAAACCTTTACGTTCAAATCTTCTGATAATTTCTCCGACCAAACCTCTTTTTACTCCATCAGGTTTTACGGCAATGAAAGTTCTTTCTTCTTGTAACATGTGTGTTTCCTCCATTCAAGGCTTATTGTACCATAAATTCTTTTATTTATCCATGTTGTTTGGATTATTTTCAAAATTGTATACTTTTTGTTTTGTCGCAACAATATTCCCAAGATTAATTGTGCGATGTAGGATAATAGTTATTTCTGAAATTTTTTCTTCCGAATTTTTATTTTTTTCAACATAAGTTTTTATTCTGTTCGCAAATTCTTTATCATTAATATTTGTTGAAAATGCAATTATAAAATATTTTGTACCATTATCTGTTTTACCTTTTTCTATTTTTGTTATTTTAGCATTCAAGTCATTATTTATATTTTTGATATATTCAATATTTTTATAAATATTTGAGTCCGGATTGTTTAATTGTTCAGCAAGTATCTTATTCGCCATAAGCATTGGATAAGCAATGAGAAGTGCCGGAATAATTGCTAATATAATCGGGGTAGTTGATGTTTTATTATTTGTAAGTTTGCAATTATAATCCTCATTTATAACGTAGCTTCCGACAGCTAAGTCATGAAGTGTCTGACGGGTTCTTGCGTTGAATAAAAACAGCAGATCGAAAATTATTCCTGCGGTTAGAGAGACAATTCCTAAAAAGTTTTGGGTTGTGTTTGGAGTACTGTATGACAATACAAATAGGAATGAGTACGGAATTGTTAAACAAATAATCAAAATTAATGTTCTCACTAACGATTGTGAAAGTGTTAAATAGTTTCCATTTTTATTCACGACTTTTACACCGATTAAAGATTTGCCAAGAGTTTGCCCTTTACAGATTTCACTATTCATAATTCCGAAATATAGAAGCGTCAAAAATAGTCCAATAAGGATTGAGTAATCCTCAAGGTTGAATATCTCATCAGGTAATGTCACTGCAATAATTGATATAGTTCCACCGAGAATAAATACTGCATCAATAATGTAGGCAAACCATCTTTTCCAGAATGAAACAACTGTTCTAGTTTCAACATCGCAATCTTCACTTTGAATTTGTTCGTTTTTTGCATTAGAGAATTTCCCACGGTAAAACAGCATAAAAAATGCACAAAGTGTTATTGCAAAACCTACTATGTAATATAGAAGAGTTGATGTTGAAAGAAATATTGCAGTTCCGGAAGCTGCAGTAATTATTGCCGCAGCCAGATATGAATGTTTTTCACTTCCCATTATGTCTGTAAGTCTTTTTTTGTTATTAATAAATGAAAGAATTATGCCGAATACTGATGTAATTACGTATACAACAAGTTGTTCGTACGAAATTGTTCCTGATGTTAAAATGCCTATTATACTGTAAGCTTCATCAGTCTTTGCAAATTGAAAAACTTGTATAAAGACATCTTTACAAAAATTTGTCATCAATATCATATTGACAAGAGCTACAGCCATACCAAGAATAAAGTACCATTTTCTTCCTAAATATCCGTTAATCGTAAAAATATTGCGATTTTCTTTCAATTCTTCCATAAAACAGATTTCTCCCGTTTAAAATTATAGGAGAATTTTACCATTAAATCTCAGTCAGGGCAAAATTTTTACGATTGTTCAAGAGTTTTGATATTTTTAGTAAGAATAGAAAGCATGATGACGCAAAGTGCGATTGCAGCAATCACAAGTCCCATCCAAAATCCCTGCAACATAAGCTTGTAGTGAAACGCAAGCGCATATCCAAGAGGTAAAAATAAAATCCAATATGCAGTAAAGTTTGCCACTAGAACGACTCCGGTTCTTTTTAGACCTTTAAAAATTCCGGCAAGCGCAATTTGAAGTCCATCGAAAATTTGAAAAACTGAAAGTATGTATAAAACAGGTACACTGATTTCATAAAGCTGTTTGTCAACCGTGAAAAGTCCAACCAAAACTTTTGGAAAACTTGAAAATATTATAGAACTGCAAATCATAAAACTTACACACATTGTAAGTCCAACAAGCGAATAACGTTTTAAATCATAAATGTTTCCTGCTCCGTTTGCGAATCCAACTTTAACCGATATAGCATTTGAAATTGCAAACGGTACCATAAATGAAATTGTAGTAAGAGTACAGATTAAATTCTGTGCTGCCGCATAAATTCCTGAAACTCTACCCATAATAATCGCAACACTGTTGAATGCGATAAATTCTACAAGTATAGCGAAAGAAATAGGAAGTCCGATTTTTATTAGAGATTTATAATAACCTTTTTCGTTATAATTTTTATGTTTCATAATGGCGAAACAATAAATAAGAAGGACGATTCCCATAAAATATCTTACGATAAAGCTTGCGACTGCAAGTCCCAAAACACCCAGTGCAGGAATAGGACCAAATCCAAATACGAGAGCGATGTTCAAAATTATATTTAAAAATACCGAAAATACCGTGAGCAAATTGGGAAATAGAACAATCTCAAATGCTTGTAGATATTCTTTCACCGCAGCATGCAAATATCCCCCAAAAGTTGCAAAAGCAGTTACAAACATGTATTCTTTTATTAGCGGAACCAGTTTATCCTCAAATTTCAAATAATCAATTGCCGGAATAAATGCGAGTACTGCAAACATAATTATGAATGCCAAAATCATCGCAAATTTCAATGTTGGAAAAAAGTATTTTTTAGCTGCTTTTTTCTCTCCTCGATAATTTGATAGTAATGGAGATACACTTGCAATCAATCCTATTCCAAAAGTTTGAATACAGTTTGTTATTGCGGTTGCAATGCTTATTGCGGCAAGCGTATCTGTTGAATGTCTTCCTGCAATTAATACATCGCCTGCGCCAATAAGAATAAACCCAAGGTTTCCCATGATAATTGGCAGCGCAATGTTTAAAAGTTCTTTGGCATAGTGTCTGAATTCAAATTTACTCATCACGAGCAGTATTGTAACATATCAATCGGTAATATCAAGTTCACTTCTACAGATAATCTTTTTAATATCTCGCTCATTATCTAAAAAGAAAACCTTTGTATAAAATTTTCGGATAGTGGGTTTTTATAAAAATAATTAAACTTTACTTGTTAGTTCTAAAAGTTTAGGATTTTTCACCACGTCAATTACAGGAAAATCTTTGAACATAGAGACTTTTTTTATATTTTCAGGATTTTTGTAATTTTCTTTTGCCAGAATTGCCCCCACTATTGCCTCTAACTGCGCCATAGGCATCATATTGGCAGGGATATCTTCAAATCCCCATTCAAATTTGAGAGTTTGCTGTAAAAATTTGCAATCTGCCGGAGAACGTTCTTTATAACAAGAATTCAAATGTAGACTCTGTCGGGTAAGATAAAGTTCAAAACGATTTACGGAAGCCCCTTTTTCCGTCAAGCTTTTAAAATATTCAGATCCTCTGGTAGTAAATCTCTGAGTCCAATTGTCGATGTTCGGCATGTGAGAGTTTGTCGCCACAAGCTGGTATGGCTTTGAAAGCACCCTCCATTTTCCATTAAGCATTGTTCTATCCCATGCAAGTGAAACGCAAATTTCGCTGTCAGCAATTGATGAGAAATTATCGAAAAAGTAGATAATATCATTCATCCGATAAAGTTTATCAACAAAAATTATATTGTTATAATCATCAATTATCGCAACACCTGTGTCTACGCTTGATGTTGCCGCAAGTGATAATCCGATATAATATTTCATTTAAAATTCTCCTCTGACCATTTTTAAACAGTCGTTAAAGTTTAATTTGTACTTAATTTCAAAGAAACAACTCCGAAAATAATTATAAATAGAGAAATTCCTTTAGCAAGAGAGAAGCTTTCTCCAAAGTAGAAAATACCTATGAGTGCAATTAATGCCATACCTACGGCGCCCCAAATTGCATAGGCTACTCCGACATCAATAGTTTTCAGGGCGAACGATAATACGACAAAGCAAAGGATATATGCTACAAACATTAATATTGAAGGTGTTAAATTTGAAAATCCGTTGGATAACTTCATCATTGTTGTTCCAAATACCTCAAAAATAATTGCTATTACGAGATATAACCAGCCCATATTTCTCCTTTAAGCCATCAACTGCGTAATAATAAGCGGTTCATTTTCTGTAACCAGAACAGTGTGTTCAAAATGTGCAGAAGGCATTTTATCTACTGTAGAAACTGTCCACTCATCATCGGCAACTTCAACTTCATCACCGCCCAAATTTAACATCGGCTCAATTGCAATTGCGTAACCCTGTTTCAAAGGAGTGTTATTTCCAACGCTGTAATTGAACAAAAACGGTTCTTCATGCATTTCATGACCAACACCGTGCCCGCCATACTGGCGCACAATGCCAAGCTTTTCACGAACAGCAACGCGCTCAATTGCTTTTGACACATCATCAAGAACATTACCTTCGCGCATTTGTTTAATACCTTCAAACAATGATTCTTCTGTAGTCATCAAAAGTCTTTTAATTTCAGTCGAAACATTTCCTACAGGATATGTCCAAGCGCCATCGCCTACCATTCCACCGTAAGTTGCACCGACATCAATAGAAATTATATCGCCTTCTTTTACTCTCACATTTTCGTTTGGAATTCCGTGTACTACCTGCTCGTTTATTGACGCACAGATAGATGCCGGAAAACCCGCATAACCCAAAAATGTTGGCACTGCTTTGTTTTCTTTGATTATATGATAGGCAATATTGTCAAGTTCTTTTGTCGAAATTCCAGGCTCAATAACTTCTTTCATTTTCTGATGAACAAGAGCCACGATGTGTCCGGCATGGCGCATTCGTTTAATTTCATCACGTGATTTTTTATGAATCATAATTTTTTTATGTAAAATTCCGCCATCTAAAGACGCAATCTTATACCTTTCCTACTTAATAACTTCTAACAAACGTTCCCAGACTTCATCAATAGTGCCGTTTGCATCAATTGAAACAAGAACTCCTTTATTTTTGTAATATTCAATTAAAGGCGCAGTTTCTCTGTTGTAAGTATCAAAACGAGCCTGAGCAACTTCTCTTGTGTCGTCTTTTCTCTGAGTCAAAGCCGAACCGCATTTGTCGCAAATACCTTCTTTGTGCGGAGCTTTTGATGCAAGGTTATAAATCTCACCGCAAACAGGGCAAGAACGTCTGTTAACAATTCTTTCAACAAGAATATCAGTATCTATATCAAAATAAATTGCTTTAAAATCAACTTCAACATCTCTTTTTGAGTTAATTTCATCATTAATGACTTCCAATTTGTCAGCCTGCTCAACGCTTCTTGGGTATCCGTCGAGAATATATCCATCGCGGCAGTCATCCTGTAGGAGTCTGTTTTTAATGATTTTTGCAACCAAATCCGCAGGAACAAGCTGTCCTTTGTCAATAAAAGATTTTGCAACAACTCCGTCCGGAGTTTCATTTTTTATTTCTGCTCTCAATAAAGAGCCGGTATCAACATGCGGGAAGTTCAAGAATTCTGCAAGTCTGTTTGTCTGAGTACCTTTTCCGCAAGCCGGTGGTCCGAGAAAAATAAGTTCTTTTTTCATAGTTGTTCTCTTTTCTAAATTAATTTGATGAGTTTGATTATCAACAATGTTCATATCACATCTCTTTCCTGTGTTTAAGTATCAATACACAATTATTGTACTACGGGCGCAATAGTTTTTCAAGGATAAATTCAATACAAAATAAAACAGGATGGATATTATCCATCCTGTTTTATGAATTAGGAAAATAAATTTAATTTATCTTTTTTTATTGTTTTTAGACCTAGCTCTATAAAATCATTTGTTTTTCCAGGTATTGTTTTTAGACCTAGCTCTATAAAATCATTTGTTTTTCCAGGTATTGTTTTTAGACTTAGCTTTGAAAATTCACGAGCTAATCTTTCGTCAAAATCGGTATGAGTATCAAAAGCCTCAATAATTTCTTTACGGCGAGCCAAAACATCTTTTGGCAACTCCCCTGTCGCTTCAGCCATTCTCATTTTATCAATGAAATCTATTCGGTGCATGTTATTAATTGCGTCCAAAGTTTTAACACTTTCGGTTTTTACATGCTCTATCGGTGTACCTTTTGTAAATGCGTAAAGAGCGTCAGCGCATTTTTTACGGTCATAAATTCCTTCTACTCCATCATACTTACCGACGTCAAGCATTTTATCTATCTTTTGTTGAGTTGGAACACTTTCTATTTTAATTGTTCGCGGTTTTGCATTTGCCATTTTTAAAATTTCACCCGGCTTTTCGTGAACCTTTGCGACTCTTGCTTGCAGTAGCTTCGGAGTTGTTGCCTTAACGGTTCTTTGTACAACTTTTCCACCTTTCTGAAAAACACATTTTAACAAGTTTAGTGAGACCATAAATTCTCCTTTCTGCCTCCTTCTGAGGCTTTATAAAATTTCCCTTACTTCTACATAAAAAATTTGATGGAGAAATTATTGACCTCTGTTCTGTTCTGTTCTGTTCTGTTCTGTTCTGTTCTGTTCTGTTCTGTTCTGTTCCCCCTTATAGGGATTATAACTGCATTTTAGCCTTTTTAAAATTCATGTTTACATATCTTAATATATAGCGATTAGAAGCTATTTTGCACATTAAAACAGGCGCGAACACATTTTGTGTTCGCGCCTGTTTTATTATTATTTCTTAAATTACAAAAGTTCTTTAACTTCTGCTGCAAAGTTTTTAGGATCAAGTTTAATTCCGGGTCCCATTGTTGTTGAAAGGTAAACTGATTTAACAAATGTACCTTTAGCTGATGATGGTTTTGCTCTCAATACTGCATCTGCAAGTGTTGCAAAGTTTTTAACCAAATCTTCTTCAACAAACTGAACTTTACCAATCGGGCAGTGAATCATACCCTGCTTGTCTGCACGGTACTCAACTTTACCTGCTTTAGCGTCAGTTACAGCTTTTGCTACATCCATTGTAACAGTACCTGTTTTTGGGTTCGGCATCAAACCTTTAGGTCCCAATACACGACCTAATTTACCGAGCATGCCCATACAATCAGGAGTTGCAATTAATGTATCAAATTCAAACCAGCCGCCTGAAATCTTATCAATAATTTCTTCAGCTCCTGCATAATCAGCGCCTGCATCTTTTGCTTCAGTTGCTTTTGCACCTTTTGCAATAACACAAACTCTTACAGTTTTACCAAGACCTGCAGGCAATACAACTGTAGATCTGATCTGCTGGTCTGCCTGACGAACATCGATACCTAATCTCATGTGGCATTCAACTGTTTCATTGAATTTTGATAATTCTTTAGAAATTTCTTGCAATTTCTTAATAGCATTTACTGCTGTAGATGGCTGTTCAAACCCTTCCAGCATTTCTTGCATTTTCTTTTGTTTTTTAGTTAATTTTGACATTTTCAATTTTCCTTCCATGGTATTTACGGACATCAGTCCTTCCATCTAACTTTTTCCGCCTGTCAAATCAAAAATTTGTTCGTTCATTTCGCTTACGCTTCATTCACAACGGCGGCATCATAAAGTTTCGCCCTGTCTTGAAAGCTCGCTATTAACGAGTCCGTTTACGCTTGCACTCTTAGCTCGCTTTCGCTGCTCGTCTTGCTCACCGCAAGCCGACGCTGGCTTAACTCCGGCTTACGCTTCTTTTACTGTTACACCCATTGCACGGCAAGAACCTTTAATCATCTTCACCGCTGCTTCAAGAGTTGTAGCATTCAAGTCATTCATTTTAATTTTTGCGATTTCTTCAAGCTGAGCCTGAGTAATTTCACCAACTTTATCCTTGTTAGGAGCTGCTGAACCTCTTGGCAAGTTTAAAGCTTTCTTAATCAATACAGGTGCCGGAGGTGATTTTGTAACGAAAGAAAAACTTCTATCTTCGTAAACATCAATAACTACAGGAATAATGTATCCTGCTTGAGATTCTGTTCTGGCATTGAACTGCTTACAGAAATCCATGATGTTAACACCGTGCTGACCAAGTGCCGGACCTACCGGCGGCGACGGATTTGCTTTTCCGGCTTCAATTTGAAGCTTGATTTTTCCTACTACTTTTTTAGCCATTTTTTTCTCCTTTTGTGGTACTAACGGTTTTTACCGGCTCTGGTAAAAATCCTTCCACATTGTTTGTACTACTTGTCCTTTCGGACTTTTTGGTTATTTGAATTTTTGATTACAAATCACTTTTTTCGTATTCTGTGACATTCAACCTGTTGTAATGATATTTGAACTATTTCGGTTGCAATGCTGAGCAATTTCGATTACAACTTGTTGATTTGCTTATATTCCAATTCAACAGGTGTTTCACGTCCAAAGATTGAAACATTTGCACGTAATTTAGATTTATCCGGATAAACTTCAATGATATCTGCAACGAAGTCTGCAAATGGACCAGAAATGATTCTAACCTTGTCACCTGCTTTAACATCAAGTTCAATTTTCTGAGTTGTAGAGCTTGAGCGGTTAATAATTTTCTTGATTTCACTGTCACGTGCGGGTATCGGCTTTTTAGCAGAGCCGACAAATTTGGTAACACCAGCCGTGTGGCGAACAACGTACCAACTGTCTTCGTCCATTATCATTTCGACTAAAACGTATCCGGGGAAGATTTTTTCTTCACGTTCCTGTTTTTTGCCGCCTTTCATCTGAGTTACGGTTTTCTGAGGAACTTCAACTCTGAAGATTTTTTCGCCCATGTTCATGTATTCAATGCGCTTTTCAAGGTTCACTTTAACCTTATTTTCATGACCTGTCACGGTGTGAACGATATACCAACGCTTTTGATTTTTCTTAGCCGCCTTCTTTTCAGCTTCAACTTGAGCTGCTGCATCAGCTTCCGCTGTTTCAGCCATTACGTCTTCGTTCAATTGTTCTTCCATAGATTTTTCTTTTTTAGTCATAAGCCACCTTTTATTCTTAACTAAGGTTTGATTAAACCGAATAAACCTTTAAAAATGATATCCATCAGATAAATGGATACTGTGAACACAAAAACAATAACAATAACAAATATTGTCTCAGCAACAACTTGACGTCTTTCCGGCCAAGTAATTTTTCCCCATTCGGATCTTACACCTTTAAAGTATGTTGCTATTCCGCTTAGGAAAGCCGGACATTTTTGTCCCATGTTATCATTGCCTATCATAGTGATTTCCTTTATTATTTTTCAAAATCGCGCCCTGAAGGACTCGAACCCTCGACATCCGGTTTTGGAGACCGACGTTCTACCGACTGAACTAAGGACGCGCAATGGGGAAGTTCCCCAGTTTGTCTCGCGCACTCGCGTCTAGCGGGTTTAGGCTTCGCTTGTTTACTTGCTTTCGTAAGCCAACTCAGAAAAGCCGGCACCCTCAACTCGCATGCGCTACTTAGTTTCTTTATGGTTTGTATGTTTTTTGCATTTAGGGCAATACTTGCTTAATTCAAGTCTTTCCTTAATGTTTTTTTTGTTTTTTGTTGTAGTGTAGTTTCTTTCTTTGCAATCTTCACATGCAAGAACTACCATTCTGTCATTTTTTCCTTTGATACCCATTGCTTGTATTCCTTTTTCTTATAAAATTTTCAACATATTTCGCTTTATTAAGTCCTTTTTAAAATAGAATGTGAGAAAATTCACATTCTAAATAATCGGCTTACCATAATATGATAAAACAAAAATAAATAAATGCAAATAAATGTAAACAAATACTAACAAAAAAGACAGACAAATTTTGTGCCTGCCTTTTTGGTTAATTTTTTATTAAAAACTATTTTAATTCGAAAGAACTTGGAGAATCATACGGACCGTAAGATTCAGATCTCAATTTTTCCATGTAAACCTGTCCATTCTTTACAACCTGTTGTAATTTCGTTAAGTCATGCTCAAGATTTGTAAGTACCTGCTCTGCATAAAGCTCTGCGCCTTCGCGAGTTTTTCTTGCATCATCCGCTGCTGAAGCTCTGATATTATCGGCTTCTTCGACGGCTTTGCGTTTCAGTTCCTGACATTCTTCTTGAACCTGAGCTCTGATTTTATTCCCTTCTCTTTCAAGAGCCTTGATAAAATCAGCTTCGGAAAGTTTTCTGTCTGCTTCTGCCTGAGCATCTGCCACAATTTTTTCCGCTTTCTGTTGAGCTTCTGCCTGTAATTCTTCGCGACGTCTCAAAAATGCTCTCGCATCCTGTACTTCTACAGGTAAAGATCTATATATCTTGTCAATTAAAGCTTCAATTTCTTTAGGTTTTGCCAGTACAAAACGACCTGGAACAATCGGAAAGCTTTCTTCTATTGACATTTCCAATAATCTTAATAAATCATATACACCATTCTGTTGTTGCATGTTAACCACATATCCCTTTCTTGATATTTACATTCTACAAGAGCGGAATTTAATTGTCAAATTATTGCGTATACGTAAAATTACATAATTTAACATGTAGCAAGGCGAACTCTATCTTCAAATCAGAGTGTTGTAAAGTTGTTTAATCTTATCAATTTCAGCTTTTAAATCCTTAAGTCTGACAACGGAAAGTCCCAGAATTGTAAAGCCGGATAAATCCTGCTCTAAAGATGCTAAACAGTCATAAATAGTTAAATCGTCGCTTTGAAAGATGCTATCTTTGCCATTTTTACGTGCAATTTGAATGTCTACCGGTAATTCAGCATAAATCTTATCAATAAATTCAAAAATTTTGGAAGTATTGACAAAGACGCAACCGAACATAAAGCGAATAGAACGAAATTGAATATAATTTTCCATTTGCTCAATTATAGAAGGGACATTTAATTTCATAATTAAGCCTTTCTTTTTTGAAGATATTCATTTACACACTCGGGTACAAATTTTGAAATGTCACCGTTGTTCAGGTAAATTTCTCGGATTGTGCTGGATGAAATAAAATTATATTTAGGCTTTGTGATCATGAAAATAGTTTTTATATCGCTTGAAAGTGCACTGTTTGCCTGAGAAAGCTGCATTTCGTATTCAAAATCAGAAACGGCTCTCAAACCCCTTAAAATAACGCTTGCTCCACGTTTTTTTGCATATTCTATTGTTAAGCCTTCAAAGCTGTCAACTTCAACATTTGGAATGTCTTTTACACTATTTTTGATAAGTTCTACTCGGTTGGCAACGGATAAAAAAGCATTTTTTTCGGAATTTTTGGCAACTGCAATTATAACTTTGTCAAAGATTTCCGCTCCGTTTTTTAAAATATCAATGTGCCCTTTTGTTATTGGGTCGAAACTTCCGGGATAAAGTGCAATCTTCATATCTTTCCTTTCTGTGTTTTGAGCAGTATTCATTATAAAACAAAAGTAATCCTATTTGCAAACTTTTGTAAAGAAATTTTTGTAGTTTGAAATAATAGGTGATAAAAATACTTAATAAGTATATAAATCGTAAATAAAATTTATTACATAACCTTACACTACCTACTACACCTAACTTCTTTTATAAGAAGTTTTTTTTTGCACAAAAAACACCCCTTAAGGGGTGTTTTGAATTTTTTGTTTGAAGCAAACTATTTTAAAGATACGCTTACTGAAGAACCTTTTTTAGAAAAAGAAACTTTGTCTTCTCTAGCTAACCAACCGAGACCGAGTTCTGCAAAGTTACCTTTAAGGTCTAATTCTTTTTTCATTTTTGTAATGGTTGAAGTACCGTTGTTTGAAGACAAATAGTTATAGATTTGTCCGGCTGAAAAACCAATTTGTTCTTGTAATTCTTGCATTTCTTACCTCCACTTTTTTAATGCATTTGCAATTCATTTTCTACAAGATTATAGTAAAATAAATTTCAAAAAAATGCAATATATTAACATTCCTACGATAGATGGAATTTAGAAACTGTTTTTATGATAAAATACGGTAAAGGGAGGATTGATTGACGTGTTACTTGAAGGAAGTATTGCATCGAAGAAAACGGATTTGCTTATAGAAAAATATGCACATTTGTTAAATTCAGGTGTTCCTGCTTCAAAAATTCTTGTGATTGTTCAAAATTCAAATCTTAAAAATATTTTTATAGAAAAAACTCTCGAAAAATTAAAAATTAATGCTATTGAAAAACTTGAAGTTCATTCATTTTTTTCACTTGTTTATAACACGATTAGTGATAACTGGGCGGTTTTGGAAAATATTAATCCGTATCCTGGTGCAGAAATTCTTCCAAATCTTGCCGGACTTGAGGTTTCTCAATTTGTTTTAAAAGATATTATAAAAGAAGTAAAATTCAAAGGTTACAATTCAAAAAAATCACTCCTGCATCAGCTTTTTAGAAGATATTCTCTGATTGTTCAGAATAATTTGTCTGATGAAGATGTTGAATGGCGCTCAAGGGTGTTGAAAGAAAGTTTTGCGGAGGATGCAAAAATTGCACTAAAAAAACTCCTTGTAAAAACTCTTGAGCTCAGAGATTTTGATTATTTGCGGCAGGGGCTTGTTTTTAACTACATCTGCAAAAATACCGAATATTTCAAAAATATTGAGTATTTGGTAGTTGATGATGGTGATGAAATTACACCGATTTGTTTTGATTTCATAAAACATCTTGCGCCACAATTGAAAGATGTTTTTATCGCATTTGACAGAAAAGGTGCAAGCAGAACCGGATATTTAAGTGCTGATAAGACGACGGTTTGGGAATTTGAAAAGCTTTTCAATCAGCCGGTAATTTCAATAGATTCAAATACAAAATTAAGATTTGATGCTGAAAATATTTACAAAAATGTGAGAGAAGAATATAAAGAAATTCTTACATATTTTTCATTTCAATCTCCATCCAAAAGAGCCAAAATGATTGACCTTGCTATTAATCAAATAAATACACTTTTGAAAAATAAAGTTAGTCCTTATGAAATTTCTGTTATAACTCCGGTGATAGATGATATGCTGAAATTTTCGCTTGATGAGGGGATAAAAAATTACGCAAATCTTCTTTTCCTTTCAGGAAACGAAAAGCTTATTCAAAATCCGTTGGTTTTGTTTGTACTTACGGTAATTAAGCTAAATTGCGGAATGAAAGATAAATTATCACAATTTGATTTAAGAATAATTCTTTGTGATTTTTTAGAAATTCCGATAAAATATTGCCGTGAAATTTTAGAAAATTTTGAATTGAATAAAATATTAATTGAGCACAAATTTTCCGATGAAATTTACGACAAAAAATACTCTGAATTTATAAATCTTGTAAACAGTACGAATTTATCGGATAAAAAATTATCACATCAGGCATTGGAAATTTTTGAAAAAATAGTTGGATTAAAAAGTTTAGATACAAGGGTTTTAAATAAATTCAACTTTTTTATAAAACAACTTCAAGAATTTGAAAATATTTTTAAAAATGATTTTGAAAATCGAAAATTTGAAATAATAACTCAGATAGAAAATTCAATAATTGCAGAAAATCCATATTCTACACTTGTAATAAACACAAATGACCTTGTAATCGGAACACCTCAAAAAATTATTGACAATCAAATTAAAACAAAATATCAAATTTGGCTTGATATTTCCTCTGATGACTGGATTAAAAGCGACACCGGACCTTTGTATAACGCGTGGGTTTTTCAGCGCGGATGGTCAAAAGATGAATTTACGATTGAAGATAATATTGAACTTTCAAAAGAAAAAACGTCAAGAATTCTCAGAAAACTTACCCTCCTTGCAACCGAACATGTTTATACATATTCAAGCCTTTTTGATGGAAATGGAATTGAAAATTTTGGTGGAATTGAAAAAGTTATAAGTGTTGAAACCAAGCAATTTATGGCACAAACAAATATTCCAAAGTTTAAAATTATTCCGCGTGCAGACCAGAAACCGGTACTTGATTATAAATCAGGACAAATGGCAATTTCGGCGGTTCCGGGCGCAGGCAAAACGACAATTCTTCTTGCCTTAATTTTAAAACTTCTTGATAATGGTGTGCGTCCTGAAAACATTTTTGTTTTGACGTACATGGAGTCTGCGGCAAGAAATTTCCGAGAAAGGATTAAAGCGGTGAGAGAAGAGTCTACGCAGCTGCCAAACATCAGTACAATTCATGGACTTGCTCTCAGAATTTTAAAAGAAAACGGAAATTTTGAACGTCTCGGACTTTCGTCTGATTTTGAAATTTGTGATGACACGCAAAGAATACGAATTTTAAGAGAAATTTTAAATAAAATGAATCTCAAAAAAGAAGATTTTGCGGATTTTGACAGAGGAATTTCGGTCTTTAAAATCGGAGGTGGGAAGTTTACATCTGAGATTAAAAACATTAAGATAAAAAATTTCCAGACATTTTTTGAGGAATATCAAACAGCTTTAAAAACTTCGAACTTAATTGATTATGATGACATGCTTCTTTCCGCTGTAAAATTACTGGAAGAAAATCCTGATATATTAGTGCATTATCAAAATATTTGTCATTTTATAATTGAAGATGAAGCGCAAGATTCATCAGCAATTCAGCAGAAATTAATCAACATGTTAAGTGGAAAACATAAAAACTTAATCCGTTGCGGTGACATTAATCAGGCAATTACAACGACTTTTTCAAACGCAGATGTTGAAGGTTTTAGGAATTTTATTAAAAAATCAAACAATGTGAGTATGAATTGCTCGCAAAGATGTACAAAAGATGTTTGGCAATTAGCAAATAATCTTGTAAGTTTCGCTCAAGATTTTGATGAGATGAAAAATGCGTTCTTTACAATGTTTATGCGCCCAGTAGAAGGTAAAAATCCTGTGAGTGAAAATTCTGTATCTGCAAAAATTTTTGAAACACTAACCGAAGAAAAAAATTACATTCTCTCTTCAATAAAAAGTACCCTCAAGAAAAATCCGAAGGCCACAATAGGAATTCTTTTGCGACTTAATTCTCAGGTTATTAAGTGGCAAGAATTTATAAATAACAGCGGTTTAAAAACTATTACCAGAAGTGAATGTCTTGAACAAAAATTAATATTCCGTGTGATTTTTGCCGTATTGAATATGGTTTTAAATCCGTTTGACAATTATACAATTGCGGAAAATTACGAAATACTTGCGGAGTGTGGGTTATATAAACCTAACTTAGGTTCTGAAATAAGTAAGTATGAAAATCCTTTTATAGGGCTTAATTGTGATAGCATAAATAACATTTATTTGGAACGTTTTTATTGGGATTTAACGTATTGGCTTTCTTTTCCGGAACTTAGTGCAGATGAACTCGCGATAAAAATCGGACTTTATTATTTTTCCAGTGAAATAGAAAAATCAAATATTTATTTAATTTCAACTCTTATTAAACGAATAGGTTTGAATAATCCAAGTTTTCCGGTAATTATGACAAGACTTTCAGAACTTTCCAAAAAAGCATCGCTTTCGGGATTTAAATTTTTCTCTGAAGAAGAGGAAAATGACAAAGGATTTCTTGAAGGCAAAGTTCAGATTATGACAATGCACAAATCAAAAGGAGATGAATTTGATATTGTCTTTTTACCGGAAATGTCAGAAAAAAATCTTCCGTTAAACATAGAAAATATAAAAATAAAAAATGCAAATTTTATGGAAGGACTTAAAATTTTAAATCCGGAATACAGGCAAAAATCCGAGTACAATTTAAAGGAGGAAGTTCTTGCGGAAAATCTGCGACTGGTGTACGTTGCAATTACTAGGGCAAAGAAAAATCTTTCAATTACAATGAGCAGAAAAACAAAATCTTTTAACAAAAATATTTCACAAGAGCCGTCGTTAATATTTGATCTTGTTAAAGAAGATGAGGTGGTTTATGAATAATTTTTCTCCTAATATGTTAAAAACTTTTGAGAATTGTCCGAAGAAATTCTATTTAAAATATATAGAAAAAATTTCAATTCCGCAAAATCAATATTTTTTTGAAAAAGGCAAAAAAATTCATGCTTTGGCAAATTACTATCATCGGGGCGCTGATATTTCAAAACTTGAAACAGCATTGACAGATGAAGAAATTTTAGTTTGGCAAAGTCTTAAAAATAACGAATATTTTTCAAAAAAATGTCTCAAATCAGAATATCCGATTACTGCAAGAATTGACGATATCTGGATTTTCGGACGACTTGATGCAATAGTAAAAGATGGTGAAAATTATTTTATTCTTGATTACAAAACAGGTTCTATTCCCAAAAATCCGGAAGAAGATTTTCAAACAATGATTTACCTTCTTTGTGCAGATTTAATTTTGCCCTCAAAAAAATCTCTTTCTTTTGTCTACATAGATTTAAAGAATAATGAAAATAAAATAATTGAATTTACACCTCAATTGAAGGTCTGCTATGAAAAAAAAATAAAAAAACAATGTCTAATTATTCTTAATTCAAAAGATTTTGAAAATAAAAAAAATAAAGAGCATTGTCGTTTTTGTGAATATTTAAAAACTTGCAGTTAAAATTTATTTTATACATATCAAAAAGCTCTCTGTAAACACAGAGAGCTTTTTGAACGTAAAGTTTTGTTTAAAATCAAACTACTTGATTTCAACAGAAGCGCCAGCAGCTTCAAGCTGTTTTTTAATAGCTTCAGCATCTTCTTTTTTGATGCCTTCTTTAACTGCTTTAGGAGCACCATCAACTAAGTCTTTAGCTTCTTTCAAGCCCAAGCCAGTAATAGCACGAACTTCTTTTAATACAGCGATTTTGTTAGCTCCAGCTGAAGTTAAGATTACATTTACTTCAGTCGGTTCATCTGCTGCTGCTTCAGCTGCTGCTGCAGGAGCTGCTGCAACTGCTACAGGAGCTGCTGCTGATACACCGAATTTTTCTTCCATAGCTTTTACGAGTTCAGCTGCTTCTAATAAAGTTAATTTTTCAATTGCTTCTAAAATTGTTTCTACGTTAGACATTGTTTTCTCCTTTTATATTTTTTTATTTTGTACTTCATTTTGTCTTTTTTATCACCTGCCGTTTTTATGTTAAGCGGCGGATTTTGTCCTTTTACTGTTAGTTTCTGGTTTTTGCCGTCGGAATTCCGCTTTAAAAACCATTGTCATCATGCTGCACGGACTATGCTGCTTTTTGGTCTCTGACAGCTGCGATTGCTCTTGTAAGAGATGCCATAACTGCGTTGACAGATAATGCAATACCTGATGCCGGTGAATTGATAGAACCAAGTATTTTTGCAATAAGTTCTTCTTTTGAAGGAAGAGTTGCAAGTGCTTCTGCTTCTTTTGCTGATAACAGATTGCCTTCCAACGCTGCACCTAAAATAACACCTTTTTTGCTGTCTTTGATGAATTTAGCTACAACTTTAGCAGGGCTTACTTCGTCTTCATAACCGAAAGCTAATGCGATAGGTCCTTTAAGAGTTTCTGCAAGAACTTCAAATTCTGTACCTTTTACCGCAATTTTAGCAAGAGTGTTTTTAGTAACCATGTAGTCGCCGCCTTCTTTTTGAAGTGCGCGTCTTAATTTTTGGATTTCTTCAACAGACTATCCTTTGTATTCAGTTACAACAGCTACTTTTGCTTTTTCTAACTTCGATTTAAGAGCATCTATTTTTTCTGATTTGAATTGTTTTGTTGACATGTTTTGCTCCTTGTCTGTGTTGTATCGACCTGTGTTTTGGAAGTTTGTAATCTTTTCATACAAAAAAGATTTTGCGCTTCCTTACCGCAAAATCACACATTTTTGAATTATTTTTCCGCCCTAATGTCGGACTATTCGCCAGTGTAACCTCGATTAGCAGTCATAAACTTTCAATGCGAACGCAACTAATTGTCTGCGGTTGTAAGATGATGATATATTAAAGAACTTGAAAAATCAAGTAGAAACTTAATATTTTTTAACCAAACTCCATACATTTTCAGGTTCTGTCAATTCATAAACACCTTTTAAATATGCTTCAAAGAGGTTATTTGACTCCATATAATATCGGTTACAAAAGTTTCCGTAGCAAATAATTTCGTTATGAAGATAAAGTTTCAAAAGTATTTGCAGATCATAGTATACATCTTTTATTAAAGCTGTATCGTTATATGCGTCAATTGCGCAATAAAATTTTATAATCCAACCGTCTCGTCTCATTTCCGCACGCATATCTTCAAGTGCTTTTGTTACGTAATACAGTAATTTATCAACGTGTGTAAATCCTTTTAAATTTACAATAAGCTGGTCTCCGTTTTTAGCGAATTTACAGCAGGGAGATTCTTTTATGCGTGTATATAAATCACAAATTAATTGTTGTTCTTTCTCTTTTTTTTCTTTTTCAATTTCTTCTTCCGGTCTCAAATCATCTGCAAATTTTCTGCGAGCAGTAAGTTTTACGATCAGAACAACATTTCTGTAAGCAAGTGTTGCCTGATCTGCTTCGGCTCTTAGTTGAGCATTGAACTCATCCTCATTTTTTATTTTGATTTTTGTAATAACTTTTCCAAGTTTTTTAATCATATTGTCTGCGGATGATTTTAATTGTGCCATTGCCAGTACAATAATTCCAAGAAAAAGAATAAATAAAAATAATGAATTATCTGAGCCGAGGGCACCTTTTTCTGAAGATGTTTCAAATTTTACATGCATAAAATCTGTAACATTGTCTGCCACAGGGGTTAAAAATGCTAAGAACTGATGGTTGATAAGATCAAAAAACCAGTAAAAAGCAAATCCCAAAATTATTACGGATACAATAATCTGAAACATATACGAAAAATCTATAAATTTCTTTAAGAATTCTTGAAAAAATCTAAAAAAATGAAGCATGCTTTCCTCTTAATTCATTAACCACCCAGTGAAATATTGTCAATTAGTCTTACCGCTCCTATTTTAACTGCAATGAAAACTATTGTATCATCGTCCGCGATTTCTTTTGATTCCAAATCATTTTTGTCTCTAAACTCAAGATATTCAAGGTTATGACAATTTCTCAAAAATTCGTAAGCGGTTTCGGTTAAAGACTTCACATCTTTAATACCGGAATTATAGCACGATTTTATGTTAAATAAAATACTTTTTAACACAAGAGCTTCTTTTCTTTCTTTATCATTTAAATATCTGTTCCTTGAACTCATTGCAAGTCCGTCTTCTTCGCGTACAATCGGGCAAGGTACAATTGTCACCGGAATACTTAAATCTTTTACCATTTTTTGAATAATAATAAGCTGCTGACGATCTTTTTCTCCAAAAAACGCATAATCCGGTTGAACTATATTGAATAATTTGTTAACAACTGTACAAACTCCGTCAAAATGTCCAACTCTGGATTTCCCGCATAATTTATTTTGGTAGAAAAATGGAGGAATTACGTAAGTCAAAAAATCATTTGACATGATGTGTCCGCTGCCATACATTTCCTCTGCAGATGGCGCAAAAACAATATCAACACCGGCTTCTTCCGCTAACTTCCGGTCTGCCTCAAGTGTTCTTGGGTATTTTTCAAAATCTTCTCCGGGGCAAAACTGGATTGGATTTACAAACACCGAAATAACTGTTTTGTCACAGTTTTCAACACTTTTTTTGATAAGACTCAAGTGTCCGGCATGCAATGCGCCCATCGTAGGAACAAGTCCGACTGTTAAACCTTCTTTTTTCCATTCTTTAATCTTTTCTCGTACTTCTTTAATTGTATGAATTAACATTGTTGTAACCTTCTCTCTTTTCAAACTTTATTCAAAATTATATTGCTTTCTCAATTCCTCATAATGCTTATGAAAATAATTCTCGTTTTCATAAATCTCACGGATATTTGGGGCATTTGGGCATAATTCTTTTGCTTTTCCAAAGTCCATCTCAAACATTTCTTTATTTCCCGCCAACCTTAATGATTGCCCGCGAATAGCGTAAGCCAGACAACTCGGTTGTTTTGCTGTTTTTATTACATTGTTAATAACGCTATATGCCATTTCATAATCATTTTTCAAAATACTGTTAATTGCCGCGGTTTCATTATGACCTCCGGAAATGCAAGCTGCTATTGCGTAACTTCTTTGACCTTTTATTGTATATAAGGAACATAAATTATCAACTGCGGTATCATTTTGTTTGAACTTATAAGACTGTTCAAAAGTGTCAATTGCTTCTTGTCCTCTGTGATCAAAGTAGTAAAGTTTAGCAAGATATAAAGACATTTCCGATTTTACGGAAGATAATATTGAAGTTCGGATGGCAGTTTTTAGCAGAGCTTCTCCCATCACGATGTCTTTTGAAAGAGTTAATGCCGAATTTAAAAATATAAATGGCATTACAAATACTATAATTATAATAGAAATTATTATTGCCGTTAATTTTATCCATATAAGTTTCAGCCATTTTTTATTTATTATATCAACCAAACACCATAGGAAAGTTGTTAGAATTGGTATTAGTGCCACAGCTGTAAACAATATTAATTTTGTATGTGATGATATGTATTCCATAAAGCCCAACCCCCTTGAATAATTTAGAAAATTTCATTTTCAGACGGAAACTTTCCGTTTTTTACATCCTCATCAAAGTTTTTTGCGCATTCTATAATGAACGATTTCATATCTCCGTATTTTCTCGCAAATTTTGGTGTAAATCCGTCAAACTTACCAAATACATCATCTGATACGAGAACCTGTCCTGTGCAATACTTTCCGGCTCCACATGAAACTGTTGGTACAGAAAGATTTTCACTTATATATTTTGCACTTTCCTGAGGTACCATTTCTAAAAGTATAGAGAAAGCGCCTGCTTTTTCTAACATCTTTGCTTGATTTAAAATTTCATCTGCTGCTTCTTGCGATTTCCCTTGAATTTTATATCCGCCCAGCGTATTTAAAAATTGTGGTGTAAAACCAAGATGGGACATGACGGGAATTCCGGTCTCAGTTAATCTCTTCACAATTTCGAGTATATAATTGCTATAACCTTCTATTTTAACGGCATTTGCGCCCATTTTAATCATTTCCCCGCAATTTTTAACGGCATCCGAAATATTACAGTGATAACTTAAAAATGGCATATCAGTTATTACAAGAGCGTGTTTTGTACCTTTGGCAACGGCTTTTGTGAAAATTTTCATCTCGTCAACTCCAACGGAATGAGTTGTATCATATCCGAGAGCTACCATTGCAAGACTGTCGCCAATTAATATCACATCTATTCCGGCTTCATCGAGGTACTTTGCTGTAGAATAATCATACGCAGTCAATACCGAGAATTTTCCGCCTTCGTCTTTAATTTTTTTTAATGTATTTACAGTGATTTTTTTAGTCATTTTACCGCACATTCTGTGTCAGGTTGCTGTTCTGAGTGTATAAAAATTCCGGTCCTGTCTGCTTTATGTTCTTTCCTATACCAGTAATATATTGCCCTTGCTACACGATTGGAACTATGTCTTACATACCCTTCACGACTGTCTTCAATAAGTTTTTTGGGAAACAGTGTCACACCAAGTTTTCTAATATTTTCAAAATCAATTTTGACGGGATAAGAACCGGCAAGCTCATACTTTTTAGCTAAATTCGCAGGAATACAGTCGTTTACAAGTACAGCATCAACGATATTTTTACTGTTAGCATGCTGCATTAAAGCTCTTACATGGTCTGAAACCATATAATTATCGGTTTCTCCGGGTTGTGTCATAATGTTGCAAACATAAATTTTCTTGGCATGGGACTTAGCTATTTCCTGAGAAATTTCTTCAATTAAGAGATTAGGAATAACACTTGTATACAGGCTTCCGGGGCCGAGAATTATCAAATCAGCTTCTTTTATTGCAACAATAACATCTTCTAATGCTCTGCATTTGCGCGGGTCTGTAAATAGACGTTTTATTTTACCGTGAGCTTCCGGAATATTTGATTCTCCGTGAATAATTCGTCCGTCTTCCATTTCGGCAACGAGTTTCATATCATCAAGAGTTGACGGGAGAACTCTACCGCGAATAGATAAAACATTTGAAGATTCTTTCACTGCGCGCACCATATCACCGGTAATTGCGCAAAGTGCTGTCAGAAAAAGGTTTCCGAAACTATGTCCTTCCAAACCTTCACCTGATTTAAAGCGGTATTGAAAAAGTTTTGTAATCAAATCTTCATCATCAGCCAGTGCTGCAATACAATTTCTTATATCTCCGGGAGGTAGAATTCCCATGTCTTCACGAAGTCTTCCGGAGCTTCCGCCGTCATCACCGACCGTTACGACTGCTGTTACGTTATTTGTAATATTTTTAATTCCTTTCAAAAGCATTGACAATCCTGTTCCGCCGCCAACTGCTACAATTTTCGGACCGCGGTTAAGTTTACGTCTTCTGTACAATTTTTCAAGGATATTGTCACCGCGATTTTCGCCAAGCATTGAAAGGTTTGTTTTTTGCCATCCTTTGAAGAAAATTCCTGCGCCTGCGATAACTATTGCAAATGCGATTAATTCAGTAGATGCGACAGAGGCTATTTTTCTGATAAATTGCATCGTGTAATATACCGGCTTAATATCGCATAAGATTAAGAAACCTATAGTCATCATCATTGCACCAAGTACAATCATTGCGAACCAACGTTTTACTTGCAACCCCGGAACCAACCAGCCTGCACTTTTAGGCATTTTCATATTATTTGCAAATCTTTTCATTATTAATTTATCCCTATAGTTTAATCAACCCAGCCCGAAGCGTAAACATTCTTATAGTTTACCGGAACCGGTGTAATGATTTTATTAGCCTCTTTTGCAATTTCCAGCACATTAGGCATTTTGTTTGAAAAATGTATTGTATCAGCCTCAACAAAATTTTTCCCGCCTTCTCGATTTTGAATTTGTGAAGAATTCAGTAAGGTTTTTAATTTGCTAATGTAGTCAAAGGCACTTTCATTATCTTTAACTGCAAAATCAACACTTCCGTCGATATTATATACTTTTTCGAGGTGAACTTCCTGTGCAACCGGAATATTCACGTATTCTCCGACTTTAGCAGTAACATCACCTGCTGAACCATAATACACAAGCCATTCAGAACATTTTTTAACCGCTTTTGCAATAGAACTTGCAAAAGTAAAATCTTCAGCCGCCATTTTATACATAGCGCCATGAGGACGAACATGCTCAATTTCCATCTTGAAACTTTTTGCAAATGACATTAATGCTCCAACCTGATAGATAACGAGCGCCTCAATTTCATCCTCGTCCAAATCCATTGCGCGATATCCAAACCCTTGAATATCATCAAATCCGATATGTGCTCCAACAACGACATTTTTTTCTTTTGCTGCAAGTAGAGCATTTTTAATTGCCAAAGGATCTCCTGCGTGAAACCCGCAGGCGACATTTACGGAGCTAACATAATCTAATAGTCCAAATTCTGAACTATTTTTGTAAACACCGAAACTCTGTGCAAGATCACAGTTAAAATCTATATTCTTAATTTGTTTTCTTTCAGGCTTTTCCAATTGTTGTTGCATATCTAATTCCCTGTAAAATCTACTATTCATTTAAATTAATTATACTCATAAAAATTTTAAATACCACAATCTTTACATAAATTTTACGTCACTTAAACAAAAAATCCCTCCGAAATTCGGAAGGATTTTCTAAACTCATTGGCAATTAACTATTTTGCTTGAATTTTATTAAGAGCTTTAGTTAATCTTGATTTTTTTCTTGCTGCAGTATTTTTGTGCAAAACACCTTTTGAAACTGCTTTGTCGCAAAGTTGATAAACTTTTGATAAAGCTGTGTTAAGAGCTGCTTTGTCTTCGCCTGTGCTTAATTCAAGAACTTTTTTAACCGCAGTTTTGATAGAAGATTTGAAAGCTACGTTTCTTAATCTGTTTCTTTCCGCGATTAATACTCTTTTTTTAGAAGATTTAATATTTGCCATTTTGTTTTGCCTTTCATTTACTCTTGCGCCCGATTAATGACTTCGGACTCATTTGAGGATGTGAGTACTCTCACTTATACATTAAAAACAAAAATATTTCAACTGTTATATTACAAGAATTTAAGGGAATGGTAAATTTATGTAAATTTTGACCTTTAAAAATTGAAGATTTATCAGGAAATGTCGATTAGTGACATAGTAGAGAGGGAGCACAATGACTGTCAATTTTAATCCTGAGCAACTAAAAGCCATTAATGAATATAGAAAAAGCAATAATGCAGGATACGTCATATCGGACGAAGCTGTTGTCCAACTTATGATAAAAGACGGAAAACTTCCGGCTTTTCAAACCAAAATAATAATACAATTAAGCAATTGTATAATGAAAACGGAACAGCTGTTGAATTAAAAATTTCAAAAGAAAAGTTTGAAAAATTGTTCCCAAAAACAGGTTTTGCGCTTGTAGAACAAAAGGGGTATAACAACTGCTGGCTTGTTTCAAGGTTAAATTCAATGACAGATTCTTCTGTCGGGCGCGCCAAATTATATTCAATGCTTGAAGAAACCGCGGAAGGTGATATTTTAGTAAATCTTCCCGGCTCCGATAAACCCGTAAAATTCCACGGCGGGAAACCCGCAAATGTGGAAAATGCACTTCTTGGAGAAGGAGCTTCTCCGGGACTGGAAATGATCCATCAGTCCGTCTTAATAAAACTTTTGAAAGATCCAGCTGAAAGGGTTGATGACATAAGCAAACTTAATTTATCAAGCTTGCAAGATGAAGCAAATGCACTTTCCCATACGGATATACAGGCTACAAAATATTTATTAGGTAAAGCCAGTGCGGGAATCAGTGCAAACACCCCTGATTACAAAAACAAAATGCTTGACGCGTTAGAAAATTTCGAACAAGGACAAGATATGGGCTCTTCTGCTTGGGGTATGCACCAGCGTTCAATTGTAGATTATGATAAAGTTACGCAACAAATAACATATCATGATCCTTATTATGGCGGAATAGATATTACTTGCTCGCTTGATGAGTTTATGAAAAATAATCCATCGCTGAACATTATTAAAGCTGACAAAATAACAGGAGGCGCTCCTCAATCATCAAACCTCCGAAACAGAACGGTTCAAAGCTCAGATTTCCCATCTGCAACTGCACAAGTTAAACCTCAAACTCAAGAATTAAACAGACCGTCAAATAATACGGTGGAAGTCAAAGAAAATACACAAACACAGACTCCGGTTGCAAAACAAACTCTAGAAATTCCAAAAGGTTTCAGGGAAAACGGCAAACTGCTCGGAAAACGCAGCATTATAAATTCAAACAACATTGTCATGATTGAAAAGAACGGTGAATGGAAAAGAATAAATTAAATTATTCAAAATTTTAAATTTATAATGCTATAATAATTATAAAATTGGAGAGAATATGACGCAGCAAAATTTACAAGAAAAAGAATTAGCCGAACTTGAACAAAAAATAAAAACAGCTCAGGCTAACGGAGAAAATATTGATAAATATGTTTTGCGGCAAATCGAAATTCTGCAAAATTCAGTTGATGCATTTTTAAAACAAATGGAGAAAGAAAATCGGCTGAATGATGTTCATGTTGCGCAAATTGAAATCCGGCAATATTCCGTAATGAAAGAGCTTGCAAAAAAAATTAATCTGCCGGATGAGAAATATAATGCTTTAATTAAACAAGCTCAGATAAGAATTTTTGGCGAAGAAAATTGGGAAAATTTCTTCTCTGAAAACGATTAAAACATAAATTATTTATTAAAAATATTTATACAATCTCTATATAAATTTTATATTTGAACTTTTGTAACATTATTCACGAGAATTAGTCCTTAAGGATTACCTTTTTTATCCGTTTGTGGTATACATTTAAATTATAGAATTGGGTTATAGTATATAATAATCCGAAATAAGAAGATATGGAGGCAAAAATGTCAGTAGGACAATTCGTATTTATGTTACACAGCCATCTTCCTTATTATAGAAAAGCCGGCATGTGGCCTTTCGGGGAAGAAAACCTTTATGAATGTATGGCTGAAACTTATGTTCCTTTACTCAATGCCATTTCCGAGCTTTATGACGAAGGAATAAAAGCCAAGCTCACCGTAGGTATTACACCAATATTAGCAGAACAACTTAATGATGAACACCTGAAACATGGTTTTGTCGAATATTTAGATTCCAGAATTGCGAAAGTTTCAAAAGATCTTGATAGATATCCGGATCCCGAAGTTCCGCATTCTCAACACCTTAAATATCTTGCAAAATACTATTTTGACTGGTTTAATCATATCAAAGATTCGTTTGTAAACAAATACGGAATGGACTTAATTTCCCAATTCAAAAAATATCAGGATTTAGGATGTATTGAAATAACAACCTCTGGTGCAACTCACGGTTTTTCACCGCTCCTTGCTACTGACAGTAACCTGAATGCCCAATTCAAAGTAGGTTCAGACACAACAAAAAGACTTTTCGGCAAAAAAGCTTCCGGTTGCTGGCTTCCTGAATGTGCTTACAGGCAGGGTTACGAATACGTAGGAAAAGATGGTCAAAAACATTGGAGACCTGCAATTGAAGTTACTCTTCAAAATAATGATATTGAATACTTCTTTACAGAATCTCACGTTATTGAAGGTGGAAATTCTATCGGTAACAGACGTGTAATCGGTGTTTATGGAAATATCGAATATATTCCGCTCCCTGAACGTGAAGCTACCGGATATGATACATATTCTGCATATTGGCTTCCTGACGCTCAGGTAGCTGTAATGGGCAGAAACGATAGAGCAGGTTATCAGGTTTGGTCTGCAGCCGACGGATACCCCGGTGACGGTTGCTTCCGTGAGTTCCACAGAAAAGATTGCAATTCAGGTATGCATTACTGGAGAATTACTTCACCTAAAACTGATTTAGGTGACAAAATGCTTTATGATCCGGTTCTTGCGTTGAATAAAGTTAATGAAAACTCTGACCATTATACAACTTTGATTTATCACTTATTGAACGATTATAAAATGGCTCACGGTGGGAAAGAAGGTTTGGTCATGGTTTCGTTTGACACTGAACTCTTCGGACACTGGTGGTTTGAAGGTGTTGAATTT
>CAZCIW010000021.1:0-101 GCA_964499135.1 uncultured Muribaculaceae bacterium
GAGTTCCAAAGCATTGCCCTACGGCAACGCTTTTCACTCTCTGCCGAAAATCCGCCTCTTGGATTATTGCTTCACTCGGACAAGCCGCTCTCTTCACTGCG
>CAZCIW010000021.1:201-29006 GCA_964499135.1 uncultured Muribaculaceae bacterium
ATGTCCTCATTACTTCGAGTTTCGGGCTTTGCCCTTCTCTCTACGCAAAATCCGCCTCTTGGATTATTGCTTCACTCGGACAAGCCGCTCTCTTCACTGCGTTGTCGTTCGCTAATGTCCTCATTACTTCGAGTTTCGGGCTTTGCCCTTCTCTCTACGCAAAATCCGCAAAAAAAAAGCTATGTACTTGAGGTGCATAGCTGTTGATTAGGGATATGTGTATCTTAGTCTCTAAGGAGTATGGTTTTAATATATCAGACCATTTTTAAAATTAAATCATTCATTTTGATGATGTTTTATTTTCCAGATATGTAAAATAATGTAAATTTTTTATTGCAAAAGTAGCATAAAATTATGTTTTTTGTGTTTAAATTCCATAAATATATAGTTAGGAACGGAGGGGTATCCATGCAAGTTTCTCTTAATACATATAAACCTTATACAACTCAATATTCAAATGTTCAAACCAAAAAACAAAATCAAAACCAGCCGACATTTAAGAGTGGTGGATGGTCTGAGTTTTATGAAATTGATTTTATGGATGATTCAAGTTTAACGGAATGGGAAAAATGGAAAGGTCTTGGCAGTGCATGCAAGACATTGACTGTAGAAGCTTTTAAAGCAATATTTAATATACCTCCCAAGGAAGAAAAGAGACCACCGTTATTACTTTCTCCGGAAGAATTTAAGGTATACCGTGATAAGTATTATGAAGGTACGGATTTTGAAGGATTGAGTCCGGAAGAGTATCTTCCTCCTGAACCTCCGGAAAAACCAATATGCGTTGAGGATTATCCTACGATAGATTTAACTCGGGATTATTAATTTTGTAATTTTTACTGTTTTATGTTATATTCCTGACTAAGATAAGTAAAAAAGGGATATGATATGTTTGACAGCTTAACAGATAGGTTACAGGGGATTATCAAAGGTACAAGGCAAAAAGAATTAACGCAGGAAAATATGCATGAAGCTTTGCGTGAAATTCGTCGTGCCCTTCTAGAAGCGGATGTTAACCTTCGTGTTGTAAAGTCTTTTGTATCTAATATTAAAGATAAGGCGGAAGGTGAAAATATTGTAAACGGTGTTAATGCCTCCCAACAGCTTGTAAAAATTGTTCATGATGAACTGGTTGAACTTCTTGGGAAAGAGCAAAAACCGCTTATTTTTAATGAAAAACCATCTCTTATTATGATGCTTGGTCTTCAAGGGTCCGGTAAGACAACTTCAAGTGCTAAACTTGCGGTGAAACTTAAAAAAGAAGGCAAAAATCCGCTTCTTGTAGCATGTGATGTTTACCGTCCTGCTGCAATTTCGCAGCTGCAAACTCTTGGAAAAGAAATTGGTGTAGAAGTTTTTACTATTCCTGACTCAAAGGATGTTAAAGATATTGTTCAAAATGCAATTGATTATGCTAAAAATAACAACTATGATGTAATAATTCTTGATACGGCAGGGCGTCTTCAAATTGATACGGATATGATGGCGGAACTTCTTTTAATCGACAGAATTTTTCATCCCGCAGAAAAGCTTCTCGTAATAGACGCGATGACAGGTCAGGAATCTGTGAATGTTGCGGAAAACTTTGATGCTCAATTGGAACTTACGGGACTTGTCCTAACAAAACTTGACGGTGACAGCCGCGGAGGGTCGGCATTGAGCGTTTCATACTGCACAGGAAAGCCGATAAAGTTGACTGGGACAGGCGAAAAACTTCATGCTCTGGAAGATTTTTATCCCGAGCGTATGGCAACAAGAATTCTTGGAATGGGTGATATAGTTTCCCTTGTTGAACGTGCTCAGGAAGTTTTTGATGAAAAACAAGCTGAAGAACTTGAAGCAAAAATGGCAAAATCGGAATTTTCATTTAACGATTTTTTAAAGATGCAAAAACAAATGCAGATGTTTGGCTCGATGGGAAATCTTCTTGGAATGCTTCCGGGGTTGAGTATAAGCAAAGATGATCGTGACAAAATTTCGCATGAAGGTGAAAAACAATTTAAAAGGATGGAAGTTTTTATTCAGAGTATGACACCTCAAGAGCGTAATAAGCCTGAACTTCTCGATACAAGCCGTAAAAAACGTATTGCAAAAGGTGCCGGAATGGAACTTTCAGAAGTAAATAACTATATCAAACAGTTTGAGCAAATGCGAATGATGATGAAAGGTATGTATGATTTGAAGAGTCTTTTTGGAAATTCCGGTGGAAAGATGCCTGATATGAGTAAAATGGGTAAAATGCCGAATGTTCCGGGGCTTAATCCAAAACTTGGAAAGCATGCTATGAATAAAGCATTGAAAATGATGCGCAGATTTAAATAAAATTACCCTGACAGGCAATTTTTAAAAAGCTGATTTATCATAATATAAGACTAAACAGAAAGGATTTATTATGAAGAAAAAAATCAGTTTTTTATTTGTTTGTCTTATGGCTTTTGCGCTTGGCTATTCAATCAATAATATTGCGATTTCGGATACCGCACCAAAAATTGCTGTCGTGGATTTGCAAAAAATTCTTATCAATTCTTCTAAAGTAAAACAGCTTAAAGCAGATCAGGAAAAGAAAATTTCTGAAATGCAAAATACTTTAACAAAGGCTCAGACAGAAATTTCTAATGAAAAAGATCCCGCAAAAATCAAAATTTTAGAAGAAAAATACCGAAATGAAATTAATAACCAAAAAGTTACTCTTGATGAAGAGTATAACAAAAAATTGTCTCAAATTGATACTGAAATTCGTGCAACCGTAACCGAAAAAGCAAAAAGTCTTAATTACAACCTTGTTTTGCCCAAAAATATCGTTTTCTACGGCGGTGAAGATATTACGGATGTAATTGCAAAAGATATCAAGTAGAAATTCGGTTTCGCCGGTCAACAGATTGGTTGACTTCATCCATATTGTCGACAAGTTTTTTTGTGATGATTTCCAGAAAAAGAATTAAATGAAAATAATTGCTTTCCACATGTTCACAGAATGACAGAGCATCTTTTGCAACCAGAAGCATTGAGCGCAATTCATCCATTTCATCGTGAAGGTATGTTAATATCTCATTTTTTCTTTTTCTGATAAATCTTGTATATTGTTGTTCTCGATATAACCAATAAGTTTTAATATAAAACTTATAGCATAATTCAATTTATAAATCAAGATTTATATACTTATAAATTATGGACAAGGCGACTTTACTAAAAATATTTGGTAAAAATGTAAAAATTGAGAGAATAAAAAAGGACTTAACTCAGGAGCAATTGGCTGAGATTATGGACGTTTCTCAAAATTACGTTGCAAGTATTGAGGGTGGAAGAGCGAACATGTCGCTTGCAAAGATTTTGGAACTGGCTAATTTTCTGGAAATTCCGATTGGGAAACTGTTAAATTTTGATAATGATTAATTGATTGTTTGAGGGCAGAAATTTTTTCAAAAGAAATTTCGATATTTCTTTTAAGTCCGTCGTCTTTTTTTGCAAGTTCTGCCAGATTCTCGATAATGGAGATGGTTTCAGGGGTAGAATTTCTGTAGATAAACATATTCAGCCCCGCCTTAATCCCCATCACACAGGCTTCAACTTTTCCGAAGCCCGAAACACCTTTCATAACCATATCATCAGAGATAATTATGCCGTCAAATCCGAGTTTGTTTCTGAGATAGGAAAGTGCGTTTTTGCTAAGCGAGGCAGGAATTACATCCCTGTCAAAACAGGTGCAGTGAAGGTGGGCTGCCATAATCATCGAAATTCCGTTTTGAATGGATGATTTAAACGGTGCGATGTGAAATTTTTCCATTATCTCCAGTGGCAAATCGATTTTCGGAAGGCTCAAATGGCTGTCAGTGTTTGCGTCTCCGTGTCCGGGGTAATGTTTTGCGCAAGGGAGAATTCCGTTTTCAAGGTATGTTTTTGAAACAATTTTTTCTGCTTTAATAACCTCATCGGTTTTGTTTGAAAAAGCTCTTTCGCCAATAATGGGGTTTTGAGGGTTTGTGTTTGTGTCAATGCAGGGTGCAAAGTTGAGGTTAATTCCGAAATCGCAAAGTTCCTGTGCTATTTGAATAGTTTGGGTTTTTAGAAAATCTTCCCCTTTTTCATAAGCGAATTTTGCCGAAAGATATTTTTTCCCATGATGAATATTTTCTGTTCTTTCGACTCTTCCGCCTTCCTGATCAATTGATAAAAAAAGCGGATAAGAAGCTTTTTCTTTTATATTTTTTATTAGTGTTTTGAATTGTTCTTTTGAGAGAATATCTTTTGTGAAAAATATCAGTCCGCCAAGGGGGCGGGAAAGAAGTTTTTCATACCCGCCGCCTTCGCAACCTAATATAAACATTGAATATATTTTGTCTTCTAATTTCATCATAAGATTTTGATTTACTTTTAGCTTTATCCGAACTCGTTTCACCCTGCCGAGTCTTGCTCGGTGCCGTTAAACGAGTCTGCGTTTGTTGCCTGCTATCTTCGCCTTTTCGACGTCAAGCTTTCGTCCTCCGGTGCCTCGCGCAAAATCCGCTGTCTTGGATTATTCGGCTAAAAACGAGTTCCAAAGCATTGCCCTATGGCAACGCTTTTCACTCTCCGCCGAAAATCCGCTATACTTTTGCTGTGAAAAGAATATCGTTCAGCGGATAAAGTTCCTTAAAGTTACCGTTTTCGACAACATTGGCAATTTTTTCAAGAATTTCTTCTTTATCTTTTTTTGTCAGAGAAGTTCCATTAACTCTAATATCCGAAGTTTCTTTAACTTCGTTAAAGCCCTTGTTGAGTTTTAGAAATTCTTCGTACTCTTCAAGAATTTTTTCCTGAAGCGGGTCGATTTTGTATTCCTGTGCAAGGTAATATTTAACATCTTTCTGATATTGTTTTAAATATGCTTTTACAAACTTAACTTCCGAAACAGTTTCTTCTTCATTGTATTCACCACCGAAACAAAGGTTGTTCAAAACGGGTTTATTTAAATCCTTAATGCAAGATGCCCAGAGAATACATCCAAGATAAAAACCAATATATGTATCTATAAGGTTTTGAAGTCTTGCGTGATACATTTTAAATTTTAGTTTTTTGCGGTTAAAATTTTGTATACTGAAAAGTTCCGAATAAATGTGTTCAATTGTTGGGATAAATGCGCTTAAGTGTCCGATAAATCCGGGGTCAAATTGTGCCCCGTCTGTAAAATCAAATTTTTCTGTCATAGTTTTTTCCTTTTTCTTTTTTATTATTTATTTACTTAAAATTTCTTCCTGAAATTGAGGATCGTACTGAAACCGATAACCCTCAACAAAACTCTTTACAACTGCTTTTGAAAATTTTTTTCTTGCCGACCAATAAGAAGTGTGCGCAAGGAAAAACGGTCTCCAACTCCAAACTCCGGAATTGTCATAAATAAACCCTCTTGGAGAAATAAATTCCATTCCGATACGTTTCTCAAGTTCTTTGTTTGTCAAATTTTTAGAAGATGGAAATGCAAGCGGGTCTTCACGAAAGTTGACCGATAGCATAAATAATCCGTTTTCCATTATGTATTTAAGCATAACTTTGTTGTAAAAATTCACATCATAATCTTTATCTGCAAGTTCTGAATAAAAGAGAACAAGCGGACTTGCAAAGTTTACAATTCCTCTTACCGCACCTTTTGGAGAACAGACTTTCTCTGTCGCTTCATCAATCAAAAGGTAATTTTTTTTCAAAGTTTCTTTATTTGTATCAAAAATTAAATGTCCTGATGATGAAACAACCCCGATTTTAGCCTCAGATAATGCGGCAATGCAGGTATCACTTACAGGGTTTTGGGACGCAAATTCTCGGATTTCTTCAGGTACATTAATATTGTCAAACAGATTGACTACATTCAAATAAGGCAAAGTATTAAACAGATATTCATACGTGATAAAGGTCCCTGCCGAATATCCGAAAAGAATTGTAGAATTACCTTTTTTGAACTCTTTTTTCACGACTTCGTTAAGATCTTGTACAATTGGAATCATATGATGTGTTTTTTGTACCCAAATTGCATCGTGCATAAATTGAGTAATTAAACTTCTTACATGATAAGCAACTGTCGGACTGTAATCTTTTGCAAGTTCAAGGTTTCCGGTTACAAAGTCAAGATTGGTCTTGCTTTTGTCTCCCCAGAAAAATATTTCAGGTTCGGCTTTGATGTTTATTCCGTTTTTACTCAGCATAAGCTGGTGAATTTGTTCATTGCCTTCAAATTGTTTTTCAATTTCCGGATGAAGTTTTTTAACACCGTTTTCAAACCAATTTTTCATTTTTTCGTTGTTATTGTTTGAACCGTTTATATAAACAAAACTGATATTCGTCTCTGCATTGGCGATATTTTGAGTGCAAAACTGTATTGCAAGACAAAATATCAATAAAATCATCTTTTTCATATCAAAAATCTTAGCACAAAACCTACTCATCTCAAATTGTATTATTTTTTGTAAAGATAAAATGCAGTTTAGTTATTGAGAATACAGATTTTGTTTGTTGATTTTTAATACTCGTTATCACAGTCGTTGAGATATTTATATACAAATGCTGCGCATATTGCAGCCATAAAATTTGCGCCAATTGTAACAAAAACACTTTGCCAACATGCAATATTCATAAGTCCTAATCCGATTGCAACAGCCGGATTAAATGCACCATGGCATAGTACGCTTCCGACTGCGAAAATTCCGGTTGTGACAGTGGCACCGATTGCGAGTCCGTAGTATGAATTGTTTTTCACAGGACTTGTTGCTGTCATCAACACCACATAACAAAGTGCAAATGTGAATATGAATTCTCCAACTATCATTGGGAAGAGGTTAAATGCGCACCCTTCAAAATTGGCAATATGTCCCGAAAAATGATTAATTAACAGGCATGCTGCAGTCGCCCCTATAATTTGAGAGATTATATAAGGAATGAATTCACTTGCTGGAAGCGATTTTCTGATAACAGCAGCCAGTGAAACTGCTGGATTGTAATGTCCTCCGCTGATATATCCGCCGGCATAAACCATTATCATTAAGGCAAGCCCGATTGCTAGTGCATTAATTACACCGTCTCCTCCAAGCAAAAGAACTGCTCCTACAGTAAATACAAGATAAAATGTTCCAATAAATTCAACTAAATATTTTTTAAAGCTGCTCATATTTTCTCCTTAACAATTTACTTTTATACCTTAATGCTGTTGAAAAATTTTTTCTATTAGATAATTAGGTAGGATTTTTGAGGTAAAATATATTTATGTTCTATTTTGAAAAAATTGCTGGAAAAACAATAATGAAATCGGATCTTCTTGAAGGAGTTGAACACTTTTTTACAACCAGAGAAAGTGTTATAAAAACGAAGGAAGAAGATTTTAAAATTTTTGCGGATGAGAACAAAAAACTTTTTGCAAATTATCTGAATATTGATTTGCAAAATTTTATAAATCCGTCACAAACGCATTCGGTTAATATTGAGGTCGCTAAAGTCGGAATAATTGACTATCCGGAATGTGATGGGTTAATTCTTGCAAACAAAGAACAGGGAATTTTTTTGAATTTTGCAGATTGTACACCTATTATTTTTTACGATAAAAAACTTAAAATTGGTGCAGTTTCGCATGCCGGTTGGCGTGGAACTGCCGGAAAGATTTCCACTTTAACTGTCGAAAAAATGATAACGGAGTTTGGTTCAAATCCTGTTGATATAAAAGCTTTAATCGGTCCTGCAATTTCTTTTTGCTGTTATGATGTGGGTGAAGAAGTTCTTGAAAAATTGACAGAAACGGTTAGAGACAAGGATGGTGTTTTTGAAAAACGTGATAGGAAATATTTTGTTGACTTAAAAGAAATTAACAAACGACAGCTTCAGGAAAAAGGTGTGAAAGAGATTGATGTGTGTCCATATTGTACAGTTTGCGATAATGATTTATTTTTTTCATACAGAAAGGAAAATGCAACAACCAATCGTCACAGTGCAGTTTTGAAATTATAAAGAAATATGGTATACTTAGCTTTGAAAGGTTTTAAGAAATGAAATATACAATATTGACAATGATATCAACAATAGTTTTAGTTGTTGCAGCGTATTTACTGGGATATAAGAATGCAACATCAGCATTGGAAGTTTCTAATACCAATCTTGATAATTCAATTGCACTTGCAATTGAATATCTTTCAAAAAGTGTTTCTGAAAAAGGTAGATTTTTGTACAAAGCAAACATTGATCCCGAAGTTAAATACAGCAGTAAAAAATACAATGCGCTCAGACATGCCGGAACTCTTTATTCAATGTATCTTTGTGAGAGAGTGTTGGGAAATAATTCTCTAAAAGAAAAACGATATCTTGCCTCTGAATATTTCATAAAAAATTATGTAAAAGAAATTAAGCCAAATATTTATGCAGTTGTTTCAAAGCCTGAAGAAGAGGAATTGCCTACAGAACAAGCAAAAACCGGTGGAACCGGACTTGCTCTAATCGGGCTTTCAAATCTTTATCCGGAAGGACGAGTTGATTTAAGGGTACTTCGTGGGCTTGGCGATTTTACTATTTTCATGCAGAATGAAGACGGAAGTTTTGTATCTAAATATGATGTGACAAAAGATAAAAAAAATTCTAAATTTGTTTCGTTATATTACCCTGGAGAAGTTGCTTACGGCTTATTGTTTTTAAACGAAGTTGACCCTCAAAAAAAGTGGGTGAATACGGCGAAAAAAGCGCTCTTATATCTTGCGCATTCAAGAATAAATGATGAGCTTGATGTTCCTTATGATCATTGGGCAATGCTTGCAACAAGAAAACTTTTTGAAACTCCGGATAACGGATTAACTCAAGCGGAAAAAATTCAGCTACAAAGGCATGCCGAACAAATTGCATATTCAATAATTAATAATCAGTTTGTAGATGAAGGTCATATTTACAGGGGCGGATTTATAGATAATTTGAGATTATGCAGTCTGGGAACGATTATGGAAGGTTACGTTGCAATTTATCATATTACGGATAGTGAAGAATTGAAGCAGCGTGTTTTGACAACACTGCGTCTCGGGAATGATTTTTTGAGTCGTTTTCAGCTGAAAGAAGGTAAAATGCGTGGCGGAATTCCTACAACTGCATATTGGCAATTATCAAATGCTCCGGAGGCTTCAAAAGTTATAAGAATTGATAATGTTCAGCATGTTCTTTCCGCATGGATAACTTTTAGAGAACTTGAAGAGTCATTAAAGTAACTTATTAAGCGGTTTAATAGACAAGGTTGTTGTAAATAATTTCGGATGCTTTCACAATAAAGTCTTTTCCGAGTGGTGAGTTGTAAGGTCTATTGGCGAGAATTGCAACTATATATTTTTTACCGTTAGGTGCGTAAACAATTCCTGCATCTCCAAGCATTTTCCCAATATCTCCTGTTTTGTGAAGAAATACTGCACCAGCTCCCAGTCCTGCCGGAATTAACCTGTTGTTATGGACATGTCCCATATAATCAAAAATCTTTTCACGAGAACTTACACTCAAAAACTCCGGATTATCAATATTGTAAAGCATTCTTGCTAAATCTTCTGTTGTGGTAATATTTGTTCCGTTCATATCCGGAAGCCATGTGTTTACTTTTGTATTTTTCAATCCCCATTGTCTTATTCCGGAGTTAACATCGGTCATTGAACCTATTTTTGACATAAGCATGTTTGTTGCAGAGTTGTCAGATTCGGTTATCATTATTCTTGCTAAAGTATCAATACTCCAGTTAGAATTACTTGCCTTAAATTGTAAACTTCCGGAGCCTTCTGCGCGATAAAAATCTGTGAGTTCCATTGTATCAAATATTGTAAGTTGACCTGCTTCTATTGATCTGAAAAGTTGAATTAGAACAGGAATTTTAATAATACTTGCCGCTGAAAATTCTTCGTTTGAATTTATCCCCGCATAATTTCCGCTTTCATAATCCCAAACAAAAATTGATGGATGAATTGAAGGATAAAGTGAGGAAAGGTTTTGAAGTTGTTTTTCAAGCCCGTAAAGTCGTTCATTCAATGTTAGTGCAGTCATTTTCGGCTTTTTTAATTCTGCGTTTTCCAAAAGGTATTTGTCTAAGAAAAGGTTGTTATTTAAATAGTTTATCGTCGGGTAAACCATTTGTTCATAGTTAACTTTTATTGCAGGATAAGGTGATTTAAAAAAGAAAGATTTTATTATGCGATTGTACGTTATCGGAAAAATAAACATCGCTAGTGCCGTCAAAAAAAGAATTGAAATAATTTTGTGAATAAAATAGTTACGCTGAACTTTTTTATTTTCTTGTTTTTTCTTTTGCAGATTAGTTTTGGCAGGTCGGACTCTTGAATAGTCAACCCTCTGGTACCTTAACGGATCAGTTTCGTGTACATATGCATGCGCGGAAAGAACATATTTTCCTTGTGGATGTCTGTCGTACTTCTCTGCTAATTTCGGCATTAATTTCTCCCTGTTTTACTATTCTATCCTCTAAATTTTTAATTGGCAAGTAAGTTACATTTATTAAATATGATTGATTTTTTTGAATTTCTATCATAAACTAAGCAAATAAATGAGGTAAAATGTATGGAAAAAGATTGCATTTTTTGTAAAATAGCAAATGGAGATTTTAACACGGAATTTGTATATGAGAACGATTATGTTGTTGTTTTCAACGATATTAATCCAAAAGCTCCGATACATCTGCTTGTTGTTCCAAGAGAGCATGTTGCGTCTTTGAATGAGCTTGAAGATAAAAATTTAATGGCTGAACTTTTATTAGCAGTGAAAGAAACAACAAAAAAAATAGGTTTAAAATCATATAAAACTTTAATTAATACTGGAAAAGATGCGGGTCAGGAAGTTTTTCACCTGCATATTCACATTTTAGGCGAAATAAAATAACAAGGAGAAGAAAAATGATAGTTAACGGTGTTGAAAATGGCTGTTATCATGAGATTACCCCTGGTGGGTTTGGTATCGCGATTGATGGTGCAAGATGTTTGTTTTCTAAACAATCGGATTTTCAAAAAGTCGAAATAATAGATACAAAGAGTGTTCTTGGTAAAGTTCTTACTTTGGATGATTTAATGATGACAACCGAAGGTGATGAATTCCATTATCATGAAATGATAGCGCATATTCCGATGATGAACCATAAAAATCCTGAAACAGTTCTCGTTATAGGTGGTGGTGACGGCGGTACAGTCAGAGAAGTTTTAAAACACAAATCTGTAAAAAAAGTTGTGCTTTGTGAAATTGACGATTTGGTTATTTCAGTATGCAGAGAGTTTCTTCCTACAATATCGTGTGGTTTAAAAGATCCGCGCGTAGACATTAAAGTTGAAGATGCAATTGAATTTATAAAAGATAAAAAGAATGAATATGATGTCGTTCTTATTGATTCAACTGATCCGATGGGTCCTGGAGAAGGACTTTTTACGGATGAATTTTACACAAATGTAAAGAATTCTCTTAAAGAAGGCGGAATTATGGTTGCTCAATCAGAAAGTCCATTTGCGCAGGCTGAATCTGTCAGAAAAATGTACGTCCAATTGAAAAAAGTTTTTCCGATATGTGCGACATACACATCAAACATTCCGACATATCCGGGTGGATATTGGGCTTGGGCATTTTGCTCAAAAACAGTTGAACCGCTTTCGTACATAGATGAAGAAAGATGTGCGGAAATTACAAAAACTTGCAAAATCTACAATAAAGAATATCATCTTGCACGCTTTGCTCTTCCGAATTATTTGAAAGAACTTTGCGGCTAAAGATTTTTATCTTAAGAAATAAATAAAATATTAAACAGAGGGGCGGGAAATGAAATTTCCCGCCCCTCTGTTTATTAAATTTTATGAACGATTAGTGTGTAAATATCGTTGAATATTACAAAAACCATAAGCAAAATTAAAAACATAAATCCTGCGGTGCCAATTTTTTCAATTGTGGCTTCATCAAGCGGTTTCCCGCGAAGTTTTTCGACTATTAAAAACAGAACATGCCCGCCATCAAGTGCCGGTATCGGGAGGAAGTTTACAATAGCAAGGTCAAGTGATATTAGTGCTGCAAGAAGAATTCCCGAGAAAATTCCCTCATTTGCAATCTTGTCTCCGCCGATTTTTGTAATCAGAATAACTCCATGAAGATCATTCAACGGAACTTTTCCTGTAAAAATCTGCTTTAATCCGTAAAGTAGCATATATGTGTTATCCCACAAGTATGTGCAGCTTCCTTTAACTATGGATTTAAAATCTTTAGTCGGAATTACAATTTCTTCGGTTGAAGATTTTATTCCGATAACTCCTTCGCTGTTCGGATAAATGGTTTTTAAGTCAATAAGTTTGCCTTCTCTTTCGACTGTAATTTCTAGCGGATGAATATTGTCGGAAAGTGCGTAGGCGATGTCGTTTAGCGAAACTTTTCCATCAGAGATATAATATGCTTTCTCAAAAACTTTTTCTCTCAATTCTTTTTGAATTTCATTAAGAGAAATTTGTTTATCTTTAATTTTTTCAACTCCAATAAGCTGATCATCATTAAGAATAATTTTTCCCTCGTTTCCGACGACAGGAAGTTTTATGGTTACACCTTCCGGAATAATTTCATCTTCGGAAAATGCGTGATTTAGTTTTTTTAATTTTTCGTAATTTTGGTTGAGGTAGATTTCATCAACTTTTCCATCAAATTGGGCACTTAGATTTGCATAAGTGATAAGAGCATAAAAAGATTTTATGTCAGAACCGTTAATTTTTGCAATCCTATCACCCTCTTGAATTCCCGAGTCCCAAACGGAAGCGCCTTTTTCGGCAACGATTTCGTTTACGTAAACATTGTATTTTCCCCCCGGTAAGTGACCCCACAATGTTGCGGTTAAAAATACAAAAAATATTGCACAGATAATGTTTGCAATAACACCTGCCGATACAACAATTAAACGTTGATATACCGGTCTGTTCATAAATCGGTCGGGAGAATCGGCAGGAAGTACATCATCTTTCTCATCATCCGGAAATGCAACGTATCCGCCAAGCAAAAACGCGTGTACCAAAACTTTTACATCCCCGATTTGCCCTTCCCAGAGTGTCGGTCCAATTGGAAGCCCAAAACCAAATTTTGCGACTTTCATTTTGAAGAATTTCGCTGCCAAAAAGTGCCCCGCTTCATGAACTAAGATAAGAATACTCAGCAAAAGCAGCATTTTAATTATACCCATGGTTCCCCTTTTTAAAATTTTCTGTCTCTCTAATCAATGATTATATTCTAGCATAAAAATTTTGTTTTAAAAACTCAATTTTGCGAGCTTAACTCCAAAAACGCACTCGAGATTTACACCGGAAAGTGTGTATGAAATTAAATCTTCTCCTGTTAAATTATTTATATTTTCAATTTCCGGATAAGCGCCAATAACTCGTGTTTCTGCATATTTTTTTATAAGTTTTGGTAGGTTTTTAATATTTTCATCTTCTGTTTTTAGTGGACAGTCGTAAAAAATAATCCCGCTAACCTTAATTCTTTGAGTATATGCATGATTTACCATAATTAAAATGTCATCCAATTTTGTTGTGCGCGGAGAAATTACAAATATTACTGGAAGTCCTAAAAGTTTTATCATTTCAATTTCAGTGAAATTTTCGGCGATTTGAGTTGAAATTCCGTTTGTACCGAGTGTCAAAAGGCATTCAAACCTACCTTGAATTTCCTGAAAATCTTCAAACAATGTGTTTGGGAGAATTTTTATTCGTTGTCTTGTTGCGGAAACGATTGGATCAACATCATTTTGAAGCAGATAACTATAATAAGTTTTAATGTTGGAATCCATTTTTTTTATATATTGTAAATCCGGAGCTTCTAAAAACCCGTTTTTTTCAATTCCGTTAAGGTGAACAGGTGCATAAACACTTGTTGCATAGCCAAGGCTTTGCAGGGTTGCTGCAATGCCCGCAGAAACAATTGTTTTTCCATTGCCGGAACTTGTTATAAAGGCTTCTAACATATCCGAATACTAGCATGCTCAACCATTTATTGCAAAATAAACTTCTTTCAGACGTTTTTTGCTTATGTGCGTGTAAAGTTGTGTTGTTGAAACGTTACTGTGTCCGAGAAGTTCCTGAACAACTCTTAAATCTGCTCCGTTTTCAAGTAAATGGGTTGCAAAACTGTGTCTTAATGTGTGAGGAGAGATTGATTTGTGAATTTTTGTGCCGAGTGAGTGAATAAATGTATAAACTTCCTGCCGCGTAATTTTTTTCCCTTCAGGTGTCAGAATAAGATTTTTAACGCTTTTACCGGATTTTTGTAGGATAAATTCTCGCTCTTTTTCATAATTTTTTATAGCTTTTAATGCCATTGAACCGATTGGAACAATTCTCTCTTTTGATCCTTTTCCGGTGCAGCGGAGGTATTTTCCGTTCAGGTCAACATCTGTTATTTTTAAATCAACAAGTTCTGAGACCCTGAGTCCGCAACCGTAAAGAAGTTCGACTATAACTTTTTCTTTTTTATTTAAATTTTCTGAAAGGATTTTGTTTATTTCATCTAAAGTCATGACTTTGGGAAGTTTTTTGGGTGTTTTGGGTGCTTCAAGAGTTAGGGCCGGATTTTTTTCGCAAATCTCGTTTGCGCAAAGCCACTTGAAAAAACCGCGGATTGATGCAGTTTTTCTCATTACACTTGTTGGTGAAAGCTTTTTTTCGTGAAGAGAGAGGAAAAATCCGTTAATATTTCCTCTCTCGATTTTTTGAACTTCTTCAATCCCTTTTGAGGTACAAAAATCCAAAAATTCTGACAAATCGCGTCCGTAAGCGTCGATTGTGTTTTTAGACAACCCTCTTTCTACATCAAGAAAATTTAAGTATTCAGATAATTCTTGTATGTTCATAAATTGAATGTACTCTTTTTTTTTAAATTTGTAAAGCAGTTATTTTACTATTAATTTTATTGATGTTAGAATGTTGTTACGGTGAACTTATGGCAGAAACTTTTCAAGAACTTGTAGCAGAAATTAAAGACCGTTTGGATATTGTGGAAGTCGTGCAAAAAGAAGTCATTCTTACAAAAAAAGGCACGAATTACTGGGGATTATGCCCATTTCACAAAGAAAAAACGCCATCATTTACGGTAAGTCCAAAGCTTGGAATTTACAAATGTTTCAGTTGCGGTGCGGGTGGAGACGCGCTTACGTTTATTCAAAAAACTCAAAATGTTGAATTTTATCCGATGATTATTGATTTGGCTCAAAAATTTGGGTTGGAAATTCCTAAAAATTTCAAACAAACTGAATCAAAAGATTTAAAAAATAATATGCTGAAAGCATGTCAAAAAGCGACGGAATTTTATAATGAAATGCTTTTGAACAGCAAAGATACTGAAGTTGTTCAGATGCTTAAGTACCTCGAAAATCGTGGAATTACAAAAGATATTATCCAAAAATATTCTCTTGGAGCTTCGCCAAAATCTTACACAGAGTTATATAATCACCTAAAAAAAGATTTTTCTGACGAAGTTCTTGAAAAATCCGGTTTGATTATTACAGGTAAAGATAACAAGTTTATTGACCGTTTTAGAAACAGAATAATAATCCCGATACAAAATGAACTTGGAGATTATGTAGCTTTTGGGGCAAGGACTTTGGACGCACAACAGCAAGCGAAATACTTAAATTCATCTGATTCTATGATTTATAACAAGAGTAAAGTACTTTTTGGGCTTTATACGGCACGCGAAGCGATTAAGCGTGAAGACAGTGTAATTCTGATGGAAGGTTATTTTGACGTAATTTCGGCACAGGCTCATGGGATAGAAAACGCTGTTGCTTCTTGTGGTACAGCCTTGACGCAAGATCAGATTAAGTTGCTTTCACGGTATACAAAATCAAGAAAAATCTATCTTTCTTTTGATACTGACAGTGCAGGACAAAAAGCGACCGGAAGAGGTGCAGAGATTATAAAAGAAGCATTTTCCGGACTTGGAAATGTAAAACAATTTGATGAAAGCTATATATCTTCTTCTCAAGATAAATATGCTTGCGAAATACGGGTAATTTGTCCGCCCGAAGGAAAAGATCCGGATGAATTTATCAGAACAGTTGGAGCTGATACATTTAAGCAGGTTATTGAAAATGCACCGCTTTTGATTGATTTTCAGCTCAATAATATTCTTAAAAATAAAAACCAAATTAAAACACCTCTTGAAAAAACACGTTTTGTAAAAGAAATTATTCCAATCTTGAATGAAATAAATAATGACATTGTAAGAAGTGAATATATTAAGCTGGTTGCAACTGCCCTAAATGTGGATGAAAAAGCACTTTCGCAAGAAGTGAGAAGGTTTCGCACTGCTCAATCATACATGGTGGCGCGTGAAAATTCAGGACAAATTACTAAAATTGTAACAAAAAGTGAAACAGTTTTAGAAAAAGCGCAAAAAAATTTATTGAGCGTTTTTTTTGTAACAGACAATCATTTTAGTTTTCAACAGATAAGTGAAATGATTGATGATACTGCATTTACCGATGAAACGTTAATAAATGTAAAATCTACAATTGACAAATATATATGTACCGTAAATAATGTAAAGGAATTGATTGAAAGTCTGTATACCGAATATCATGAAAACCCTGATATACAGCAGGTTTTAACCCAATTAATAGGTGTTTCGGAAACTTTTAACAATTTAGCCCCCGAGGACTTTAGAACGGTAATTCAGGAAAATAAAGACAAAATTTTCCAATGCCGGCGGGATAAAGAAAAAGAAAACTTACGGAAATTATATAAAAGTGCTGTTGATGATGACACTGAAGCCTTAAAAATTCAAATGCAGCTCAGAGATAAATTAAACAAAAGATTAAATTCGGAGAAAATTAATGACTAAGAAAAGACAACCAAATTCCTCAATTGTCAGCATTTTAGAAGACGATGCTTTGGACATACCGGATATAGATGATAATGCTTCATTGGATAATGATAATGATGACGTAAACTTCATTAATATGGATATTTCCACCGACAATATTGAAAGTATTGTGACGGCAAAAATGGAAACTAAAATGAATGTCGATGACATTTATATGATGAGTTCATCAGAAGAGGATGATGAAAATCCGAACGATTTTGAATTACCAAAAGGTATTGCTGTTGACGATCCTGTAAGACTTTACCTTAGAGAAATAGGAAGAATTAAACTTCTTTCTGCAAACGAAGAAATCGAACTTGCAAGAAAAATTCTTGAAGGTGGCGACAAGGGTGCAATTGCGAAAAGAAAACTTGTTCAGGCAAACCTTCGTTTAGTTGTTTCTATTGCAAAAAAATATGTTGGACGCGGAATGCTTTTCTTAGACTTAATTCAGGAAGGTAATCTCGGGTTGATTCGTGCAGCGGAAAAATTTGACCATGAAAGAGGTTTCAAATTCTCAACATATGCAACATGGTGGATTAGACAGGCAATTACAAGAGCGATTGCTGATCAGGCGCGTACAATTAGAATTCCTGTTCATATGGTTGAAACTATTAATAAACTTAAAAAAGTTACACGTCGTCTTGCGCAAGAACTTTCAAGAAAACCAACTGAAGACGAACTCGCAATTGAGATGAATGTTTCAATTCCGAAACTTCGTGAAATTATTAAGATTGCTCAGGAGCCGCTTTCTCTTGAAACTCCGATAGGAAAAGAAGAGGATAGCCGTTTGGGTGATTTCATTGAAGATAAGGAAGCTGATGCACCGATTAAGACAGTTGCTTCAGAACTTTTGAGAGAAGATCTTGCAGAAGTTCTTTGCACGCTTTCTCCGCGTGAACGTGATGTCTTGAGGCTTCGCTTTGGGATGGATGACGGTCGCCAAAGAACATTGGAAGAAGTCGGACAACTTTTCGGGGTAACGCGTGAACGTATCAGACAGATTGAAGCAAAAGCATTAAGAAAGCTTCGTCATCCAAACAGAAGCAGACGTTTGAGAGAATACGTTGAAGCATAGGTTTAAAAAAGCCGCTTTTTTAAAAAGCGGCTTTTTCGTGTCTTGAATTGACGATTTTTTAACCGATTACCGGTGCGACAAAAGTTCTTGCAGCAAGGTCTTTGTCTAATAATAATAAAGCATTTGCATCGTCTTTGATAAGTTTTAGGGTTGCGAGTACGCCCCCGACATTAGATTCTTCTTCAACCTGTTCTTTTAAGTACCAGTCAAGGAAAGAAACAGCTGCACGGTCGCGAACTTCTTCTGCCACATCCATCAGCGCATTAATCCTAGATGTAACATATTCTTCGTGTTCAAGAACTTTTTCAAAAACTGCAAGTGGAGAAGCCCAGTCAAATTCGGGTTTATCAATAGCTTCAAGAACAACCTTTCCACCACGTTCGTGAACATAATTAAACATACCCATAGCATGCGCATGTTCTTCCTGAACTTGGACGGTCATCCAGTTTACAAAACCTTTAAGGTTTAATCTTTCAAAATATGCTTGCATTGAAAGATAAAGGTATTCTGAATATAGTTCCTTGTTAATTTGATCGTTAAATGCTTTTTCTAATTTTTCTGAAATCATTTTTTATACTCCTTTTCTTCTTATCTAAAACTATTCTATCATATAAAACAATTCTAACCCCAAAAGGTAATGAAAAATTAATATTCTTTATTTATAAGAAAAATATTATGAATAACGAATTAACTCCTATAGAAAAAATAATTGTTGCATATGGTTCAAATGTAGATTTGCACTATGACAGATGGACTGCCGAGAATTGTTGGCATGGTGTGGGTAATGCTATTACAAAAAAGTGGATTACAGGAATTCATCCGTCAACGATTTTGGAAAGATCTTTTAAAAAAACAGTAGAAGCTATTTTGACACTTAGCGAAGGTGGTGAATTTTATCATCATGTTCCAAAAATTATTGACTCTCCTAATTATGGTGATAAATGGGGAAGGTTGGCTAATTATATTGAAGTTAATAACCGCGCAATTGCAAAAATGAATTATAACCGTTGTTGTTGCGGGATTATAAGTGCGATGAAATTTTTGACGCTTATTCCGCCTTCTGCAAAAAGTTGGGCGAATTGTGTGATATTATCACAAATCTGGAAAAATATCTTTGGCGATGGTTACAATAAAGGAAATGAGGAAAATTCAATCTATGGTGTGAGGTTAAATGCCGGTTACAGCGATAATATTATTGATTATTCAATATCATCAAAAGTTTCTTCGGAAGAACAGTTGAAAGCTTTTAATGATTTGGCTCATTTGAGAGGGTTAAAGACAGGTTTTCGTGTTATTATCTCTGCAGATCAAATGAAAGTTTCTTTCAGTGATAAAGAAGAGGAGTCTTTTAGTTGGTGCAATCCGGAACATCAGGAACTCTGGATTGAAGAAAATGTCAAACTCTGCAAACTTGGGTTTGAAACAATTTTTATTGATTCTGCGAAACATATAGGTGGATATGACTGTGAAAATTATACGGGTGTTGGTGATCTTCCGGAATATGGTCAGATGCAGTATATTTTGCACGAAATAAGAAAACGTTCGGGTATGACGACAATAAGTTTTGTTGGAGAAAAAAGTTCAAATGATTTTGAACGTTATAAAAATCTTGGACTTACTGCCGGAACAGCATTCATAGAACCTGATGATTATATTCATGTAAAAAATTGGTCTGAAAAACTTAAATACAATAGAGACTATGCCCCCGGAATTGAGGTTTCTAATGATAATACAGAAGGTGGAACACCTTACGAAAAACGAATTGAGCGGATAAGGAATTCTCTCTTTGGATTTGAAATTTCGTCCGATAAACTCCCGAGTTTTATGCAGATGGAAGACCTTTTTCCGCTCAGATATGATACAAGTACACACGCACTTATGATGACTAATCCGTCATTTTCAACAGATAATACACCCGAAAGTCATTGGTATAATTTATTTACTCATGCTGACGGGATTGAATATAACAAAAAAGTCTCTGAACTTTTTGCATTTGCACTCGGTAAGTAAAAAGTCTTTCCGTACAAAAATATGGGAAACAAAAAAAGAAAGGATGGAAAAATGACATTTAATCCGTTAAAAGAAAAGGGAACACCGTTAGAAAAACAGCTTCAAAGCTGGCATGACATAGTTAAAAGACCGTTTGATAAACATAAAATTAATTGCTATTCAAGAACAAGACAAATTCTGATGAACGGGATTGAAGTTGAAACATGTGGTTTCAAGCATCATTTTGCCCGCACATGTCCTGATGTGGATATAGTAAGACTTCTTGCGGCAGTTAGACGAATTGATGATATGCAGCAGTCGACAGTAAATTGGTTGACACCGGCAGAGCAAACTGTTCTTGAAACAACTCTAGGCTATGAGCAGGTTGCGGTGGATTTGACAGCATGGCTTGCACAGAATGAGCCTGATGATTATGTGAGAGAAACTTTCAATTTTGGGCTTCTTGAAGATTTTGACCATCTTTACCGATATTCACAATGGGCATATATGATACACGGCATTAATCCGAATGATATCGTGCAATATCAAACAGATATTCTTGTCGGACGTCCGACTCAAAACCATCACAATGATAACAGAATTCGTATAAGAGATCATTATGACAGGATTACCGCAAGTCCGCAGACGAAAGTAAATATTTTAACGCTTTTGTCAGGTGAACAACAGACTCACAATTTCTACAATGAACACGGTATGATGTATGGAAATGACGATTTAAGAAGAACTTACGGTGAAATTACAGATGTTGAAGAAGAACATGTTTCTATGTACGAATCTTTGATTGACCCGACTGAAACAATGTTTGAGAAACTTCTCATTCATGAATTTACGGAAGTTTGTACATATTATAACTGCTATAAAGATGAACATGATGAGCAGTTAAAATTAATATGGGAAGAATATTTGTCGTTTGAACTTGAACATTTACGAATTGCTGCTGATTTGGTTAAAAAACATGAAAAACGTGATCCCGAGGAAATTATCGGCGACAGAGTGTTTGACCCGTGTCACTTCGAAAATCAAAAGGATTATGTTGCAGATATTCTGGTAAATGAGGTAGACAAACGTCTTGACGGAACAGAAGAAAACGGGTATGCAATAATTGATGAACTTCCTTTGGACTGGGTAAGTTATAACGCGCAAGAGGCGATGAACGGAAAAGGTGCACCGACAGAAAAAACAATACGTATAATTACAGTTTCAACAGGTAGAGATTTAGTTTACGCAGCTCCAAAACTCGCAAAGAAAGAAGTCGAATTAATTGCGCGTGGTTTGGAGGATAAAGCTCAAGCGCCGGATACGGTTTCTTCCGAGGATTATCTGGAAATGCAAGATGTGAAAATGATTGAATTGTAGCTAAAAAAGAAAGGAAAATTTTTATGAATTTTATGAAATTTATGGGTGGAACCCTTGCTCTTGGTGCAGTTGCTGCCTTAATCACAGGAATTGTTATGAAGAAAAACGGAAAACTTGATGAAGTAATTGAAAAATTTAAACAAAAAAAAGAGTTTTGTGACTTAAATAACGAAAACTTTGTAGAAAAAAATGCTTGTATGGTTTCAAACTAATAGTTAAACAATTAAAATATTATGTCGTTAGGTTCATTTCAAATATTATTTTGAGATGAACTTGGCGACTTCATATTGTAATATTAAAATTATTTTTTTAAATAATCTTCAAAAGTTTTTATGTTGACCTTATAGCCACATCCTTCATGAAGTTTTGCAGGGTAAAAGATTTTCTTAACAGGATAATTTCTGCACATTCGCGGACGGTGTTTATAATCAGAGCAAAGTCCGTCAGAGGTCACAAGTTTGCAAGCAAAAATAAAATTCCCGAACTCATCTTTTCCTTTTATATAAAATCTTCTGTATTGCGGAAAAAGAAACTGCATAATTTTGAATTCTTTTTCAGTGTAGGTGTCAACGCTGTACATATAATTGCAGCATTTGCCGCATTTTTTGCATTTCCCGGTAATCTCATATTCCATTTTTTGGGGTACAAAGAATGAGCGGATTTCGTTTATTATTGAAAATATAAAATCTAACATAATTGCATTATAGCCTAAAATTACTTTCTTGGAGACTTAATCTCTTTATTGCGGGGCAACTGATTGCTATTTGTTAAAAATTTGCTATAATTGGGTTATGAGTGAGATTGAAAAAAATTATGAAGATTTTATATCTACGGTAAGCCACGAACTCAGAACTCCTCTGACTTCGATAAGAGGTTTTTCGCAGACTATGCTCAATTCTTGGGATATGATTGACGATGAGAGCAAAAAACGTTTTCTGAAAATTATTGAAGAGCAGTCAAATCGCCTTATTAACCTTGTTGAAAATATGCTTTCTGTGACAAGACTTTCCGGAGGGAAAGAAGGTGTTATTTTAAAAGAAATTAATATAAAACCGGTTATCGAAACAGTTATTTCTGTTGTTAAGAGTCAATATGCTGATAAAAATTTTGTGATAAATGTTAACGAAAAAACTCCTTCAATTCTAACAGATAAAGATAAATTTCAACAAATTCTCACCAACATAATTGAAAATGCTGCAAAATATGGTGATATGAATTCTTCAATAAAAATTGAAACGGGTTTTTGCAAAAATTGTGAATTCGTTTCAATAAAAATTTCAAATACAGGTGATGAAATTAAAGAAGAAGATTTTGAGCGAATATTCACAAAATTTTCACGTATAGATAGTCCTCTTACAAGACGAGTTCAGGGAAGTGGGCTTGGGCTTTACATTACAAAAAATCTTGTTGAAAAAATGGATGGAAAAATTTCCGTAAAATCTGAAAAACAAAAAAACGGTAGATTTTTAACTACTTTTGAAGTTTCTATGCCGGCAGGTGATGTTGAAAGACAGGCGAGGGCAAAATGCAGTCAGTAATCTTAATTATCGACAAACGCCGAGAACTTTCGGTTAAATATAAAAAGCTTCTCGGTTCAAAACTTGCAAAAGTTCTTGTTAGTAAAAGTTTTCTTGCCGCAATGAAATTAATTCAGGAAAATGAGCCGGATTTGATTATAATTTCCGATAGTATAGAAGGTGGGCTTCAGGATTGCTGTAAAAAAATAAGAGCATTAACTTATAACATGCGTCCGGTGATAGTTACACTTTCGAAATCCGCAGAACTTCAGGACAGACTTACGGCACTTGAAAGCGGGGCGGATGATTTTTTAAGTGAGCCTGTTAATAATGAAGAATTTGTTATGAGGATGATGGCACATCTTCGTCGGGAATTTGAGTCAAATCTCGACGATAAAAAACTTCTTCCGAATAAAAATTATTCTATCCGTGCAATAAAAAGAGCGTTAAACTCAAAAGATTTGTGGGGATGTCTTTTGATTAGCATTGAAAATTTTAGAAATTACCGCGAAACTTACACCGAACTTGCTTCAGATAAGTTAGTGAGAACTTTTTGTGCGATTATACAGTCGACATTGAGTGAAGATGATTATCTTGGAGAAATTTCTGAAAACGAATTTTTGATTATCACAAACGCTTTTAAAGCTGAAAAAATTGCGAATTTTTTAACTTTTGCTTTTGATTCTGTTGCGAAAAAATTCTATTCTTCTCAGGATTTAAAACGTGGTTACATGATAATGCATGGGGATGAAGTTGCAGGCATGCGTTCAGGTTTCGTACGTACATCAATTGGGGTTGTTACAAACGAATTTAACAAATATGAAGACACCTCAAGTGTTTTTTCATCTCTTGTAAATATGAAAAATCTGGCAAATCTTCCGGATAGGTCAAATTATCTGATTGAGCGCGCGAAGATTTCAACCAAAAATTTTATTCAAAAAAATAAATTTAATAACAAAATTTTTGTTCACGAACCGGATGAGGCGATGAGGGTTCTTTTAAAGACTATTTTAGAACTTCAAGGTTATGAAATTTCGATAATAGAAAATTTTAAAAAGATAAAAAAATCTGACTCTTTACCGGCAATTATTATAATAGATGCAGGAAATGCGGAAAATTTAAAAGGGCTTGAAACTATTAAATTATTGAGAGAAAAACCTGAATATTCAAACACGAAAATTATTGTGACTTCAATTTTTCATGATAAAGAACTTATTCTAAATTATGGTGCGGATCTTTATCTTCCTAAACCCTATGAGCTTCCGCAGCTTATAAAATGGGTTAAAAATTTTATGGACGAGGTTAATTTTTAAATGAATGACAGTCTTAAACAAAGTTTGAAACTGCTTCCATCTCTCCCTGGGTGTTATATATATTACAACAGTGATGATGAAATAATTTATGTTGGGAAAGCGAAGATTTTGAAGCGTCGTGTGATGAGTTATTTCAACAAGAAACGTCATGACAGCGTGAAAGTTCAGGTTCTTGTTTCGCAAATCGAACGACTTGAATATATAATTACAAACACAGAAGTTGAAGCACTTATTCTTGAAAGCCATTTGATTAAAAAACATAAGCCAAAATACAATATTTTGCTTAAAGATGACAAAAAATATCCTTATTTTTTAATTACGGATGAGGATTTTCCGCGAATTCAAGTTGTGCGCAAGAAAAACTTAAACCCTGAAAAAGGCAGATATTACGGACCTTATACGGATGTTCGGGCAATGTATTCGACACTGGATTTTTTAAAAAAACTCTTCCCCTTAAAACAGTGTAAGTCTCCAAAATTCAAAGACCGTCCGTGCCTATATTATCACATAGGGCGCTGTATGGCACCATGCCAGAACATGGTTACAAGTGATGAATACAAGGCAATAGTCCGTCAGGCAGAACTTTTCCTCGCAGGTAAGCAGTCCGAGTTAATGGAGCAGTTAAAAGTACAAATGCAAAACTTTTCAGATTCTTTACAATTTGAAAAGGCGGCAAGACTTCGTGACAGTTATCTTGATTTAAAAAAAACGCTTGAAAAACAAAAAGTTGTTTATGAAAATACAAGTTTAAATGAGGATGTAATTTCTTTTCTTGCAGAAGATGGAATTTTCGCTATTGTAATTCTTATGGTGAGGGAAGGAAGGCTTATTGATAAAAAAGATTTTGTTTACGAGGTTGAAGATGAAGATAAGACGGAATTTTTTGCAACATTTTTTAAAGAATATTACAACTCGTTAACTCTCGGGTATCCTGACAAAGTTGTTTCAAACGAACTTGAAAATATCGGAGAAAAGGCGCTTTATGAGGAATGGTTAGAAATTCTTGCGAAGAAAAAAGTTCGGATAAGTTATGGAAAATCTGCGCAGGGAAAAGAGCTTCAAATGCTCGCTGACAAAAATGCGCGGGTGGTTCTTGATAATGCAAAACTCAAAAAAATGTCGAAAATTCGTGATGATTTTAACGAAATAGGTTCATATTTAGCTGAAAAACTTCAACTTAAGAACTTCCCACACAGGATTGAATGCTATGATATTTCGCACATTCAGGGAACAAACACTGTTGCTTCAATGATAACTTTTATAAACGGACTGAGCAAAAAATCCGAGTACAAACGCTTTAAAATTCGCACAACGGAAGGCAAACCCGACGATTTTCTCTCTATGAAAGAAGTTCTTACTCGTCGATTGAAGCATCTTGGGGATAAAAACTGGGATAAACCTGATTTAATGATAATCGACGGAGGAAAAGGGCAGCTTTCAAGTGTTATGCAGATTATTGAAGAACTTGGGGTTGAAGGGATTGATGTTGTGAGTTTAGCCAAAAAGCATGAAGAGGTTTTTCTCCCCAAACAATCTGACCCTGTAATTTTACCCCAGAATTCAAGCGCGCTTTTTCTTTTCCAGCGAATTCGAGATGAGGCGCACAGATTTGCAATAACTTATCACAGAAATCTTCGTTCAAAAACCATGACAAAACAAAAAAAATAAAATAAAAATTAATAAATTCTCTTTATGCAAAACATTTTTCAGGAAGACGACATTTCGGGAAAAATTGAATGAATACGATGTTGGTTTAACAATTTTTATCTGTTTGTTTGTTCAAACCGTTATTTCTATACCCGATGCCGGCTCTGTAGCCTGAAATAAAGTACATAATCGGAAGTGCCGGCTCTATCCATTTGAAACCTGAAAGTACACCGGCAGTTGCAATATCATCTGCGTGAAGTGCTATATCAAGTGGTTCCGGTTTTCTTTCGCTGTACAGATTTTCTTTCTGATTCTTCTTTTGTGCAAAAAGCGGGTTGATAAATTTTTTGGAAATATAATTTGCAATATAACTTCCGCCAATAATTCCGGTTGCAGTAATTCCACCAAGAATTACTCCCAATTTTTTTACAGGTGTCAGTGGTTTTATGATATTGGATTTTACGAGTTTTTCGCTTCCCCATAATGCTGCACCTGCTCCGACATTGCAAAGAAAAATGTTTGCAAGATATTGATAAATTCCCTCTTTAACTTTATTTGCCGTATTTTTTTTGCTGTTGGTTTTCGTCATATAATCTGCCGTAATTCCGCCCGCAACTCCACCTACAACAGGAATAAGTCCGATTAAGGAAAGTCTTTTTATTTCTGAGAAAATTTCTTTTGAATTAAGGTTTTCCGGTGATGGAAGAATTTCCTGCAAAAAATCCTTTGACGCTTTATTTTCAGGAAGATATTTAGATATTGTTTCAATGTCTTTAAGTGTAAAAATTTTGTTTTTTGCATATTTAAGTGTTTGTCTAAGTTTGTCCGGCAAAATATTTTTGTCATCACTTAAAAACTTTTCAATTGAGTCTGATTGTTTTTTGAGAACTGTTTCAAGCGGAGTATATTCGAGAAGACCTTTGAAAATTGTTTTCTCGCCAATTTTTAAACCTCTTGCCGCTCCAAGTGATGCTCCGACTGTTGCACCGATTGTAATTGCATTTTTAAAAGCTTTATACCTGTTGTTGGATTTATTCAAATCCGCGCGCGCGTCTTTTTTGTCGCAATTGTTAATTTTTGAATTTTTTAGCGCGCGCGCTGCGTTATATCTTTCGAAATCTTTTTTTTCGTCAGCATTTTTTCTGTCAGTTTTGTGAAAACTTTCATATCCCCAAACTCCTACTCCGGTGCAACCTAAAACAGCGGGCATCTTTGAGTGGAGTTTACTTAATATAGCTGGTTGGTCAATGTATCGGGCAATTGTAATAATTTGCATATTTTATATCTCGTTTGTTAGTTTAACCTAACTTTATTACAAAAAAATTTTTATGTCAATATATGAATTTTATTTTATCTGTGAGGACTAAGCCTGTGTGGGATTTTATTTTTTTGTAATGGTGATTAAATTATTAAAAAAGGGAGATAAGATGATTAAAACTATTATGAATGTTGCAGCTTTAGCTTTATTGATGACTTTATCGGTTTGTTGTGCCGCGGAGGCGCAGGATGAAATAACTTTCGATAACAAGGCTTTTGTATTAAAATCCACTGCACAGTCTATGAATTTGCCCAATTCCATGAATGAATATTTTTTAAAAGGTGAGAACAAATATAATTGGACACAAATGCTCGGAGTTTATCATATTCCGGATATTAAGGATCCTGTAAGATATGCTGAACAATTTGACAATAAAATTGAAAAGGATGAAACTTGTCTTCTTTTAAAATTTGTAAAAAATAAAAAGACTGATCAGGCTGTAATCAGTTATCTTGAAAATGGAAACGACAATGGGAAGAAATTTTTTACCTATAATGTGTATAAATATGAAAAAAATCCGATATCAGGAATAACGGAATTTCGTTATGCGATAAAATATTTTTTCAAAGATAAGGCTGAAATAATAAGTATTGCGAATACAGTTCGAGATGAAAATGATAAATATATGACGATGCTTATTTCGTCATCAATTCCTCCGATTGTGGAAAAAGAACTTGATCCGTAAGATTAGCCATTGCCACATCCCTAACTCAATGTGCGCCAAGCCTGTTGCACCCAAAACTTTCCTATTCGACTTCCAAGCGGTGCGCCGCATTGCACTTGTCTAATTTGCCAACACAACACACTTACGTGATAAGGGTGAAAGTTTTTGTAACACAGGCTTGTTATCTTAGGGGTTCTCAATCTCACAAGCCCAGTAACAAAAAAGGACTACCTAAAGTAGTCTTTTTTTATTACTGGAGCGAACTGTCTATCAAGCAATAGGCTCGGTTGAAAATTCCCTGCTAAATCAAAAAACAGGGAAAATTAGTGGTTTTTACAAGTTTTTTGAACTTAAAACACTTTCTATAAGAAGATTTTAACCCATATTCCCTGCAATGTAAAGAGCAGGGAATTTATTATAAAATTAAACAGGTTAAATATTCCCGAACGGGTAAAAATTTGACATTTCTTCTTAAATATTATATAATATTCCTGTACGGTAATATTAAGGCTAAAATGATTTTAAAGACAGTAAAAGATATTGGAAATTTAGTAAAAAAAACTCGTAAAAAACAAAATTTTACACAAATTGAACTTGCCCAACTTTCTAATGTTGGAACTCGCTTTTTATCAGATTTGGAAAATGGCAAACCGACATGTGAAATTGAAAAAGTATTAAAAGTATTGTCAAATCTTGGAATAAAATTAGAGGTAAATGATGGTTAAGGAATTATCTGTTCGATTACGAGGTTTGCAAATAGGCGTTTTAAAACTTATAAATGGTAAAATGGAATTTACTTATGATGAAAATACCAAAACACCGATTTCTCTGAGTTTACCATTACAACAAGAACCTTTTAAAGAAAAAGCTTGTAGAGCTTTCTTTGGAGGATTATTACCTGAAAATCCCAATATGAGAGAATTATTAGCCCAAAAATATAATATTAACGTTAATAATGATTTCAAATTATTAGAACAAATTGGACGTGATTGTGCCGGAGCAATATCTTTCCATAAAATTGAAGAATCTCAAAAACCACAACAAGTAATTA
>CAZCIW010000022.1:0-26381 GCA_964499135.1 uncultured Muribaculaceae bacterium
TAGGGTGAAAGTATAAGTATAAGTATAACCCGTCACTTCCAAAACTTCGCTAGGAGTGGTAAAATTGCAAAAGTAACTTAAAACAAGCATAAGAAGCCGGATAGCCGAATATTCCAAGAGTGTAGATTTTGCACGAGACGCGAGGGCTAAGCCGCTTTAAATTTTGGAACGATAAACCTCAAAATCGCTTTATCAATGCTCTTCCATCACAAAAAATATTTCATGCTATAATTCAGATATGGGCTTTAGTGAAGAATACAAAAAAATTTTAAATCCGATACAAAAAGACTTAAACGAAATAGAAAATCGTATCACACAAAGTATTAAACTTTCTTGTGCCATTGATGATTTGTTGAGAAACTTTTTAACCCAAAGAGCTAAACGGGTAAGACCTGTACTTTCTTTGTTGTATTTAAGAGCAAACAACATCAACCCCACAGATGCTCATTATGATTTTTTAACTGCAATTGAAATAATTCACAATGCCTCATTAATTCATGACGATGTTATTGACGAAAGCGACACAAGAAGAGACTCTGAAACCTTAAATTCAAAATTCAATAATAAAATTGCAATTTTAACGGGCGATTATTTATTAACAAATGCCCTAAACTTTTTGAATAAGCTCAATTCACCCGAAATTATTTCTACCTGTTCAAATACACTATCAGAAATGTGTCAAGGTGAAGTTGAACAATATTTTAATAGATTTAAAATTACCTCAATCGAAAATTACCTAAAGAAAACGGAGCAAAAGACAGCAAAACTATTCCAAACAGCAGTCGAAGGTGCAGTTATTCTTTGCAAAGATTGTGGAAGAAAAAATGCCGCAAATCTGGGTTACAACTTTGGGATGGCTTTTCAAATAAGAGATGACCTTTTAAACATTTCCGGAACTGATAAAACAAAACCATTTCAAAATGACATCACACACGGTATTTACAATGCTCCGATAATTTTTGCGGGACAAACCGAAAATTTGTCAACCGGATTTGCAAAAACAGAAACTTTGTTGAATAATTATATAATTAATGCTGAAAATTCAATAAAATATTTAGAAGAAAATATTTATAAACAATCGTTAAAAAAACTTCTGAGGACATTAAAGTAATGAAAAAAATAAAAGAACTCTTTACAAAAGCTAAAAACAAATACAATTCACTAACACCTTTAACGAGAGAAATTATTGAAACAGTAGTTTTTGTACTGGTAATGGTTATTGTAATCAGATTTTTCATCGGGGAAATACGATGGATTCCTTCAGCATCTATGCGCCCTACGCTTCTTGAAGGCGATAGAATAGTTGTTGAAAGGTATTCAAGATTTTACAAAACTCCTGACCGTGGAGATATAATGGTATTTTATCCGCCGTTTGAAAATCTTAAATACACTCCCTGGCGAGTATTTTCACGTTTAACAGGCTTATTCGTAAAAGATATTGCATACATAAAACGTGTTATCGGACTTCCCGGAGAAAAAGTTGAAATAAAATCAGATAAAGATGGTAAATACACCGTATATATTAATGGTCAACCTCTGGATGAACCGTATATTAGAAGTCCTTATGACTATCCTCAATGTTCGGAAACCGTAACATGCAGGTATGATATTCCGCAAGATTATTACTTGATGCTTGGCGATAACCGAGGAAATTCTCAAGACGGAAGATATTGGGGCTTACTGCATAAAAGCCGTTTTATCGGCAGAGCAGTTACAATATTCTGGCCTCCATCAAGAATGCATCGTCTAAAAATTAAAACATTTGAAACTAAAGTTCCACAAGCAAAATAAATATCAATAAAAAAAGATTATAGCTTTACCCGTTATAATCTTTTTTTATTTCTATTTCTATGGCAACAAATGATAAATTTTCATATAATCAGCCATAAGCTGTGAACTTGTAGCATTTGCTACATTTGCCTTAACAGTCTGTTCACTGTCCCGTTCAGGAAGCTCCTTAACACGCTGCTCCTCTTTTTTGGTTTCGACGGCAGCCTGCTCAATCTGTGCCTGTTTAATATAATCTTCAACTGCTTGCTCAACTTCTTTCATCTTGGCTTTATCACCTTCATAAGATCCGGTTGTCTCAACACCAAGCTCATCCAACTCCTTAAGAATTTGACTCCATTCATTATAATTAGGAACAGAAGTACCCTGAGCTGCGGCAGCGGCCCTTAATTGTTCCAATTCTTCAATACTATTAACTTTGTCAGCCATAATGCTCTCCTTAATTAGAATTAGCCGATTCACTTCATACACTCCGGCTCTCATATATATAAAGTCAAATATTCCTACCAAATTTCAGCAAAAATCTATTCTTTTACAAAAGTTAATAATAGAAGTTTCACAAAACTTGACAAATATTGCTTAAATATGGTTATATTATTACAGCAATAGCATTATTTTGCACTCTATCCGTATTACTCAGACCTGCGCCGGAAAGAAGAAATATGTCCGGATACATTTGTTTAAAAATTAAGAAAAATCATACTGCAAGAATTTATTTTACAAAACTTCATTCAAATGCCGAATTATACAAACAACTCTGTCTTATTTCAGACAAAATAATTCTTTCAAAAGAATACAATATAGATAAACCCGTCTTTGCAAATTATAAAATTTTAAACAAAACTTTCGATAAAAAAACTAACTTTAAAGCCGTTGCATTCGTAAAAAGTAACGAAATTGTTATTTGCTTTGTTGGAACCGATTCAAAAAGTTATAAAGACAATATAGCAAACCTAAAAATGGGTTTTGGAAAAATTACGAGACAAATGCAACTTGCCGTAGATTATGTCAAAAAAATACAATTAAAATACCCTAAATACAAATTTGTAACCGCAGGACATTCAGAAGGTGGAAGTGAAGCTTTATTCGCAGGATTAAGTTTCGGAATTCCGGTATTTTCATATAACGCATTTTGTCTCTCTGACAAGACAAAAAATATGGCTATAAAAAACAATAAAAACAAATTTTTTAAATCATTAATAAACAATTACAGAACTTCAAAAGATTTGGTATCAAAACTTTTCTACAACGACATTGGATATACTTATATTGTCGAAAATATTCTGCCTGAACTTCCGCACACAATCATCAGAAAAACTAAGGCTGCGCATACACTTAAAAATATGGGAAACTGTAAATTTGCAGTACCAATTGAAATCTATAAAAAGGAACATCCGCACTTTGTAGATAAGATTTTAAAAAAAGTCTAATCAGTAACAAACTCCCTAACAGATTGCAAATAAATGTATCAAAGTTGAACTTTTTCTCTTTTTATATTAATTTGCTGTTATGGCTAGATTGATTGGAATTTCGGATATACACGGAGAATACGAAAAACTTTGCAGAGTATTGGAAAAAGTTTCACCACAAAAGGAAGACACTTTGGTCTTTATGGGAGATTACATTGACCGTGGAACAAAGTCCAAAGAAGTAGTTGACAAAATTATTGAAATGCAAAATGTTTGTAATTGTGTCTATCTGATTGGTTCACACGAATATGCTCTTTTACATGCAAATACGGATGATTATTACCATTATCTATTCTGGAATTACGGTGGAGACAGAACAGCAGACAGTTACGGCGGTTTCGACAATATTTTTAAAATCCACGGTGATTTTTTCAAGAATTTAAAATTTTACTATTTAACAGATAAATATTTGTTTGTTCATGCCGGCATAAATCCAAAATATTCACTTGAGGAACAAGATGAAGTCGACATGGTTTATATCAGAAGGAATTTTTATGAACACAAACACAACTTGCCACAAAAAATAATTTTCGGGCATACAGAATTTGATACCCCACAAATTCAAGACGATAAAATATGTATCGACACCGGCTGCGGAAAATACAAAACAGCTCCACTTACTGCAATTATTTGTGAAAACGGAAGTGAAACTTTTGTTAATTCATTCTAGAATTGTATGAATTTATAACCCTTCTGTTTTGGCTTCGTTATGGATTCTAAGGAAGTGTCAGGTTTTTGCAGCTTTCCGGCATCTACCGTACCGGAAGGAACGCTAAAGGTTTTTTCAAGAGCACTTTCAAAATCATCACGATTGTGAACCGTGTAAAAAGTACCGCCGGTTTCTTCCGCCAAACAGCTTAAGAAATTATTATTACCAAGCTGAATTACATCTACCTGAAGCGACTTATTAAGGCGCGCCGCTTCTTTAATATAGTTACAAGGGTCCCCACCACAGTTTTCATAACCATCCGTTACAAGAATAATTTTCTTTTTTTGTTTTGACGGACCAATTATTCTCAATGTTCTAAAATCGTTTTCAACAACCTCTTTCAAACCAAGCTCAATAGGAGTCATTCCACCCAAAGCCGTTTCATCGAGTCCTTTTACAATGGAAGACTCATTAGATTTTTTAAAATAAGAAACAAGCCTTGTTGCCTGACAGGAAGTTCTGTAATCTGCCAAATACCCTCCATCGGAACGCTCGCCAAAAACACGGAGAGCAACAACATTAGTTTCAGGAATTTTCGGCAATATATAAATAAGAGCTTCCTTTGCTATTTCAATCCACATTGACATACTTCCGGAATAATCTACAAGAAGTTCAACTGCATCTCCTTTTACATTTGTATATTTCGGGCTCATTTTCATAGACTGCTGCTTATAAGACTTCGGAGTATAAACATTAATTTGCGAACTTTCCGCAAAAACCTGAATCTGAAACTGAAGAACAAAAATAAATATAGAAACAATAGCAAATAAAATTTTCAACAAACTACCTCCTTAATTCATTATACAAATTTATCTCTAAATTGGCAAAATATTAATCACTTACAAATTTATAATTTTTTGCTAAAGGTTTTTGAGGAGTATAATGAGGAGTTTTTTCAGTATATGTATTTTCTATGGTTTTTGAGGCATTAATTATACCATCTGAGAGTTCAAATGCTTGTTCAATTGCAAATTCAAAAATTTTCATATCTTGATTAACTTTATAATGTTTGCCTCCACTTTCATCAGCAAGACACATAAGCTTGTCACTTTGCCCCAATTGAATTACGTCAATGACAATATCACCCCTGGTGGACATAAGTTCTCTTATATATTCGCAAGGATCTCCTCCACAGTTTTCATGTCCATCAGTTACAAGAATAATCTTTTTCGTTTTAATTGCGTTAGAGTTTCTGTCAAAAATATTCGGAGGAGCAAAATCTTCGTCAACAGTTGTTCTGAGCGCAAACTCAATTGGGGTATTACCGCCAACTCTTAAATTTTTCATTTCATTAATTATTGTTTCTCCGTTATTTCTGGAAAAATCTGCGACTAAAGAAGTTCTGTCACATCCGTTTTTGCAGCTTCCGGCACCGTCTCTTCCGCTAAATGTTCTTAAACCAATTGGGTAACTGCTTGAAATGTTTGAAAGCACCATATCAAGAGTCTCTGTTGCAACATTAATCCATTTCGACATACTTCCCGAATAATCAACAAGTAACTGAGTTTTCATTTTTGAATACGACTTCATCCTTATAGGTTCTTTGAGTTTTTGAAGTTGCTTATATGCACTTGGAGAATAAACACTAAACTCTCCCGCAAAAACAGGTTGTACTTGAATTATTAGTAATACAGATATGAAAAATTTCAAAAATTTTCCCACAATAATTTTCCCTTTTCATTTCCTATATTTATATAAAGTTAAAAATGAACAAAAAATTTACAAAATCGTTATGTATGTTGAAGATTTATTGCAAAAGGAAGACTGTAAGATTATAATTATATTGAAAATGGTAATGAAAAAGTGTCTGATTATTCTTATAATTATTTTTACGACATGCGCCAAAAGTTTTGCGGCAGATGTTTCTAAACTTTATCGTGTAAAAAATTCATCCCTCGCGGAAATAGAAAAGATTTTACAACCTTATTTTAATAAAAACTTTCCCAATACAATAAAACAACAAAACAGTTATATTATTGAAAATAAAGGAAAAAACAATTATCACGTTATTATTTTAAGTAATAAAGACAAAGACAGCTATTTTTACTATATGTCAAATAATGAAGACGAAAGCCTCAGAAAAAAACTTGTAGAAACACTAAAAAACAATGATTTCAAACTCAAAACAATTCATGATTCCAGCTTAAAAAGTTTCTTTTACGGAGAAGCCTATACTGCACTTTCACACAGCAATACAATTCATACGAGAACGAATTCCGAACGCACACAACCCATCTCTGAGCAGGTTATAAATGCAAAAAGTATTGAATATGACTTTAGTGACGAAGCTCAAGCCAGATTTAACGAACAACAGTTTACACCTCCTCAGAATTTTGTCAGATTGAATTCAACAGAACAAAACATCTCACAAAGCCAACCACTAACATTAACACAAACTCCTACCAACATGCCCCAAGCAGGTATTAGATTACCCAAAATTGAGTCTTCAAATTCAATATATCAAACCGGTTACGGAAATTTTTCCAACAGTTCAAATCAATACAACCTCCCAAATACACTAAGTGGAAGTATTGTTTATATTCAAGGTGGGACAACACTCACAGCGGCACTTTTATCGGACATAAGTTCGGACAGTCTTGCGAACAATGACAACATAAGCGCAGAACTTGACACAGACTGGGTCTATAATGGACAACTTATAGCTCCGGAGGGCAGTATTCTATCAGGACACGCAACCGAAACTGAAGCAGCATCTTTTGCGATGAAAAACGGTAGAATAGGACTTTTATTTAATGAGATAATGACTCCGGATGGCAATATAATTCCATTAAAAACCAATATGGTATACATCGTCGGAAATTCATCAAGAGCGCTAAATGTAACAAAAAGAATTGTAGGTGGAGCCGCAACAGGACTTCTCATATCTGCAGTATACTTACTGATGGGAGGAGACCCGACAAGGGCAATTGTTACCGGAGTCTCAATCGGAGCCGGCGCCGGCGCTATATCGGCGATTTCTTCGAAAGGGGAGGAAATCCGTGTTATTGAAGGTTCTCAGCTTGAAATTATGTTGACAGAACCAATCACAGTGCAAATTTACAAGCAATAGCCGAAAGGAATAAAATGGCTGTAATTATAACATCCAAGAATAAAGAAAAAATTTTCAAAGAAAAAAATTTCATAATAATCGGCTCAAATTCCGATTGCGATTACAAAGTCGAAACAGATTTTAGCTTAATTCTCACCGTAAAATACGACGAAAATCAAAACAAATGCACTGTAACTAACGAATTTGAGAACAAAAAAGTTCTTTTCAGGGGAGAACCTTTTTTGGGAAAACTCGTAATTGAAAAATTCTGCAAACTAAAACTTGAAGGCAGCGACGAGTTTATCGGAATAAAAATAGAGGAAAAAATATCTAAAACACAGAAAGTAAATTCTATTCACGAATTTGACATAAAAGAAACAATTGAAAAGAAAAAAAATGAAATTGAAAAAATTCGTCTTTCAATTGCCAAGCAAACTGCCTTTGCAATATCGGATATAAAGAAAAGAATTTCACTAAACTTTAAAGCAGGAATATTTTTAAATACAGCATTAATTTTTAGCACAATTGTAACAATGTTTGGAGTAAGCAACTGTATATCAGGACTTCCAATATCAGATACCGTAGGATTTCTTACAATGCCTACAAACATAAAACTGCTTGGACTTTTTTCGATATTGGGATTGGCGATTTCTCTGACACTAAAACAAGGAGTATTTCTTTTCTTGCAAAACAAAGACTTAAAAACACCTGCAGCCGGCGCAAAATTTGCACAGAATTTTATGTTATTTATTTCGACATTTTTCATGTGCACATTTTACGGGATTAATTTAATTTATTACATGAATCCTGACAACAGAATTTTTTATTCAACGATTATATCTTTATTTTTTATTTTGTTGAATATCTCAATAGCATTTATTTGCGGGTATTTCAAGTATAGTGGGCACAAATTGTCATTAGAACTTAATAAATATGAGTATCGTGAAGATTTTGAACTCGTTTTAAACCGTTATCAGAACTGGATTGAACTTTTTATAAACAATTTAAGTTCTACAAAACTTGATTATATGAAGAACAAAATGTTTAAAATGCAAATTTTATCATTTGGAGAAATTTCTTTAGGATTAATTACCGCGCCGGTTTTGGCATATGGGGTTTCAAACACCCTTGCAATGTGTTTTCCGGAAGCTGCCGGCTGGGTAAGAATTTCGAATGTTCGTTTTTCTCCTGTATTTTTAATTCTGGCTTCACTATTGATTGTATTTGCATTTTTTGCAATTTCGTCCGCATTCTTAAACATGCGAAAAGCCGGAGGTTCAGATATAATAAAACTTGATGGGTTTAGAGATTATTTTTCTCACGGAGTTGATATTTTCGGGCTTGAAAAAATGCGAAACCTTGAAATTGAAAAAATACGATTTTTCACAATCGGGTTTTCTATTGTATTTATAGAATTTATAATGAACACAACATTTTTTATGACAGAAATAGGTGCGGATTTAAAAGGACTTTTCATAAGTTTTCTTGCGGCTGCCGTGCCAACTGCACTGTTAATTGCAGAAACTTATATTCTAAGCCACACAAATTACGAACTTTTTGTCTGTGACTCTTTAATTTCAAAACTGGACAAACAATGATAAAAATTTATTTAGCTATATTATCAATAGTTCTTACAACAATAACTATCGCTATCGGAATTTTAAAACCCGAAATAAACAAGCCGATAGAGTTTTCCGTGAACGAATTCAAGCAGATCTCCACAGAAAATCCGATTAAAAATATCCCCGTCGAAAATATCACTCCGATAAAAAATATAGAAATTCAAAATACTGAAGATTTTAAAACTAAAAAGATAGAAAAAGATATTAAACCTGAAAAAATCAAAGAAACAACAAAAATAATTGAACAAAAACCCCTAATAACAACTAAAAACGTAGAAGTTCAATCGCCAAAAACCTCCATAAAAACATCAGAAAAGAACATTAAAACAACACCTTCCAAAAGTAACGCAAAAACAATTACACTACCGCAACCTGAAACATCTCAAAAAGGAGTAACAGTTGAACTTCCAAATTCTATAACAAATATTGTCCAAAACCTTCCACAACGACCTGTTGCAGAAACTGACACAATTATTGAAAAGGAACTACCCAAAACAGTTCAACCACCACAAAAAAACGTGTCACTTCCCAAAATAGAATCAAAACCAATCGAACAAATGACACCTGAAGAAATTATCAAACAGGCAGAAAAAGAAGACAGATATCTTACGGAAAGAGAAGAAATTGTTGTCTGGAATGTCTGGAGAAGTAACCTTCAAAACCAAATTATGAGAGATACACAAGTATCTGCACCACTTGGAACTGCTTTTAAGTTCTCTTTTACCGTAGACTCGAAAGGTCGAATTTCAAATCTGAGGACATGGGCAATTCCCTCGATTTACAATAATGTAGCCGTTAATTATTTAAAACCGCTTATCCAAAGTTATACCGGAAAACCGATTTTAACCTTTCCATCTCGCACAAAACGTGTTATAACTAATGTAACAGGCGGATTTACTATTTCAACTGAAGATAAATTCAGCACACCCGACGACTTTTCTGATATAGAAAGGATTAAAACGACAAGGTAAAAATATGTACATATGCACTGAATGTCAAGAAAAATTTGATACAAAACCCGAATACTGTTCTTGCGGAAATGATGAGTTTAAATTTATTAGAGAAGACGTGAATTCGCAATCTATGGAAAACTCTCAAGAAATTCCGCCGACACAAAAACAGGAAGATAATTTATCCAAAAATAATTTTCCATTGAAAGATTTACCAATAAAATCTATATTTTCAATTTCATTTTTTGTTATATGCATAATTTTATCAATCTTAATCTGGTTGCTAAAGCCCGAACATAAGCCATCACCCCCCATTGCGCCTCAGGAAACACGGAAAGAAATTCCGGACTTTGAAAAAATTTGGAAAGAAGATTTCATAAAAGTTCCAGTCAAAAAAACTCAGGAAAAACAATCCGTTACCGGAGCAAATGGAGTAAATGGAGCAACTAGGGTAAATGCGGCAAATCAGATTAAAGGACCAACAGAAGAACCACAAAATAAGCCGCAGAGTATTCATAAACAAAAAGAACAAACTACAACGCAGCAACATGCAAAACCTACGCAAACCCAAAATTCTTCCATCGCGAAACATCAGCCCGCAAACCCCATGCTGACTCAAAATTCGCCTATCACGAAGCCTCAGCCGTCACAACCCGAAAAACAACAAGCTAATAGCGAAAGCCCTTCCAAAATTAAGCTTCCACAGTCAGTGACAGATACAATAAAGCAGACTTTCACTTCTCAAACACAGGAATTTAAACCTGCGCCCATACCTGAAATCCACCCCCCCAAACCCAAACCTGAACCACAAAAAATGAATGAATCGGATTTTTTGAATTATAAAGGTGCCGTTAGAAGTGCACTTCTTGTAAAGCTGAATGTAACTGCAATTCAAGGTTCAGGAGATTGCGCAATAGAATTTTCGGTTGACAATTCCGGTAAATTAATTAACCGCAATTTTATATACAAATCAACTAATAAAACTGTAAATGATGAAGTTTACAATATGCTTATGCGTCTTCCATATTACAAACAACCACCAACACATTACAATGGAGAAAAAATCAAACTAAAATTTATGTTTAATAACGGATATTATGAAATTTCATTTTTATAAATCTTAATATTTACCCTTTACAAAAAATATTATTATTGTAATATAGAAATATGATGAAAAGATTAATCCGACGTAGAATATTTGAATATGAGGTTTTGTTGAGAAAATAAAACGCAAGTTTTTACGCGGAAAAGAAAAATTTTTTAAACAAGACCTTGAAAAATCAAGGTCTTGTTTTTTGTTAAAAAAACTTAAAGAATGCCTTAAATGGCGCAATTTATATTTTTACGATACTTACAAATAAATGTGAAAGGACAATTATGAAATTAATTCAGCGACGACGTACTGTCATAACAAAAGCGAATGCCCCAATCGTGAGATTAATGAATTTAATTTGGGGCTTGTAATAGACAGTAGGCAGACATCAAAATTGTTTGCCGCAACGTAGAAGGACAAGCATACATGATACCCGCAATATCAGCAAGTAAAATATATTCAACACTAGGCAACAGCAATTCGTTAGTACCGTTAGCCTTAAAAGATGTCACAAACAGTCTTGGATTAACCGCCGCATCTTATGCCGTCGGAGATGAAGCCGAAGGTAGAGACAGATTTATTGATGAGTTTGGAACTCAGGCAATATGGCTTTTTGGAATTCCCGCATACAAAAAACTTATAGATTTAACTTTATTCAAAGCAATGGGTTACGATCCCAAAGTCGATGTCAGAGTCCTCAAAGACCCTGAAATTTTCGCGAAAGCAAAACAATATGCACCAACAAATGAAATTAAAAATGCACTAGAAAAAGTAGGGAAATCCTGCAACAATATCAAAACATTTAAAGGTTTATCTTTTGGTAAATTTCTTGTATCAACAGGTTTAACAATCCTTTCATATTATGGACTTACAAAGTTCAGACACAAACACACGGAAGAACATATTAAAGAGAATTATCTGAAAAACCTGAGAGAACAGGGACTTATCCAAAATAACGTCAATACGGAAAAATTTCTTCCGACGCAAAAAGTTCCGACTGCATTCGGCATGGTTCACAAACAATCGGAATACAATGGGAAGAACAAGAACAAGGACAAAAATACAACATTCACCGGAATTCAGGATTTTATGTTCAGCCCTACAAAAAACCTTATGATTGTCGACGCAACAATTACAGCTGAAAGATTATGTGAATCAAGAAATGCACAGGATACACTCGGATATGCGATTAAAGAAGGTAGTTTCTGGGCATTTATGTACATTTTGGGCGGAAAAATCCAAAAACACTTTGAAAATAATGCCGAAAAAAATTACAACAAAAACATTCAACTTGATGCAAGAGTTATCGAAAGCGAAGAGTTGAAACAAGCGCTTAAGAACGAAAAATTACCGTCAATCCTAAAGGCATTCTCAAATATGAAGAAAGACGCAGATGTATATGATTTTGTTTGTAACCCGGCAAACAAAGATAATATAATTGTGAAAATGGCAAAAATGTCAGATATTATTACAGTAACAGACAAGAAAAACCTTGCAAGCGATGTTGACACCAGAGCTTACATTGATATTAAGGAAGTTAAAGGAACAAACGAAAAACTGGGAAAAGTTTTCAAACAGTTTGGAGACTTTAAAACCTCAATGCTCGCAAAAAATCCGGAAATGAGTGAAGAAGACATTCTAAACACATTTATGAAAGACTTAAAAAAACTTAAGCGGAGTTCAATTCTTAAGAATATCGGCTCCTGCATCGCTGCGCTTGGAATTATCGCACCGGCATTAATGGTTGCAATAAGATTCTTTGGCGGAAAAGACAACAGAGATTTTCAAGTTAAAAAAGAAATTGAAAAGAAACTTGCCGAAGAAATTAAAAACGGAAACAAAATATTGTAAATATTACCTCCCATTTTTCAATTCTTGCACAATTTTATGCTTTAACTATTAACTTGCTGTTATAAAAATTTAAATTATTAACTGTCAATATTATACCAATAGTTGATAAAATATGATATAATACAAGTAAATACAAAGGAGTTTAAATGAAAGAAAAAGAGAAAATGATTTCCGGAGGGATGTATAATCCGGCAGATGCAGAACTTTATCAGAATAGAATTCATGCCAAAACCCTTTGCAATGCATACAATCAACTCATGCCATCTGATGTTGACAAGAAAAAAACTATTCTAAAGGAACTCTTAGGGAAATTCAATGATTCAGGTTGCATTGAACCTAATTTTTTTTGCGATTACGGATACAATATTGAAGTCGGAGAGAATTTTTACGCGAATCATAACCTTGTAATTCTGGACTGCGCAAAAGTAAAATTTGGCAACAATGTCTTTATAGGACCCAATTGCGGCATTTACACAGCCTGCCACCCGACAAACAGTCAAGAGAGAATTAAAGGGATTGAATTTGCAAAACCAATTACAATAGGAAGCAATGTATGGATCGGAGGAAACACTTGTATTCTTCCGGGGATAACTATTGGTGATAACGTAGTTATAGGCGCAGGGAGCGTAATAACCAAAAATATTTCTTCAAATGTTGTCGCCGTTGGAAACCCTTGCAAACCAATCAAAGAAACAAATTAAATCGCGATATTTTAAACTTTATAAAAATGAACTTTTCATTTTCCAATATCGTTAAAAGAATGTAAGATGAATATGGAGGCAAAAATGACAGAAGAATTAAAAAAAGAAGATAGCAAATTTGAAAAATGTACATGCGCAAAAGAATTGTTCACAAAACTTTCATTAATTACAACCGGCGCATTTATAGGTTGCCTGCTTGCACTGTGCGTATTTAGCACATTTGCAAGACCAATGACACCAATTCAGCCGGCACCCATGCTTCGTCCGGCTCCGCAAATAGGTGCAGACTTTGGTAGACCTGACAGGTATGAACCTTGTTCAAACAGACATGAATTCAAACATAACAAATTTGATAAGAGAGATATTGACAGACATCAGCCGCCAAAATCAGATAAAAATGAAGCTCCTTTAGTCAAATACAATAAAATATCTAAATAACAACCATAAAGCCGGAGAATATTCTCCGGCTTTATTTTTAAACTATTTGTCATCAAACTAAATTAAGCTCACATTGAGGATGGACATTTTTATTTTTAAAATTCCACCAGCCTTTAGATAATTCCTTGAGCAATCATAGCCTTAGCAAGCTTTGTAAATGCTGCAATATTGGCTCCTGCAACGTAATTTACACCTAAATCGTAATTTTCGCAGGCATTTTTTACTGAACTAAAGATATTTACCATAATTGTGTCAAGCATACTATCAACCTGTTCAAATGTTAAATAGTATCTCATTGAGTTCTGACTCATTTCTATAGCAGAAGTAGCTACACCACCGGCATTTGCAGCTTTAGCAGGAGCAACAAGAATTCCTTTTTCAAGAAGGTACTCAGTAGCTTCCAGTTCACAAGGCATGTTAGCACCTTCTCCAACAGCAAGGACTCCATTTTGAACCAATTTTTTAGCGGAATTAAGCGTAAGTTCATTCTGAGTTGCACAAGGAAGAGCTATTTCTGTCTTTATTTCCCAGATTGGAGAATCTTTACCCATTTTTTCAATATATTTTGCATTCGGACGGAATTTCAAATAATCTTTAATTCTTCCTCTTTCAACCTCTTTAATTTGTTTAATAGCTGAAATATCTATGCCTTCTTCATCGTAAATACAACCGCAACTGTCACTCATTGCAACAACTTTAGCACCAAATGTCTGAGCCTTTTGGCAAGCATAAATTGCAACATTACCTGAGCCTGAAATTGTAACAGTTTTTCCTTTCAAAGTTTGTCCACCGTTAGCGGCAAGCATTTCTCTCATAAAGTAAATTAATCCATAACCTGTCGCCTCAGTTCTTGCAAGGGAACCGCCGTATTCAACACCTTTTCCTGTCAATACTCCACCATCATACCTATCTTTAATTCTTCTGTACTGACCATATAAATACCCTATCTCACGGGCACCAACCCCAATATCACCGGCGGGAACATCGACATCCGGACCAATGTGTCTTTGGAGCTCTGTCATAAAACTTTGGCAAAAACGCATGATTTCCATATCCGACTTACCTTTAGGGTCAAAATCACTGCCACCTTTACCTCCGCCAATAGGAAGTCCGGTAAGCGCGTTCTTAAAAATTTGTTCAAATCCTAAAAATTTCATAATTGACTGATTTACGCTTGGAGCGAATCTCAAACCGCCTTTATATGGTCCTATAAGCCCGCTGTATTGAACTCTATAACCTCTGTTTACACAAATTTCGCCATTATCCTTAACCCAAGGAACTCTAAACGAAATAATTCTCTCAGGTTCTGTCATTCTTTCCAAGATTGCCAATTTTTTATATTCAGGATGTTTTTCAATAACCGGTCTTATAGTGTGTAAAACTTCCTCAACTGCCTGAAGATATTCAGGTTCATAAAGATTTTTTGCCTTAATATTATCTAAAACTTGTTCTATATAGTCATTCATGTGTTATCTCCTTCATTTACAAGAAAGAATTATATCATACTAATACCAACTTAACAACTTCATATAAGTAAATATTACAATAAAAACATGAAAAACTATGTTAAAATGTTATAAAGGTTTAGAGAAAGGAGCAAATATGTTTGAAAAGTTAGAAAAAATTCAAATAATATTTTTATCAATTGTACTTACAGCAGGGCTAATCGTCGCATCAGTGATTTTTACAGGAGCTTTAACAAAAGATCAGATAACAGTAACGGGTTCTGCATATAGAATTGTGCAATCAGACAGCGCACGACTTGAAATTGAACTTATGACAAGAGAAGCTGACAAAGCTCAATCCCATGCTCTTGCGCAAAAACAAATTCCTATCGTTAAGGATTATCTTAAGGCAAAAGGGATAACTGAAGAGAATATTGAACTTAAAGCCCCAAACGGCTATTATTCATACAAAACTCTTCCTAACGGACATACCTCAAATGAAATAAGCCGTTATAATCTTTCTCAAAATATAGTTATAACATCAAACGATGTTTTCAAGATAAAAGAAATTTCAACAGAGATTTCAAATCTTATTTCCAAAGGGATTGACTTGAATGTTTATCCGCCGGCATATTTCTATTCAAAACTGTCTGATTTAAAAGTTCAACTGCTTGAAGACGCGACAAAAGACGCAAAGCAAAGAGCCGCAGCGATGTTAAAAGCGACAAACAATCATGTTGGAAAAATTCAATCAGTACGTGCCGGTGTATTCCAGATTACAAGCACGGATTCAACCGATGTTTCAGATTACGGAATTAACGATACCACAACTATCGGCAAAAAAGTTACATCAGTTGCCAATGTAGTTTTTAGAATCAAATAAGAGGTTTTTTCAATGAAAAATTTCATAATTCTTTCACTTGTGTTATTGATAGGAAACATTTCTTTTGCATTTGATGTAGGAATGGGCAACACTACACTAATGAACCCTGCAATGGGAAACATTGGGATTACACCTGCACATGATCAACAAATGATTAAAGATTTAAAACTCCGCTATGAAATCTACAATGACGTGAAAGAAAACAAAGCTGAAAGAATCAAACAACTTGACGAGCCTCAAATAACAGAGCCTGCAATGAAAAGAATTTTCAACCGTCAAACTCCACAGCAAAATGTTCAATTTGTAGAGGATGGCGGAAAAATTAAAATTCAAAGTGTTCAGTAACTTTGTTTAATTCCGGATATTTAATCAAACCTATATATATTTAATATCAAAAAAGGTTTTTGCTAAGATTGTAAAAACCTTTTTTTACTTCGGTAAAACGAAATTGCCTAATTCATTTCAACCTTGATTTATCTCAACGAAACGGTGTCTACGATGCTCTTTCAAAAAAACTGAGATGTCAAAAAATAATTAACCTCTTTCACGCAACTTGAGGACAATTGATTTTCCAGGTTTAATATCATATTCTTCGATATTTTCATCAAAAAGAACTTTTACTGTAACACTATCATTTACATTATCATTAGGAATAATACTGTCAATATGACCTTTAAACTTTTTATTGGCAACAGAATCAATTTTTATCCACACAGCCTGACCATTTTCAACAGAATCGAACTGTGAGTTTTTATAAGTTGCAACAATCCAAATTTTCCGCGGAATTAATGTCATAAACACCTGTGAAGCTTTTAAGAAATCACCTTTTCTAACTTCCAGATCCGCAACCTGTCCATTTTCAGGTGCATAAATTTTTGTATTAGTTAAATTATATTTTGCCTGAGCGAGTGCAAGTTCAAGTTTTTTCAACTCAACTTCCAGAGACACCACATCGTTATTCAAAGACGAGAATTTTTGATTGGCATCTTCAAAAACTTTCTCAGACTCAGCAAACTTTGCCTGAAATACCGTCAAATCATCCAAGACCTTGTCATAATCTGATTTTGATAAAATTCCTTCCTTATACATTTCCACAGCCTTTGTATATTCAAATTCAATTGATTCAAGCTTAGATTTTGCGTTTTCATATGCCTTTGAAGCTGAATCAAAGACTGTTTTAGCTTCGGATAAAAGTTTTTTTTGATTATCCAATTTAAGTTTTATTTCATTTTGTCTTGATGAAATTTTTTCGAAATTACTTTGATAAAGTTCTGACTCTAACTCAACAATAACACTACCGGTTTTTATAATCTGATTGTTATTTGCAAGAACTTCCTTAACCTGCCCGTCAACACGTGAAGCTATAGATATAGGATGTCCACCGTCAATGAAGGCTTCGGAAGAAGTTTTGTAACGCATTCCGCACCAGTAAAGACACCCTGCCAATAACAAAACCACGCATATAAACAAAAAAATAATTACTAAATTTTTTCCATTTTCAGTTTTCATAAAGCCCCCTACTTAGTGACTGTAATAATTGTAGCATAAAAAATCCGGATTTATAATATCTATAACATCCGGACTTCTTAAACCTAATTATAATTATCAATTTTTACATAACAGGGAGAAACTTTATTATTCACCTGCGTACAACCTTCACCCGCATTATAAGCAGGTAATGTCGGATATACAACCGCAAACGGACCTGATGCCGATATAGCATCACCTTGTTCAAAGTGCCAAGAACGAATTTCCGAATCAGCCATACTTTCTCCCCATGAAAGAGCTTTCGCTTCTGCATAAGTTACAGGTACCGACTTGTTGCATTCCGGACAATTTTCATCATAGGGAAGATAAATTGCGCGAGCTGTCATATAACGAGTATCAATTTCTGGCGGACCCAAAGGAATTACGACGGACGCTTCCGTAACGGCAAAAGCAACAATATCCGCGAGCTTACCACCTTCAGTCCATTCAACACGGTTTGGCGGCTTATTACCTGTTATATCAACGTAGACCATGTAAAACTTCATTGGATAAGAAGTTCCGGCAATAGTTTGATTTTTAACAAAAGGCGCACCTCCGTTGGAACCAATCCAAAGATGCATACCATTGGAAAGAACAAGCTTAATTTTATCTTCAGGAAAAACTTCCGCATATTTTGCAAGATCAGCAGCTGTAGCGCAATTATTTTCCGCAGTGTTCAAATATTCAGTAAGCATAGCACAGAACGCATTTGAAGTAGCCGGAAAAGATGTTCTGGACAACATTGAGTTGTAAACAGCAGTTTCCAACTGGTTAAAAATTCTCACATACAAAAATTTGTACGTTTTTTCATATGGTTTTATAATAGTGAGAGCAAAGCTGGCAATGATAGCTATAATTCCCATAGTAATCAACATTTCAGCCAGCGTAATTGCATGTTTAAAACGCTTCATATTCCGCTCCGGAGTTATACTATAACATTAACATTATAACATATCGGAGCACAAACGTCAAGGTAAAACGGCACATAATGCGTTAATAGCAGTCATTTAGAAGCCTTTATAATTCTAAATTATCTATTTTAAATTTATACAAAAAAATTCCGAGATAATCTCGGAATTTTTTCATTTTACCATTTAATCAGAACGGCACCCGGAATACCACCAGTTGGCGGGATATCATAAAAATCATTTAAGCAAGGAACTTCAGCTTCTGTCCAGTAACCAACAGTACCCTGAACTTTTTTACCTTCGAAATAACGTTCCCAAGAACTTACCCAACAGTTATTTTGAGAACCGCCGCCATTACCTGACGTTCCCGCGTAACTTAACCACTTACCAAGTACAGTATCATCAAGCGGAAGGACAAGTCCCATAATATTAGATTTTAAACTAAAGTCAGGAGATTTACCTGCGCCACCCGACGCACCATTTTTAGGCCAAGGTGCTGAAAAATGGTAAGGCAATGTTTCTGATGGGGTTGTAATACATCCGGCTCCACCTGCCCCGCCGGCAACATTCAACATCAATTCTGCACCATCAATATCTGTAAGAATATTCTCTGTATCCGCCACCTCGGATCCTTTCGGAACAGAATAAATCAGAGTATCACCGCCATCACCGCCGGTACATCCGCCGATATTACCACCAAGCCCAGGAACCACAATAAGGTCACGGTCTTTGAACGAACGTATTACCATTGAACGATATTCACCCGGCTCACCTGCATTACCATAAGACAAGTTATTACGAGCCCAACTGTACTTGTATGTATATTTACCAAACGGTTTCATCCCGTTTACGGCTGAAATCAGGCAGTAGCCAACACGCCCGGTAGCACATCCGGCAGGAGGATCTACACCTTTTCCGCTACCCGTGAAGCTACCGTCTTTGGGATGATCTCCGTCATGCTCACAATTCGTATAATCATCACCATTATATCCTTGCGGTGAACCACTGTTATTTTTAACACAAGCACCACGACCTTTTTTAGGTTGTCGCTCAACATGTAATTGGCATTGATTGGCTCCTAATGTTACAGTCGCAAAACCTTCGGAATCTGTCCCATCCTGAGCCCACATATCCGGTTGATCTTTCCAGGTTGGCCAATTATCTGCCTCGTGATTTGCGAAAATAGCTTTGTACACACCAACCGTATTTCTATCACTTCCATCAATGCCGGCAAGTAACGATGAAATACCTTCATATTCCAGATTGGCTTGGGCACCTGAAGAAAAGGCGCATTTTTGTCCTTTACCGCCTTCTTCACCCGTGGCAACCTCAATTACGTAAGCGTATTGCTGGTCGGCAGGCAAATCACTGGCACCGTACACACAACTTGAACCTTTATCCAATGATGTATCGTGAACGCATTCCCAAGAATCGCTTGTTCTGACAGTTTTTGAACGCCATACATAATCACAATCAGAGCGGTATGTACAACTTGGAGTGCTGTTATAACCGCTGGAATAGCTGACAGACCCAATATTGCAAGACGTCGGTGTCCATTTAGTTGGGGTTGTGGTTGTGCCGGTATAAGGATTTTGGAAGTTTGTGTTAGTTTCAGAATCATGGCGATTTTGATCAGAACCGGATGGAGGGTCAGTTTCACTTCCGGTACAATTTGTGTCGACACCCGTCTCACAAACAATTCCATAAGCACCTATGCCTCCATTTTTTTCTGAAAGATCATAGTAGACACCATTATATTTTTTACCATTAACCTCAGTTGTAACATCCTTATACCAATCCCAATTGGCATCAAAAGTCTCTGTTCTACTGATAGAAGTATTACCATTACCCAGAACAAGTACACCGTCTCCAAAAGCATCTTGAACTCCGGTTGAAGAACAGTCTATATTACAATCATAACCAATAAAACAAGAACCGAAGATTCCGTTATTTCCCGCATATGTTGAAGGATTACCATAGTTACAAATAGTATAATCGTCTGATTGATCTCTTATTATCTCACGAACATCTGCGTCTTGTCCTTTACCTTTACCGTACTTATCTTTCATTGTACCAACTTTTTTTAGAAGCACAAGTGGCGGCAACGTACTGGTCGGATTCTGAACACCATAGTCAAATTTATTATCATACGTTACATTTTGACTATTAGTTGAACAGGTTGCCTCATCAGGATAGTCTTCGTCAAAATAAGAATAACTGTAATCCCAATCATTATAAAGCCAACAACGGTTGCAATCACCATAGTCATAGGAACTGGAAATATACCTGTGATAACCAATATACTTGCCGTCTTCATCCCAATAGGTAGAACTATAGGAATTAACATCTGCGTCAGGGCAAGGATCACTATAAGTACCTCCGGAACACTCGTTAATGCGTTCGTACCCATAACACTCACAATCACAAGCTTCATCACTACAACCACTACAACTACTGCCGGTATAATAGTGATCAACGTCATAATAATTTTTACAAGTCCAATGTTTATAATATATAGTTTGTCTGGAACCGGTATCCTTGCATCGTTTCGGCTCAACTGAAGGATTTTCCCAAGATTCTTTAGCAAAACAGTTCCCTGAAATTTTCTTTATATAATAAATATCACCACCATCACCGGCATCACCATAAAGCCCATCACCCTTTGCATATGCCCAGATAGTACCGCCATATGAACTCAACTCGCCTGCACTTATACCTTTCAATTTCAAAAGGTCATTAGTGAAGGCAAAAGGTGAAATAACTTCAGTTTCAGACCAAATAACCTCTCTGTTTGCAATCCCGTCATAACCCGCGGCACCGCCGGCTCCGCCACCTGCTACAGCTTGAAGATAGAAATAAGAAGCTCTCTCCGGCGGAACAAAACGACAAACATCTACGTTTTCATCCCAAATTTTCTTTGAAATGCCTGCCCCGACATATTTTTCTTCATGCAGATTTCCGTCATTGTTGTAATAACAAATATAAGCCCCGTGTAATGCCAATCTTGGCACCTTTACGTGCTTTTTCGTTATTACGGAAACTCCTGATGCTATCATCAAAGACACAATAATCAACAGCAACATCATTTCGACAAGCGAAAATCCGCCCAAAATCCTCTGTTTATGCATATGCTATTCACCTTTATTACGTAATAAGTCTATACTCTGATTATAACATTACTATCCCAAAAAATCAATCCTTCAGCCCCGTTATTATACGAATTATCAAGCTTTATAGAATTTTTTATAATCGGAGCACATTAAAGCGCCCGACGGTTTTTCAAACCGTCGGGCGCTCACAATTCCGCCTTTTTATTTGCACCTAATCTTTTACGACCGTAGAAGATTTCAAGTATGCTTTTTCCATGTCTCCGTCAACGGTTAAAGCTCCATCCGGTGCTATCAGAACCGAAAACCTATCAGGCGCCGTGCAAGATGTTGCATTGAACGTACAATTAGGTAAGTCCGCACCATTTACATCAACATACACTCTGGTATCAGCATCAAAAGTAGAATTCGGAATATAATACTCAATACCTTCCATCGTCGTGAAACTGGGAACACTGCCGGCACCGCTTGCCTGTTTATCAGTTAAAGTCGCAGGACAATTAATCCCACCATCATCAAGTGTATTAACTTTAAATGCAAACAATCTGCAAAATTTCGTTTGCTCCGTTATTCCATCAAGCGCCGTTGCTGTAACACTCAAATCTATTGTTGTGTTATCAAACCCGACTTTTCCAAGAGCTTCCGGATAAAAAACGTCATCGTTTACAAGTTCTGTAACAATTCTGTCAACAGTCGAATACGCTTTTCTAAACATAAGCTTACGTCTGTCTGGCTGCATTTGATTGAGAGCAGGAAGCAACAATGCTGCGATAAAACCAACCAAAGCGATTACAACCAAAATTTCCGCAAGCGTGAATGCCTTTATGTTTTTCATAATCAATCCTCTTTTTATATTTATATACCACTTTTAGTCTACTGCTAACGATTATAATGCGTTTTAATACATAAAAAATCATTTGTTTGATTTGTTTTTAACGCTTTTAAACGTCAAAACCACAAGATAACCATACCTCATCTTTCAAAAAACAATATTCATATAGTATCCTAAAGTATCTCATTACCAAAGAATTAAAACCGCACCACCCTGACCTTTTGCACCGGGATGGGCATCCGCAATACCATCAGTTATACCTAACGCACTTAAATAACTTTCCATTTGCGAATCCTGAGCATTCTGCATCTGGAATTTAAGCGTCATTTTATACTTTACAGGAAGACAACTGTCACCGGAACAGGTTTTAAGCAGCTTGGCAGCATCTTCAGAAGTATAACCTCTATCCGTATAAGAGCTTAAATCCTTGTATATCAAAGTGTCACCGGAAGATGATTGTCTGTATTTTTTTATATCTGCCAAAGGTATCGTCTGCGTATATAGTGTGACATCATCAAAACAATAATTTACAAGTATATTTGACCCATCTTGCGTACAAGATGTAGTACTGCCACAAGATTCCGTCTCTTCGCTTAACTCACAGGAGTTAACCGTTTCTGCCGTAGAACTTGTTACGACAACTTCACCTCCGCCACCGGAAGTTGAATGAATTGTTCGTCCACTGACCTTCAACGTGGTACTGCCGCCTGACGAACCCGGAGTTATAGTAATCGGCTCCGCAAAACTCGTAAAGAACAAACTGTCAAATTTTCCGGCAGAAGCCGCTGTACCTCCACCGGACACATTTATCAAAAAATATTTCGCATAACGAGGAGGTCTGAAAACACATGTTGTACCTGCAATTACACGCGGGCTGTTATTTTCTACATAGCGCTGAACGACATTACCTCCGTTCAGGTAACATTCATATCTTCCATGCCCGTCAGATTCTTGATAAGTAATATGACGTTTAGTATATGCGTTTGCGCATAATGCTACAAAAACTCCGACTATAAGCATTACTACAGATGCTTCAAGCATAGAAAATCCGGCTATTCTTTTATTTGAAATATTTCTTACCATAAAATTACCACCGCGCCATTTCTACCTGCCTGTCCCGGGCAAGGATTTGATGTTGAACCGTCACCGCACATCGTCGGATCATTACATTTAAGTTTCTTAACATGTTCTGAGACATTCACTCCGTTTACAAGATACGTAACTGTGCCTGTTGAAGTTACATTTCCGTAGGATCCGGCACCACCGCTCCCAAACTTAACTTCTTCCATCTTGGATTCCATTAATGAACCTTTGTCCAATTCTACGTTTGTTGCAAAATCAGCTTCACGGAAACCTACGTCATTATTGTTTTTGACGGCACACATCGCGTTTTCTCCGTCCAACCAAATGTTAAGTGATCCGGAACCGGAACCAGCGCCGCCACCTTCAGCTTCAATAACTTTTGTACGTTTATTCCCTGAGCTGGAAATCGTATTAAAGTAAACCTCGGTTTTCTCTCCGGCGCTTCCACGGGCTCCACCTTTGCCAGGGTACATCTCTACAACAACGTTACTCAATCTCGGGAAAAACATAGAATTTGTTTCTCCTGATTTACCGGATCTACCGTAACTTATCTGAGCGTAACTTCCCGATACTGTTGTACTATAACTCGTACCGGCACCACCGGTAGCTCCTGAAGGTAATGCATTTGCACCCATTACATCTCTTAACCATTTTGGAAATGTATTTGGACTTGTATAAGTTTGTGTATATGTATTTGAGTAAACAGAAACACTTCCGTTAGTTCCTGACGCACCCCCGCCGCCACCTACAGCGTGAACCAAATAAAATATAGCTTCTTTTGGCGGTGTAAACTCACACTTTGTGACAACTTCCGGTCCGGTAGCTGCTCCATCCTCGTTTACTGAATACTGATAAAGCCCGTAAGCAGACGAGGCACATCCTGAAAGGTGCCTTTTTGTACCATCAGCATCAGTCGTAAGCGGACAGGCATAGTAACACTCATATCTGCCATGGAGTGTCCGTTTTGTCTTTAACTCCGACTTTTTAAAGTGAATTCCAGGAATTGAAATCGCCAAAAAGGACATTATCAACAATACAAGAAGCATTTCACCAAGCGAAAAAGCCGGAAATCTTCTGCAATCATCAATCACTTTATTTGCAGGACGACCATTCAGGTATTTTTTTAAGACCTCGCGCTGCATTTCATAATTCCTCATTCGATACAAATTATACTTCATTATAACATTTTCTCCAAAATAATTCAACCCTAAACACTTTGCACATTTAAATATATTAAGATTTTACGCAAAGTCGCTCAAGCTTTCTCGCCAGACGAACAATTTTCCTTTCCGTATTTGCAGTAATTGAATCAACCAGAATAGTTTTACATCCTAATCTTTTGCCAAACCACACATCAGTAAGCGGTCTATCACCAATCATTACAGCTTCTTTCGGATTTATACCATACTGTTTTAAAAATACTAATCCGGCATCTGCATTTGGTTTTTTCGCACCGAAAAGCATCGGGAAATCACTCACTGCACGGACTTTTTCTTCATACACTTTGTTAGTGTTATTTGAAATCACACCAACAAAAAAATCTTTTTTAACTTTATCAAGCCAATTTCGCGTTTCGGCAGTATAAGCAGCAGATTTTGATGCCATAATTGTACTGTCTAAATCAAAAAGTAATGCCTTAATTCCCTGAGCCTTCAAGTCATCCAAATCTATTGCGTAAATACTTTCAAGATTGTAATCAGGTTTAAGAAACATTATTTTTTACTCCTATCGTACGAACAAGTGCATATTTAAAATCTTCAGGTGCCTTTTCAAACAAAAGATAAACATCATCATTTGTGTTTGCAAGCGGCAAATCTATTCCATTTTCATCTTTTACGGCAAGAAGTCTTGTTCCAAACTGTTCAGATGGTGTTATAATTTCAACTTCATCGCCGATGAGCATTTTATTCTTAATTTTCACGGGATAAAAAACCCTTCCATCTGTTTTAAGAGGCTCTTTTTCACCCTTGAACTCACACAAGAAATCTGCGCCGGCAAGACCTTTTGAGATGTCATAACTGTAGCTTTCACTATTATTATTACCCAGAGCAAACCCTGTTGTATAACCACGGTTTCCCACTTTTTGAAGTTCTATAAAATATTTATGCAAATCTGCGGAAGGATTTTTCAAAACCTCGTCAATTGCAGCCCTGTAGGTTTTTGCAACTGCCGAAACATAATATAAACTTTTTGTTCGTCCTTCGATTTTAAAAGAATTAACTCCTGCATTAATCATCTGCGAAAGATACTCAACAAGACACAAATCTTTCGGGCTTAAAATGTGCGATCCGCGCTCATCCTGATTAATTTCATAGAACTGATCAGGTCGAGTGCTTTCAACAAGTTTGTAACTCCATCTGCAAGGCTGAGAACAATTACCGTGATTTGCTTTTCTTTCACCGTTTGTAAAATAATCACTTAACAAACATCTTCCGGAAAAAGAAACGCATTGAGAGCCATGGACAAAGCACTCAAGTTCAATATTCGGAACTTTTTCTCTAATTTCAGCAACATCTTTTATCGGAAGTTCACGGGCAAGAATAACACGACTTGCGCCATAATCCTGCCAGAATTTAACACTTTCATAATTTAAAGTATTTGTTTGCGTACTTACATGTATAGGAACCTCAGGCGCACGGTGACGCAATAAATTCATAATCCCGAAATCACTTACAATAAAAGCATCCGGATTTGCATCCTTAAATCGGTCTACGCATTCTTCAAGGAGTTTAATGTCGTTGTTGAACGCAAAAATATTCAATGTAACATAAGCTTTCGCACCGAGTTTATGTGCCAAATCAACTGCATCTTTGAGGTTTTCCAGAGTAATAAGACTTCCTTTTCTCATCGCTCTCAAACTGAAATCAACAACCCCGAGATAAACAGCATCAGCACCGTATCTCACTGCATATTCAAGCTTTTCCAT
>CAZCIW010000023.1:0-25403 GCA_964499135.1 uncultured Muribaculaceae bacterium
CCCGTGGCCTCTCCCTTACCAAGGGAGTGCGCTACCCCTGCGCCACAAAGGCTTACTTGCATTGCGTCTATCGCGCCCTCGGGAGTGCTTCCCTCTCGAAAAAAGATATTTAATCTTTTTTCTCGGCAGAGTCCCTGCGCCACAAAGGTTTACTTGCATTGCGCCTATCGCGCCCTCGGGAGGATTTCACAAGCCTGTCAAATCCTTGTACCACCATGGCTCAAGCTCTTCAAAACCGTAACCGGCATATTCGATTTTCAATTATGGAACTTTAAACTGACTCAGTTCAAGTGCCATAAACACATCTTTCAGAAAAAATGCCGACTATAGGAATCGAACCTACAACCTACGGTTTACAAAACCGTTGCTCTACCATTGAGCCAAGTCGGCTAGCTACATGTTTTATTCTATTAGGAAAATCTTTGAATGTCAAGAGGATTTTATTTATTGTATAATTAATTCGTAAAAATTCTGGAGAAAAAACTTATGATTAGACAAATAGCGCCAATTTTGCTTTTAATTATTTCAAATATATTTATGACTTTTGCTTGGTACGGTCATCTGAAATTCAAAGCAGCACCGCTGATTATTGTAATTCTCATAAGCTGGGGAATTGCGCTGTTTGAGTACTGTTTTCAGGTGCCGGCTAATCGTATCGGGCATGAATTCTTTAATGCTGCACAACTGAAAACCATGCAGGAAGTTATTACTCTTATTGTATTTAGCGTATTTTCCGTTACCTATTTGAAAGAAGAGTTTCGATGGAATTATTTTGTTGGCTTTCTCTTCATTATACTTGCTGTATTTTTTATTTTTAAGAAGTGGTAACTTTTTAAAAATAGTGTTTTTAGATTTGAGGTTTGTATAAATTATAAGTTTTCGTAGATATTTATAGCTAAACTGATGTTTTTTGTTTTGAACTCTTGTATAGAGCTAAGCCTTGCGCAAGCTGATCCGGACAACTGGTTGGTTTATCTCCGCATTGAATCCCTTTGAGTTTTTCAATAACTGCATCAATATCCATCCCCTTTATAAGTTTTGAAATACCCTGTAAATTCCCGTTACAACCCCCAAAAAATTCGGCTGAAAGGATTTTGTTATCCTGAATTGTAACTTGTATCATTCTACAGCATATTCCTTGAGTTCTTAATTGAATTGTTTCTGGTTCATTAATCATATTTGTCTCCTATTCATTGTTAACAATATTATTATTTTAAAATTCACTTGTCAAACAAAAATTTTCGTAAAATTTAATTAACATATCTTAAAAATGTTGAAGAAAACAGTTAATGAGAGTATTATTTAAAGGTGAATGTTTACAATAGGAGAAGAGTAATGAAGAATATACTTAGATTGATGTTATCTGCCTGCGCTCTAATGCTATTTGCAGGTAATGTGTTTGCGTTTCCTGACGTTAGTGAAGACCACTGGGCGGCTAAGCAAATTCAGGAATTAAATGAAAAAGGAATAGTTGTAGGGTATCCGGATGGAACATTTTTGCCGGATGACAATGTAACCAGAGCAGAGTATGCAAGTATGGTTATCAAAGCGCTCGGACAACAGGACATTACAGTTGCCCAACCGGTAAACTTTTCAGATATTACCCCTGATTTTTGGGCATATGATGTAATTCAAAAGGCTCTATATTTTGATTTGATATCATGTGATAATAAGGAACTATTCAGACCTGAAGATTCTGTATCAAGAGCAGAAGCGATTACAATGGCTGTTAATGCCTTAACAACTCAGGACATTTCGGAAGAAAAAGCGTTAGAAGCGTTAAAGTCTTATTCTGACGCATCTTTAATCCCGCAATCTTTTATTATTCCGGCAGGAAAAGCTTCTATTATTAATTTGCTCGTTACTATGCCTTCTGCAAACGGAAAATCAATCGAAGCGACAAGACCTGCAACCAGAGCAGAAATTTCTGCAATTCTTTACAGAATGATTGAAGAAGCAAGATTGAATCCAAATGCGAAACTTGCAGAAGTTATGAGAAAGAAAACAGGCGAAGGTTTCGTGATTAAGGGAGCTACGGTACAAGGGTCAATAGGAACAATTCCGGCAGGAACAATTCTTCCTATAAGATTAACAAAGGCTATCAGTTCCCAGATTAATCAATCAGGAGATATATTCAACGCGGTTGTTCCGACTCATTATGTAACACCGGAAAACTTTATTCTTATTTATAAAGGTTCAAACCTTAGAGGACAGCTCCTCGATGTAAGAAAAGGAAAGTGGTTTGTAAGAAATGGTGTTTTGGTATTGGATAACAATTTAATTATTACTCCGAATGATCAAATTGCGAAGTTTCATGCTGAAGGTGCAATAACAAAAGATCGTAATCTTTTTATGAAAATAGTTAGAGCGTTGTTGAAGGGTGAAACTTTGGAAACTTTACCTGAAAATACAGTTGAGGTAAAACTCTTAAAACCGATTCAGGTTGACCTGACAAATGGTTGGATTATAAAGTAAAAGCCATTTATATAAAAGGAAACGTCTCTTTATGGAAGCTTTACTGAAGAGACGTTTTTTATTTGTTATAAAATGTAAAAATAAACTCATAAAACGGCAATTTAAGAATTTTAGTATTTTTATATGGGTGTGGATGGAATAAATTTCAAAATACCTCAAAGTAAATATTATCTTACTCCAATGCAATCTCCGATAAAAGTTTCAATTGAGCAGGATATTGAACGTGATGATGTTCAAACTTTTGCAAAAGCCGGAATATTGCAGGTATTTGCGATGTCTTTAACAAAAGCATCGGAGTGGTGCGGTAAAAAACTTATGCAAGGGAAAGAATTTACAACGACAGAAAATGTCAAAAAAATTGCAGACGAAATGCTTTCTAAAAATAATTTAAAAGATAAAGTTACTGTCGAATACATTGACAATTCAAATGTAAAGCATATTACAAATACAATAAAGACAGAAGCCGGAATTGATATGTCAAAAGAACTTGATACAGTTGCAAGAGGTGCGAATGCGTTTTATTCTGATAATTTAAAACTTGCGGTAGCTCCAAAAAGTAAACCTTCATTGATTTTACACGAACTTGGACATGCAATTACGGCGCACAAGGGTAAATTTATGAAATTCATGCAAAGTTCAAGAATGATTGCAACAACAATCCCGACTTTGTTATTGATAGCAAACTCAATAATACCTAAGAAACATGGCGAAGAAACGATTATAGAAAAGCATGCCGGTAAAATAGGATTTTTCGCATTTTTACCGACAATTTTAGAAGAAGGTTTGGCTTCTTTTCGCGGGGTAAAAGCTGCTAATACAGTAAAGAAATCAATAGATATGAATCTTAAACCTCTGAAAAGAAATTATGTTTTTGCTTGGCTTACTTATGTTTTGGCAGGTATTGGACTTGGAGTTGCAGCCAAACAGAGTATTCTGGAAAACAAATTAGAACGCAGATAAATTACACCAATTCATATTTAACTTTATTGCCAAAGCGTGGTTGAAATATATTTATAGCGCATTAGCAAATTGGATTTTTTCAGGTCTTACGACAAAGTTATTTTTAATGTAATCTGTAATCCATTTCTCTTAAACGGTTGTTTATATTGTAGAGATTATTGTTAATTTGCATTTGATTAAGATTATTCATGCTGTTTTGAATAGTTTGTTGTCTTAAAATATTTTCTTGTATCCGCAATTGTTTATCTTGAGCAGTTTTGTTAATTTCACGATTAGTTAAATTCATAAGACAAGAATTTTGCTCATTTTGAGGATAAGACATGCAGCCATCATAGCCATTTTTAAATTCTGCTTTTCTAGAGGTCCAATAGTTCTTAAAGTATACAACTTCCGAATGCCAGCTCTTACTCATACTTTTTTCCATATTTGTTGGAATGGGATCAAGATTAGCGTTGATTGGAACAACTTGCTTCCAGTGAATTTCAAATTTGTCATCTGCTTTTTTAGGTGCAATAAGTTGGGCACGTGGAATTTCTAAAATACTTTCTTTTTTGTTATATTTAATAACCAGTTTTACTTTTGTATCAATTTCACCTTGAAGTAAATTTGTTATTTGTTCTAAATTCAGCTTTTTAACTTTTTGGTCGTTTATTGAAATTATTTGAGCACCTTCCGGTAATCCGAACTGTTGGGCAGTGGAATTTTGTAATATTTTTACAACAAAGACTTTTTTATTGTAAGGGTCTTTAACAATGTTTGCACCAATATCTCCAAGAGGAGCCTCTGCACAAGCGATGTTTTGTAAAATTAAACTGATTAAAAATGAAATGATTAGTAATTTTTTCATAAAACCTCTACTCGTGTATTTTAGCATGAATATATTAACTTAAAAATTCCATATGAAACTTTTTAATTAATAACCCGTCATGATTTTTGTATAAATTAAGAAGAGAGGAATTTTAATGAGTGTGATATTGAATGAGCGGGAGGATGTTAATTTATTCAAGGATCTCCAATCCAATTACTTAAATGAGGATATAGTTTGTCGGGAAGATGAAAATGATGCAATTATGGAACCTAAAACTTTTAGTTCTATTGCAAATGAGGATGATTTACTTCAGATGTATTTGAAAGATATTGGAAAAGTAAAACTTCTTTCATCTAAAGAAGAAAAAAATCTTGGGAAACAAATAAAAGAAGGAAAGCCTTCTCAAGCTGAAATTGCAAAACGAAAACTTGTTCAGGCTAATTTAAGACTTGTTGTAAGCATCGCAAAGAAATATATCGGACAAGGAGTTCTATTTATGGATCTTGTTCAAGAAGGGTCTTTGGGGTTAATAAAAGCGGCTGAAAAATTTGATTATTCTAAAAATTTTAAGTTTTCGACTTATGCAACTTGGTGGATTCGACAAACAATTATGAGAGCAATTTCAAATTATTCAAGAGCAATAAGAATTCCCGTTCATATGGCTGATAAAATTCGAAAATACAAGAAAGTCATCACAACGCTGTCCTTTGAACTCGGTCGTGAGCCGACTGACGGTGAAATCGCTCAAAAAATGAATATTCCGGTGAAAAAACTTGCTTCAATAAGAAAATCAATAATAAAAGAGCCTATAAGTCTTGAAACTCCGGTTACTGACGATTTGAATGTTGGAGATTATATACAGGATAAAATTCGCAATCGTCCTGAAGAACAAACCGGAAGCAATGTATTAAAAGGTTCTGTAAAACATTTGCTTAGTACTTTGAACGATAGAGAAAAGAAAATTGTAAGCTGTCGTTTCGGAATTAACGGTCAAACACCTATGACACTGGAACAGCTCGGGCAGGATATGGGATATTCAAAAGAAAGAATAAGACAATTGGAAGAATTGGCTCTTTCTAAAATAAGAGTGAGAAATGAACTTAAACATTTCAAAGATTTTATCGAGGATTAATTTTATCAGGAGGTGAGATGATAAAAGACGGGGCGGAGCCGAAGGCTCCGCCCCGTCTTTTACATTAACTGAGATTATTTTTAATAACGGGTTGAGATTCCTTGTTGCTACAAAGAGTTACAAGAAGATTGTTAACCATTTTTGCTTTTTCAAGTTCGTCAAGTTGAACGATATTGTTTTCGTTTAATTTTTTGAGTGCCATTTCAACCATACCTACAGCACCTTCAACAATTGCTTTTTTGGCATCAATTATTGCAGCAGCCTGTTGGCGTTGAAGCATTGCAACAGCAATTTCCGGAGCGTATGCAAGGTGGGTAATTTTAGCATCAACAACATTAATTCCCGCAACTTTTACGTTACGCTGAATTTCTGCTTTAAGTTTTTGTGAAATTTCTGCACTGTCTCCTCTCAATGATTGAACATCAACATCATCCGGTGCATCATAAGGATATGTTCTTACAATATTTCTGAGTGCGGAATCACATTGTGCAGATATGAATGATCTGTAATCCTGAACGTTAAATATAGCTTTTGCGGTATCCTGAATTTCCCAGATAACAATAATACCGACTTCAATTGGGTTCCCGAGTTCATCATTGATTTTTTGTTTACCGTTATCAAGAGTTTGTGCTTTTAAAGATATTGGAAGAAATGGTGTTACACTCTGTGCAAGTGGATTTACCCAGTGAAAACCTGCTCCGCGTAAAGTCCCTGCATATTCACCGAAAAAGGAAAGAACCATCGCTTCTTGCGGTTTTAGTATTCTAAAGCCCATCAGGCAGAAAATAAGTATTGGCACTATAATAACTAATATTGGTGGGAAAAAGAATGCTAAAAACAGCGATACCAATCCTGTTAAAAGTATTACCGAAAACGCGAGAAATCCGTTCATTGACCATGCGCGCCTTTCTTTTTCTTTACTTTGAATTTCAATTTCTTGTGTAAACGATTCTTGTTTCGTTTTTAGATTATAAGCGCAATATTTGTTTAAAAATGATACGTTATCCATTATTTGAGAACCTTGAGTCATAAAAATACTAAAGTATTTTGATAATTCTCCATTGTCAAACCATATGCTGTTGCAATCCCTGCAAACATCCACAACTGTACCGTTAAAGTAGATTTTGTCCATCTGTTTCCCGCATTGAGGACAAATTTTTGCATCTTCTTTAACTTTGACTGATTCCATATCAACAGGGTTTACAATTTCGGTTTTAAGCTCAATCATTTCTGAAATTTTTTTCAATATCGGAAATTTAATATACATCCCCTTGCAAGACGTACAATAAGGGATGTTTATACCTTTGAATTTCAAAATTCCAAGTTCCAAATTACATTTTAAACAGTTCATTTAACCTCCTATGTTTAATTCTCAATTAAAGATTTTGCAAATTCCATTGATTGTTCGTTAATTTCGCCTCCTGCAAGTTCTGCAAGGGCTTTAATCCGGTTATCTCCTGTGAGAACATATACATCAACTTTGGTTTCATCGTGTTGTGATTTTTTGACGTAAAAATGTTTTGCTGCTTTTGAAGCAATTATTGCCTGATGGGTAATCAAAATAATTTGGTGATATTTTGAAAGTTCTACAATTTCATCGGCAACGCTTTGAGACGCTTTTCCGGAAATGCCTGTATCTATTTCGTCAAAAATAACTGTATCAATGTCATCGGTTTGCGCGAAAATTGATTTTATGGCAAGCATAACTCTTGAAATTTCGCCGCCGGAGGCAACTTTTGAAAGCGGTTTTAAATCCTCGGAAACATTGGTCGAAATTAAAAATTCAACGTCATCTACACCGTCAGAGCCTAATTCTTTATCTCTTACAGCAATCTCAAATCTGGCTTTCGGAAGTTCCAATTTCGTAAGTTTTTCTGCGATGTAAACTGATAAAACATTCGCGTAATTTTTTCTGTATTCGGAAATCTCGGAAGCTTTTTCTTTTAGTGTTTTGTGAGCTTTTTCAATCAGTTCCTCAAGTTCTTCAATGTTTTTGGTTGAATATTCAATGCTTGAAAGTTCCTGAGATAAATTTTCGTAAGTTTTGGCAACGGTTGAAAGACTTCCTCCATATTTCCGTTTTAATTTATCAAGTAGAAACAATCTCTCCTGAATTTCGTTCAGACGTTCGGTATCGTTGTTGAGATTTTGACTATAATTTCTTAAATCTGCCGAAATTTCATGTAAATTCTCAATGTTTTCAATTAAGTTTTGTTCGAGTTCTTCAAGTTTGCTGTCAAAACCGGTAGCTTTTGAAACATTTTGCTTGATTTTCCCGAGTGCCTCGAGAATTGAGTCATCATCTCCGTTAAGTGCCCAGTAAGAAGCACCTGTAAGTTCTTTCAGCTTTTCAGAGTTTTCAAGAATTTTAAGTTCTGTTTCAAGTTCGGTGTCTTCCGTGTCTGATTTTATTTCAGCACTTTCAATTTCATTTACTTGAAATTTTAGAAAGTCTATTTGAGATTCGGTTATGTTGGCTGAGTTTTTGGCATTTTCAAGCCGCGATTTGAGGTGTGTATATTCAGAGTAAAGGGTTTTGTAATCTTCGAGCTTCTGTCCGTAAACATCTTTTGCGTACGTATCCAGCAGTGTTATATGATATTTGGGCTGGAGGAATGAATACGTCTGATGCTGAGAATGGATATCAAGAAATCTTGTGCGGAGATTTCTTACAAAATCCTGATTTACAAGAGTTCCGTTTATGCGTGTTTTTACTGAACTTTGTGTTATTTCTTTGGAGAGAATAATCTCTTCTCCGTAATCGTCAATCCCATTTTCTTCAAAAAGTTGTTTTACATCGTGCTTTTTGTTTTCGATTGTAAGTTCAATAATTGCTTTTTCGCAAGAATGTTTTATGACTTCTTTTGAAACTCGCGGGGCAAATGCAAGGTCGATTGCGCTTATCATAATACTTTTACCGGCGCCAGTTTCACCTGTTATAACGTTTAATCCTTCATGAAAATTTGCGGTTAATTCGTCTATTAAAATGTAATCTTTTACACGTAATTGTTTTATCATAATAATAATTTATCTTATATTCGGTTATAGCGCAATTTTTTTAATATTTTTAATAAAAAACGGAGATTATTCTCCGCTTTTTACCTAACCTTTTCTAATTCCGAAAACTCTAAATTCTCCTGGCTCCAATTTTTCAATTTTTATTGAGCTTTCATTGTTTTTGATTTTCTTTCTTACAAAATCGCTCTCTTCGAGGATGTATTCAGCCGTAATTTTAAATTCTCCCGGAAGATTTAAAGTTTTATTTTCAATTGTTTCTCCTTTTGCAATGTCGTGATAGCAATTACCGTTATCGTCGGTTTTTGATATTTTTTCGGTTGGATATTTGTAATTGGAAATTACAAGGAAAGCGGATTTTACAGGCTCCTTTGAAATTAACCATGCGGAAAAACCGTTATCTTCCTGTAAAATTATCTGAGCTTCGCCATCGGTAATTACATTATGAGATTTTACAAATCTGTCAATTGCATCAAATTTTTTGAAAAATGCGTAATTATTTTCGCGTGCCATTGAGACTTCTTCTCCGATAACATGCTCAATTCCATGTTTTGTAAAACTTTCGTCTCCATCAACGTAAAGCATTGGGCGCTGAGCAAATCTTCCGCCCGGAAGAAACTTATATTTGAACCATTTGTATAAAGCTCCTTGTTCTCCAAGTTGCCCCGGATACTGGTCTATCGCGCGAAATTCTCCGTCCTGATTGTTGTATGTTTTCAGGATTGAAAGTTTCTGACCTTGTTTATAATTTGTGTTGTAGTTTGCAAGATGAGTATTGTCCTGCGCGATACATTCAGGAGTTTTGGAACATTGGGATACGATGTCATTTCCCCAGAGAAGGTCAAAATTCATATCCTTATGGTATTCTTTTAAGAAATCATCCCAGAGCATGTATTCGGCAAGAGTTCCGAAATAAGGGATTTTCTTTTTCATTTCCGTATTCAGACGGTTTAATACAACTCGCGGAGCACGGTAGCTTATAGGTTTGCCGTCTTTCTGAGAAACTTCGTCAACAATATGGTCTATGTGATCAACTCTAAATCCGTCAAAGTTATAATCTTTTTGAAGTTGTTGCATGTAATCAACGAAATACTTTATAACTTTTTCATTAAATGTTCCGTTTTCAAGATAAGCAAAGTAGAAAGGAGTCTGACAATCGAGATTTGCAAAACAAGAAACATCTTCGCCTTTGAAGTTGAAATGTTTAAATATAGGGTAATCCCTTCCTTCACTCATTTTGTCAAATACTGGTACCCCTGCTGAACACCATGCGCCGCCCGGTGCCGGCCATAAACCTTCCCTAATAAGTTTTTGTATAATATCGATTTGTTTTGAGATATCATTTTCGGATAATTTTTTGCCGTTTTTCACGCCTTCAATCTCGGCAACAATGCTACGGACTCTCTTGTGAATTTTTTTCTGATTATCTTTCAGAAGCATCTTATTTGAAAGTTCTTTTTTATCGTCGGAAAGAATTTTTTCAAATGTGTTGAATATTTTCTGATAATGTTCAGTGAGTTCTCCTGCACTTCCATTTAACGTTTGAATGTAGAGATTTTTTACAACTTCAATATCATCTTTATCGCAGTCCTCAATTCCGTTTTTTTTCAATTTCTCAAGTACAATATCTTCACAATTGGAAGCTAGTCCGTCTGTGTAAGCTTTTAATGTTTGAATAAGTTCTTCGACATCGTACCAGCGCGCAATTTCCGGATTTGCAAGAACAGCTTTTGAAAATCTTCCTGTTTGTGGAAGAATATCATAGATTACAGGGTGTCCTGCAAGCTGAGCAAGAGTGATAAAAACTTGAACCTGTTCTTTTATATCCATGCCTGTTACTTCAAAAATTTCTTTGTCAAAAAGCTTTTCGCTTACTTCACTGCTTTTTGGAAGATAAGCGCAGCCAAATTCTCTCGGGTGAAATGGAATTAAATAGATTGTAGTATTAAAGATTTCATTTGGAAGACTTCCTGTTGGAAGTATTAAAAGCTGACGCAACCAATCCATGAATTTTCCGGTTTCTTTAGTCCTATTGCCATCTTTTAACCCTGCGAGGTTTATGAGTTTAATGTCATGCCCTTCTTTTTTTATCCAATCTGAATTTTTAATTTTGTTGCGAGAAAGAACACTAATTTTGTCGTTTTCAAAATGAAATTTATTATCATTAAAAATATGATTATCAATCCATTTGAATTGGAGTGCATAAAGTGTTTCGGCATCGGATATTTCTTCAATTGCTTTGACAAACGGAAAATTTAAATATCCATGCGTAAGCATGATAGTACGCAGATACTTTTTTCTTTCTTCGGGTATATCTTTTACACCAAAATGTTCGGATAATTTATTATAAATTTCATTAATTCGTACATCTTTTGGGGGGTTTTTAGATTTATTTCCAAATAAAAATTCAAGCATTATTATACTCCATAAACTCGTTTACCAGAGGATTATAGCATAATCAAAAAAAAATGTATAAAAAATATTTATTGTATTTTTTACAATAATTAGCCGATTGGCTAATGGATTAAATAACTTGACTATAGTTTAATGCATAATGTGATAGTTATATATTTATTTAGTTGAGGTGTAAAATGACAGAGAGTAATCAAAAAGGAGATGCAAAACATGGATTGAAGGTTATTAGAGTAGTAATCGTAGAAGATTTTAAATTGACGCGTGTCGGGTTAAGATGCGCATTGAATGAAAATTCTGACATTGATGTTGTTGCAGAAGCAGAAAATGCAATTGAAGGTTTAAAGATGATTGAAAAATTAAAGCCGCACGTTGTATTAATGGATTTAGGACTTCCGGGCATGAACGGAATTGAGGCAATTATGAAAATTCGTGAATTTGCCCCGGAGATTAAAGCAATAGCTTTGACATCCCATGACCGAGAAGAAGAGGTTGTTGCCGCATTAAGTTCCGGCGCAAGTGCGTATTGTCTAAAAGACATTGATCCTTCAAAACTTGCAGATGTGGTGAGAGACGTTTCGACAGGTGTGTGCTGGATTGATCCTATGGTAGCACAGCTTGCGCTCAACGCGTTCCCAAAGGTCGAAAACATAGGCTTTTTACCTAACAAAAATCAGTCTGAAGGAAGAGTTCCTTTGACAGATAGAGAATTTGAAGTGTTAAAACATCTTGTTACAGGAAAAAGTAACACTGAAATTGCGAAAGAGTTAATAGTAAGTGTTCACACTGCAAAAGCTCATGTGTGTTCTATTTTGCAAAAAATGTGTGTGAACGATAGAGTCCAAGCAGCAGTTAAGGCAGTTAAAGAAGGCATGGTTTAATTCTAAAAAATCTCCCGATAATTTATCGGGAGATTTTTTCAATAATATCAGATACTTGTTTTTTTAGACTTTCATAATCATTGTTGTTATCAATAATAAAATCCCAGTCTTTAACCTTATCCAAACCGGTTTCTGTAATATCGGTTTCTCCTACCAGCTCTCCACGCATGCTTCTTGTTTCTCGCGTAGCGTTAACCCTGATTGCAATTGCGCCGGCAGCTTTGAATACTTCATATTCATGCGGAACTCTTACATCTGTTACGATAATATTGCCATCTTGTTCAAGAATTTTTTTTAACCAGTAATCCGGATCTTGAGCGCGTCCCCAGTTCCCTAAATTTATCAGATCTTGACGATATTGTGCTTTGTTTTTTTCAATTTCGTCGTAGGTGAGGTTTTTTGTTTTACCGTAGGTGATTTTTATTATATCACCCATTGCACAACGCTTAAAATCAGGCATTTCTGCAAGCATAATCTTTGCGGCAGTATCTTTCCCCGAATATTGTTTTCCCGAAAATATAATAATTTTATTTGTCATAATGTAAATATAACATAAACATAATGTTCATTATGTAAACTCTTTTTTATTTCGTTGTAAATAAAAAAAGATTTGTGGTAGACTTATGTTAAATGAAACAGAATAGAGGGATATTTTTATGAGTTTAACAGTATATTTAGGGATAGATGTAGGTTCGGTTACGACAAAGTTAGCGTTGGTTGACGAAAACGGAAAGTATATTGACAGTTATATGCTTAAAACAGCAGGAAAACCTGTTGTTGCTGTTCAGACGGGTTTGACTGAACTTTATAAAAAAAGAATTACGGATTATGACGTGATGGGTGTTGGAACAACCGGTTCCGGACGTAATCTTGCAGGAGCTTTGGTAGGTGCTGATGTTATTAAGAATGAAATTACTGCCCATGCTGTTGCAGCAAGTATTAATGTCCCTGGGGTTCAGACTATTTTGGAAATCGGAGGTCAGGACAGTAAAATTATTATTTTGAGAGATGGTATTGTAACAGATTTCGCAATGAATACTGTTTGTGCGGCAGGCACGGGATCATTCCTTGATCATCAGGCTCAAAGACTTAATGTCCCTATTGAACTGTTTGGTGAGACTGCTTTGAAATCTGAAAATCCAGCACGTATTGCGGGCAGATGCGGTGTGTTTGCAGAAAGCGATTTAATTCATAAACAACAATTAGGTTATCCTGTTGAGGATTTGTTATATGGGCTTTGTCAGGCTCTTGTTAGAAATTATCTTGCAAACCTTGCGCTTGGTAAGGAATTATTACCGGTGTTCTCATTTCAAGGTGGCGTTGCAACCAATCAAGGGATGGTGAAAGCTTTTGAAGAGGCTCTCGGACATAAAGTTATAGTTCCGGAGAACCATCAGACAATGGGTGCAATAGGAGCAGCTTTGTTGGCTATGGAAAATCATCAATATACAGAGGCTCAAACAAAATTCAAGGGTTGGGAAGTCGGTGACATGCAATTCCATTCGATTACTTGTGAATGTAGCGGATGCTCAAACAATTGTGAAGTTATAACGATTGTTGAAGGCGAACAGGAAGTTAAGCATTACGAAAAAATTAAAGATATTCAAGGGAATATCATTGCTCGTTGGGGTGGTACATGCGGAAGATGGGATATTACAAATTAATTGAGGATTTGTGATATTATTCTGTTATGAGTGAGTTAAGTTCAATTTTAGAAAATCAGCGTGTAAAATATCGTGAATGTTTTGCTTATTCTGTGAAAGAACTTCAAAAGCGTATTGATGCAATAAAACCTACCGGATTGAATGGAGATATATTTTCCGAATTTCCATCTGAAAGTATCGGCAGGAAATGGCAGATTGATGTTTTAAGCATGCTTGGAAATGATGTCTCAAAAGATATTTATCTTAAGTTTCAGGAAATTTTGGTGGAACGCGCAAATTACAGCTGCAAAGGTTGCGCGACATGCTGTAATCTCGCGTGCAGTGAGTTTTCTCCGGAGGAATTAAGATTAAGGGCTGAAAATGGAGATAATTTTGCACAACAGTTTACGAGTATTTTTATTCCGTATTCTTCAAAAGAAGAGGCAAGGAAAATTTATCCCGAATATATCGCGCTTCTTGAACAAAATAAAGATTCTGAAGTTTACTTTTATCATTGTCCGAAATTGACAGAAGATAAAAGGTGCTCGGATTATGAAAATCGTCCTCAGATATGCAGAGATTTTCCTGATAATCCGTTGACTTTGTTACCTGTTTCGTGCGGGTTTTGTGAGTGGAAAAATAAAAATGAAGAAATGACGCTTCTTCTTCATGCTATGATTGAAATTGTAGAATATTATAAAGAAAAAATTCCGGTGTAAAAGATGAAAATATTATCAGGATTGAGTTTAGCAGAAATCGAAAAAATAACGGATGAACTTCACGCCTCAAAATTCAGAGCGCGTCAAATTCATAATTGGATTTATTTGAAGTCTGTTAAAAACATTGATGAAATGACTGATTTGTCAGTAAAATCCCGTGAAGAATTGAAGAAAGTTGCAGTTGTTTCTGATGTGAAAATAAAAGTTAAACAGGTGAGTACAGATGGGACGATTAAATATTTAATTGAATATCCGGACGGTGAGTGTGTTGAGACAGTTTTAATGAGGTTTGACAATCGTGCAAATCTGACAGCATGTGTAAGTTCTCAAATTGGATGTGCGGTGAATTGTTCATTTTGTGCGACAGGAAAACGCGGTTTTATAAGAAATTTGACTTATAAAGAAATAATTGAACAAGTTCTTACAATTCAGCGAGATACAGGCTTAAAAGTCACAAATATTGTGTTTATGGGACAGGGTGAGCCGATGTTGAATCTTGATAATGTTACAAAAGCCATGGAAATTTTTAATGACAACTTTCAAATTGGTGCGCGCAGGTTGACTGTTTCTACAAGCGGAATTATTCCTGGGATTAATAAACTTGCCGAAAACGATATGCAGTCAACTTTAGCTATTTCTCTCCATGCGCCAAATCATGAAATTCGACGTAAATTGATGCCGATTGAAGACAAATATAATATGGCGGATTTGAAAATTGCATTGAAAAAGTATGTTGAAAAAACAGGACGTCGGATTACTATTGAATACCTTCTTGCAAAAGGGCTTAATGATACTCCTGAAGCCGCAAAAGAGCTTGCGGAGTATTTGTCTGATATAAAATGTAATGTGAACTTAATTCCTTATAATCCGACCGAAAAAAATGATTATCAGCGACCTTCGGGCAATTCAATACAAAAATTCAAGTATTTACTTGAACATTCCGGTAAAAAAGTTACTGTGAGACTAGAGCGCGGAGCTGATATTGATGCAGCATGCGGACAGTTGAGAGGAAAGGTTGAACAAAAATGAAAGCGCTGATTCAGAGGGTTAAAAATGCATCTGTTACAATTGATGGGGAGTTGTATTCTTCAATTGGCATGGGTCTGTTGGTTTTTCTTGGCGTTACTAAATCGGATACTGTTGAAAATTCTGAAAAATTAGCTCAAAAAATTGTAAATTTAAGAATTTTTGAAGATGAAAATGATAAAATGAACTTGTCAATTAAGGATGTTTCCGGAGAAATTCTTGTCGTATCTCAGTTTACACTTTGTGGGGATTGTAAAAAAGGCACACGTCCGAGTTTTGATGATGCGGCGAAACCTGAGGATGCTGTTCTTTTATATGAAGATTTTGTTAAAAAACTTCAAGCTCTGTGTGTGAACGTTAAAACCGGTAAATTTCGTGCTATGATGGATGTTTCACTAATCAATGACGGTCCTGTAACTTTTTTCATTGAAAAATAAATTATTTTTGCTATTGCAAATATTTGTTAATTATGTTAATATAATACTGTTAGTATTTTTAATATTTTTTGTATGGATTACCGAGGAGTAATTTTTTAAGATTAATTTTTATTATGCAATTTATTATTTTTCAATTAAGAGGCTTTCAATATGTATGTAAACAAGTGCGTTAAGTGCGGGCGTGAATTTGAAACTAAGAACCCCAAAAGAGTTATTTGTCCGGATTGTTTGTATCCGGATAAGAAAATGATGATAAATCCCGGTAGTGATTTTGAAAGTTCTGCCGGTGTATCTTCTCCACAGCCGGAGGCTCAAGAACAAAATTTAAGAAGTTATAGCACTGAAGACAGACCGCAGTTTTATAGCAGTTATTCAAGCGGAGGAAACGATAATCAAGGCTATCGTCGTCCGCAGTCCCGTAATAATTATAATAATCAAGGTGGTTATGGTCGCGATAATGGCGGTTATAGAAGGGATAACAATCGACAAGGATATAACAGAAACAATAATCAAGGCGGTTATAATCGTGATAATGCTGGTTATAACAGAGATAACAGACGCGGTGGTTATGGTAATCAAAGACCTCAGCAGGGTGGTTATAATAACAGAAATAACTTTAATAACAGACGTCCTCAAGGAAACAATAACCGATTTAATAACAGACGTCCTCAAAACAACAGACCAAAAGCTCCAAAACAGTTATTGGTAAGTAAAGAGCAGCTTGAACAGATAGAATTGCTTTATAAGTTGATGCTCCCTTTACCAAATCCGGATGCACATGAAGTTATAGGCGAAAAAATCGGACTTGAGCCAAGAAAAGTTTTCTTTGGTATAAACCTTGTAAGACAAAAATTGATGCTTCCGAAGTTGCCTTTCCCAAAACGTAAGCTTGCAATTTCTCCGGATCAGTTGTTTGCAATAAAGAATTTATATGAGCCACTATTGCCGCTTCCGCCGATAGGGTGCCACAAAATTATTGCGGCTCAGTTAAAGATGGATGAGTGGCGAGTTCATGTAGGTATAGGTTTAATCCGTTCTCAAATGGGCTTGACCCGTTGGAACCAAGATAGGGCAGATGTTCCTGAAGAGTTTAAAAACCAGAAGTCTGCAATTCCGGCAGAACCCGAAATTGCAACAGTTGAGGTTGCTGTTGCGGAAGAACCTGTAGAAAAACCGAAAAGAGGTAGAAAGCCCAAAAAGGTTGAAGAAGCTCAAGAGTCATGAGTAAATTCATTTCTGTAGGCAAAATACTCAATTTCCATGGAATTCAAGGTGAGGCAAAAGTTGGTTTTTCAAAAAATCAACAGGATTTTTTCTGTTCTTTGACGAAAGTTTTTGTAAATGTCAGAAATGATTATAAACAGCTAATGATTAAGAGTATCCGATTAAATAAAAGTTTTGCCATTGTGAAATTTGAGGATATAAATTCTATCAATGAATTGATGGAATATAAAGGATCTCTGCTTTTTGTTGAGGAAGATACCATTCGTGAGGCTTTGGATGAAGATGAGTTTTTGATTGATGAGCTTGTCGGACTTGATGTGGTTGATGCTGATGGTAACAAGCTTGGTTTTGTTGTCGGGGTCTCGAATAACGGTGCGAATGATCTGTTGTCAGTAAAAACGAAATCAAAAAACGTTTCGCTTGTACCCTTTGTGAAAGCGATTGTAACAGGAGTCAGTCTTAAAGATAAAAAAGTTATAATCAATAATATCGAGGGGCTTTTGGAATGAGATTTGATGTTTTAACACTCTTTCCTGAGATGATAAATTCGCACTGCTCATTTAGTATATTAAAGCGTGCGATTGATGCTGGTGTTATTGACGTAAATACGATAAATCCGCGTGATTTTACTCATGATAAACATAGAAAAGTTGATGATACCCCATATGGGGGCGGCGCTGGAATGGTTTTGATGCCCCAACCGTATGTGGATGCTTATGAAAGCGTGGAGAGGGGTGAAAATTCAATAACAATAATGCTTTCTCCACAGGGTGAACCTATATGTGAAGAAGTTGTAAAAGAGCTTGCAGGATATGAACATATAATCTGTCTTTGCGGGCATTATGAAGGGTTTGATGAACGAATAAGAGAAATTATTAAGCCGAGAGAAATTTCTCTCGGAGATTTTGTTTTGACCGGCGGAGAGCTTCCGGCACTCTGCTTGATTGATGCTGTAAGCCGTAAAATTGAAGGAACTCTCGGAAAAATTGAAAGTGCGGAGGATGACAGTTTTTCTGATGGGCTTCTTGAATATCCGCAGTATACAAAACCCCGCGAATATAGGGGGCTGAAAGTTCCGGAAGTGCTTTTGAACGGCAATCATAAAGAAATTAACGAATTCAGGCAGGAACAAAGAATTTTACGAACAAAATCCAGACGACCTGATTTGCTGGACAAATTTTAATTGAATTGAAACCATAGAGCCGACTTTTTTCTTTGTCCAGTTTATTTAGGCTCAGTTCAAATTAACTGTTTCCTTTTTAATAGCTTGTGCGTGCCGGTCAATATGATTTTTAAGCTGAAAAAGTTCTAAGAATTATTTCTGTAGAAATTTAGTTGTACCAAAACCCAGACCATCTTTAATAAAACTGTATAGCGCAACCACACCTAATCCGATACCGCCGGTACAAGCAACTTTTTTGTTTTTGGCAAATAAAGCAACTGAACTGAGTGCAATTGTAACTACACTTGAAATGCAATTTTGAGTGAAACCTGAAAAATAACCGATTGCAGAATTGAAAAAGTTTAAGAAATTACTGTTTAAGTGATATCTGAATACATTATCTTTAATTTTGGACTTTGTAATACTCGGAGTATCAAGACGTTGGCTATTTTCGAAAAAATCAGTGCAAACATTTGCATCACGAGATTGTGCGGTTACGTCGGATTGAAGTTTTCCGATAGTATGCGAATCTCTTGCAATGCAAAAGAGCCCAACACCGCCGGCAGCCCTTGCAAGATATTTTCCGTAATTATTTTTTACCGCATTAACGATATTCATAACTTAACCTTTATTTTTTAGCGTTTTTATCTTTTACTTCAAATTCTTTTTCAACTACATTACCGGACATTTTGAGTAATGCACTCGTTGCCTGAGTTGCATCTTGTCCGTAACCAGAGGTTCCGTTTTGCATTTTCTTTAAAACTCCGATTGTATAATCGTTCCCTGTACAAGTTCTGGATTCTATCATACTAAGTGCTAAAAGACGGATTTTCTGATCGGGATCTTGCAGCATTTTATTAACTAAAGCGGTAAGTGCCGGATCATCTTTTCGACTGTCATCTTCCTGAAGTCTTTCGACTACTTCTTTTGCACCCATCATTCTAACCTCTTTGTCTTGACTGTTCAGATAATTTTCAAGGTTTTTAATATATTCGTCTGTTAATTCTACAACTTTTCGCTTTTCTGTTTTTTTCTTTTCATCTTCTGTCTTTGTAGTTTCAGTTTTATTGGTTATTGTTTCATTTTTTGTATTGTTGTCTGTAAGAGCTTTTGCGTTATCGGAGTTTTGTCCTTCGGCAGAGGTTCCTGAATTAGACTCTGGGGCTTGAATTGTATTATAAACATTTGCATTGCCTCCGTTGCCACCTTGGGCTACAATTCCGCCCGAAGCATTTGCTGAGTTTTGTGGAATGCCGTACTGTTGAGTATAATAGTTTGAAGGATATGCAATCCCCGGTACCGCTTGAGAAGTTGTCATATTTCCGGTCGGGTTAATATTTGGAATTCCTACTGATGGATTATATATTTGAATATTTACACCGGCATAACTTGGCGATTGAGTGCTTTGAGTTTGAGGAGTTGTTGTGTAACCCGGAGATAATGCCGGTTGCGGCTGCGTGATTTGAGGAGCAACTGGAGGAGTTGCTTGTGGAGTCGCTTGCACCGTCGGCTGTGAAACTGTAGACTTTATCTGCGGTTGAAATTGCTGTAACTGTTGATTTCCCTGATTTTGAACAAATGTCATAACACTACCTTTTTTAAACTACTTATATATCTAAAGTATTTTGTCTCTTCATAATTGCGTTAATTCTTAAAAGTTTAAGAAATGTTAAATTCATTTTTATCTTTAAGTTTTAGAATATAATCAGAGTATGGGTATTTATGAGGAAAATTATTTATTGACTCGTCCACAGGAGTTATGCCATATGTGCGGTCGTTGCTGTCGGGTAGTTACAACTTCAAAAACTTACACTGAACTTTTAAAATTGCAAGCTGATGGAGATATGGCTGCGTGCGAATTTTTGAGTATATTTGAGCCGTATCCTTCTATTGAGGCTGCCCGTGAAATTGATATGGAACTTGTTGATAATATTGTTGAAATGTTGCGTCGTGATGGGAATTATGAAGAAGCAACAACAACTTTTTACGGTTGTAAATATCTTCAAGACAACAATTTGTGCGGAATTTATGAAAAAAGACCTGCTTTATGTCGACATTGTCCTTCTACTCCGTGGTCAATAGTTCCGCCGGGGTGTGGTTTTGAAGGGTGGCTTTTTATGGAAAGAGAAAAGGCAAAAGAAAAAATCCGACGAGCAAAAGAAGAGTTATTGGAATTAAAACTTTTAAAAAATAAAAGCTGTAATGAAGATATTATAAAAAAAATAGAATCGGTTGAACATAAAATTCACGCAACAATCAATTTATATGCAAAATACGGGTCTTCCGATTGGTAAGACCCATATTGCTATACATCTGTTTTAGCGAGCATTGTTCTGTAAAATTCAGTATTGATATTAAGTTTAACCCCGATATCCAATAGCATGTTTATAAATTTTTTGTCGCCTGTTCTGTTTGATTTTTTTGCATTTTCAATGACATCGCCAATTTTGTGGTAAATTCTTGAATAATAAATATTCTGAGCCTCTGCGATATCAATTTCAAGTTCAAGTTTTTCAATTAAATCAAACAGTTCAAGAACAACATCTGCTTGCTGAATTTCAAAACTAAAAGAAAGCCTGTTTATATTTTGAAGAATTTTCTTTCCAAATATTGCGTTAGAACGAGTTTTATCTATTTTAATTCCCATTTTTTTTGTTTCAAAGTTAATATCTGTCGCCTCTTGAAGTATACCGGAATCTAAAAATCCGGCTGATTCAATTATCAAATCGTTAAATTTGCGTCCGAGAGCATATTGCGCCGCAATTTTAAATTCATCCGGAATTGCGAGTCCTAAGTTTTGCATGTGATAAATTGAACTTTTGCCTTCGTCATACATGTCTTGATAAATTTGCGCAAATTTTTGCATTTTCCCTTTGAGGAGTCTTTGCAAAATTTTTCTTCTTTCTTCGATAAAAATATCTTTAAGAGTATAGTAATCTTTGCCAAAATATTCGTCAATTGCTCTGATAATCTCAGTGAGTGGGTTGAGCATAAAAATTTTGCTTAATTCAGTTTTCATGGTTTTGAATTCTGTTTCATCCGAGTATTCTTTTATAGCACAATGAAAATCTCCGCCGGAGTACTGCATAAGAGCAAACATCAGACTGCATTTTTGAAGTGTAATTTTTGACTGAATTTCAATGTGTCCGATTATGAAATTGGAATTGCCTTTGTGAATTTTTTGGTAATCATTACATTTTATTGTATAACAATAAACGTTTTCTTCTTCCTCAAAATCTTCGTAAAGTGATGAAATTGCCCAGAGACTTGCAATTTGCTTAGGGGTTACAATTGACGGCTTAACAAAATTCTTGAAAATATCTTTGCCTGTGCCATACTCCGAAATATTGCTTTTTGCTTCCGAAAGTATTTCTGTGAAGCGAGTTTCGAAATCTTTTCTTGTAAATCTTGATGCTAATTGCATTGCTCGAGCTGCATATTTCATTATTTGAACAGTTTCAATTCCAGAAATTTCTGAGAAAAACCAACCGCAACTTGTGTACATAAGCATTGCTTGGCGCTGAATTTCTAATAATTCCATAGCTTTAACTTTGTTATCGTCTGATAAATTGGACATGAAATTTTCATTTTGGAATTTTTGAACATTCATCAGATTTCGATCCAAAATAACATTTATATAATTGTTTCTGACTTCCCAACAATTTTTGTTAAAATATTTTGACCCTTCTGTTTCAAATATTTGAATAAGTTCGTCTCTCAAGTAATCGAGGGCTTCTCTTAGTGGTTTTCTCCATTTTTGGTTCCACCCCGGATGCCCGCCTGTTGAACATCCGCAATCTTCTTTCCATCTTCCCACTCCATGAAAGCAACTCCAGCTTGAAGCTTGTTTAATATCTACTTCATAATCACTTCGATATTTATCAAGGTATTCTCCATAATTAGTGATTGTGAATCCTTCTTCTTTAGCTTTTATTTGCAATACATATGCAAGCGCCATATCGCCAAATTTTGTATGATGTCCGTAACTTTCTCCGTCTGTTGCAATGTTTACCAGCTGTGGGTAATCTCGGCAATCAGAAACTCCTTCTTTCAGCCTTTTTGCAAACTTGTTACCGTCTTTCAATAGTTCATCAAATGCGACAGAACGTGAGATTGCGCCATCGTAGAAAAATAAATCAATGAATTTTCCGGGTGCAGATTTAATATAATATCTGTAAGAACGTGCCGGATCAATGTTTCCCCAACTTACGTCCGCCCAGTCTTTGTCACCTTCTTTTCTTATTTTTTGCGCTTGATATGGTGAAAGTATTGTGAATTTAATTCCGTTTTCTTCCAAAATTCTCAAAGTGTCGTCATCAACGGCAGTTTCTGCAAGCCAAAGTCCTTCCGGTTTTCTTCCGAACCGATATTCAAAATCTCTTATGCCCCATTTAACTTGAGTTATTTTATCCTGTTCATTTGCGAGCGGCATAATTATATGATTGTACACTTGAGCAAGAGCGTTGCCGTGACCTCCGTGTTCATTAACGCTCTCTATATCTGCTTTTATTATTCTTTCATATGTAAGCGGTGCAAACTGCTCCATCCATGAAAGAAGAGTTGGTCCGAAATTAAAGCTCATGTGTTCATAGTTATTTACGACATCCAGAATTCTGTTTCTGCTGTCAACAATTTTGGAAACCGAATTAGGGTTATAACATTCTTTGTTAATTCTTTCGTTCCAGTCATGAAACGGAAATGCGCTGTCTTGCATTTCTATCGCTTCAAGCCATGGATTTTCACGCGGTGGTTGATAAAAGTGCCCGTGTATTGTTAAAAATTTATCATTTACCATTTCATAACTCCCGAAATTATTTCTAAATTTAAATTACTGTTTGTCTGTGGATTTCTTCTTTTCTGTTAAAACTTGAAAATCATCAACATCCATCCAGACATCGCCAAGTGCGGTTGAGAAAATTTTCCCCGAAAATTCCACTTCATCTCCTGCATCCAAATCAATATGCTTTTCAGCCTCAGTTCTTTTTAAGAAAATTTTGAATTCAGATAGCGGAATATTATGATCTACCACATCGGGTCTTTGTATGAGAAACGTAATGAAGTCGTCAGAACTTTTCATCGCAGGTTTGTAATCAAGTCCGAGCGTTGAAAATTTATCGAATTTCCCTTTAACTTTCACATTCTTATTAAGATAAAAATCTGGATTATCAACCATATCAAGAGCGTTTACCGTAATATAATGTCTTTTTGCGGTAGCAACCGGTGCGTTTGTTGAAATCGGAAGCAACGGATTTTCAAGATTTATTCCGGCAGTATTTCCGATTGCTACTGGTACACATAAACCTGTTGCCAGTATTAATAACGGTAACATATATTTAGCTCTGCTCATTTTTGTTTCCCTTCTTATGAATCTTAACAATACTATCTTACCACACAAATTAAATATTTCTACATTGTTACGGTAAATATACAGAATTTAATACTACTATATATTGCTGCAACATCTTTTTCTTTATCCATGTGGCTAGTATTATTTGTTTGTTTCTATGTAACCACAAATTTTTTATTTGTAATCCTTTTTTTGAATGATTGTTTTTTCACAATGTTTCTTGGATTATGTATATACTAAAGCTATTAATCAGATATCCAAAGGGTATCCTAGCACTTAAATTTTACCCCCACAATATTATATAGGAAATAAATAAATGAATAATTTATTTAGGTTTATATTGCTCTGTGCAATACTCTCAAATACATTTACCCCTTGTTTTTCTAATGAACAAAACACATTTACCGAAGAAACTCCATACGGACAAGGTGTCGGCGAAGCAGTTGAGAAGTTGGCTGAATTGCCGATGGCGGTGCCGGAGGAAATTTCTAAAAATTCAAACTTGGAAGTCTCGGAAATGCTTGAGACTGGGACTTCCAATTTTCTTTTTGAAGAAAATTCAGTTCAAAATATTCAATCAGTAGCTGAAGTTGCACCGGCTGTAGATACTGTAAATGAACAAAATGTTGTTTTTTCGGAAAACAACAAACTTGTGGTATGTCCTATTTCAAACGATATTCTCTTAAATAGGACAGGAGCAGTGAATGCTTTCAAAGAAACTTATAAATGTTTGGAGGGAAGAGAACTTACAGCAGTTATTTTGGAGAAGGGCAGAAAATTTGATGTGAAATCTGTTAATGCGATGTCTTATCAGTCAACAAGCGAGTCTGAAATAAAGTTTGAGTCTATTTATCCGGAACGTATATTTTTAAACAAAGATCCTGTAAAATTAAGTTTTACTGGGATTATAATAAAGAATAAACCTCCCAGAAAAGGTGGAGGTAGTGGAACTCTTAAGGTTAAGATTATAGGTATCAAAATAGAAAATATAACATATCCCGCGGAAGCATATATTTCAAAAATGAATAAAAAAGGGGTTTTGTTCGGCGCTGTTGCAGGACCTTCCAAGTACAAAGATAATCTTGCAAATACTGTGAACACCGGAACTATTAATAATTACTATAATGTTGATCCTTGTAGTAAAGTGGCAAGTGAGTGTGTCAGTAATGCTGTAAAACCTTTTTATTTTATAACCGGTGCGGCAATGCAGACCGCTGACTTAATTTTGGCACCTATAGTAGTTTTTTTTTCACCTGGAAACGAAGTTTTTATTCCTGAGGGCACTGAGTTTGAAATAAAACTTGAAGGGGATGTACCTGTTTTAGACATATAAAAGGTATGTTTCTGTTGATTTTTTTCTTTTTGTGCTAAAATTTTGTTAAAGAAAAAACACTAGGATAGTGTTTAAAAGAAGGAGAAAATTATGGCAACAAAAGAATTTTTTACAAATTCAGAAGAGCTTAAACAGCTGATGTCAGCTGCTCGTGCTACGATTACTGCACCGTTCTTTGGAAATAATGTTGAAGAAGTTAAGTCAGTATCTGAAGCTTACAAATTAGCAAAAAGCAGCCCCGGAACTATTGAATTAACAGGCATGCCTGTATTTCAACCCGAAAAAATCGGTCTTCCTCAAGGCGCTAACCAGTTATTATTCAACGATGGTACTGTTGTAGGACGTTGTGCCGCTGCAAGAAAAATCGTTGGCGAACCTAACTGTGATTTGAAATATTTACTTCCTATAATCCGTGAAGCTATTTACGGAACACGTGACAGACTTATGTACAGAACAGAAGCTGTTGTTGGTTTGGAAGAAGATTTTATGGTTAAAGCTCACCTTCTAATCCCTGAAGGTTTTGAAAATATTATGTATTCTTGGATGTTGAACTTCCAGTATATCAATGAGAAATATACTGAAATGTATGCAAATTCAAGAGAATTACCGGACGGAGATATTTACGTATTCTCAGATCCTGACTGGACACACCCTGACTTCCCGTATGGTTTGACGTTCTTTGATCCTGAACACAACTGTGCATGTATTCTTGGTATGAGATATTTTGGTGAACACAAAAAAGGTACATTAACACTTGCGTGGGGATGTGCTGCACGTAACGGTTACGCTTCTTGCCACGGTGGTATGAAACGTTACAACCTTGATGGCG